>JBDRIT010000169.1:0-35607 GCA_043815665.1 Pseudomonadota bacterium
CCGACGGGGTATCAACTCTTCCAGACTCTCGCTTCGGCATGATCCTCCCTCTGCCGAAGCGCAAGGCCTCGACGTAAAGTGAAGATCATGGTCCCGAGGATCGGTCAAGCGCGTTCAACGTCGACTTTGCGATCACCCTGCGGGGGGCAGCGCGCCTATTCCGTGGACTGCGCCGATTGATCCCCGCCGCCGCTGAGGCTATGGTGCATGCAGCGATGCGCCCGCGTACGAGGCGCCATGGGAACACTCATGTCTCGACGCCTCCTCCCAATCATCCTCCTGTGGTTCCTCGGTTTCCCGGGCGAGGTTGCGGCGCAGGAGCTGGAGATCCCGCCGGGGATGTCCCCCCGTCCGACCCCCGAGTGCGGCGGGGCGCCCATGATGGCGCTGTGGGAGGCCGAGCGCATCGAGCGCCTCGAGGAGATCGCCGGGAGGGCCGTGGGGACCTGGACCCATGCAATGGAGCCCCGGCTCACCGAGGCGTCCCGGGGCGTCGAGAGGGCCCTGGTGGAGGAGACCCTCTCCCTCTACCACGTGTGCCTCGCAGCGCAGCCGCCGCGCTCCGACGTGTGCGTGGCAGCGGCGTCCGGGCGCCCGGACCTCTGCGAGGCGGAGGACGATCCGGGCAAGCGCGGCATGTGCAGGATGGTGGCCATGGCGGTGGTGGCGTCGGAGACCGGGGATCCGACCCCCTGCGATCTGCTGGAGACCCCGGCGCGGCGGGACACCTGCTTCTTCGGGGCCACCGGCCGTCCGCGGTGTACCGCGGGAGCCGCCGCCTGCCTCCGGTCGCTCTGGCTCACTCCCGGGAGCTGTCGCATCCCCGGAATCCTGTCGAGCTGGGTCACGGGGCTCCGCTTCTTCTGTCGGTGGGCGCTCTGGATCGAAGCGGCCCGGGGCGTGGGCGGTTGCGATGATGGGCTCGGTGGTGCCTGGCGCGACGGGTGTCTCGCCGTGGCCGCCCGTGCCCCGGGGGCCTGTCCGTCGCCCGGTCGCTTCGAGACCGGGTTGATCCTGGACTCCCAGTGTCGGGACGCAGCCGTGGGGCGGATCCTTGCTCCAGCGGTCCAGTGGGCCGACGGGGCTGCGACCCTCTCCGTGGTCCTCTACAACCCCTTCCAGGAGGCGGCGCGGTGCGTCCTCCACCTGGAGGCCGAGGCGTCGGACGGGGCGGTGCGTCGCGGGACCTCGCCCCCGTTCGTCCTGGCGGGGAACGCACGGGCCTGGCGGGGAGTGACCCTCCCCCTGGATCTCCGGGTCGTACCTGCGTCCCGGGACTGGTCCTGGAGGGTCCTGCCGGATTGCGCCTTCGCGTTGCACGTCCTCGAAGGAGGGGGAGAGGCTGGTTCCGGGGCGTTCACGACCTTTGACGGGTGAGGAGTCGCCGTGGGCTTCATGATCGGTTTGTCTCTGCTGGTCGGCCTCCTCGGGGGACCCGATCCCGACCCGGTTCCTGCCGCCGATGGCCTGGGGATGGGTCCCCGGCCGACCAACCAGTGCGGGGGTCGGAAGCGCATCGAGAAGTGGGACGCGGAGCGGGAGCTTCGACTGACCGAGCGAGCCAACAAGGCGATCTCCCGATTCGCCCACGGGGTGGGTGCGCGCCTGGGTGCGGGAGAGTACGAGGGCCGCCTCGCGGCATGGCGGGCCGCCCGGAGCCGTTGGAGCGACTGCGTCGACGGGTTGCGACCGGTGGAGACGGTCTGCGCCGCGGTGGCCGCCCGCCGCGCCGAGCTCTGCGTTTATGCGCCCTGGGAGGCGACTGCGGGGTGCCTCGAGCTGGTCGAGGCCGCACGGGACCTCGAACATGGGGGCCCCCCCCTGCAATCCATGGACACCCTCACCCCCGGGACCTGCGCCCGCGGGGGGATCCTCCTCTCGACGATCCCGGCGGCGCAGGGACGCTGCGACGGGATCCTCTGGCGGGAGGCGATCCGGACCAACGAGCCCCGGTGGTGCGACGCCCTCCTGGATCCGGCGCGCCGCACCGCCTGCCTGGCGGTCTATTCCGCCAGCCCGGACCTGTGCCCCGGGCCGGGGCCGCAGGAGGCGGGGGTCCTCCTCGATCGCCGCTGTCGGGACGCGACCCTCGACCCGGGCTGGGCACCGGAGATCACCGGGGAGTGGGGCGGCGTGCGCCTCCGGTTCTCCCTGGTGAACGCGTTCCCGAGCGCAGGGCGTTGCAGGACGACGGTGGCGCTCCAGGGCGCGGGAGGGACGCGTCGGGTGAACCTGCCGTGGTTCCCCCTGGCCCCCGCCGAGGCCGAGGAGACCGTGGCGGTCACTCCTGTGGATGTTGCGCTCCAGCCAGCGTCTCCATCGGACAGGATCGACATCGAGACGACCTGCTCCTGGGCCCTGGAGGAGCCCGGGAAGGGCAAGGAGCGGGGTGTGATGGGGTTGATCGCCTGGTGATCGTCAGCCCGCGACGCGGGCGATCTGCCGGGCCTTCTTCTCACGCTTCTTCTGGGCCTTTCTGGAGAGCCCCTGCGCGTCGGCGTCGACGGCCGCCGTGTTCGTCGACGTCGCCTCGGGCGTCACCGGCTGGACCTGGGGTTCATCTCCGAACTCGGTCTCGATCATCTGGACGAAGTAGCTCTTGGGGTGAAACCCGACGAGGCGACCGATCTCCGAGCGGCGGCGGTAGACCACGATGGTCGGTGTCCCGCGGACGCCCAGCTTGGAGGCGGTCCTCGGGGCCTCTGCCGCGTTGAGCTCGCAGATCTTGACCCGGCCATCGTACTCCTTCGCCAGGGATTGAAGCACGGGGACCAGTCGCTGGCAGGGCGCGCAGCCCGGGCCCCAGATGTCCAGGAGCAGGGGGCCGTCGTGGTTGAGGACCTCCTGTCGGAAGTTCGAGTCGTTGACGTGAACGGGCGTTGCGTTGCTCCTGGCGCTGAACAGCTTCTCGATGAATCCCATGGTGACCTCCGGAGAGTCAGGTGACCTCTGCCTCGACACGGAAGAGCCGGGCCGGCGGTCCAGGTTACCCGCTGTTGCAAAAACAGTTCCACCGTGTATCGTTTCCTCACGAAAGGAGGGGCCGTGTTGCGACGCATGTCCATCGCTGTCTTCGTCTTGTTCTCCGGTGTCCTCACCGTGCCCGCGGTGGCGTCCGCACAGGAGGAGCCGACGCTGGTCCTGGACGCGCTCGGGATGCCTCCGCGGCCGACCATGGACTGCGGTGGACGGGACGCGATCCAGCGGTGGGAGAACGAGCGGCTCGTCCGGCGGAACCGTCAGGCCCGCGAGCGCACCTGGGAAGCCCTGTACCGAATCACCGGGCGCATCCAGGATATGTCCAACGTGGTCCTCGAGGCCACACATCGTTCGCGGCGCGCCGTCTTCGAGTCCTGCGTCAGCGGTGAACCCCTCATGGATCTGACCTGTCTCGCCGCAACGAGGCGCCGCCCCGAGCTCTGCAAGGTCAAGAACCATCCGGCGTTCTACAGGGGGTGTCAGGTCTCGGTCACCGCGATCATGGCTGCCCTCGAGGGTGACCATCTCCGGTGCGCGGAGCTCAAGGATTCCCATCTCCGGCGTCTCTGCGAACGGACGACCCTGGGCCGACCGGAGCGATCCATCGGCTGCGCCGCTGACGATGGGACCTGTCACACCCTCACGCTCTTGAACCTCGACGTCTGTCGGCGTGCATGGCCCCTGATCGAGTCCATCCCCCCGCTGTTGTTGATCTGCCGATGGAGGGTGCTCGCGGAGGCGCTTCGCGTGGATCCCGCTCTCTCCTGTGAGACCGTGCCCGTCCCCGTGAGGGAGATCTGTCGTGCGGTGGTCTCCGGGGACCCGGCGACGTGCCTGACCACGCCGGGTGAGCACGGGGTCGCCGTCCTCGCCCGGCGGTGCCGGAACGAGCAGGTCCTGGTCCCCGAGGTCCCCCTGGATCAGGTGGCGTATGGGAAGGGTGTTGTGATCTCGGTTCCCATGATCAACCCCTTCGGGACCGTCGCTGCGTGTCGGCTCACTGCGCGACTCTCCGAGGGTGACCGTGTTCGCTTCGAGGCGACGAGCGAGCCCTTCACCCTCCCCCCGGGTCTCTGGGGCGAGGCGGTCGATGCCCTGCACCTGAAGCGTTTTCGCATGGATCCGGCCGACGTGGGCCTGGACCTCTCGGTCACGGCGGACTGCGCATGGGCGCCGAGCGACGACAGGCCGCATCTCAGCGACGGCACTCCAGTCGTGGACTAGGCAGCGTGCCCTCCGGAGTTCTCGTCCGGCTCCTGGCGGGTGGCTTCTCGCTCATGGTCAGCTACGGGATGATCCGCCCCCTCTCCAATTCCCTCTACTCCGACCTGGTGGGGCCGGAGAACATGTTCTGGGCCATGGCGCTCGTCCCCGCCGTGGTGACCCTCGTCATGATCCCCTATGCGCGGCTCCTCAGCGCGCAGGGCCCGCGTCGGACACTCTCGATCACCACCATCGCGTCCGCCGCCCTCCTCCTGGCGCCGGTCCTGATCCGGGGCCGCGACGGGGCCTTCGGCCTTTACCTGTGGCGGGAGGCCTACATCGTGCTCCTCGTGGAGCAGTTCTGGGCCTTTGCGAACAGCAGCGTGGATACGCGGACCGGGAAGCGGCTGTACGGCCTGCTCCTCATCGTCGGGGGTCTCGGTGCGATGGCCGGGAACGGCCTCGTGTCCTGGCTTGCGGAGGCGGCGGGTTCCTGGGCCCTCGTGGCCGCGTCCACGAGCAGCCTCGTGCCCTTCCTCCTGCTCATGGACGCGGCCCACCGCCGGACCCCCGTCGGAGCGGAGCATCGTGGTCCGGGGGGGGCCTCCACCTCACACGGGCATCTGGGCCTCGGGCTCTTCCGGAGCCACAGGAAGCTGGTTTTTCTGGCGGTGATCATCGCGTTGGGCCAGCTCTTCTCAGCGACCATGGACGTGACCTTCCACGTCCACCTCAAGGAGGCCTTTCCGGACGTGGATCTCCGCGCCGCCCGGGAGGCCGCGTTCTGGGCCGCGGTGAACGGCGGCTCGATGCTCCTGAACCTGGTTGCGCCCGCGGTGCTCGCCGTCCTGTCTCTCCGTCGCCTGCACCTCCTCTACCCCCTGGGCCACCTCGCCCTCGCGGTCACGGCGATCCTCGTCCCCGGCTTCTGGACCGCCGCCGTTGCGTTGGCCTGGTTCAAGATCGTGGACTACTCCCTCTTCCGCAGCAGCAAGGAGCTGCTCTACATCCCGTTGCCCTTCGACGCCCGGTACCGCACCAAGATGCTCATCGACATGGTGATCTACCGCATGTCGAAGGGTGGGGGCGCGCTGGTCCTCGCTGCCCTCGGGGCGGCCACCGCCGGTGGCGGCCTCGGACTCCCCCTCATCGCGGCCTGCTGCGCCGCCGGCTGGGCCGGCTGTGCGCCGGGCCTGACCGACGCGGATGCGGCGCAGTGACCCTGCCCCGGGCGATCGGATAGAACCTCGCTGCCCTGTGGGCGTATCCCAGCTGCACGGCAATCGGATCCCTCCAGTCGGAGCAAGGACCATGGATGCAGCGAGCGAGCGCGAACAAGCGACGGTGGTCGACCGGGAATGCAGGTTGATGGTGCACATGGCGGGGACGCCCCTGGCTCGAGCCGGGCGCAGCGTAGTGCAGGTGTGTGTTGCGCCGGGGACGCCCCTGGTCTGGGTCATCGGGATGCTGGCGGCGGACCGCCGCGCGTACGATCGGTTCACGGAGCTCGTGGACCGGGGCATGCTCTTCCTGCGTCTGAATGGTCGCGGCGCAAGCTGGTGGCAGGAGGTGGAGGGGGACGGCGTGCTAGTTCTTCTCCACCGGACGGAAGGGGTTGAGGTAGGCCGCGAAGCTGGAGGGGTTGCGCGTCTGGATCCAGAGCGTCCCCTGTCCCTTGAAGCGAGCCACCAGGCCCTCGCCGCTGAATAGCAGGCCCTTCAAACCGCCCACCTTGGAGATGCTGTAGTTCAAGGTCTCCTGGAAGGCCACGATGTGGCCCGTGTCCACGATGTACTCGTCCTTGACCTCGATGGCCCGGACCGCGCCGAAGGTGGAGAACCAGACCGTGCCGGGACCGGTGGCCTTGAGCAGGAACATCCCCGTCCCGCTGAAGAAGCCCTTCGCACCGCCCCACTTGGTGTCCAGCTCGACCCTGTCCGTGCAGGCCAGGAACGCGCTGGACTGGAGCATCAGGTTCTGTCCCGGCCCGAGGACCCTCTCCTCGATGTCCCCGGGGGCGCCTGGTGCGATGAGGACCTGGCCGGGCTTGTCCTTGGCCGTGAAGGTGGTCTGGAAGAAGCTCTCACCCCCCATGAGCTTCCGCTTGAGCCCCTTGAGCATCCCGCCGCGGGATTGGGCCTTCATGTCGAGGTGGGTGTCCATCCCGACCATGGCGCCGCTCTCCGCCACGAGCTTCTCGCCGGGTTCGAGGGTCACGTTGAGCATCGCGTATTCCGGCTTGATCTCGATCTTGTGTTGCATGCCTCGCCTCCTTCCGCCTACATCGGCGGGAGCTTGGGCCCGACCTTGTTGCCGAACTCCGACGGGTTTCGGGTCTGGATCCACAGCGTCCCGGTCCCGGAGAACTCGCACACGAAGCCCTCGCCGCTGAAGAAGGTCGAGAACCAGCTCCCGACCCGCTTGATCTTGAAGTTGAGCGTCGGCTCGAAGGCGACGATGTGCCCCGTGTCGATGATGAAGGGCTCGGTGAGGTCCATCTCGTGGATCGCGCCGAAGGCGGACAGGAGGAGGGGTCCCGCGCCCGATGCCTTGAGCATGAAGAAGCCCTTGCCCCCGAACCAGTTCTTGAAGCCGCCGACCTTCGTCTGGATGTCGATGTCCGGGTGGCTCGCCAGGTAGCAGCTCGACTGGATGAACAGCTCCCCGTTCAGGGCGTGCTGCGTGATGTCGCCGACGTTCGCCGGGGCCAGGTTGACCTCACCGGCCCCGGACTCCGCGTGGAAGACGTTCATGAAGAACGACTCGCCCGTCAGCATCTTCCGGGCCAGCCCCTTGAGGAGGCCGCCCGTCTTCCCCATCTTGCTGCTGGTCTCCATCCGCAGGTTCGCGGTCTGGGAGACCATGGCGCCGCTCTCCGCCCGGATCGAGTCGCCCGGCGCGAGCTTGCACACCGCCAGGGAGTAGGCCGGACCGTGATCGATCTGGATGTCCATTCCTCTACCTCCTTTCTACGGCAGCGCCGGTGTGATCCAGGAGACCAGGGTGTCCAGGTTGCGGCTCTGGAGGAGCAGCTTCCCGTGGCCCTGGAACTCGAAGACGAAGCCCTCGCCGGATTTGAACGCGGTCCACGCGCCGCCGCCGGCCATGCGCAGCTTGAAGTTCAGGTTCTCGTCGAAGGCCACCATGTGGCCGGTGTCGACGATGTAGCTCCCGGTGCACTCGATCTCCTTGATTCCCCCGTACGCGTTGACCCAGACCGTGCCCGTACCCTCGGCCTTGAGGAGGAACGCCCCCTCCCGCCCGAAGATCGACTTCAGTCCGCCCCACTTGGTCTTGAGGACCACCCCGGGGGTCGCACAGACGAAGCTCCCGGGCTGGATGATCACACCCTTGCCCGCGGTCAGCTGGAGGGCGAGCAGGTCGCCTACCAGGGCTGGGGCCACGTAGAGGGTCCCGGCCTTCCCCGCGGGGGAGTACGTGTTGAAGAACATGGATTCACCGCCGAGGAGCTTCCGGATCAGGGCGATGAAGAAGTTCACGAGCTTCCCGAAGATCCCCTGCCTGGTCCCGCCGATGGAGGTCTTGACCCCCATGTGGGGACTCATCCCGACCATGGACCCCGCCTCCACCACGATCTCCTCGCCCGCTTCGAGGTCGAAGCGCGCCATGGCGAAGGAAGGCGCGTACTCGATCTTGTGCTGCATGTCGCCTCCTGAGATTGGTCTTCTCTGTGGTCTGAGAAATCGTCAGCGTGACGGTACGCGGGTGCGGCGGGGGCGGTCAAGGGAAAAGGAGGTCAGCGATGGTGCGTGACGCCGATCCGGGGGCAGAGGTCCTCGATGGGGCAGCTGGAGCACCGCGGCGACAGCGGCCCGCAGAGCTGCTGGCCGAAGGCGACGAGGAGATCGTTGTACCGGATCCAGTGCTCCCGGGGCAGCGTCTTGCGGAGGGCCGTCTCGGTGTCGTCCGGAGACTTCGTCTTCACGTAGCCGAAGCGGTTCGAGATGCGGTGGACGTGGGTGTCCACACAGATCGCGTCCTTGCCGTAGCCGATGGCCACCACCAGATTCGCGGTCTTCCGGCCCACACCCGGCAGGGTGAGGAGGAGGTCGAGGTCGTCCGGGACCCGGCCCCCCCAGCGCTCGAGGAGCTGCCGGCAGACCTCGAGGATCGTCCGGGCCTTGTTGTTGTAGAAGCCCACGGGGTAGATGGCCTGCACAATGGCCTCGGGGGTGAGCAGCGCCATCGCCTGCGGGCTGTCAGCGAGGGCCCAGAGGCGGTCGATCGCGCCGGCGGTGGTCTCGTCCCGGGTGCGGAGGCTCAGGAGCGTCCCGATGAGCACCTGGAATGGATCTCGACCGCCCTGGCCCGCGAGCTGGGAGATGATGGGCTCCCGCCACTTCCGGACCTCCGACTCCAGGCGTCGGACCACCTCGCGGATCGTGTCGTTGTCCATGGACTTCAACCCAGCCGCGCCGGGTAGAGCCCGTGCAGCAGCGCCGCCTCCCCGCGCCGGTGCAGCTCCACGACGCCCCCTGGCTCGACGTAGAGGCGGAGGATCTCGTCCAGGGGCAGGCGGATCAGACGGGCCGTCAGCGCCAGGATGACGAAGAGATGGGCCACGATGATGGTGTCCCCCGAGAGATCGCCATCGCGATCCCCGACCTCCTCCATGTACCAGGCTTCGCAGCGCCGGGCGACGTCGTCGAGGCATTCGCCGTCAGGGAACCGGTACCGATCCGGCGCCGCCTCCCAGCGGGCCCGCTCCCTCGGGACCTCGGTCCAGGTCTTGCCCTCCAGTCGGCCCATGTCCAGCTCCACCAGGGGTGGCGCCAACCTCACGGGGACACCGATGTTCGCGCCGATCCGGCGTGCCGTGTTCCGGGCCCGCTGGAGGGGGCTGGTGTACAGGCGGACCCCGGGCCGGCTCCGCCGGGCCAGGAGGGCCCCGGCTGCGTCGGCCTCCGCCTGCCCGGCTGCGGTGAGGGGGGGATCCCCCCGTCCCAGGAGCATCCCGCCGCGGTTGCCCTCGGAGCGTCCGTGGCGGACCAGGAAGATTCGGGGCTCACCCGGGCTCCGTCCTCGCGTGTCGCGTGGGTCCATGTTCCTCCCCGTGCGGGTTGACAACAAGTACTCTAGGGTGTTGAATCATCGGGTGTCAATGCGATCGGAACACTCCCACGAAGGAGCACGAGTGGTGATGCGTCGACTGATTTTCCTCGGTCTCGCGGTGGTCATGGTGATCGGTGTCGTCTCCCAGGCCGAGGCGCTCGGACCCCGCGGCAGGAATCCCAAGATGAGCCAAGGGGCGTCGGCGATGAGCGACGACCTCAAGAACGAGCTCTACGTTGTGCTGGAGAAGGGCACCCGGAGCCCGGACATGGCCACCCGCGCCCTGGCGGTGGAGAACGTCGCGTTGGTCAAGGCGGAGACCACGAAGGACTACGTCATCGATGCTCTCAAGGATCCCCAGTGGATCGTCCGCCGGGCCGCCATCCGGACCCTGATCCGGCTGGGCAACCCGGCCTACCGGAAGGACCTGGCCCGGGCCATGGTCGATCAGTCCCTCTACGCCGGCGAGAGCAGCCCCCTGCCGCTCCTCCTGGAGATGGAGCGGGCGGAGGCCTTCGAGCTCCTCGTCGAGATCGCGATGAAGACCGGGGAGGTCCTCCCCGACGTCATGGCCTTCCTTCGGGAGAAGGACCGCGACTTCCTGATGGAGTTCCTGAAGGTGGGCAAGGAGATCCCCGAGATCCGCGCCTACCTGATGGAGCACCTCCAGGAGTTCGGCACGCCGGAGACCTTCCCCCTCCTGGCCTCGGCCATTCCCAGCCTCGGCAAGGCCGAGCTCCTCCAGGTCTTCGGGTTCCTCAAGACCCTGGGGACCGACTACCAGATGCCCTTCCTCAGCGCCTACCTGAAGTCCGACGACGACCAGGAGGTCCAGTTCGCGGCTGCGGAGGTCGCTGCGGCGCGGGGTGACGCTGTCGCCGTGGACATCCTGCTGCCCCTCTGCGACGACAACGAGGTCAGGAATCAGGTGCGGTGCCTCGTCTCCCTCAAGGGCGTCGCAAAGAACCCGGACGTGGTCGAGCGGGCGAAGATGTTCCTGTACGGGGATCCCAACGCCCAGACCCTCTACGCCGCTTATGACTTGCTGACCGTCGCTGGCGTCGAGGAGATCTACGACCGCATCTACAAGCAGATCAACAGCACCAACACAGATGTCCGGGCGACCGCGGTGTTCTTCATCGGCCGGGTGCAGGGCAATCGGGCGCTGCCCACGCTCCATGACCTCCTCGCCGACGGGAACCAGATGGTGCGGATACGGGCCATCGAGGCCATCGGCGAGCTGCGCCAGGCCGAGTCCGTGGGGCCCCTCGAGAGCGCGCTGATGAACGAGTACGACCCCGCGGTGCGGAAGATGATCGTCAAGGCCCTCGGGAACATCGGGGATCGCTCCGTGATCCGGGTGGTGTCGTTCCTCGTCACGGATCCCACGGTGAAGTCCGAGGCCGTGGCGGCGCTGGCCGGGATCCACCACCGGGACGCGCTGCTCACGCTCCAGAACGTGATGAGCAACAACTACTCCCAGGAGGATCGGGCCACCGCGCTCAAGGCCTTGCTGCGCATCTCCGCCGGGGAGGCTCGACCCGCCTTCGAGCGGGCCCTGGGCTGGCTCCCGCCGGGCTTCATGGAGGAGATGGCCAAGGAGCTGGGCGAGGCCTTTCTGCCCCACCTCAAGACCGCCATCGCGGGCATCCATCCCGAGGCCCGCAAGGACGCGGTCATGGCGTTCCGATTCATGGCGCCCGAGAAGGAGCTCGAGGTCCTGGAGCAGGCGCTCTTCACGACGAAGCACGGCGATCTGAAGACCTACATCCTCGATCGCCTCGTGGTTCTCAAGGGAGAGGCGGTGCTGCCGATCCTCGAGACCTTCTACAAGGACGAGAACATGGGCCTCCGTGTCCGGTCCATCCAGCACGCGTCGAGGCTGGTCAAGTCCGGCAGCGAGCAGCTGGACAAGCTCAAGGATCTCCTCCTGGAGACCGAGGACACCGTGCGCGTCGCTGCTGCCGCCGCGATCATCAAGATTTACTCCGCCGGGGCGGAGCCGGTGAAGAAGAAGGGGAAGAAGGGCGGGTCCAGGTAAGGGTGATGAGCTACCCGATCGTCCTCTTCGACGTGGACGGCACCCTGCTCGACTCGAGCGGCGCTGGGAAGCGGTCCCTGCAGCGCACCTTCCTGGAGCTCCATGGCATCCCCGATGCGTTCTCCGGCTACGACTTCGTGGGGTGCACGGACCTGGGGATCGTCCACGATGCGTTCTCGACCCACCTGGACCGGGTGCCCACCGACGAGGAGGCCGACGCCGTCTGTGAGCGGTACCTGGCCCACCTCGAGATCGAGCTGGCTCGGCCCGGGGTCCAGGTGCGGATGATGCCGGGGATCCGCGTCCTCCTGGAGCGCCTGGTAGAGGCCGGGGTCACCGTGGGGATGGCCACCGGCAACCTCCGGCGCGGCGCGTACCTGAAGATCGGCGCCGTGGGCCTCGGGGCGCTCCTGCCCTTCGGCGGCTTCGGCTCCGACAGCAAGGACCGGGCTGAGCTGACCCGCCTGGCCGGGGCGCGCGGCCGGGAGGCCCGTGGGGAGGACATCCCCTCGGAGCGGGTCCTCGTGGTCGGCGACAGTCCCCTGGATATCCAGGCAGGGCACGCTGCGGGCATGCCCGTGCTCTCGGTCCTCACGGGGTGGACCCCGGAGGAGGACCTCCTGGCCCTCGGGCCCGAGCACCTCCTGGCGGATCTGTCGGACACCGACGGCGTGATGCGCCTGATCGTGGGGTAGGGGGAATCGGATGAGTCGTCTGTGGAGCCTGAAGAGTCGGATCCTGTACGTCATCGTGGCCTTGGTGCTCCTCACCGTCGGGTCGACCCTCGTGGTCCTGCACGGGAAGATGCGCGACGCAGCGGCGCGAGGTGACTATCTCGACAAGCACATGAGTCGTTTCCTCTCGTTCCAGGACAGCGTCCGCGGGTCCGTGGAGTTCGCGGTCCGGACCCTGGCGCGGGACGCCGACGTCCTCCGCGCCCTGCACGCCGGAGACAAGACGGCCATGCTGGCGCTGGCGGAGCAAGCCCGCACTGAACTCTCACTGAGCATGCCCTACGACGCCGTCTGCTTCCTGGGACCCTACGCAGAGGCGCTGGCTTGCGCGGGCAACATCGATCAGTCGATCTTCTCCTCGAAGGCCCTCGACGACCTGCGGGCCGCCCGGTTCTCCACCGGGCTCCTCGAAGCGAAACCGGGCGGCCTCTACCTCTATGCCGCATATCCCGTGACCGTGCAGGGTGAGCTGGTGGGAGGCCTGTTCCTCGCCGCCCCCGCCGACTCCATCTTCGCGGACTACAAGCAGCAGTCGGACAACGACAAGACGAAGCAGCATGAGCTGATGTTCGTCGTGGACGGGGCGGTGGCCGCAGCGACCTTCCCCAGGGACGACTTCGGTGAGCTGACCAAGGAGTTCCATGACACCGCCCGGACCACCATGGAGGGCGACACCGAGGTCCGCATCTTCGATCTCAGGGGCACCACGCGGGATTACCACCTGCGGGTCCTGGAGGGGGTCGGGCCCGGCGGTCACGGGGTCCTCGGTGATCTGGTCCTGTTCCGGGTCCGAACGAGCTATGACGCCCGGGTCTACGACAACCTCCTTCCGGTGCTCTACGTCGGCTTCGGAGGCGTCGCAGCAGCGATCGTGCTGGCCTTCCTCCTGGCGGGCACCATCACCCGTCCCATCAACCGGTTCCGGCAGATGGTCGGCGCCCTCGCCTCCGGGGAGGCGGATCTGTCCCAGCGAATCCCGGTGCGGGGTGCGGACGAGATCGCGGCCCTGGGGAGGGCCCTGAACGAGCTCCTCGAGGGCCTCAACCGCATGGTGTTCCACATCCGGGATTCGAGCCTCGCGCTGGGGAGCTCCGCCCAGGAGATCTCCCTGGTGAGCACCCGGATGCTCGAGGGCGCCCAGGATCAGGTCCACCGCATCGAGAACTCCACCTCCCAGGTGAACGAGCTGAGCCGGACGATCCAGGAGATCTCCCAGCGGGCCAACGACGGGGCCCGCATGGCCACCGAGGGGCAGGCGTCCGTCGAGAGCACGGACCAGGGGATGGAGCGCCTGCGCAAGGCCATGGATGACGCCTGGATGCGGATCCGCAAGCTCGAGGAGAACGTCAAGAACATCGGCAAGATCGCGGAGATGATCAACCGCATCACCGAGGAGAACACGGTCCTCGCGTTGAACGCCTCCATCGAGGCCGCCCGCGCCGGCGCCGCCGGGCAGGGCTTCGCCGTGGTGGCCCAGGAGATGCAGCAGCAGGCCCGCCGGGTGGAGCGGAACTCCAAGGAGATCATCGAGAACATCGGCGCGGTCCAGCGATGGACCTCGGAGTCCGTCCGCGCGATGGAGGTCGGCCGGAGCGAGGTCGACAACGGCGGCTCCCTGGTCAACGTCACCCTCCACCGCCTCTCGGAGATCTCCTCGGTGATGGGCGAGACCGCAGAGGCGGTCAAGGAGCAGGCCATCGCGTCCGACGACATCGTGCAGATGATGCGCGAGGTCCAGCGGATCGCGAACGAGGCCCTCCAGGCCTCCCAGCAGTCGGTGGAGGAGGGCAACAGCATCCGAAACCGGGCGCGGGATCTCTCGGGCCTCGTGGGGCGCTTCAAGGTCCGCGAGGTCGAGGCCCCCAGGGGGCGCGAGAAGGGCCTCCTCCCTGCGCCGGAAGACCTGGACTCATGAGCTTGCCCGGAGCGGTTTTCCGGGCTAGACTCCTTCTGGCCGAACCGACATGGAGGTCTTCGATGGTCAGCGAGCTGTTCAACATGTCCACCCTGCGGGCGATCCCGATCTTCTCCCCCCTCGACGAGGACGATCTGGAGGCGCTCCGTCCGGCGGTCCAGGTCGTCGCCATGGACGCCGGCGAGGTCGTCGTCCGTGAAGGGGACGCAGCGGATCGACTCTATTGTCTCGTGGAAGGCGAGGTGCAGGTGGTCAAGAACTACCTGGAGCACGGCGCGCAGACCGTGGACATCCTCAGCCCGGGGGACTACTTCGGAGAGATGGCGCTCGTCGGGGACGACGTGAAGCGGTCTGCGACGGTGGTCACCACCGAGCTCTCCAAGTTCCTCGCCCTCGACAAGGAGGCCTTCCGCTCGGCGCTCCTGGGCAATGCCAACATCGCCTACACGATGCTCGTGGAGGCCTTTCGGCGGCTCCGCCAGGCGAACGACATCATCACCACCCTGGAGGAAGGTCGCTGAGGCACGAGGTCGCCTGCTTTCCTCTTGAAAAGCCATCCTCTTCCTTTTAAGATGCCCCAAACGCGACACTCTGACATCAGAATCGAGTTCGATGCCATTTCTATTTCGAAACGGGAGATTTGCGATGAAGAACCTCATGACTCAGTGGGTCCTGATCCTGGGATTGGCCTTGACCCTCGGTGCCGTCGGCTGCACCGGCGGCGGCGGCGGGAACGGAGACGGGGACGCCGTGGTGGACGCCGGCGGCGATGGGATCATCTGCACGGAAGACGCCGAGTGTGACGACGACAACCCCTGCACCAGCGACGCGTGCGTTGCGGGGGCGTGTGAGTTGACCCCCACTGAGAACACCTGCGACGACGGGGACCTCTGCACCGTGGACGACATGTGCGTCGAGGGCGAGTGCGTGGGCATGACCAAGGCCTGCGACGACGGCGTGTACTGCAACGGCGCCGAGTCCTGCAACGCCAACACCGGCACGTGCGAGGACGGGGCGGCCCCCGAGATCGACGACGGCGTCGACTGCACCCTGGACGGCTGCGATGAGGACGACGACAAGGTCGTCCACGTCCCCAACGACGACAACTGTGACGACGGCAACCCCTGCACCGCGAACGTCTGCGAGTCGACCCTCGGCTGCCAGACCGCGATCCTCGACGGCGAGACCTGCGAGGACGGCAGCCTCTGCACCACCGGCGACACCTGCGATGGGGATTCCTGCGTCGGGGCGCCCGTGGAGTGCGACGACGGCGAGTTCTGCAACGGCGTCGAGACCTGCGATCCCGACAACGGCGAGTGCTCCGATGGGGAGGCCCCCGAGCTCGACGACGGCCTCGACTGCACCCTCGACGAGTGCGACGAGGACAACGACGCCGTCACCCACGGGCCGGAGGACGGCCTCTGCGACGACGGGAACACCTGCACCGTGGATACCTGTGACCTCGAGCAGGGCTGCGTCTACGACACCCTGGACGACGGGGACGCCTGCGACGACGACAACGAGTGCACCGACGACGACGTCTGTGGGGATGGCACCTGCCTGCCCGGCAAGTTCATCTGCGTCGAGGACTGTGCGAACAACGAGGACGACGATCAGGACGACCTGGTCGACTGCGACGACGACGACTGTGCGCTGAATATGGCCTGCCAGCCCGGCGGTGACCTCTGCGGCGAGGCCTTCGACCTCACCCTGGGGGTGCCCCTGACCGCGGCTGACGCCGGCGCCGTGATCCAGTTCTTCGGCACCACCATCGGCAAGACCAACGTGTTCTCCGGCTCCTGCGACGCGGACACCGCGGCGGCCGCGGACACCGTCCACAAGGTGGAGCTGGCCCAGGCCCTCGGCCTCCAGATCAGCGCCGACTTCGACGGCGGCGCATGGGCCGCCCTGTACATCCTGAACGAAGCCTGCACAGAGGATCTCTTCTGCGCGGCGAATGACTCCTCGAGCGCGACCATGCTCACCGTCGTGCTGCAGCCGGGGACCTACTTCATCACCGTGGACGGCGCCTATCCCGGCGACGTCGGTACCTACGGACTCGAGGTCGAGGTCTTCCTGCCTTCGAACACCGAGATCGACTGCGGCGACGGCGTGGACAACGACGCGGACGGCATGATCGACTGCGACGACGACGAGTGCGCCGATGCCGAGGTCTGCAACATCCTCACCGGTGAGACCTGCGGGGACGCCCTCCTCCTCACCGAGGCGCCCCTCACCCTGGCTGCTGCGGGTACCGAGATCGTCCTCACGGGGACCACCGCCGGGATGATGGACGACGTCGTCGGGTCCTGCAACGGGGACCTGGCCAACAGCCCCGACCTCATCTACAGCTTCGAGCTGTTGAACCCACTCGTCGTGGACGTCTCCTTCGACTTCTCCGGGAACAAGTGGCCGGCCCTCTACGTGTTCGGCGGGGACTGCCTGGCCGAGAACGAGCTCGGCTGCATGACCGCGAAGTCCGACGCAGCCACGTTCCACCAGGCCCTGCCGGCGGGGCTCTACTTCCTGGTCCTCGACGCGTCCTACAGCAACGACGCGGGGCCGTTCACCCTGACCGTGTCCTTCGATGCAGTGCCCGCCACCGAGGTGGACTGCATCAACGGCATCGACGATGACCTCAACGGCGCGACGGACTGCGACGACGAGGCCTGCGGTGAGGATCCGCTCTGCGTGGGCTTCGACGGCGACAACTGCGCGAAGCCCTTTGCGATCAACGAGGGCCTGCCGGTCACCGCAGCGCTCTACGGACAGACCCTGACCTACCAGGGCAACACCGAGGGCCTGCAGGACTTCTACAGCGCCTGCGCGCCCGGCGCTGCCGGTTCCCCGGATGCGGTGTACATGCTGGAGGTCCAGGATCCGGTCGTGATCCACGCGACCCATGACTTCGCCGGGTCCTTCTGGCCGGCCTTCTACGCCATGGGCGCGGACTGCGACGCAGGTCTGCTCCTGGGCTGTGATACGGCCACGTCCGGCGCGGCGGAGCTCGACCTGGCCCTGCCCGCGGGGGTCTACTTCTTCGTCATCGACGCGAGCTACGTCGGGGACGCCGGTCCGTTCACCTTCGAGCTGGACTTTGCGGCGCCCCCCTCGAGCGAGACGATCTGCTACGACGGCACCGACAACGACGTCGATGGCGCCGTGGACTGCGCGGACGACGACTGCGCTGCGGACCTGTACTGCCTGGACCTCTACGAGCCCAATGACACCCAGGAGACCGCCTACGACCTGGGCGACCTCAGCAACATGGGCTTCGAGTCCGAGGCCGCCACGGTCTCCCCTGCCGCCATGGACGTGGACCACTTCAAGTTCTCCATCCTGGGCGACCACGCCCTGTCCCTGTCCCTGACTCCCAGCGGCGGCCTCGACGGGAAGGTCACCATCCTCGATGCAAACGGCGTGACCCTGTTCAGCGCGGACACGGGCGGGATCAACATCGCGGAGACCATCTCCGCCGATCTGGACGGCCCGGCCACCTACTTCGTCTGGGTCTCCGGCTATGGCATCACCACCGGGTACTACGACCTCTCCCTGACCCTCACGGCGCTCACCGAGTACGATTGCACCAACGGCGGCGACGAGGACGGCGACGACCTGGTGGACTGCTGCGACGACGACTGCGCCGCCGCGCCGGGATGCGGGTTCGAGGACTGGTGCGTGGACGGTGCGGACAATGACTGTGACGGCCTGGTGGACTGTGATGACGAGGACTGCATGGGCACCGCGGGCTGCGGCGCCGGCGACACCTGCGAGGACGTCCTCGTGGTCAACGACGGCGTGGCCCTCGACGGGACCTACGACGGAGTGACCCTGGAGTATTGGGGCACCACCGTCGGCTACGCCAACGACTTCACCGGCTCCTGCGACACCGACACCGCCACCACCGCGGACGCGGTCTGGGAGCTCACCGTGGCCGAGACCGTCGCGGTGAACGTGGGCATGGACTTCCAGGGCTTCTACTACCCTGCAGTGTACATCACCGACGCACCCTGCGGCGGTGGCGCTGAGCTGGTCTGCGCCAAGGCAACCAGTGGCTTCGCCTGGACCGGCGACATCCTCCTCTCCGCGGGCACCTACTACATCGTAGCGGACGCCTCCTATGCGGGCGACGAGGCGGTTTACCAGCTCCTCATCGACGTCAAGGCGGTCTACGCGACCGAGATCGACTGCGGCGACGGCGTGGACAACGACTACGACGGCCTCGTGGATTGCTGTGACGACGACTGCGGCGCGGATGCAGCCTGCGCCACGGAGAGCGAGTGCGCCGACGGCCTGGACAATGACTGTGACGGGCTGTGGGACTGCGGCGACACCGACTGCGGCCTGGTGCCCGAGTGTGAGGGCGAGGGCTGCGCTGCGGCCGCTGCCCTCAACGAGGGCAACCCGATCAAGCAGGCCGACGCCGGCCTCCATATCGTGGTCGTCGGGGACACCAGCGAGGCCAAGAACGACCACGCCGGCTCCTGCGATGCGGACACCGCGGTCGCCAAGGATCTGGTCTACACCTTCGAGGTGGCGGAGGCCATCGGCGTCGCGATCAGCCACGACTTCGACACCAGCTACCTCTACCCGGCGGTGTACCTGTACGGCGGCGACTGCATGATGGAGAGCGAGCTGGCCTGTGCGGCCACCACGAGCGTCCCGGCGGCGATCCCGCTGATGCTCCTCCAGCCCGGCACCTACTACGTCGTGGTGGACTCGTCCTTCCCCTCCGATGCGGGCGCCTTCACCCTGACCCTCGACTTCTCCATGGCCGCGGAGACCGAGACCGACTGCCTCGACGGCATCGACAACGACCTCAACGGGCTCACCGACTGCGCGGACCCGACCTGCGCTGCCGACGTGGGCTGCCTGGGAGAGGTCTGCGAGACCGCGTTCGAGCTCACCGGCGGCGCAGCGATCACCGCGGCCGACAGCGGCCTCCAGATCGTGGCACAGGGCGACACCTCCGGGGCAACACCGGATCTCACCGGCTCCTGCGACAGCGACACGGCGACTGCGAACGACCTGGTCTACACCTTCACCCTCGACGAGGCGATGGCGGTCAAGGTCGACTACGACTTCGACGACAGCTACTACTGGCCTGCGGTGTACGTCTTCGCCGGCGCGTGTACGGCGGAGAACGAGATCGGCTGCGCAGCGACCAGCAGTGATCCGGCGGTCATTGACTACGCGGTGTACGAAGCCGGGACCTACTTCATCGTCGTGGACGCCTCCTACGGGTCCGACGCCGCCGCGTACACCCTCGCCGTGAGCTTCATGGCCCCGGTGGACACCGAGACCAGCTGCAGCGACGGTCTGGACAACGACCTCGACGGGTTCGTCGACTGCTGCGATGACGAGTGCACCGGCGACGCCGCCTGCCTGGCGGAGACGACCTGCGGCGACGACGTGGACAACGACTGCGACGGCGTCGCAGACTGCGCGGACAGCGACTGCGCCGCCGACGCGGCCTGCGCCGGCGAATCCTGCGCCGCGCCGTACAAGCTTAACGGCGGTGCCGCGGTGGTGGCGGGGGACCTGCCCCTCCAGCTCGTGGAGACCGGGGACACCTCCGCCGCCGACGCGGACGTGGAGGGATCCTGCGACAGCGACACCGAAGCCGCCAAGGATCGGGTCTACGAGCTGGTCCTGGAGACCGAGGCGAACGTCACCATCACCCACGACTTCGACTCCGGCAGCCTCTGGCCGGCGGTCTATGTCTTCGCAGGCGAGTGCATCACGGACAACGAGCTGGCCTGCAACGCCCAGACCTCCGCGCCGGCGGTCATCAACGCCCTGGCACTTGAGGCCGGGACCTATTACATCGTCGTGGACTCCTCCTACCCCTCGGACGCCGGGCTGTACACGCTCACCGTGGACATCGCGGGTCCGGTGACGGCGGAGGACAACTGCCAGGACGGCGTGGACAACGACGATGACGGTTTCGCGGACTGTGAGGACGACGACTGCGGTCCGGAGATCTGCGGCCCCGAGGCGCTGCCCTGGTCCGAGGACTTCAGCTACCTGCCCGGCGCCGACGTCAAGGGCGGCATCTACGGCACCGACGCGTTCTGCGGCTGGGAGATCACCGGCGACCCACTGACCCTCAACGGGTTCGCCCAGTTCGACTTCGCGGCGGGCTGCTCCGCGACGGACGCCTACTGGATCGTGGGTGCGCTCCTGGACGTCCAGGCCTGCGCCGAGATCTCCGTGACCTTCGACGAGGCGGCGGACTTCGCCACCTGGGCCTTCAGCCACCAGCTCGCGATCTTCGACGGCTTCGCGCCGCAGCAGAACATCGAGCTGCCCCTGGACGCCCTCACCTCCGCCTGGTCCGCGTCCGGGCCGCATCTCTTCGACGTGAGCGCCCAGGACTTCGTCCGCATCGGCGCTGGCTACATCGGCGACGATGCGGACACCTGGCGGGTGGACAACTTCGTCGTGGAGTGCACCTCGGCCACCGAGATCTGTGATGACGGCGACGACAACGACGGGGATGAGCTCGCGGACTGCGCGGATCCCGACTGCCTCGGCTTCTCTGGCTGCCTGGGAGACAACTGCGCGGCGCCGCTCCCCCTCACCGACGGGCCGGTGGCGCTGGCCGATGCGGGCCTCCAGGTGGTCCTGACCGGGGACACCACGGACGCCACCTCAGAGTACGAGGGGAGCTGCGACGTGGACACCGCCTCGTCCCCCGAGCACGTCTATGTGTTCGAGCTGACCGAGCCCCTCTTGGTCTCCGTGTCCCACGACTTCGACGGGACCTACTACTACGCCGCCGCCTACCTCTTCGGGGGGAGCTGCGAGGCCGCGAGCGAGCTGGCCTGCGACGTGGGCAACTCCGGCGCCGCGGAGTTCGGCCTCACCCTGGACGCCGGGACCTACTACATCATCGTCGACGCGTCCTACAGCGGCGACGCGGGTCCCTACAGCCTCATCGTGGACTTCCTTGCGCCGCCGCCCGCGGATGAGATTGGCCTCTGCGACGACGGCCAGGACAACGACCTGGATGGCGTCGCGGACTGCGTGGACGACGACTGCGCCTCCGACGCCGCCTGCGCCGGCGCGTCCTGCGACAACCCCATCCCCCTGGCCATGGCGCCCATCGGCCTCGGGGACGCGGGGACGGAGATCGTCGTGACCGGGGACACCAGCCTCTTCAGCAACGAGCACATCGGCAGCTGCTCAGCTGACAGTGAGTTTGCGAAGGACGTCGCTTACGTCTTCGAGCTCAGCGAGACCATGATGGTCGCGGGCACCCATGACTTCGACGGGACCTCCAACTGGTCCGCCGCTTATCTCTTCGCTGGATCCTGTTCCAGCGCCTTCGAGCTTGGCTGCGACACCGGCAACTCCGGCGCTGCGGCGCTCGTGGGCGTCCTCCCTGCGGGGACCTACTTCATCATCGTGGACGCGAACTGGGACACGGACGCGGGTCCCTACACCCTCACCGTCACCTTCGACACCCCGCCGCCGACCAACGAGGTGGGCCTGTGCACCGACGGCGAGGACAACGACCTTGACGAACTGATTGACTGCCTCGACGTGGACGACTGCGGGACCGACCCGGGCTGCGGCGACGACGACAACGACGGCGTCCCCAATTCCCTGGACGTCTGCCCCCTCGGGGACGACGCGGTGGACGCGGACGTGGACGACATCCCCGACGCCTGCGAGATCGACTGGGCCGGTCAGGCCTTCCCCAACGTCGGCACCGAGGTGGACGACGCGGACGCGATCGACGTCTATGTCCAGGTGTACATGGATGGCGTCACCAACGCCGCAGGGCAGGGGATGAACATCGAGGTGGACCTGGTGGTCTACACCGACGCCATGCTCGAGGCCGTGGTGGCCCCGATGGCCTACAACGTCGACGTGGACAACAACGACGAGTACAAGGCCACGATCCCCGCGGACATCACCCCTGCGGGCGAGATCGTGGACGTGGAGATCCACGTGTACTACGTGCCGGCCGAGGGGCTGAGGTACGAGTACAACGAGGGTGACGTCGCGGACCAGAACGACGACTTCCCGCTCTACTACGTCATCACCGGCCAGGGCGGGGATCTTCCCAACCCGATCATCTCCGAGTACGTCGAGGGCAGCAGCAACAACATGGCCGTGGAGATCGTCAACCTCGGCCCCGGGAGCCTGGATCTGACCACCTGCGGGATCAACTTCTACTTCAACGAGAGCCCCGAGATCGGCACCTCCTACATCCTCACCGACGACGTGAACCTGACCCTGGGCGTCGGCGATGTCTGGGTCATCTGCCACCCGAGCTTCGACGCAGCGTGGGTAGACACCTACTGCAACTTCACCACCCCCGGCGTGACGTTCTTCAATGGCGACGACGTGGTGGAGCTGGTCTGCGACGGCGTGGTCCAGGACATCCTCGGCAAGTTCGCCGAGAACCCGGGGATCGACTTCTGGGGTACCGGCGAAGTCACCACCCAGAACCACACCCTCCGTCGGAAGTGCTCCGTCACCGACGGCGACACCGACGGGACCGACGTGTTCGACCCGGCGGTGGAGTGGGACGGCTTCGCCCAGAACACCTTCGACAACCTGGGCCTCAACCACTGCCTCTAGCCCCAAAATGTATGAAGTTCTGGGAATCGGGGCACCTTCGGAAGCCCCTCCCGCAGCGGCTGGGAAAATGTGGGGATGAGGGAACGGGCAGGGTGCATGAACATTGGCCCCGGGGCTTGTGGGACCGCCGATCACTCCTGCCCTGACCCGGGGGCCGGGCACCACGTCACGTGAAGTTCGACCGAGCCTTGAAACGTCAATCGTCTGCGTCAGACCCCTCGTTCTCGTGGACCGTCTCGCAGTCGATGCTGCCGTCCGCGAAGACCTGGACGACTCGAACCGCCGAAGAGTCCTTCGTCGCGGCGGTGACCACCATCGGATGGCCGGAAGGCAGGGTCCCCACCACGTTGGTATGCCAGTGGCCAGCGAACCACGCCTTGACGTGCTGGCCCGACGTTCCGGCGAACAGGGTGTCGAGCAGGGCTCCGCGCTCCTCCAGGGAGAAGCTCTCCAGCTCCAGGGCCACCAGGGGATGGTGGGCGAAGACCAGGACGGGCTGGTCCCGAGATCCGTAGGAATCGATCCCGTCTCTGCTCCGGCATCCTCGTGCCCCCGTATCTCGAGGCGCAAAGCAAGCGCGCTCCGACAAGGAAGGAGCCATAGGGACCGAAGGAGCCTGAGGGTCCGGAGCACCTCTCGAGCTGGACCCGCTCGGCGCATTCATCCTTCTGTCGCTGGTTCAACATCCGCATGAAGCGTCGGGGATCTGTTGCCCTGGATCGCCCCACCACCGTCGCAACAGAACGCCCTGCGCGTTCCTCCGTTCCGATCGTTCCTCCGTGATGTCCGTGGAGTACCATTACTCCAGTCCGAGGAAGACAGGACAGGGCTGTCAAGGAGTGTGCAGGGATTCCACAGCCGGCGCTGCCTCGTAGAGCCCGATGGTGACCTGGGTGAGGGCCGGGTGGATCCGGGCCACGTTCCCCTCCAATGCGTCCAGGGGCAGATCCAGGGTCACAACGGCCCGCCAGCTGCGGCCGGCAAGCTTTGCGGCGCAGGCAGGATGGATGCGTGGGGCGCCTTCGAGGTGCTCCGCCGGGGGGTAGGGCGGGGGGGAAGACCAGGCCACCCCGTCCTCGTCCACATAGCGATCCTCCTCCCAGTGGCCGTGGCTCCAGGCGCAGGGATACCCGACGTAGGCGTACAGCGCGCCCTCATTGCCCGGGTCCTCCAGCTCCGAGCGCTGCGCTCCCGTCCTGACGTCGGCCAGGTTCGAGGCCCACCACCCCTGGGTCAGCTGGGCGGACTTCGTGGACTCCAGTGGGCAGACGATCCGAACCTCCCGGTCGCCCAGCTCGGCCAGGCGCGGGAGGACCTCCTGCTGGAGGAAGCGGTGCTCCATGGGATCCGCGTAGGAGCGCCGGAGATGGGGCAGGGGGATCAGGGCCGAGAGGACGAGGGCGACGCCTGCTGCCGCTGCGAGGCCCCGGCGGCGGGGGAGCAGCGCCGCCACCCCTGCGACACCGACGCCGGCCAGGATCGTGAGGAGCGCGGTGGGGACGAGGTCGAAACGGAGGCGGGCCACGTGGTTGGCGGTGATCATCGCTGAGGTGATCACCGGAAGCGCGACGCCGAGGACGACGAAGCCTCCTCTTCGCCCTTCCGGGAGCACCGCCAGTGCGCAGCGCGGGCTCCGGGCCGCGACCCGGGTCAGGGCCATGGCCAGGACCGCACCGATCAGCGCTGCGATTCCTTCCCTCCAATGAGAGAAGGAGACCGAGGGGATGCAGATGAACCCGTCGCAGCGTACACGGGTGACCAGGGTGGCCCCCCAGAGGATCCCCGGGAAGGCAGCGAGCGCCATGAGCGCACGGGTGGCCGCGATGCCCAGGGGGCGGCGTCCCCGGATGAGCAGCGTTCCTCCCAGCAGGGCGAGGGGCGCAACCAGGGCCGAGACCGTGCGATGGTCGATGATTGTCAGCCGGCGGAGGTTGTAGAAGAGCCCGCCGGGATCGAGGTAGCGTCCGCCGCCCAGGTCTCCATCCAGGTAGAGGGACACCTTGGGGAGCAGGAGGAACGCGATCCCCGCGGTGAGGCCCGCCAGGGCCAGCCAGCGGCGACGGGTCGTCACCTCCCCTGCGCCAAGGGCGACGAGGACCACCGTCGCGGGCCAGAGGAGGGTCGTGGCCCGGGTCTGGGCGGCGAGGGCCGCGCAGAGCGCCGCGAGGACAAGCGGCGTGATTGGGAGCTCCCGGTTGTTGATCCGGCGCAGCGCGTGGAGGGTCGCTGCCATGGCTGCGGTGAAGAAGAAGAGGCCGACGTTGAAGTAGATCTCCGTCGCGGCCAGCCGGATGGCGTAAGGGGAGAGGGCCCAGAGCCCCATGGCGGCCCAGCCCGCCGCCGGGCTGAGGGAGACCTGGCGGGCCACGAGGCCCAGGAAGGGGACGGTGGCCGCGGAGAACAGCGCGTTGACCAGGAGCAGGGTCCCCTCGCGGGGGGGACCGAGCCAGGTGGCGAAGTTCATCAGGACGTAGTAGGTGGACGGTGGCAGGTAACCGGAGCCGCCCAGGGCGATCGCAGAGAAGTATCCGTACCCGTGCCGGTTCTCGTGGAACCAGGCCCACTGGGAGCCTCCCAGGCGGAGGGCCAGGCCGATCCCCGTGATCCCCCCGCAGAGGAGGAGGGCGCGCCAGGGGACGTTTCGCCGTTGCTGCCACGCGACCCCGAGGGCCAGCACCAGGGCGAGCAGGGCCTCTGCGAGGACCAGGGTTCGGGCGGGGTGGAACTGATCCGGCACGGAGAAGTGCGCCTGGATCGCGCCGCTGGCCATCGCCGGGACGAGGATTGCCGGGAGGACCAGGAGGGCTGCGAGGGTGGGTTGGCGTATGGTGTTCAGCGGGGCCTCCGTTCCCAGGATCCTAGCGTAGCTCCGGCGCATGTGTCCATGAGATCAAGGCTGCGGCTCGGGTGGGATCCAAACCCGTTGTTGTCGGATCACGAGCATGGCCCCGCAGCAATGGATGTCGCATGGCAGGGAATGCCGGCGCCGTGGACGTGAACGTCTGACGAACCCACACATTTTTTCCGGTGATGACTCCAGAGGTGGGTCCCGCGGTCATTGGTTGCAGCATCGCGCCCCCGTGACCCCTTTGGGGCATGCTCGTTTCGCTCCCCTTGCGTCGGGCCGAACGCTCCACTGGAGCGTTCTATCGGCTCCGCCGATGCCCTCCTCATCCCCCCTGGAGGGCGAAGAACCCCTTTGATGGCGAAGTGATCAGCGCTGTGCTTACTCCGGTGACCCCGGCTGGCGGGTGACCATGTCGCCGAGCATGGTGCCCATGAGCGCGCTCATGGTGCCGCCGGATCCGCCGTCGCCGCCGGAGACCATGACCTCGGGGGTGATGCGGATCTTTCCGGATGCGACCAGCTCCAAGGCCTCGAGGACCGCGACCTGCTGCTTGCCGATGGCCGCAGCCTTCTTCAGGTACTTGTCCGCCTCGGCCTCGCCGATGGCCTTGATCCGCTCGGCCTCCGCCGCCGCGGCGATGGTGACCTTCTCCGCGTCGGCCTGGGCCTGGATGATGATCTCGTCCTTCTTCTGGGCCGCGATCTTCACCGCGTACTCGGCCTGGGCGAGCTTCTTCTCCTCCTCGGCCTCCTGCTCGGTCTTGGTGAGGGCCTTGCGCTTCTCCGCGGCCTTCTGCTGCTCCATGTAGGTGATCTGCTGCTGCTTTGCGAGCTGGCGGTTGGTCTGGGTGGCCAGGAGGGTGGCGATGGAGTTGGTGTCGCCCCCCACGTCGCCGATGAGCACCTCGTCCACGCTGATGCCGTAGGGCGCCAGCTTGGTGCGGATCATCAGGGTGCTCTTCTTCTGCTGCTCCAGGCGCTGCTTCACGTAGGCCAGAGCCGTGACGCCCTGCGCGTTGTTCCGGAAGATCGACCGCACCGCGGGCGTCATGACCTTTTTCAGGATGTGCTCATCGTCCCCGACGGTGGAGACCACCAGGGGCGCGTCCTCGGGCTCGATGTGGTAGATGACCCGCACGTCCACGGGGAACTTGAACCCGTCCTTGGTGAGCACCTGAATCGGAGACAGGGAGAGGTCGGCGCGCTCGCCCTGCTCACTCGCCTCCTCGCCGGAGTATGCGACGCGCACCTTCAGGGTCTGGATGTCGGTCATCTCGTAGGCGGCGTTGTGCAGGTAGTACTGCCGCGGATAGAGAGGTTCCCGCCAGATGCCGCGCTGTCCTTTGTTCGCGAGACGATCCGGGACCTCCCGCTCCATCTCCTTGAGGATGATCTTGGTGGTCTTGAGCAGGCGGGCCGCCTTGACGATCTCCTGGGTCTCCTCCTTGGACTTGCCCTCGACCTCGGCCTGGAGCGTCAACTCCATGCGCAATTCGTCCAGCGCAATGGCCTGCTCCTCCTCGGTCATGTCGACCTCCTCCTCGCGCAGCTCCTTGATCACGGTCATGCGCGCCGCTGGGATGTCCCCGACGTTGGACTTGACCACCTTCACGTGGCCCACGTCCACGTTGGTCAGGGGCGCTTGGGTGATCCGGAAGAGGCGCGGGTTGTACCGGTAGGTTCCGGGGACGAGGACCGTGGACTGGGGACCCTTGTAGCCGATGTCCCCGGACTGGTCGCCGCCGTAGCCTGCGCTCAGGAAGGACTCCGCGTCGAGCATCCGTTTCGGATCCTCCCAGGGGGGCGCGTAGATCATGTCGTCAGGGAGCGGGGCACCGTCGAGGGCCTCCACCTCGCCGATGCTCCCCTTGGGGATGCTCAGGAGCTGGGTGCTCTTGTCGATCTGGTACTGCCAGGGCCAGTACCAGAGCTTGTACCCCGGCGTCAGCACCTGGGCCTGGGGACCGTCCTCGCCGTTGAGCGCGACGATCGCACCCGACGGCAGGGAGCCGCCGCCGAACTTCTTGATCACCAGGCCGATCTCCGTGTCACCGATGTACACGATCGAGGAGAGGAGCAGGGCGACGATGAACACCAGGGACGCGCCGACGGTCACGCCGACCCTGAGCGGCATGGGGTAGGGCACCTGCTTGGAGCGGATGTTGTCGAGGGCGATCGTCCGTTTGTTGATCCAGATCCACACGATCGAGGCGACCGCGAGGAGGAGGGCGACCAAGAGGATGGTGATATTCATGGAGACCTCGTCAGGTGGTGGATGTTGGTTTCGGGTACTTCTGCGCCGCCCAGAGGGTATATGCCTTCGGTCGTGGACTCAACCCCCGTGCCGATGTTCCCTCTCGACAAACCCGAAACAGAGATCAAATCGAGAGGCGTCCCCATGAAGGTCCAGACGATCCTGAGCACCGGCGCAACCAGCGGCATCGGCCGCCACGCAGCCTTGGACTTGGTCGCGCAGGGCCACAGGGTCTTCGCCACGGGGCGGCGCGACGACGCGCTGGAGGCCCTGAAGGTGGAGGCCGGTGTCCTGCCCCTGGAGAGCCTGCGGCTCGACGTGAACGACCCCGCCTCCCTCGCCGCGGCCCAGACCGAGGTGGATAGCCGCTCTGTGCGCGAGGGTGGGCGGCTTCTCCCTCGAGCAACCCATGGGGACGGAGCGGTCAGGGCCCGAAAGGACTGGGCCTGAGAGGTCATCGAACAGTATGGAATCACGCCCGGGTTGCGTCCTCCTGTCTCCACAGTGTCGGTCCCAAGTGAGAGGCAGGGAGAGGTGGCAGCCGTCGGGGGCGTGGTCCGGGGGTGTCGAAGGGGATGCGCGCCAGGACGTCCGTCAGGCAGGCCGCCAGGGCGGCGGGGTCGGCGGGGCCGAGTGCACGCCGGGGAAGCATCAGGCCTGCGAGGACTGTCCGATCCTCTACCAGTTCGGCGCCCGGACCTGTGCAGCGGACGGTACCTGGGGGACGTGTGACTGCTCCGGCGAGACGGTCCCGGACGTCCCCGCCGGTACGGTGGGCCGGTGCATCGAGACCGAGGTGGCGCCGGGGAAGGTCGTCTGCCTGCTCTCTGCGCCCCAGGACTTCTCCATCGGGATGCCCCTCGAGGCCCAGCTCAACCCGGGCAAGGCCGACGCTCCCCTGGACCTCCCGGACAAGAGCGACGATCTCTTCATGGACTGCCTGGACTTCGAGATCCACGACCAGGGACCCTTCGGGTGGTGCACGGTCAACGCAATGACGGGGGCCATGGAGCTGGCCTACTGCCGCGCCCACTGGAAGACGCAGAAGCTCTCCGAGTCCCACCTCTGGAAGCTCGGGCACGGCATGGACGAGCCTTGCGACGGCGGCTGGTTCATCGGCGCGGCCGCGCAGACGGCGGAGCTCGAACCCCTGGTGCCCTATCCCGAGTGGCCCATGCCAGGGCCGCCCTTCGAGGACGGCTGCGCGGCCAACGAGCAGGAGGCCAAGGACCTGGAGCCGAAGGAGCTGGTGCAGGCAAAGGAGGGCATGCTGCGCCTCACGTCTCACTACCCGGTGCAGGGCCGGAGCAGCCAGGCGGTGAAGGCCGCCCTCGCCCAGGGGCATCCCGTCGCCTACAGCTTCCCGATCTTCGACAACACCGGCTGGAACGAGTCCACCGAGGACGAGACGTTCCCCCACATCTCGGCCCCGGAGGAGCCGCCCCCCATGGCTTCGGACGGGCAGGAGTGGTGCCGGTGCGACTGTCTTGACTCCAAAGGGAAGCCCATCGAGGGCTGCGAGGAGTGCTTCCCGCCCCACGACAACTGCCTGAGCGGGTACCACGCAGTGCTGCTCGCCGCCTACGACGACTTCTACCAGTCCTTCCGGGTGGTCAACTCCTGGGGCTACGACTGGAACCCGGGCAACGACGTCCCGGGCACCTTCTTCATCGGCTACGACTACGTGGACGGGTACGGCCGTGGCGGCCGCGCAGTGGACGGGGTGGTCAACTGTCGTGAGGAGACCTGCTATCCCGTCGAGGACCCGACCCCGGATCAACCGGACATCGTGGTCCCCGAGGGGGGGTGGATTGTTGAGGGAGAGTCCGTCCGCATCATCGTCCCCGAGGGAATCGAGTGCACCGAGCCGGGCGTGGACATCGACTACGTCATCAAGGAGCGCGAGGAGCTGGAGTCGGTCATTGCCGGCATCTTCCCCAACGTCGGTCTCTATGCGGACCCGATGGGGCCTTATCTCCACATCGACGCGCAGACCATCGACTTCAATGCTTGTTCCTGGAAAGGGGTTCTGGGTTGGCCGGCCCCGGAAGAGCAGCCGCGCGTCTACCTGGAGTTCCTGTACGAGGGGCAGGACTTCCCGGACCTGTCGGTGCTGCGGTCCAACATCTGCCTGAACGACTGGGAGGACCCCATGATGGAGTGGGATCCGCACTGTGACCAGACCCAGTGGCAGGAGGTGGAGGCGAAGTTCGACCACGGCATCGCGACGGTGGAGGTCCCCATGGGTGCTCTGGAGGAGACGGCCAACTGGGTCGTCGCACGGAACATCTGCAAGGGGAAGAAGGTGGTTCACAGCGACCTGGACATGTCCGGCTACGGCTCGGCCCTGGATCCCGCAGAGAACGTCGTCGGGGTCATCGAGTGCCTGGAGGGCACCCTCGCCATCCACGGTACGGGATTTTGGCGTCGCAGGCGGAGGAGGCGTACAGGTGCGATCCGTTCCCCTCCCCGCATTGCTTGCCCTCGCCGCCTTCGATGCAGCCGTTGAACGTACAGTACTTGAAGCCCACGTCTTCACAGCGCTTGCCGCTGAAGTAGGTCCAGTCGTCCTTGTCACTGACGAGGAACTCCACCTGCCTGAAGCAGTGCGACGGGCTGGTCACAGGCTCACAACGGAACAAGGGTTTGGGCTCATCCCTGTGAATCACGCAGGCGCCGGGGCCGCCCCGGCCCTCCTCGTCAAAGTTTCCACTGGTGATTTCCACCGTGTGAAGGTAAAGACGCGTGCGTGTAACAGGTACAAATCATTGATCTCGTTGAATTGTGTCCGCTGGCTACGCTGGCTGCGCTGGCTGCGCTGGTCAGGCTGTACGCAGATTGTACGCACATGGGGGTGGGGTCATCCCTCCAGCAAGCCCCGATGTTTGCGTACGTTGTGGGCTTTCCACCGAAGCGCCGGGTGCCCTCGAAGCGTAGAACGCAGAGGTTCGTCGTCGGTGAGCAGGTCTGGGTCGATCTCACCGTGCCTGTTGATGCGGTCGAGGAAGTCCATCTCGTTTGGAGCGAAAGGGAGGAGCCCCCCCAGCAGCTCCCGGACCTCATCGGTGAGGCGACGGGTCCACTCGTCGATCTGACCCCGACTCGGTGCTTGGTCTCTGCGCAGCATCGGAATCAGGGACCGTTCGAATTCCCTCGGATCGCCTGTAACGTCCATGACAGATACCGTCCTCCAGTCCCGGCGGTTGATGGCCCCGTAGATGACGAAACCGAGGCGCAGTCGCCCCGGATCCAGGCGCTCGTCGGAGAGGAGCTTTCGTGCATCGAAGATGTCGCGGCTGGCGCCGCGGGCCATGAGCGCTGCGAGCTTGCCCGCTGCCAGCTCGTGCGGATCGAGGACCAGGACCGGAGCCGCCTTCCGTGACCCTACGGCATGGCCATCCATTTGGATGGGAGGCCAGAGGGGTGTTCGGAGCATGAAGTTCAAGTCCATCTCCAAGTTGCCTGTCCCTCCTGCGGCGTCTGCGTAGGAGAGGCGCCATTTCCCACCGGCGTGATCGACCGGAAGCCGGCGGATCTGGAGATCCTCACGAGAGCAGACGGCTCCCACGGCCCTCTCGATGTTTGGTCGATCGGACAGCATCGCCTCTCGCTCCGGTGCCCCCAGGTAGTTCAGGTCAATGTCTACGGAGAGACGAGGAACATCATAGAGGAACAGGTTGAGCGCAGTCCCTCCCTTGAGAGCAAGGCGGCCCTTCAGGAACGGGTGGGTATTCAGGCCATCGAGAAGTGACAGGAGCCGAAACACCTTTCGGAGGGCGTCCCCTGGGAACCCCGTCGCTGCCACCTCTCGGGCCAGGTCGTCAGGTGACAGGTTCATGTCCCCTCCTCCCAGGCGCGGTCGGCGATGGACTGGGGGACGACCAGGTTCCATCGTGGGAAGAACCTCCCTCTCTCCTCGCGCCTGCGGTCCATCGAGGATGGTGAGCCGGGGGCCTGTCTCTCCAGGCGGCCCAGCGAGATGTCCTCGACCATGAGCTGCTCACGGTGCTGCTCCAGGAAGAATCCGACCCGGGCCGCGGTGACGGCCGACTGAAGCTTGAGGGTGTATTCGATGACCGCCTCCAGGTCGAAATACTCCACGGACTCCAGGGATCGCCAGATCTCCTCCCATCCTCCCGCCCGACTGGGGGTGTGAAGCACATCGACGAAGGTGCGTTCGAGGGTTGTCACCCGGACAGCGGTCCCCGCTCGAATCTGCGTCTGGATTCCTCCCCCCATGTCGTCAAGGGTACGGAGTGCTTTGGGAACCTGCAGGGGCACGAACTCCGCTCCGCGGAACTCGAAGCGGGTCGGCCGGGATCGGGTCAGGTAGGAAAATCGGCGGGAGATCGAATAGCTCCGCCCATGAAGCTGCAGCGCCGTGTGGCAGGCGAGCACGGCGTCTGCGGTCATCCTGCTCGCCAGGAGGTATGGATCCACCGCGACGGTCTCCGGTGTCTGCCCCCGAGGCACCACAGCGTACAGTCCCCGCCGGAGGTGCAGGAGGTTCCCGCTCCTCACATGCTGCTTCAGGACCGTCTGGCTCGTGTCCGCTGCGAGGGTGCGGCCTTCTGTGTGTGCGTGCTCGAAGTCCTCTCGCCGGAACACCGGATTCATCGCGAAGTAGTCGAGTGGTTTCATGAATTCCCTTGCCGGCATGTCTCCAGACTGGAGTGTAATATACCAGTATCAAGACTCTGTGGCAAGTTCAGGTTCAGAAGCAGAGGCCAAGAGCATCCACACCTTCAGGTTGTCAGTCCTTTCCGAAAGGGAAAAAATTTACTGGTCCGTCCGCTCGCTGTACGCACCAAGAGGGTAAGCCGATGCGCAAGTGTCTGAATTTATTTAGTTCTGGTCTGGGTTGACTTCCACCGTGTGAAGGTCTTTGCGCGTGCATGTAACACGCCAACATCCTTAGATTCATTGATTTTCGATCGCTGGCTACGCTGGCTGCGCTGACTGCGCTGGTAGGACTGTACGCAGATTGTACGCACCCGGTGGTCCATCTGTTGATTTCTCGCCGTGGTTCCATGGCAGGACAATGTGAAGTGGAGTGCTTGACCCCGGATCTCGCGTGCAGGTGCAGATCCCAGATCGGGGTCATGGAGCGGCCTCGAGGGTGGAGAAGGTCCACGGCGGGCCGGTCGTGACCGCGGCTCCGTCGGAGACCTCGACGAACCACTCGTACGCGACCCCCGGGAGCTGCCCCGGCCAGGGCACGCAGGCCTGCCCGCCGCTGAGCACTCCGGCCACCGTCCCGATCAGCTGGTAGGGGAGGTCGACCTCCATGTCGTAGGGCAGGAGCAGCTCGTTTCCTCCGATGGGGAAGTTGCCGTCCGTGTAGCAGTCGGCTGCGCAGGGGTCGTTGGGGGCGTTGTTCGCGTGCGGCGTCGGCTTGTTGATGTAGCGCCCGCCGTCCACGGTGGGCGAGTAGGTCTCCACGTGGACGTCGCCACTCAATGGAGAGAAGGTCAGGATACGGAGCCAGCCGTTCCCCCCGTTCGAGGTCCCCTGGTAGTCCGCGACGAGGGAGTAGACCGTATGGTCCTTGCCGTCGACGGTGCTCGTGTCGGCGCGATGATTCGCCTGGCTCAGGTGGCCACAGAGCATCAGGAAGACGTTGGGATTGTCCTGGAGCGCATCGTAGAGGACCTGCCCGTGCTCTGTGAAGGAGGCGCCGCTCGGGTGCACGAGCGCATGGGAGACGATGATCGCCCGGCGGTTCGGGTAGACGTCGACCAGGGTGTCGTCCACCCACTGGACCACGTCGCGACAGGTCGAGCCTTCCGGACAGATCCCTGTGTATCCGGCACCCATCTCGGTTTCGAGATGGAAGATGATGAAGTCCATCCCTGCGGCGGAGAACAGCTCGTAGTGGTTGTCCATGTTCTCCGGATAGGCGCCGGGATCCCCGAAATCGTATCGATCGCCGAAGTAGGCGCGCCCCGCGAAGCGGCTCAGACCGAAGTAGCTGTTGTAGTTCGTGGTGGTCGCGCCCTCGTCGCCGCCGCTGCTGGAGACCCCGAAGGGGACCTGGTCGTGGTTGCCCACGGTCATCCCGTAGGCCATGCCGTCGGCCAGCCCCACGGCCCCGGGATCCTCGAGGAGACTGAACGCGGCGTCTGCGACGTCCCATTCCTCCGTCTTCCCGGCGCTGTTCACCATGTCGCCGACGCCGGTGACGAACACGATGTTCCGCGCCTCACGTTCATCGACGCACCACTGCGTCTGGGCCGTGTACAGCTCATTCAGGCTCGGGTTGGAGGCGTAGTTCTGCGGATCCGGGAGGACGATGACGGTGAAGTCCTCTGGGGGCGAGACGGACTCCCGCCCGTAGAACGTCACGGTCATGGGCTCGGATTCGGGGTCGCTCACGTCGACGCAGAGCAGCGGGTCGGCCGCGACACCGACCGCACCGTCCGCCGGCTGCGGATTCGTCGGCGGGTTCGGCGCCCCGTTGGGCGCGATCGTCGGGACCATCTCGAGGTCGAAGCTGATGTCGGAGCTCGTGCCGTCATGCTGGTGGACCTCGACGGCCACGACGTTCTTGCCCGTGACCAGCAGGGAGACGTCCGGCTGCGGGCACGGGAAGAAGGTGGACTCGTCCGCCCCTCCCGTGGCCGGGCTGGACGCGAGGGTGTCGAAGAGGATCGTCCCGTCCGGCATGTGCTGGCGGCATACCTCGGCGCCGTTCAGGTACACCACCGCGCCGTCGTCACGCAGGAGGCTGAGGTCGAGCGCCAGCACGGCTGCGGGCTCAGGGACGTAGAACCCATGGCGGAAGTAGTTCGTGATCTGGTTGTCGCTGTCGCAGGCAGGAGCGCTCGGGCCGCAGAACAGCTCGGTGGCCTCGTCGCCGTCGCCGTACCCCAGCTCGGCGGGACCGCTCGCCCAGGCGCTGTCATCGAATGCGATGGTCGTCCAGAGCGTCCCCTGATCCGAGCCGTCGTCCAGGGTTCTCCACTCCGAGCCGCTGGAGATCGGGAGGGGCGGCAGCAGGGCCGGATCCGGTACACAGCCGGGGAACGTTGGATCGCAGATCTCACCGACGGCGCAGCTGTCCTCGTCGGTCTCCCCATCGCAGTCGTCATCCTGGCCGTTGCAGAGCTCCTCCGCAGGGATCCCGGCGTCGCAGTCCGACAAGCCATCCTCGGTGCAGACCCGCACCCCCCCGCAGGTCCCCCACTCGTTCTCCGTCCAGCAGGGGGTCCAGAGGCCCAGGGTCACCGACAGGTCGCTGCAGGCACAGACGCCGGAGTCCGCGACGCACTGCTCCAGGGTGTCCCCGTCGAGGGTGAGAGCCTCGACGCAGCTGAACCCCGCGGGGCAGCCGTCGTCGCCGCATGCGCAGCCGCAGAAGGCCCCCTCAGCCCCGTAGGAGATGCACGCCTCCTCAGTCCCACCGGCGATCGCGCAGTCAGCGTCCACGGAGCAGGGCTGGCAGAGGGTGGGAACCTCGAGGACGTCAGGCTCTCCGGAATCCAGGCATGGCGTGTCGGAGAGGATCTCAGGCGTGTCGGAGAGGATCTCCGACGTATCGGGGATGTCCTCCGGCGTGTCGGGGACGGTCCACACATCATTGGGGGCGATCTCCGGGAAACGGAGTTCCCGGCCGTCCATCCCGGCTCCCTCGTCACCGATGGAGACATCCTGTCCCAGGTCCGTTGCTTCGACAGCTCCCCCTCCCGGCGAACAGCTCAGGAGGCATCCGATCGCGATGAGGAGGGCGCTGCGCGCAAGGAGAGCTGGTTTTCTCATTCGTAATCCCCCACCCGTTCCATCGATGCTCCGCCAAGCATAGCAGAATCGCCGGGATCTGACCAAGGACAAGGGGTCAGGCATCCCCGCTTGATAGAACTGTCTCAAGCGCCTTCATCCACTCGGAGAGCACAGACCCCGTCGCCTGCGACCGATTGCGCTCCAGGACCTTGGCCACCTGGGTTGTCGTCATTCCGATTCGCCTGCC
>JBDRIT010000170.1:0-45470 GCA_043815665.1 Pseudomonadota bacterium
GATCCTCTACGACCGATAGAGAGCGCACAAGGGCGGAGAGAAGCTTCTTCGCCGACGGGGTATCAACTCTTCCAGACTCTCGCTTCGGCATGATCCTCCCTCTGCCGAAGCGCAAGGCCTCGACGTAAAGTGAAGATCATGATCCCGAGGATCGGTCAAGCGCGTTCAACGTCGACTTTGCGATCACCCTGGGCGAGGGCTAGTCGGCTGGGAGGAGGAGGACGGGGATCGGGGCGGTCTTGACGACCTCCTCGACGATGCGGCCGAAGAGGACACCCTCGAGGATCCCGGCGCCCCGGCGGGTCATGACGATGAGGTCGCCCTTCTGACGGACGGCCATCGCAGAGATCTCGTCGGCTTCGTCCACCGCCGAGGACACCTCGTGCCGTACCCGGTCCTCGCCGAGACGCTCCGAGAGGCGGGTCACCTCCGCCTCCATCAGCCGTACCCGGTGGTCCGTGCGCCGCAGCCCCCCGGTGAGGCCCCCGTCACCGATCCCCGGGATGAACGACGGGGTCTTGATCGCGTGGACCAGGGTCACCGACGCGTTGAAACGCTCCGCCAGATCCGCCGCCGTGTCGACGCCGAATCGCGCCGACTCGGAGAAGTCCACCGGCGCGATGATCCGCTCCACCGTGTACGGCTCCGGGGGGACGCACCGGGCGCCCACCGTGAGCACGGGCCGGACGCAGTGCCGGATCACGTTGGACGCGGTGGTCCCCATGAGGAGGGACCTGAGCCCCTCGCCGCCGAGGGTCGCGGTGGCCACGAGATCCACGGAATCCTCCCGGGTGTAGCGGAGGATCTGTTGGGACGCGTAGCCCTTCAGGCGAACGATCTCTGCGTCGATGCCCGCGGCGGCGACCTCGTCCACCAGCTCCTCGAGGCGCTGGACCCGCACCCGCTCGATGCGGTCCATGAACTCCAACAGGTCGTCAGATCCCCGAAACGCATAGAGGGCCTCCTCCTCGTCCACGTGGCAGATCCGGAGGGCTCCGCCGTACGCCTCCGCCAACGCCATGGCCGGCCCGAGGGCCTTGAGGGAGTTCTTTGAGAAGTCCGTGACGTACAGGATGGTCTTGAATTGCATGGCGTCCTCCCGTTGTGCTGGCACCACCGACCTCGCTGCGAGTATAGAACGTCCGGGCTCCAGGCTCCAGCGCGCTGCGCCGGCCGCCTTGAGCGCCCCCGAGGCATGGGGTATGATGCGCGCCTCGGAGCACCGCCCAAGGAGGCCTGAATGAGCCAGATTGCGGAGTACCACCGCCCAAGGACCCTGGAGGAGGCCCTCAAGCTCCTCCAACAGGGGGGCGGCAAGGCGGTCGTCCTCGCAGGAGGGACCAGCCTCGGCGTCCGCCTGCCGAGCCGTGTCGAGGTCTTCGTGGACATGGCCGACCTCGGCCTCGACACCATCGAGGAGCAGGACGGCGTCGTGGTCATCGGGGCAGGGACCCGGGTCGCGGACCTGCTGTCGTCACCGGTCCTCGATCGCCTCTACGGCGGGATCCTCCCCCGGGCGGCGCGGGGCCTCGCGTCCACGCCGCTCAGGAACCGGATCACCGTCGGCGGAAACGCGGTCCAGGTCCTCCCGTGGTCGGACCTCCCCGGGGTCCTCCTGGCCATGGACGCGTCCTTCGAGATCTGCAGCGCCGGAGGGCGATCCCGCACCCTCACCGCGGACGAGTTCTATGCCCGGCATCCCCGGACCCACCTGTCTCCGGCAGAGATGGTCACCGGGATCCGGATCCCGGTGCCCCGCTATACCCACCTGGGGGCCTTCCACAAGGTAGGCCGCACCAAGGTGGACTACGCTGGCCTCACCGTCACGACCACCCTCCAGATGGAGCAGAACCGGGTGGTCACCTGCCGCATCGTGGCCGGGGCGTTGCGGCCCCTCCCTGTGCGCATCCGCCAGGCGGAGACCACCACGGAGAACCAGCAGGTCTCCCGGGACCTCTTCGTGCGGGCCGGGGCCATCGCCGCGGGCGCCGTGGAGCCCACCCGGGACTTCCGCTACTCCCAGCGCTACCGGAAGCACCTCCTCAAGGTGTGGACCCGCCGCTGCCTGGAGGACGCCACAGGCCGCGGCCAGGGAGGCAACCATGCGGATTGAGATCAACCTGAACGGAGAGCAGCGCTGGTTCGTCACCGATCCGGACGAGTCGCTGCTGGACATGCTGAGGCGCTACGGCCTGACGGGCACGAAGATGGGCTGCGGCGAGGGGACCTGCGGGACCTGCGTGGTCCTCCTCGACGGGCGCCCGGTCAACGCCTGCATGGTCTTCGCCCCCCAGGCGGCGGGACGGGAGGTCACCACCATCGAGGGCGTCGGCTCGGTCCGCGCCCCGCACCCGATCCAGGAGGAGCTGGTCCACGCGGGCGCCGTCCAGTGCGGGTTCTGTACCCCGGGGATGGTCCTGTCGATCAAGGCCCTCCTCGATCGGGACCCGGATCCGGACGAGGAGGCCATCCGCCTGGCCCTGGACGGGAACCTCTGCCGCTGCACGGGCTACGTGAAGATCATCGAGGCGGTCGGAACCGCTGCCCGCAGGCTGCGGGGGGGAGGCGACGGTGAGCGATAGAGACACCCGCGTGGTCCACCACTCGGTAGACAAGGTTGACGGGATCTCCCTGGCCACCGGGGCGGCGCAGTTCGTCGCGGACGATCTCCCCAGGGGGACCTTGTACGCTGCGCTCCTCGGGAGCCCCCATGCGCACGCGAACATCGTCTCCATCGATGCATCGGAGGCCCTGGCGATGCCAGAGGTCAAGGCGGTCCTCACCTGGGAGGACGTCCCACGGGTCGCCTGGACCACCGCAGGCCAGGGCTACCCCGAGCCGTCACCTTACGACGCGTTCTGCCTGGACAAGAAGGTGCGCTTCGTCGGGGATCGAGTCGCCGCGGTGGCGGCCACCACCCCCGAGGCCGCGCGGGAGGCCCTTGAGAAGATCGTCGTGGTGTACGAAGTGCTCCCCGCGATCTTCGACCCCCGGCGCGCCATGGACGACGGCGCCCCGGTGATCCATGACGAGCCCGAGGCGAGGATCCCGATTCCGGTCACCTTCGAGCCCCTGCGGAACCTGGCGTCGTCGGTCTCCGCTGAGATGGGCGACGTGGACGCGGTGCTCGCCGCGTCCCACGTGACCGTGGAGGGCGAGTACGAGTTCCACCAGTGCCAGCACTGCCCCATGGAGCCCCACGTCGCGCTCACCCGCATCGACGAGCGGGGTCGCCTGGAGATCCGGACCAGCACCCAGGTGCCATTCCATGTGCGCCGGATCGTCGCGGCCCGCCTCCAGATGGACGCCGGAGAGATCCGGGTGATCAAGCCCCGCATCGGCGGGGGCTTCGGGGCAAAGCAGGAGGTCCTCATCGAGGACGTCTGCTCGGCCCTGACCCTCAAGACGGGCCGTCCGGTCCTCCTGGAGTACACCCGCGCCGAGGAGTTCATCTCGTCGCGCACGCGCCACGCCATGGTCATCAAGCTCCGCACCGGAGCCGATGCGCAGGGGAAGGTCACCGCCATCGATCTCCAGGTGCTCATGGACTCCGGCGCCTACGGCGGCCACGCGCTCACGGTGTCCTCCAACGCGGGCTCCAAGACCCTGCCCCTGTACCGATGGAACGCGATCCACTTCAAGGCGGAGACGGTCTACACCAACAAGCCCACAGGAGGTGCCTACCGCGGCTACGGGGCGACCCAGGCCTACTTCCCCCTCGAGGTCCAGATGGACGAGCTCGCAGAGAAGCTCGGCCTCGATCCCCTCGAGTTCCGGCGGATGAACCATATCCAGGAGGGCGAGTCGAGCCCGATCTTCGAGGTCCTCGGCGAGGGCAAGGCGGGGGTCGCGCAGAGCATCACCTCCTGTGGACTCCCCGAGTGCATCACCCGGGGCGCGGAGGCCATCGGGTGGGCGACCGGTCGGGGGCGGGCGCAGACCGGCGTCGTGCGCCGGGGCATCGGCATGGCCTGCCTCATGCAGGGCTCTTCGATCCCGGAGATCGACATGGGCGCCGCGTGGATGAAGATGAACGACGACGGCTCGTTCAACCTCCATGTGGGCGCGACGGACCTCGGCACGGGCAGCGACACCGTGCTCAGCCAGATCGCCGCCGAGGTGCTCACCGTGGACGTGGGCCGGATCATCTGCCACTCCTCCGACACGGACACCACCCCCTTCGACGTGGGCGCCTACGCGTCCAGCACCACCTACCTGAGCGGCACCGCCGTGCAGAAGGTCGCCGAACAGATCCGCCTGCAGATCCGCAAGGTGGGTGCACAGATCCTGAACCTCCCCCTGGAGATCGTCACCGTCGAGGACGGGGCGGTGGTGGGCCCGGGTGGGAAGTGCGCCACCTTCCGGCAGATCGCCATACGGAGCCTCTACGAGGTGGATCAGCACCAGATCCAGGCGGTCTCCTCCCACATCACGCACCAGTCCCCTCCCCCCTTCTCCGCGCACTTCACGGAGGTGGAGGTGGACACGGAGACCGGCGACATCCGTGTGTTGCGGTACGTGGCAGCGGTGGACTGCGGCCTCGCGATCAACCCCCGCCTGGCCGAGGGTCAGACCGAGGGCGGGGTCCTCAACGGGATCTCCCACACCCTCACGGAGGAGTACCACTACGACGAGAAGGGGCGGATGCTCAACCCGGACTTCAACAACTACAAGATCTACTCCACCCGGGACCTGCCCGAGCTGACGACGATCCTGGTGGACGCGCCGGAGCCGTCGGGGCCCTATGGGGCCAAGAGCGTCAGCGAGATCTGCATCAATGGCCCCGCGCCGGCCATCGCCAACGCGATCTACGACGCGATCGGCGTGAGGCTCACGTCCCTCCCCTTCACCCCGGAGCGGATCCTCGAGGCCCTGGGCAAGCTCTGAGCCAGCCATGCGCATCCTGCTCCTCACCCAATGCTACGAACCCGAGGTGGCCGCGGCCGCAGTGAGGGCCCGCGGCCTCGCCACCCAATGGACCCGCCTGGGCCACGAGGTGACGGTCCTCACGGGGTTTCCGAACTACCCCTCGGGCCGCCGCTTCGAGGGCGTGGACTACGGCAACCGGGTCCTCGAGCGGGAGCTGCGCGACGGGGTCGAGGTCGTGCGCGCCTTCAACCTCTTCTACCGCTCCGGGCAGACCCTGCGGCGGGTCGCGGACGGCCTGTCGACCCTGGCATCCCACGCGGCCTGGGGGATGCTCTCCGAGCGGCGATGGGACGTGGTGGTCGCGTCGTCCCCCCACGCATGGCTCCTCCCCGCCGGGATCCTCATCGGCCGGTCCCGGGGCATCCCCGTGGTGCTGGACATCCGGGATCACTGGCCCGAGACCGTCCCGGGGCATCGGGATCATCCGCTGTTCTGGGGCGCGATGGGCCGCATGATCACCTGGAGCTACCGCCGCGCTGCCATGGTGGTAGGCGTGTCCCCGAGCTACGAGGCCCTGGCCCGGGACCATGGTCTCCCCCCGGACCGGTTCCACTGGATCCCCAACGGCCTCGACGAGGACCGCTTCCCGTGGCCCCCGGACCGGGACGCCTGGCGCCGCTCCCTGGGGCTCCCCGCGGACGCGTTCGTGGTGAGCTTCATCGGCACCCTGGGGACCCAGATGGGCATCGAGACCCTGGTGGATGCGGCCCGGCGCCTCCGGGAGATGGAGCCACGAATCCACGTCCTCCTCGCGGGCGAGGGCACCTCCCGGGCCGCGCTCGAGGCCATGGCCGGACCCGATGCGCCGAACATCACGTTCATGGATCCGGTCCCGGCGTCCGAGGTGCATCGTCTCCTGGGCGCGTCGGACGCGTCCGTGGCCTGCCTGGAGGACACCCCGGAGCACCGGGAGCGGATCCCAGCGAAGCTCTGGGAGATCCTGGGCTACGGGCTGCCCCTGATCCTCGTGGCAGGCCCAGGTGAGGCCGCCCGGCTCCTGGAGGAGGAGGCCAGGGCGGGCTTGCGCGTCCCCCCGGGATCCGCCGACGCCCTGGCCGAGGTCCTCCGGGACCTCGCAGCGGATCCCCGACGGTGCGCCCGCCTCGGCGAGGCGGGCCGGAGATGTGTCCTGGGCAGCTATACCCGGGCCCGCCTCGCAGCCCGCTACGCAGATGTCCTCGCAGCGCTCCTGCCCGACGGGGCAGAAACTTGACGTTGGCAGGGGTCAACCGGACAATACCTTAATGGTTTCATGGGATTTCCATACCAAGGGAGGATCCCGTGCGAGGAAATCGCAGTCGATACCCAGTCCTGACCCTGGCGGCCATCTGCGCGGGGTTCTTCATGGCGCCGCTCCTGACCGGTTGCCCGGGCAACACGCCACAGGAGGACGTTGTCGGAGCCGACACCGGTGAGCCGGACGGGGTGGTCGACCCCGACGCCGAGATCGACGTCGTCCCCCCGATCGATTACGGGCAGATCTCCATCCGCCTCCTCCCCCCCGGTGAGTTCTGCGGGTGCTCCGGACCCCCGATCTTCCAGACCGCGGAGACCCTCTGTGGCTGGCACCTCGGCGACACCATCACGTTCCGGGTCGAGGCGCTGCACACCGCGCTCGGCTTTGAAGGGGCCAAGGGGATCGAGCAGGTGAAGCTCTTCCAGCACTGGCCCACGGATCCGACCGGAGGAATCAAGCTCCGCACCCTCTCAAGCCCGGACGTGGACGGCCTCTTCACCTTCGAGGTGGATCGCGCCCAACTGGACCTGCCCGATCCTCCGGACGGCACGTCCTGGCTCCGCGTGGAGGCGGTGTCGAAGATCAAGGGCACCGACGGGCTGGCCATGACGAAGGAGTTCGTCATCCCCCTCGACGTCGACACCAGCGGCCCCCAGATCAAGATCATCGCCCCGAGCCCGGGACAGAAGCTGTCGGCGACCGCGTCCATCGTGTTCACCGCCGAGGAGGGCGGGGCCACCAGCGGCATCGAGGGCTTCCAGGTCCTGATCCAGCGGGGTCCCGAACAGTGGGAGCCGCTGGACGTGTCCTTCCCCATCCTCGAGCCCAACGCCAAGAACACCTACGTCGACACCCTCGACCTCAAGGACGAGGAGACCCAGGACACCACGCTCCGGGTGGAAGGCACCGACTGCCTGGGCAACGTGACCCACGTGGACGTCAATGTCCGGATCATCGCGATCCCGCGCTTCGTCACCCCCCCGACCCTCCAGGTCGAGGCCGGGGAGGAGCAGGCACCGATCTTCGACCGCATCTACGCGCTCCAGGGCGACGGGCTCACTGGAAATCCGGCGGAGCCGCCCCTGGACCTGCTGGTCACCGCCGACCTCGGGGCCTATGTGGCGTGGGGACACCCCGACGGCACCTTCGACCCGCCCGTGCTGGTCGCGCCGAAACCCACGACCAAGGATGCGCGCTTCATGGACATGACCGGCGACGGGATCCCGGATCTCGTCCTGCTCTCCACGGAGGCGAACCAGGACGAGAACGTGGTCACCCTCTGGGTCCAGGACACCTCGACCGACGCCAAACCCGCGGGGCTCCGGACCTTCCAGTTCAAGGAGAAGCGAAACGTCCAGCTCGAGGCCAACAAGATCGATCTCGCCGATGTCACGTCGAACGGCCGCCCCGATGTCCTGGTGATCAGCACCGAAGAGAACGAATCCCTCCATGTGCTGCACCACACCGGAAAGACCGCCGGGGTCCCAGGGAGCCCCCCGGCCTACCTCGGCTATCCCTACGAGTTCACCGGCGTGACCGGCTGCGTCGACATCGGGCACACCGACACCAACGGCGACGGAGCGGTGGACGTCATCATCGGCCGGGAGGGATCGTCGGCGGTCACCACCTTCCTCAACGACGGCGCCGGGATGTTCGACATCGGCGTGGACAGCCTGCTGGGCTTCGGGAACGGGACCACCAGGCTCCTCGTCACGAACCTCCACAGCATCGACGCGGTGCAGGACCTGATCGTCTTCCACGAGGAGCTGAAGGCCCTCATCATGGTGGAGAACGTCGGGAACGGCTACTTCAACTTCGATGGGATCCCCATCGGAGGGGATCTGGGCACGTGGGGGAACGAGGTCACCGGGAGCCAGCTCCCCCGCCTGGCCGTGGACTACGACGATGTCGTCGAGGCCGGCACCCTGATCATGATCGACGCTCCCATCGGGGGCTTCGTCCGCGGCTACTTCGACGGGGACGACAACCTGGACCTCGCGGTGACCACGCCCGGCGACAAGCTGGTGCGAATCTACCGGGGCGTCCCCGACGCGGGGTTCGAGGGGAACTTCCGGCAGGAGCGCTTCCTCAACGCAGGAGAGAGCCCCGACGCCCTCGCGGCCGGCGACTTCAACGGCGACGGCATGGACGACCTCGCCGTGGTCAACAAGGGCACCGGGCGGATCACCCTCCTCCTGAGCGAGGACGGGGACTACCACGCCACCGTGGAGATCCCCATGCCCCTGAAGCCGACCTGGGACAGCGGCCAGGTGGAGCCCATGCAGGCCCTGGTCGCGGACTTCGGGGGGCCCAAGGAAAACGGCACACAGGCTCCCGACGGCCGTGAGGATCTCCTGGTGATCACCCAGCCCGTGGAACAGACCTGGATCCTGGCGTCAGGTCTCCCGGACGTCGGCGAGGTCGAGGAGGACATTGCGACCCCCCTCCTCCTCACCTACCTCGGCCTGGGCCAACCCACGGGCCCGAATTTCTCCTTCGTGAAGTCTGCCATTTCCTACCGGATGAAAGCACCGATCAGCGGCGCGGTGGTGGGCAACTTCGACGATGACTCCTACCTCGACGTCGCGATCAGCACCTCCGCCGACCCCGCCAGCGCCCTGGACGGCGGGAACTTCGACATCCTCCGGGGAGGCAAGAGCCCGCTGAAATCGGATCCCACCAGCGACGGAGAGAGCCTGGAGGGCCCCCCGCCGATCCCTGGTCGGTTCTGGCCCCTGGGAGGCTTCCTCGGGCCGCGCAGCCCCACGGGCATCGGCGTCGGGCTCCTCAACGGCACAACAGACACAGACACCCGGGACGACATCGTCCTCATCGCGCCCGAGGTGGGAGACATCAGCGATCCCAGCACCTACCAGTGGCCCCAGGCGGTGGCCTATATCAGCCGCTACGGTCAGAAGTGGAACACGTGCGAGAACACGTACAACCAGGTCAGCTTCATGTGCTGCCAGCCCAACGACCCGGCGCTCCCCTGCGCTCCTCACCCGACCTACTTCTGCCCCTCCTCGGAGACGGGCGCCTGTGAAGGCCCCTTCACCAACATTGACAAGGTCGGCTACGACCCGATCAAGGTCGTGGTGGATCGCATCAGCTACGACGCGGGCACGAACCAGCCGGACCCGGTTCCGGACGTCCTCGTGCTGAACCAGGGCTCCTTCAACTTCTCCTACTTCATCGGATCCCAGACCCAGGACACGTACTCCTTCCAGACCACCGCCGGCCAGCCGAACATGTACGCGGTGGGCGCGAACCCGGTGGACATGGACGTGGGCGACCTGGACGGCGATCTGATCCCCGACGTCGTGGTGGCCCTGCAGAGTTCACTGGTCATCGCCTACGGCAAGGACGACCCGATCCATCACTTCGAGACAGCCAAGCCCTTGGAGAAGGGACCGGACTCCGAGGACATGACGCCCACCGGCGTCCTCATGGCCGACGTGAACCTGGACGGATTCATGGACATCGTGACCTCGTCCACGGGGAAGAGCCGGATCTGGATCTACATCTCCGCAGGAGACCGCGACTACCTGGGACCTTACCCCTTCGACTGCGGGCAGGACCCGGTGGATGTGGTCGAGATCGACTGGAACGGCACCCAGTGTCCCCACCTCGCTGTGGTAAACAAGGGATCCAAGTCGGTCTCCCTCCTCCGCAACGAGCGCTGCGACTGAGATCGGCGACCTTGTTCCCCGGGGAGGCCCATCCTATAATGAAGTTCCCGAACAGGCCAGTCCCCCCGCTGGAGGTCCTCATGCGTCATCGACTGCTCTTCGGAGTCCCCCTGATCTGCGCCCTCGTCCTTGCGGCCGTCCCGGCCGCTCAAGGCGGCCCGAACCTGACGGCCACCGTCGAGATGGAGGTGGACTACGGCCCGACGGAGGCCCTGGTCACCTTCAACATCGTCTTCAAGAACACCGGGGACGAGTGGTGTGACGCGACGATCTGGTGGGCGGACTTCTGGGGCGCGTACACCTGCCAGTGCGACACCAACCCCATGTTCTGCCAGACAGCGCCCGCGGCGAGCGAGACCTGGCAGTTCACCGACCCCGAGAAGATGGGCCCATTCTCCGAAGAGCCCGTCCCCCCCTTCGTCCTGTCCTACCCCTACTCCCCCGAGCCGTACAAGTTCATGCTCTTCGTGGACAGCCTCTTCTCCTGCAACGAGGGGGGCCAGGAGCCTGACAACTTCGTCTGCGGGGAGTTCATCATCGATGACACGACCCTCGCGGCGCCGGACCTGGAGATCGTGGACTGCTCCGTGGGCCAGGATCCGGACTTCCCGGCGGGGGTGCTCTTCACCGCAGTGGTGCGCAACGTCGGCAACTCCGCGACAGACGCGGTCACCTACGTGGACTTCTTCATGCCCGACGACCCGACGGGCCAGGACGTGGACGTGGTCTGGGGCAACCCGCAGCCCGCAGACTTCTTCGAAGTCGACGCCGGACTCCAGCCCCAGCAGGAGGTCGTGGTCGAGTCGACCTTGAACCAGTGCGACGTTGGATGGCACTACCCGATCTTCACGGTGAACGGCCTCGAGGACTTCCCGGAGCCGAACTGGATGAACAACTGGTGCATCCCCGCCCCGTCCCAGTACGAATGCTCTGAGAACGTCCTCCTGCCGGACCTGATCCTCTCCGAGGTGGGGGTCGACCAGGAGTTTCTCGACCTGTACGGCCTGATCCGCATCCAGGGGAAGATCAAGAACCAGGGGCTCCTCCCGATCACCTCTGAGGAGTCCTTCAAGCTCTGCATCTACGAGGACTGGCCCCAGAAGCCCGAGGCCTGCGAGGTGCCGGAGCAGGGCGTGAACGGCTGGATCCAGTCCTTTGAAGACGGCCTCGGACCGGCCCTGGAGACGGACTTCGAGAAGGTGTCCGAGACCGCGTCCCAGGGGCTGCACGACTACTGGTTCCGGGTGGACTGCGACTGCGTGGACCCGGAGTTCGGTGAGATCCTCGAGTCCGACGAGAAGAACAACGAGGCGAAACTCGACGACGTCCTGATCCCGGTGGAGGGACCCGATCTCGTGGTGTCCGAGTTCCAGGCCGCGGTGCTGGCCATCGACGGGAAGAACGTGATCCGCTACATCGTCGAGGTGACCAACATCGGCACCGAGCCCATCACCGCGGACATCGAGGTGGACCTGTTCCGGGACCACGCCTCCGACGTCGCGCCCGACTGGGACTCGGTGCTGGCTGCGATCGACGCCGGGGAGACGTGGCCCGACAACGCGGAGTTCTTCCTGATCCCCGGCGGCCTCGACGCCAACGGCGAGCACGCCCTGGCGCTGTTCTCGGACTGGGTGCCGGAGGGGGACGGGACCTACACCCCCTGGGTCGTGGTGGACATCTCGAACGGGATCCTCGAGGCCAACAACGAGAACAACGCAGCCACGATCCCGGGTGGAGTCGCCTACGAAGCCCTCGCCCCCACCCAGGGCCCGAACCTGACCATCGAGAGCTTCACAGGAAAGGTCGCGGGGAACCGGATCACCTTTGACCTGGTGGTGCGGAACACCGGCGACGAGGTCGCCCCCGGGCCCTTCCGCATCGACCTCTTCAGGACCTGGCCCAGCGGCGCGCCCAACCTCGGCGACTGGGCCGAGATCAACATCAACGTGGACGAGCTGCTGCCGGACGCGACGGCACCCTGGATCTACGAGTGGGAGGCCGTTGCCGACGGCGTCTATCGCTCCTTCGCCCTCGCGGACACGGACAACGTGGTCAAGGAGACCGAGGAGGGCGACAACATGGTCGGCCCCCTGCAGTTCACGGTCGTCACGGTGAAGTGCACCAATGGGGAGGCGGTCCAGGACGGCTGCCTCTGCGGCGACGAGCCCCAGTTCACCGGGTACTGCTGTGGCGATGAATGGAGCGCGGTCGGCTGCGGCCCGGTCATCGTCGAGGACGTCGAGGGCGACGGGGACGTCGGGAGCGGGGACGACGATGGTGAGCTGATCACCAACTTCGGCAGTCCGAGCCCGGACTGCGGCTGCCGCCACGCCGCGCCCATGAGCTTCCCCACGGGACCGGCCCTGGTCCTCAGCCTCCTCGCCCTGGGCCTCCTGGCCCTCCGCCGCCGCAGCGCCTGATCCAGCCCGCGGGCTAGAAATCAATCACGCCGGGGAAGGTGCGGGGCACCTTGTCGGGGATGAGATGGGGGAGCAGGGCCTTGCGCTCCTCGATGGGGGCGTGGAGGGTCAGGTACACCAGCAGGTGCCCGACCACCTTACGGCAGTAATTCCGGCCCTCGTTGTAGGCGATGTCCTCGACGGCCTCGTCGATGCCCTGGTTCTCCCGCGCCATGAAGCCCGTGATCGCCGGGGCGCCGCTGTTGTAGGCCGCCGCCGTGAGGATGTAGACGCCACCGAACTCCCGGAAGAGCAGGCCGAGATAGCCGGCACCGAGGCGGAGGTTGACCGCGGGCTCGAAGACGCGGAACCGCGGAACCTCGAGGCCGATCAGGCGACCTACCCGGGCCGCAGTGGAGGGGATGAGCTGGACCAGGCCCATGGCGTCGGCCCAGGAGACCACTCCCCGCCGGTACCGGCTCTCCTGACGCATGATCCCGTCCACGAAGAAGGGCGAGAGACCCCAGCGGGCGGCCTCGGGGACGAGGAGGGACCAGTAGGCCTGAGGGTATTCGAGTTGCCAACGCGCCGCCGTGGCCTGCCCAGGAAGCTCCCTGCGAACGCGCCACCGTTTCCGGCCCAGGGCCCGGGCGTCGTCGGGCGTCTCCAGGGCATGGGACATGGAGAGATCCCAACCCGGTCGAGCGGCCGGGGGGACCCGCGCCGTGACCGGCTCAGCGATCGGACGCCAGAGCTCCCTGGCCAGCGCGATCTCGCCCAGGCGGACGAGATCGCCCACCCGGGTGAACTGCGTCCTGAGATCGCCGGAGAGCCACCTGGGCTCCCAATTCACCGGATGGACCGTCTCCGCCACCGGGGGCTGGTCCAGGAACGGATGGGGGACCTCCTTGCCGGTCCAGGCGCTCAGGCGCCACCAGGCCAGGAGACCATACCAGGTCAGGGGGTAGCGCTCGATGAGCGCACGCATCCCGGCCTGCGCCTCCTCGCGTCGCCCCAGGCGGTGCAGGACCACCGCCGCCCAGTAGCGGCCCTTTCCCCCGACGATGTCCTTGCGGTACTGCCCGAGGCGCTCAAAGATCTTCAGCGCCGCCTTCATGCGACCGAGCTTGTAGAGGCTCCACCCCTTGAACCAGAGCACGTAGGTGTAGAGGGAGCCGCCCTCGTGCATGGCGAGGAACTCGTCGAAGGGAGCGAGGGCGTCCTGCCAGCGGCCATGGTCGAAGGGCAACCAACCCAGGTAGTATCGGCACCGCTCCACGTGCTCCCCCTTGGGGAACCGCCGGAGGTACTCCTCAAAGGTCAGGATCGCGTCGTCGTAGCGCTCCTGCTTCATGAAGCTGCGCCCGGTCATGTAGGTCGCGTACGCCACCTTGCGCTTCCCCCGGAGCAGCGCCTCGAAGTGCCCCCGGGCCAGGCCCGGCTGGTCACGCAGCTTGTTCATGCGGATCTCGCCGAGGAGCTCGTGGGCCTCCAGGTGGTGCCGCTGGCACCCCGGGTCATCGACGCAGGCCTGGAGAAGCGCCGCGGCCTTCTCGTAGTGCCAGCAACGATAGAGACTGCGGGCGCGCTCCATGCGGGCCTCCGAGCTCCAGGACCCGACGTCGGCATCGGCCTCCAGAGCCAGGGCCTGGGCAGCGCAGGGCAGATCCGTGAGGAGCTGCCGGGTCAGGGTCTCCATGTCCCCACGACGCCCCCGGAGCAGGGCCACGCGGCGCTCAATGTCGAGGACCCTGGCACGCTCCTCCGTCGAGCCGCTCCGCGACCCCGGGAGCAGCCCCTGCGCGTCGTCCGCCCGCCCCAGGGAGAGGAGGACCTCGGCCAGATCGAGCCGGACTGCACCGGCCATGCTCCGGGGGGGACGTGCATCCAGGAGCGCGCGCCCCAGCTTGCGGGCCCTCTCGTGGTCACCGGCGTCCAGGGCCAGGCGGAAGAGCCCCAGCAATCGCAGCGGCTCGGGGACCTGTGCGCAGTCCACGAGGCTCCCGTAGCTCTTTCGAGCGTCATCGGCCCGGCCCGCGCCCTCGTGGATGCGTCCCTCCAGCCAGGTCCACCTGCACGGCGGTTTCACGCCGTCGAAACCGGCCCGGCAGATCTCGAGGCAGATCGACGCCTCGGCCCAGCGCTCGGTGCGCACCGCTGACACCACTGCAGTGCAGGGATCCAACCCTGGAGAGGTGTAACAGACGGGGACCCCGGCGGGCCCGGCGGGCCCGGCGAACAGAAGCGCGATGACCAGGGGGGGGATCGGGAGCACAGGCGCGGGCTACTTGAGATCCGCGCAGCAACGGAAGCCGACGTTCTTCGAAGCCCCGAAGCGCTTCGCGCTCCGCCAGCAGGTCGCGTCCTCGGCGGTCTTGTAGGAGTCACCACCGTTGACGGTCATCTCCTCCGTCCACTCTGCGACGTTGCCGATCATGTCGTAGAGCCCGTAGGGGCTGCGGCACTCGGGCTTCGAGCCCGCTGCGAGGATCGGGCGCTCCATGCCCTCTTCGTCCACGGTGTTGCACCGGTTGGGATCGTAGGTCTTGCCGTAGGAGAACTTGGGGCCGCAGCCGCTCCGCCACTCCCAGTTTGCGCAGAGTCGCTTGCCCTGGGACGCACAGGCAGCCTTCGCCGCCTGCCAGCTGACGTTGGCCTTCGGCTGGGAGCCCTTGCCCGGGAACTCGTAGTAGTCGATGCAGAAGCCGACCTGGGCCGGCGCGCTCTTGTCCTTCTTCGCCTGCGGGTTCTTCACGATCATGCGCTTCATCCCGCCGGGACAGGAGAGGGCGTTCAGGGCCCCCCGGGGGTCGGTCGTGCCCACTTCGGTCGTGCCCTCGTCTCCTGCCGCCTTCGTGACCTTCTCGTTCACCACCGACGCGGTCTTTCCCATGGCGGACTTGTACTGGGAGAACAGCGGATCGTACACCGCCTTGGCGATGGACAGGTCGCCCTGCTTCACCACCTTCCGAGTGTCGGTGGCGGCCTTTCCGATCCCCTCCAGCTCGGAGACCATGCCACCGATCTCCCCGGCGCGACCGGCGTTCCCGGCCTTCTTCCAGGCATCGGCCTTGGCCTTGAGCTTGCTGACCTGCTGACTGACCTTCCTCTCGATGGCCCGGAGGTCGCCGTCCATGGAGTCCAGGGCCTGCTTCGTCTCGTCCACGAGCTCCTTGCGGAGGAGCCAGTTGACCCGGCGAACGTCCCCGGCGCCGTCATAGAGCTGCTTGTCAACGGCAGCGAGATGGTTCTGCCACTCCACCGGGGTCTCGGGCAGCGCCAGCTTCAGGACCGCCTCCACGGCGCGGACCCGCGCCTGGGTGTTGCTCTTCTCCTTCTCGAGGATGCTCTGCTCCTTGGCCGCGGACGGGTCCCCGCCCTGCTGCCACCAGGCGACCTTCTCGTCGATCTTCATCAAGAGCGGCTCGAGGCTGGTCGACAGCTCCTGGAGGCCGCCCAGGCGCACGGACCACTCGGTCTCCCGGAGCGACGCGACGTGGGTCTCCAGAGCCTGGGACGCATGTCCGGACGCCGCGGTGACCTCCGGAAGCCGCTCGGATGCCTCCAGGGCCGCGATCGCAGTGACCACGTCAGCGAAGGCCTTCCGCTCATCGGCGAGGGCCATACGCACGGCCTGCACCTCGTCCATTCGCTTCTTGTCCGCGTCCTTCTTCGGATCCAGGCCTTCGACGTTCGAGGCCAGGACGGCATCCAGGACGCCGCCCCACTGGTCGAGGGTCTTCTTCTCCTCGAAGGAGGCCAGCAGGGCCGCCTTGCTCTCCGCGAACTTCCGCGCGGCGAGCACCGCCTTGGTGCGGCTCCCGGAGCGGGTGCGATAGTCGGTGATCGTGGCCCTGGTGGCCCGGAGACGCTTCCCCACGGCCTCGAGCGCGGCCTCGTCCTTGGCAACGCCGCCGGCCTCGCGGGCCTCCGCGATGGACGCCATGAGGGCCTGCCCCTCCTCCCGGAATTTTGCGATCTCGGCCCGGGCCTCCGCGTCCCCGGGGGTGAGCCCCTTCTCCACGGCGTCCAGGGCGCTGAGCTCCGCCGCGATCTCCTTCTCCATCGCGCCGGCGGCGGCGTTTCCTGCGGACCGGAGCGACGCGATGCGACGCTCCACGGCGTCCCGCTCCCGCCTGAGCTTCTCCTTGAAGGCGGCCTCCTTCCTGGCCAGCCGCTCCTTGGCCTGTGCCTCCTCGTTGGCCTTCTTGGCTGCCTCAGCGGCGACCCTCTTTGCGTCGTCCGAACGTGTCTTCATCTCAGCGGCCGCCTTCGCTGCCGCCCCCCTGGCGTCGGCCTTCTTCTTGTCTTCGGCCTTCTTGGCGTCCGCCTTCTTCTTGGCCTCGTTCCCGGATTTCTTCTCGGCCTTCGCTCCCTTGTCCTCGTCCGCCTTCGCAGCGACCTTGTCGTCTTCGCCCCTCCCGGCGCCCCCGGTGATCTTGTCCCAGTTGAGGGACACTGCGACCACGCCGGCGACGGCGATGATGACGATGATGACCCAGAGGCCCGCCGCGCTCTTCTTCTCCTGCTTCTTCGCCGTCATGGTGGTGGGAGCAACGACGACCGCGGGGCGACGCGGGGGCGGCGGGGGCGATTCCCCGGCGATGAGGAGGATCTCCTCCTCGTCCTCGGGGCTGGCATCGAGGGACACCGCACTCAGGACCTCGTCCAGCTCGTTGTCCTCGTCGACCCGCTTCAGGGAGATGTACTCGGCGTCGGTCACCGCGCCGGCCGCCGGAGGGAGGGTGGCCGGCACCTTCGTCTCTGGCTCGATGTCCTCGATGATCTCCGCGTCTTCGATGATCTCCGAATCCTGATCCACCGCGATCTCTGCGTCTTCGATGATCTCTGCGTCTTCAATGATCTCTGCGTCTTCGATGATCTCTGCGTCTTCGATGATCTCTGAATCCTGATCCACCGCGATCTCCGCGTCCTCGATCCACAGGGGATCCAGGTTCACGGCATCGGTCTCGACGGTCTCCGGGGCGAACTCTTCCGCGGGCGAGACTTCAGTCCCGAGATCCTCGGGCTCGGACTCGGGCTCCAGCTCGGCCTCCGGCGGCAGATCCGGCGGGGCATCCCCGGTGAACTGCTCCGCGGCAGCGGCCACATCGGGGGGGAGCTCCTCTGCGTCCAGGGACCCCTCTCCCGCGACGAACTCGCGGGTCCCCTCGATGATCTTCTCGAACTCCTCGACCTCTTCGCGTGCCGCGTCGGCGGTGGCCTCGTCCGCGGTCACTGTCGTGAACATGATGGTGCCCGTGGGGCCCTCGCCCTCCGGCGGCGAGGGAGGCTCCGAGGTGTCCATCAGGATGATGCCCTCGTCGACCTCTGCGGCCATCTCCTCCGGGATGCGGAGCTCCTGGAGGGTCATCTCGTATTCTTCCTGCTCCACGAGGGCTTCCGCAGGCTCGGGCTCCACCTCGATCTCGATCTCGATCTCGATCTCGGGTTCGGCCTCGGGTTCGGCCTCGGGTTCGGCCTCGATGACGATCTCGGCCTCCTCCACCATCTCCACCGGCTCCGCGTCGATCTCGAGGGGCTCGGGCTCCTCCTCGGGCTGGAGCTCGAGGATCGGCTCCACGGCCTCCGGCACCGGCGAAGGCTCGATCTCCTCGTCCTTGGGCGGGCCGGCGACCTCTCCGCGCATCTGGGAGAGGATCTCGTCCACGGACACCTCCACCGTGGCCGGCGCCTCTTCTGGCTCCTCCTCGGTGGGGTCCCCCACGGACGGGCGGGTCTCGGGGGGAGATTCGACGACGGGCGCAACGGCGGTGACGCTGTCCTGCTTCCAGGCAGCGGCCACGGACGACGGGATGAGGCCGATGGGCGCCTGGGGCCCCTCGAAGGCCTCGGCCGGGACGCGGAAGACCGACCGGATCGCGTCCCAGAACAACGGCACGGACTGGAACCGATCCCCGGGATCCGACGCGGTCGCCTGCACGAAGACGTCGTCAAGCTCCGGCGAGAAGAAGGGCCCCTGATCGCTGAGCGCGATGCCGGCCTTGACCGGCTTGCCCACGAGGACCTCGCCGATGATCAGCGCCAGCGCGTAGATATCGCTCTCCTTGCGCTCCCCGGAGGGATCCGCAAGCTGCTCCGGCGCGAGGTACTGGTCCGCGAGGGGGAAGGTCCCGTGCTCCGGCGGGACGTCCTGCCGGCCAACCAGGAAGTAGGGATCGTCCACCCGGAGCCGGTCCTCATCGATGAGGAGGTTCTCCGGCTTCAGGTTGCCCATCACACCCAGCATGTGTACCGACCGGAGCGCCTCGCAGACCTGGAAGGTCAGGTGGATCAGCTCCTTCTTGGTGAAGGGCTCCAGGTTCTCCTGCCGAAGTCTCAGCAGGGTGCGGAGGGGGATCGCGTCCACCACCTCCTTGGTGAGATAGAGGGAGCCCTCGCCCACCACGATCTCCTGCGCCGCGACAACGTACCGGTGCATGTAGCCCCGGGACCGATACAGCCGGAAGACGTTCACGTCCCGCTGGTCCTGGCGGAGGAACACCGGATGGATGTACTTGAGCACCAGGTCCCGATCCAGGGCCTGATCGTGACACCGGTAGGTGGCCGCAATGGGGCCGACCCCGATCAACTCCTGCAAGAAGAAACGACCGTCGAGGGTCTCACCCGGTCCCGGATACCACACCTTCTTCGCCGCCATGTATTGACTCCTAAACTCTCGCGTGCGCGTCGCGCCCGTACTCCAGATGAACAGGTAACAACTAACAGACAGGTGCCACTCCTGCAAGTCGTTTGGTTCGTTGCGGATTCACCACGGGGGGCCTCTGCGGGGCGCCGGGCATGACCGCCGGGGATCGGCTTGCGCAGACGGCCAGTCAGACTATCTTAGGGGCGGATTCGGAACCTCGGAGGCGGGTGATGCCCCTGTACCAATATGCCCACGACGGGAATGCCGGAACCTGCCAGGACCCCTTCGAAGTCCTGGCGCGACACGACGAGGTGGTGACGAGCTGCCCCCGCTGCGGCTGTCCGGTACGCAAGGTCCCCGCCGCATTCACCGCTGTGAAGAACGTCCTCTCGACCTCCAACATCAAGGAGAAGGGCTTTCAGCGGCTCCGGCGGCGGGACAAGGGAGTCTACGAGAAGGACTGATGCGGGCTTGACAAGTGGTCCCCGGGTCATTAATACGGTCACGTCCGGTGGTTCGGCGTCCAGGAGGTTGACATGGCGATCTACGAGTACCGCTGCGAGAGCTGCGGCGGGAAGTTCGAGGTCTGGACCCAGTTCAAGGAGGAGACGAAGTGCCCCTCCTGTGGCGGAGCTGACGTGGGACGCCTCATGTCCCTGTCCAGCTTCAAGCTGAACGGCACCGGATTCTATGCCACGGACTACAAGGGAAAGAGCCCCGGAGCGAGCGCGCCGACGCCCGCCTCGGAGCAGCGCGAAGCCGCCTGCGACCCGGGCTCCAAGCCCGAGTGCGCCGCTTGCCCCGCCGCCAACACCAGCGCATAATGTTCCCGCACCGGGGCGGTTCCCCGACGACCCCTCGAGCGATGCAGGACCAAGACACGCCGAACACCCGCCCGGAGCGGGCGATCGTCCTCCTCAGCGGGGGCCTCGACTCCGCGACGACCCTGGCCATGACCGTGGCCAGGGGTCTGGAGGTCTGGGCCCTCTCCTTCGCCTATGGCCAGCGGGCCATGGCCGAGGTCGAGGCCTCCCGTCGCCTCTGCGTGGCGCTGGGCGTCACACAGCACCGGATCGTCCCCCTGGCTCTCGACGGGCTGGTCGAGAGCGCGCTCACGGGACACGACGAGGTCCCCGCCGACGGCACGGGGTCCCGGCGGCACGGCGTCCCGACCACCTACGTCCCCGCCAGGAACACGGTGTTCCTGGCGTTGGCCCTCGGCCTCGCCGAGACCATCGGCGCCCACTCCATCGTGCTCGGCGCGAACGCACTGGACTATTCGGGGTACCCGGACTGCCGTCCGGAGTACCTGGCGCGGTTCAACGCCCTGGCCGCGGTGGCCACGGCGGAGGGCGCCGCTGGCGGACGCCCGATCCGCATCGAGGCGCCGCTCATGGCTCTGAGCAAGGCCGATATCATCAGAAAGGGCCTCGCGCTGGGCCTGGATTATCGCCTCACCGTGAGCTGCTACGATCCCGATCCCGGTGGCCGCCCGTGCGGACGCTGCGAGTCCTGCGCGATCCGGGCGCGGGGTTTCGCCGAGGTGGGCGTCCCCGACCCCGCCCTTGAACAGGGAACCCCATGAACCGGATCGACGTCACCCCCGACGGGACCCTGGCCCGGGTCGAACGTGCGCTGATCGCGGCCCGCCACGCAGGGGCGCTCCTCCTGCGACACCGCGGACGACTCCAGGCCGTGGAGCACAAGGGCCGGGTGGATCTGGTGTCAGAGGCGGACCGGGGCTCCGAGGAGCTCGTCGCCGCGGCCCTGCTCGGGGCCTTCCCCGAGGACGCATACCTGGGCGAAGAGGGAGGGGAGCGCGGCGGCGGCGGGCCCTTCCGGTGGATCGTCGATCCTCTGGACGGCACGACGAACTACGTCCACGGGCTGCCGATCTTCGCCGTCTCCATCGGCCTCGAGCATGACGGGATCCCCGTGGCGGGCGTGGTCCACACGCCGGCGCTGGGGGAGACCTTCCACGCCCGTCGGGGCGCCGGGGCCTGGCGGAACGGGCTGCCTGCAGCCGTCTCAGCGACGGATCAGCTGGTGGACGCGATCCTCTCCACCGGCCTCCCCTACGAACGTGCGGCCATGGCGCCGCGGCTCCTGGCCGACTGGTCCTGGGGCATCCACAATCTCCAAGGGCTGCGCCGCACCGGGGCGGCCGCAGTGGATCTCGCCTGGACCGCCTGCGGCCGCCTCGACGGGTACTGGGAGCGGGTGCTCAGCCCTTGGGACTTCACAGCGGGGGCGGTCCTCGTGGAGGAGGCGGGGGGCCGGGTGAGCCGGCCCGACGGCGCACCCCTCTGCTGCGCTGCGGGCCCCGTCGTTGCGTCCAACGGACACCTCCACGACAGGATCCTCGCGGGACTCGCCGAAGTCCCGGGGCCATGAAGCGGTCCGTCTCCGGAGCTCTGGGAGCGATGCTCCTGATCGCCGGAGCCTGCGCGCCGGCCCACGTCCGGGACTATCGAGCGCGCGAACACGCCGAGACCACGCGACTGGAGCTCCTCGAGGCGACGCCGGCGGGGGACCTGGAAGCCCTGGCCGCCCTCGAAGGCCTCGCCAGGGATGCGACGGTGAAGACCGTGGCGGCGCGGGCCGCCGTGCGCGCCGGCGACCGGCACCTGGAGGGCGGCCACCCGGGGACGGCGGCGCAGTGGTGGCGCATTGCGGTGCGCCTGGATCCGGAAGGTGGCTGGGCGCGCGCCGGTGTCGAGCGTCTCCATGACTCCTGGGAGACCCTTCCGGCCCCGGCCCTGGAGGTCCGGCTGCGCAGCCTCCGCCATCCGGCCCTGGACGGGATGCTCCTCTATCTGGCAGCGGCACGACACGCCAGGAGCCCGGGGGGGCGCGAGCGGGCCGTGGAGCTCTGTCTCCTGCAGCGCCAGCGCACGCCCCGCTCGGCCTACAGGGACGACTGCGAGGAGCTCGTCCTCTCCCTCCTGGGACGGGACGATCGGATCCGCTTCGCGAGGATCGTGCTGGTCCCCCTCCCCTCGGACGACCCCGCGGCCATGGACGCACCCCGGTTCCAGCGCATCGAGCTGGACCTCGCCCGGGATCTCATCGCAGCGGGCCGCACCGACGCAGCCCGTCGCCGCCTCCGCCGTGTCGTGGACCGCTACCCATCCATGCGCATCAAGGACGACGCGCTGTGGTTGCTGGCCGGGCTGTACCGACGGGATGGCGCGGTGCAGCCGGAGCGATCGACGCTGAGGACGTTGATCGAGAACCTGCCGCAGTCGAGGTATCGTGTGGAGGCGGAGCGGCGGCTGGAGCGGCTGCGCTGAGATCTCTGCACGGGGTCCGGCCCCCCCCCCTCCCGTCGCTGCGCTCCTCCCCCCCCCGGGACGGGGTGGGCGGTGCCGGTACTTCAGTGGCCTCGGGCAAAAACCGGAGTCTGGAGGAAATCCACGGCTTGGCGAGTGACCTGCGGCATGGCGGATAGGGTGCCGAGGGTCCTCCCCCTCCTCGCTGCTTCGCAGCTCACCTCCCCAAGGGGGAGATTCTTTCCCGTGCCAAGTGCAACCCACCGAGGGCCTTGGCACCCGCCCGAAGCCCTCCCGAATGTCACAGCATGCACGGTAGAATCGCCCCCATTGGGGGCGACGTCGCCAGAGGCGACGGGGGGGAGGTTGGCCCCTGGAAACGTCAGCTGCCGGTTCCATCCAGACCCCCCTCGCCCCCCAGTGGGGGGAGAGAAGGGAACCCGGCGAAGCCGGGTGACCGGAGCGGGGGGGCGCAGCGGTGTGTGCCGGCCCTACCGCGTTGAACTGCCTGAGAAGTGACCAAGAGACAGCCCGTGGGGAAGGTGGCCCCGGCTCGAAAGCGAGCCGGGGTCGGATGGGGCTGAACCCCGTGCAGAGAGAGATCAATGGGGGGTGGGGGAGGATCCGCCTCGGGGCACGGGACGGATCCTCCCCCGGGGGGGACCTTGGGAGACCCTACTTCTTGTCAGCGGCCTTCGGGGCGGTCACCTTCTTCGCAGCGGTCGCCTTGGCGGCCGGGGCCTTCACGGGCGCGGGCTTCGCGAGCGCGGCCACGGCCTTCTCGAGCTTGTTGAGCTGGGTCTTCGTGACCGCAGGCTTCCTCGCCTCGAGGGCCTTCAGCCTGGCGGCCAGGGCGTCGACGTCGGCCTTGGTGGCCATGCCGAGCCGATCGAGCAGGTCCGCGCGGAGCGCGCCGCCCTTGTTCATGACCTCGATGGCCTTGAGCTTCTCCAGGAAGTCCGTCACCGCGACGGCCTTGAGCAGATCGTCGATCCGCTTGAGTCCGTCTGCAGGGGTCGCGCTCAGGCGATCGTGGACGTTCTTCACGAGCTTCTGCATCTCGTCCTCAACGCCATGGAGTTGCCGGGTTGCGGTCTGCACCCGATCCATCACCAGGTTCCGAATCTCTGTCGCTCTGCCCTTCATGCCGCACCTCCGTATTGCGTCACCAGTCCATGACGCACAAGATAACGCACCGCGACGGCATGTCAAGGGGAAAATGGCGCGTTGCGTTATCTTCCGGAACGCCCCATGTTCAGGGCGCAGCTCGCGGCCCCCTCGCTGAGCTGCTCCCAGAACAGGATCAGCATCGTGAGGATCAGCGCGAGGAGGACGATCTGCTGGAACGCTTTGCGTGGTCGACGGATTCGGCCGTGACGGACCGAGCGTCTGGACATCCTGCGATCTCGGGAGCGATTCAAGGGTTCGTCACTCGAAACGAAGGATGACCGGCATCTTGATCCGCGTCTCGAGGCGACGCTGGATGACCCGGAAGTCACCAAAGATCTCTGAGAGGCAGCCGGTGAAGCGCCCACCGCCCCGGGTGGAGGAGATGTTGGTCACGCGCCCGTCGAGGTCCACGTGGAGGAAGATCTTCACCCCGGAGTCCACATCGGACAGGTCGGCGCATTGCTTGATCTTCTTGGTCTGCGCCTGCACCTTGCGCATGACATTGGTCTTGGCCCGGAGCTTCCAGAGCTTCCCGGAGGACTTCCTCTCCTTGACGTCCGCCTCGACCCGGCCCTCCTCGATGGACCCGTTCCCGAGGAAGCCGCCGGCGGCGGTCTCCACCTTGTCCACCACCTTGGACTTCGCGGTGATCGCGATCCCTTCAGAGGCCTCAAGCCTGGCCTTCGCCGCCTTCACGTCGGGCACCAGGCTCGAGAGGTCCGTGCTGACGCCGTCGGAGCCGGCGACCCGCGCACCACCGGCACCCCAATCGGTCATCTCGTCCCGCTTCTTCGTGGGCGTGCGGGCGCTCCGGGAGGAGGAGGCCTCGCCGCTCTTCTCGAAGGTCTGCCGCATGTGCTCCCGGTCGATGCCGACGTCCGTCGCCGTCCCCGCGGTGAGGAGCTTCGCCTCGAGGGCCTCGAGGTCGGACTCGTCCAGGGTTCCCCACTCCTCCTCACCGGCGAGGGGGTCGGCCGCCGCGGTCCCCAGGTCCACCTTGGGATTTCCCTTGTGCAGCAGGGGCTGGTTCCGCGCCGCGGACTCCTTCGCGAAGATCGCGAGATCCTCGTCGTTCTCCTCCCGGGTCAGCTCGCGTTGCTTGCCCGTGAAGACGAACTCCGTGCCCATGGCCAGCACCGTGGCCAGCGCCCCGGCGAAGAGGATCCCGAGGATGATGAGCATCACGGTCTTCCGACGCCGATCGCGACTGCTGAGCCTGGCCATGACGCTGAAGTCGCGCAGGGTCTCCCGGGCGCCTTTGGCGACCCCGGTCTCTTCCAGGGAGATCGGCTCGATCTCGGGTTCCCCGAAGTCGATGGCCTCCATCTCCCGGAGATGCTGATCCGCCTGCTCACCGACCTCGAAGAAGCCGACCGCGGCGTCGTCGTCCTGCTCCAGCGCGCCGTCGTCCTCGTGCCAGCCGGCGAGGCCCTCGTCGGTCTGCTCCGGAGCCACCGGCGCCTCGGGAGGCATCGTCGGCGGCGCCGCGTCCTCCACGACCCTGAGCGCCGGCTTCGCGGGCTTTGAGGGGAGCTTCGGCGGCAGCGGGGGCGGGGGCGGGGGCGGGGGCGGGGGCGGGGGCGGGGGCGGGGGGGCCTCCGGCTCGATCGTCTCTGGGGTCGGGGCTGCAGCCCCGACCTCCGCGGCCTTCGGCACCGCATCGAAGCCCGGGGTGGGCGGCGCCGCAGGAAAGAAATCCTTCAATTCGTCGATGTCCCCGGCGGGAATCCAGCCCTCCAGGCCCTTGTGCCAGAGCTGCGTCGACGGGAGAACCTTGTCGCCAGCGATGAGCCGCTTCAGCGCGACCTCACCGAAGGGTCCGACCCGCTTCTTGCCGACAACGGCGAACCAGGCGACCGCGGGGGCCTGCGGGAGGGGCTTTCCAGCCCCAGCGCCAGCCTGCGAGGAGTCCGGACTCGCCGACACAGCGGCGGCGTCGGGACCCGACTCTGCATCGGAACGAGGCGTTCCCCGAACCTTGAAGATGGTGCCGCAGGAGCTGCAGCGGATCTTGACCACCTGGCCGGAGAGCCTCTTGGAGGACAACTGGAACGGCTTCTTACACTTCGGACAGTTGATCTTCATGGTCCAGCGCGGTGTCTCCGTACAAGGTCACGAAACGACGAATCATTCTAGCAGAGTGGGGACACGTGGCAACCGAATTCTGTTTCCGCCCCTGTACGTGCGATCCTCTCCGGATTCACGGTTGACAGGTGGGCCGCGAAACGTAAAATATGGCGACTTTTCGTGTAGAATCGCTTCAGAATGAGCGAGGACCATTGGTTGAACAAGGAGAGGAACCCATGAAGATCAACTGGTTGATGACGATGCTGGTCGCCAGCGTCCTGGCTTTCGCGGTCAGCGGCTGTGGCAACGGCGACGGCAATGGCGGCGAGGACAACGCCTGTGACGCGGCCTGCAGTGGCCTGAGCTGCGGCATCGTTGACGGCTGCGACTGCGGCACATGTGGAACCGACAAGGTCTGCATCGACAACATCTGCGAGGTGCAATCCGAGAGTTGCCAGGCCACATGCGAGGGCCTGTTCTGCGGTTCCTTGGATGGCTGCCAGTGCGGTACCTGCGGAACAGACGAGGTCTGCATCGCCAACATGTGCGAGGTGCTGACCGAGGAATGCAAGACAGCGTGCGACGGACTTGACTGCGGCAGCGTCGGCGATTGTGTCTGCGGCGAGTGCAATGAAGGCGAGGAGTGCACAGACAACATGTGCGAGACGATCCCCGTTGATTGCGACTGCGACGGCAAGATCTGCGGCGACGACGGCTGCGGCGGCTCCTGCGGCGAGTGCACCGGCGCGGACGAGATCTGCAGCGCCGACGGCACCGCGTGCGTCGTCTGTGTCCCCGAGTGCGGTGACAAGGACTGCGGCGACGACGGCTGTGGCGGCAGCTGCGGCGAGTGCACCGGTGACGAGACCTGCGACGCGGACGGCATGTGCACCGCCTGCGCCCCGTCCTGCGCCGACCCCCTGGGAAACCCCTACCAGTGCGGCGACAACGGCTGCGAGGGCCAGTGCGGCACCTGCGAGGCCACCGAGGTCTGCCAGGGCCACGTCTGCGTGGCCAAGCCCGTCGAGAAGATCCCCTTCGGCGCCGAGTGCCAGTACCTCGAGGACTGCCAGCCCTACCTCGATCCCGACGCCGGCCTGGAGAACCCGGACTTCCCCTACTGCAACAATGACCAGTGTGAGGGCGGCGGCCCCTGCAGCAGCCCCTACTGCACCAAGTCCTGCGTCATGCACAAGGACACCGTGAACAACGCGACCGGCGAAACCGGGAGCGACGGCATCGAGGACACCGACACCCCGCAGGACGACTGCGCCGGCGCCGAGGATGGCCCCGTAGGCACCGCGTTCAAGTGCGTGGCCCTGCTCCCGGCCGACCAGCCCAACCCGGTCTTCATGTGCCAGCCCGGCACCACCTTCAAGGCCTGCTCTGCCAACACGGACTGCCCCGAGGGTGAGGCCTGCCAGCTGGCCTACATCAACGGCGTCTACCAGACCCGCTGCAGCACCTCCGTGAAGGAAGCATTCTTCGGCGGCAAGAAGGTCGGCAAGGAGTGCAACGGCAACAAGTGGGAGGACGACCTCGGCTACTGCGACTCCGACCTGTGCTTCGGCGTGGGCTGCGTGGACTTCTGCACGGCCAACAGCGACTGCATGACCAACCCCGCCGCGACCTGCACCGGCGGCGCCTGCTCCAACAACCCCGACTTCGACTGCGCCACGGCCACGGACTGCTCCGCGTGGACCTGCGACGAGGGCTTCCAGCTCCTCGGCGCCGACTACCCGGACCAGCTCTTCGACATCTGCTTCCCCAAGGAGTGCGCGGTCAGCAAGGACTGCGGCGACATGGACTACTTCTGCCGCTTCTTCTTCAACGGCGAAGAGGCCCTCGAGGACGTGGACTGGGAGTACTTCTGCCTGCCCAAGCCCGCCGGCAGCGTCGCCGCAGGCGAGGCCTGTGACCCGTTCACCCAGGACGAGATCGAGGGACCGGAGTGTGGCGAAGGTTTCTGCGTCGAGGGCTTCTGCTCCGGCATCTGCCTCGCCGACGCCGACTGCGCGACGGACCAGCTCTGCATCGTGCAGGAGTACGGCTACGACCACAACGAGGACGACGTCCCCGACAAGGTCATGCCCTACCAGCTCTGCCAGAGCTTCCCGGGCTCCCAGACCGAGTGCGTGAAGGATGCGGACTGCACCATCGACGGCGAGGCCTGCGTCATGAGCGAGTTCCCCAGCGACGGCCCCTTCCAGTTCGAGATGCAGGGCTACTGCGCGAACCTGGGCAACCAGAAGGGCCTCATGGGCGACTTCTGCGGCTGGGGCCCGGGCACCGAGTGCAAGTCCGGCATCTGCTTCTACTTCGACCAGGAGGCCGGCTACGGTCTCTGCACGTCACCCTGCACCGCGAACTCGGACTGCCCGGACATGCTCACCATCGAATCCAACGACTACAAGACCGTCTGCGCCCTGACCCTCTGGGGCTACAACGGCACCCTGGACTTCGCGGACGGCCTCTTCCTGAACTACTGCTGGGTCACCAGCGCAGACAACAGCCAGGAAGACTGCTCAGCGGACTACGTCTGCACGGAGAAGGCCAACGAGGCCTGCCTGCCCTACGTGCACTCCCTGGCCCCGGACATGCCGGCGACCGTCGAGTACATGTGCGTCTCCAACATCGGCTACGACGACGAGAACAACCCGCTCCCCGCCCCCACCAAGGGCGTGGGCGATGTCTGCGATCCCGAGGCCAGCGGCGAGTGCACGGGCATCTTCTGCATGAACGATGTCCAGGACGGCGTGGGCTACTGCTCGCAGCTCTGCCTCACCGACGACGACTGCACCGACGGCGGCCCGACCATGGCGTGCGTGGACAACGTCTACCTGCCGCGCCCGGACATGGACAACGCCGGCATCTTCAAGGCCTGCAAGAAGGTCGTGTCCTGCCTGGCCTGCGAGAATGACTACGACTGCGCGGGCGACTACCTGTGCGTCAACGCAGGCGGCTCCGGCATCACCGCCGACTACCGCTGCGCCCCTCCGTGCGAGGCCGACGACGACTGCGCCGGCACCGACGGCGGCGCGACCTGCGCCGAGTCCATGGACAAGAACGGCCAGGCCGAAGGCACCATGGCCTGCATCCCCACCGACTGTCCGTAGCGCTCGGGTTTCGTTGCCGCAAACGAGCCTGTCCGAACTCCCGCAGCACCGCCTGCTCCGGCCTCAACCCTCGCGCTCCGGCCCTGGGATTGAAGTGCTGGCCGTTCTCGCATAGACTTCGGCATTCGCGGAGGTGGGAATGCCTGGCTTGATCGTCGGCATCTGCAAGCTGTAGATTGAGCTCGAGGACAACGACTCCCTGAAGGGGAAGCGATCCATCGTCCGTCGCATGAAGGACCGGGTCCGCAACCGCTTCAACGTGGCCATCGCCGAGGTGGCGGATCTGGACGCCCATGACCTGGCCACCCTGGGGGTTCGCCGTGGTGGGCAACGACGCCGCGGACATCAACTCCCGCCTCGACCGCATCGTGGACTTCATCGAGGAGCTGGATCTGGCCCCGGTGGGGATGTACGACTTCGACATCGTCCATTACTGAACCTCATGCGCATCGACCTTCACCCCCCACCCTGGGCCACCCACATCCTCTCGGACCTCACGGACTGGCACCACGCGCCGACACCGGTGGCCGCCCTGGAGCCCAGGAACGTCGACGACGACGCCCGGGTCGAGTATGCCTATCTCGACGCAGCGGGCCAGCTCCGGGCGGACCCGGACAACCCGCGGAGCGCCGAGAACCCCTGGTGGCCCGAGGCGCGGCTCCTCACGGGGCCCACCTGGCGCCCCCACCCCCTGGCATCCCCCCCGGACGATCTCCCCACGGGCCGGACCCTGCGGTTCCGGCTGGACTCCCGCCACGTGGGGCCAAGGCGACGGGCGATCCTCTACACCCCGGCGGGCCTCGATGACGCGTACCTCCCGGTGATCTTCGTCCAGGACGGCATCGGGTTCTTCCACTCCTGCCGGCCCCACCGGGTCCTGGAAGCCCTCCTCACTGCGGACGCGATCGTGCCGGCCCACCTGGTCCTGGTGGAGCCCCGGGAGCGGGACGTGGAGTACGTGTTCAACGAACCCTACCTGGCGTTCTTCGTGGAGGAGCTCATCTCCTTCGTGGAGGACCAGGTGCGCTGTGTCCCCGAGCGCCACCTCCTGGGGGTGAGCCTCGGGGGCCTGGTGAGCGCCACCCTGGCCCTGCGGGCGCCGGATCTCTTCTCGTCGGTCCTGGCCCTGTCCGGCGCGTGGACCATCCACCCCAAGGACGACCCGCCGGATCCCTACCACGGCCGGGAGTGGGTCACCGAACGCATCCTCGCGGATCCTCCCCGGGATCTGCGCTGGTACCTGGGGTGCGGAACCCTGGAGTGGCTCCGGGATCCGAACCGGCGGCTCCGGGACGCCCTCGCGGCCCGGGGCGCCGAGGTCCGCCACCACGAGCGCACCCAGGGCCACACCTGGGGTGCGTGGCGCTCCCTCCTCCCCGAGGCCCTTCTCTTTGCCCTGGGCCGTTCCTGAATTCCGAAATTGAAAACGCCAGCTGTGTCGGATCGTCAAACGGCGACGGCAACGGCCACCGCTTCCGATCGCACCCAGCCCGGCGCGGCTCCTTGACTTGCCGGGGAGTCCGGGCTACCTTCGCAGATCGATGACAGCCCCGGAAAAGGGGGGAGGACAGATGTCGGGTCAGAGCATCCTGCAGAGCATTGAGCAGAAGGACATCATCGCCGTCCTGGGGCGGGGGAGCGAGTTCGAAGGCAAGCTGACCTTCGAGGGCGCGCTCCGCATCGACGGGAAGTTCTCGGGAGAGATCTTCTCCGACGGGACGCTGATCGTCGGCGACGGCGCGGTGGTGAAGGCCGAGGTGAGCGTGGCATCCGTGGTGATCCAGGGACAGCTCATCGGCAACATCAAGGCGCCGAACTGCCTCGAGCTCCATTCCTCGGCGCATCTGGTGGGCAACATCTTCACCCCCACCCTCTCCGTGGAGAAGGGCGCCGTCTTCGAAGGAAACAGCGTCATGGAGTCGGGCAGAAAGGCCCCCCGTGAGGCCCTCCCGGCGCCTCCGCCCGTCCCCTCGTCCCACGCCTGATCAGGGCCGACCCATGCGGCCTCCGATCTCGATCTCCACGGTCCTCTTCATCGCGCTCGTCGCCTTGATCCTCCCGGGCTGCCCGAAGCCCCTGGTGCTGGACCACGTGAAGTTCCGCGGGATCGATCTCTACTCCTGGGGCGGCCCGAGCTACTGCGTCGGTCGGCCGATGCAGCTCGGCGTGGAGCTGACGACCCAGGAGGGCGACCGATACCGCACCGCGAAGAAGGGCGAGGAGCTCGCCGATCGGATCCCCATGGAGGAGTTCTCGTTCTCCGCGCTGGGCGGGGACGTGGATTCCGAGGGCTTCGTGGTGGATCACGAGCCCCTGTCCACCCTCCACCAGCCCCTGGAGATCCAGGTCTCCTTCCGGCGTGACCCGCACCTCGAGGCGGACGTCTCCCTGACGCCACGCTACGACTGCGAGACGGAGAACGTCATCCGCGGGGAGCCGGGAATACCGGGGGAGCCGGGCGCCGACGGCGAGGGCGGCATCATCGGCGAGGACGGCCTCGCTGATGGTCCTGCGGGGACCGGTCAGTCCGGCGGGCCCGGCGGGCTCGGCGACCCGGGCGAGGTCGGCTCAAACGGCCCGGAGGTGGAGATCGCTGTGGGCATGATCACCACCCGCTGGCATCGGCTCGTGGTGATCATCCGGGTCACCCGGCTGGACGGCGATGATCCCGGGGCCGCGCCGACCTACCACCTCATCGAGGCCGGCGCCTCCGAGGGCTTCGTGATCTCGGTGGAGGGCGGCGCCGGCGGAGACGGCGGCCTCGGCGGCCGCGGCGGGGACGGCGGGGACGGCGGCAACAACACCGGCGGGCAGCAGCCCGGGGACGGCGGCATCGGCGGCGACGGTGGCGATGGCGGCGATGGCGGCGACGGCGGCCAGGGCGGGACCATCCATGTGATCTATGACGACGCCCATCCGGAGCTGATCCAGTGGCTCCACTTCGGGAACCCCGGCGGACGCGGCGGACGCGGCGGCCACGGGGCAACGGCGGCTGGGGCGGACGCGGCGGCGCGAGCACCCAGGAGAAGGAGACCCTCGACGGGCTGCCGGGACAACCGGGAGGCTCAGGTCGCAAGGGGCGCCCCGGGGGCCTCGGCCCGCCAGGTTCGAAGATCGACTACGCCGGGAAGCCCCGGGACACGCTCTTCTCCCAGGAGATGGCCCAGGGCATCCGCTTCAAGTAGACATCCTCTCGAACAGCTCGGTACGCAGGAAGCCGAAGCGGTCGAAGCCGCGGCGCAGGCTCAGGAGCACGCTGAGCACCGTGGCCAGCTCCGTGGCAGCGAAGATCGCCAGGATGATGGCGATCTGGTACTTGATCGCCACCGCCGGCTCCGATCCCCCCAGGATCTGCCCCGTCATCATCCCGGGCAGGGAGACGAGGCCCATGGTCGCGGTGTTGGCCAGCACTGGCGCGATGCCTGCCCGGTAGGCGCTGCGCAGGTACGGCGTCGCAGCCTCACGCACCGTCGCGCCGAAGGTCACGTAGGCGGCGAAGCCCTCCCGATCCCTCCGGATCGACGAGTAGAAGCGCTCCACGGTGACAATGGTGCGGTTCATGCTGTTGCCCAGGAGCATCCCAGCGATGGGAATCATGTACCGGGCGTCGTAGAGGGGCTCTGGACGGAACACCAGCAGCGTATAGAACGAGAGCACCGCGACGATGGCCACCACCAGCGCCGGCAGGGTCACCGCGTAGAACTTGAGCGACAGCCCCGAGGAGCGCAGCACCGAGTAGTTCGCCACCGCCGTCATCAGCAGCACGTAGCCGACGTTGAGCGCCGGGTGGTTGTACCGGAACAGGACGGTGAGATAGAGGCCCACCAGGGCGAGCTGCACGGACATGCGGCCCACGCTCACCAGGAGGGTCCCCGCCATCCGGAGCCGCAGCATCCGGAACACCACCACGGTGATCAGCAGGGGCACGTAGGCCAGGATCATCCCGAGAGTGGAGATGTCCGACGCGCCCACCCTAGCCCTCCTCCACCACGGCGCCGCGGTCCAGCCGGAAGCGCCGATCCGCGGCCTCCGTGAAGCGCGGGTCGTGGGTCACAGCGAGGCAGGTCACCCCGTCGAGGCCCCGGAGCGCATCGAGGATCCTCGAGCGGTTGTCCGCGTCCACCGCGGAGGTGACCTCGTCCAGGAGGAGGAGCGGTCGCCTCAGGAGCAGCACCCGGGCGAGGGCCAATCGTTGGCGCTCACCGCCGGAGAGATCTTCCATGGCCTGGCCCAGGATCCGCGCATCCAGGTGGAGCCGTTCCAGGGCCTCGATCACCTCCTGCCGGTCGGGCCGCAGGGGACGGTTGCGCTTGAACTCGAAGGGCGCGTCGATGAACTCCCGCGCGGTCTCCCCGGGCAGGCTCGTCACATGCTGGGGCACCCAGGCGACCTTCCCCCGGATCGCCGGCAGGTTCTCCGGCGCCATCAAATCCCCGCCAAGGAACACCCTGCCCTCCGCCGGGGCTTCGATCCCCACGGCGATCCGCAGCAGCGTCGACTTCCCCGACCCCGACTCGCCGGACAGGACCCCGAACTCGCCGGGGGCGAGGGCGAGGGACGCCCGGTGAAGGACCGTCCTTCCGTCAAATCTGATCGTGATGTCCTCGAATCGGATCAAGCGCTCCCCTCCGGGCAGAGCTTAGCGCATCGCCGCCCTGCGTGGAAACTGTGGGAGGGGCGTCCACGCCCCGATTCCCCATCCCCTGTGGGAGGGTCTTCAGGCCCGACTCCCCGCCCACCTCCATACTGAAGGTTCTTCGCAATCGACGTTGGGTGGCCGGGCCCCCCCTCCCGGCCTCCCCCCCCGTGGACGGGGTGGGAGGTACCGGTACTCCCATGGCCTCGGGCGAGGACCAGGGTCTGGAGGAAATCCACGGATTGGCGAGTGACCTGTGGCTTGGAGTGTACGGTGCCAAGGGTCCTCCCCCTCCTCGCTGCTACGCAGCTCACTCGTCGCACTGCTCCTCGCCTTGCGTCGGGCCGAACGCTCCACCGGAGCATTCTACCGGCTGTGCCGGTACCCTCCTCACCCCAAAGGGGAGATTATTTACCGAGCCAAGTGCAACCCACCGAGGGCCTCGGCACCTGCCCGAAGCCCTCCCGAACGTCACAGCATGCACGGCAAAATCGCCCCCATTGGGGGCGACGTCGCCCAAGGGCGACGGGGGGGAGGTTGGCCCCTGGAAACGTGAGCTGCCGGTTCCATCAAGAACCCCCTCGCACCCCCCGAGGGGGGAGAGATGGGAGCCCGGCGGAGCCGCGCGACCGGAGCGGGGGGTTCAGCCTTGCGTATTGGCCCCTCGGTGCCGCTGCGACACCGACTATGGGAGGGCCTTCAGGCCCGAAGAGTCTCGGGATCGGTGTTCGGGCTTGGACGCGGGTGTCGGGCGCGGGGAGCATATCCTTCTTCTGACTCAAGGAGTGTAGATACACTGGTGGATCGCGGCGATGCAGGTCTCGCTCGTCGTCGGATCGCAGTCGCTACAGTCCTCGTCCGTATTGCAGCAAGTCGATGACTCCGGATTCGGAAGATAGACACACCCAATGGTCCCAGAAACACAGACATCCAGACTGCAGGGGTCTCCGTCGTCGCAGGTCTCGTTCCCGCAGCACTTACATCCTTCCGCCACATAGACACAGAGGCCATTCTGGCAGGAAAGCACCGTGCAAGCGTCCCCATCGCTGCAATCCGAATCAGTATTGCAGAGAGGGAAGGCGGGCTGGTGCTGGCAGACACAACCATCCACGCACTCATCATCGGTGCCCGAGAAGAGATCATCGCATTGTGCGTCATCGGCGCAAGCACATTGCTCCAAGGGCACAAACGAGCACTGGTGATCCAGACACACATTGGCCGTACCAGGATCATCCGGACCTGGCAACCCGTCGCCATCGCCGTCCTCTCCCCACGGACCGTCTGGTCCACATTCCCACGCCGCCTCACAACACTTCAAACCAGCCGCAGCCTGTTCCTCGGTTGGCATCCATTGGTGATGGCATACGTGGGGAGGTCCGTACCCCCAGCTATTCCATTCTTCAGTACAAACATCCAAACTGCATGGAAAACCATCGTCACATTGGTCTTCCCCACCCTGTGGATCGCAGCATACCAACTCGGGGTCCTCGAAATAGAAGCACTCATGGTCGATACAGAAGTACCTTGCGCAGATTTCGCCGCCGGTATCGCAGTCGTCGTGAGATGTGCAACAGCCTGGGGCGTTGTCCGGCAGGAAGTCACACTTGCACTCCACGCAGACATCGATCGTGCAGTCCTTCCCGTCATCACACTCCTCATCAGTCGAGCAACACCCTGGCCCCAGGTCGTTGATGTGCTCGCACTGCAATTCAACACACAGATCCTCCGTGCAATCCATCCCATCGTCGCAATCCGCATCCTCATGGCAGCATCCCGGAATTTCGACGTGATAGCACCCCACGCCAGGCCATTCGCATTCGTCGATGGTGCAATCGTTGTTGTCGGAACAGGAGAGGTTGCTCGAGCAACAATTTGCGAGGTCACTGAAGACACAGGTATGTGTCCCCGCCTGGCAGAACCCCTCCATACACCCGTACATCGGGTCATCCGGCATGAGCGGTAGCTCGTTACACTGCTCGTCCGTGTTGCAGCAGCTTGGGACGGGCTCGTAGACGCACTGGCCTGCCGAGCAATCGTCATCGGTGCAGAGATCTGCGTCGTCCGGACACCAACCGCACTCCCCGCTGCACCCGTCGTCGCCACAGCCCTTCCCCTCACAGTCCGGGACACAGGGGACGTCGGCGTCGGCGGCCGCATCCGTCCCGTCCGGAACGATCTCGATCACCATCTCATCGGGAACGACCTCGATCACCTCGGCGATCGCATCAACAGCGTCCGGAGCGGGCGCAATGTCCGGAATGTCCGAGACCAGGATTTCGGTGAAGATGTCGACTCTCTCACGGATGTCAGAGGAGGACTGGTCGCCGACGTCGGCGCCACCATCCACCCCGACGGTTGCGCCCTCATTGCAGGCGCTGCCCAGGGCCACGAGCAGGAGCAGTAGCAGAGCGAATCTACGAGCCATCGTTCCCCCAATGAGCAGCGGGGCGCGGGTACCTGCGATTTCTGTGGTTCCTGGCCTGATCTTACGGGGTTGGAGGTGCAAACACAACCAATCCTGAAACCGATGTCGGAGCCCGCGGCCCATCGGGGCGTGGACGCCCCTCCCACAGGTGGGGAGTCGGGGCTGAAGCCCCTCCCACAGGTGGGGAGTCGGGGCTGAAGCCCCTCCCACAGGGGACCGATCACAGACCATCGCCGGACCGGCGACGCCCGCCGCAACCGGATCCGGACACAGTCGGAGCCATCTTGACGACGCGCTCTGCATTCGTTAGGCTGACCCCCAACCTGACACGGGACCCGACTTCATGCGCAGAGCCGCCCTCGTCACCCTGCTGCTCCTCGTCAGCCTCGGCTGCAACCAGACCTACACCGCGGCCTGGGCGCCCATGGGCGGGGGGATTGCGGGGACGGTGCGGCCCACGGACTTCCTGCCCGAGCGGCGGATCTTCCTGGAGGTCGTGGCCAAGCTGGCGCCGGGACGGAAGGTCTATGACGACGTCTGCGCTGACGCAGCGGACACCGGCGCGTTTGCGACGGGCCCATGCAAGGAGTGGCTCGACGACCGGGCCCTGGAGATGGGCCGGGTGCTGGCGACGCTCCTCGAGGCGCGCCAGACCACCTCCGAGATGGTGCTGACCAACCAGACCCCGGACTGGAAGACCCGGGTACGAGACGGAGACCTCAAGGTCCGCATCATCGTCGCAGACACCTTCCAGCGCGACTTCACCTGGGCCTTCCTCTTCGCATGGCGCTCGGACACCTACCGGATCGACGCCACCGTTGAGGTGAGCGACGCGCGCACGGGACGCCACCTCCGCACCTTCGACCGCAGCCACCGCCATGACTGCGGGCTCAACTACCTGTGGCTCATCTACGTGTTCGTCCCCCTGATCCCCTTCTACCTCTCGAACAACGAGAACGACCGCGGCGAGGGGGCCGTGAGCCTGGCTGCACGCCTGGCGGACGACATCTCCGACGCATCGAACCAAGCGGCCGGCGCGCCGCCGTCGGCCCCGGATCCCGGGATCCCCGCGCCTCGCCCGCCGCCGGCCGGCGCAGCAGAGATCGCAGATCTGAGCTGCATCGACTCCCGGATCTACGTCAACAACGCGGAGCTCAAGGGCTTCCCCGAGGGAGCCTTCGACAACACGCCCCGGGGGGACCTCGCAGAGGTCTTCGCCTCCGGCGTCCAGTCGGCCTTCTTCGAGGCCGGGGTCCGGGAGGTCTTCACCCTGGTGAACCTCGAGCAGCAGCTCCAGAAGGAGAAGCGCAAGGAGATCCTGGGCTGCTCCGGGAACTCCTGCGTGAACCAGATCATCGAGAACTTCGGCCTCAGCGAGTCCATCTTCATCGTGGTCACCCGCATGGGCGACACCCAGGCCTACCTCAACCTCACTTGGATGGACACCGCTTCGGAGACGATCCTCGGTCAGCAGACCAAGGTCTGCGCCCAGGAGATTACCGCGATCCTCGACGCCCTCGGGGAGCTGTCGAGCGCGCTCCTGGCCAACCGCTGCCCCCGCTGACCACCGCCCGCGAGGCCCTTTAGTTCAACCCCCCTGTCTGGTATGATGCCGACACCCTGGGATCAGGACTCGAGGAGGAACCGATGGTCCGTACGTTCCTGGCGCTCTGCATGGTCGCGGCCCTCGCCGCTTGTGGCACGACGGACGACCCCGGCGGCTCCATCGACGTGAGCGGCGAGTGGGACAGCGGCGCCGACGCTGGCGACGCCGTGGAGGGCGACACACCCCCTGCGGACGTCGCGCCGCCGCCGGAGGACACGCCGAAGCCCCCGCCGGACACGCCCGCCGAGGACGTGCCACAGGCCAAGCTCCCGGGCGGCCCCTGTGAAGACGACATCGACTGCGAGGACGGCCCCTGCGTCCCCACCCCTGACGGCTACCAATGCTCCGTCCCCTGCACCGAGGACTGCGGGGTCGACGGCTGGATCTGTTTCCCGAAGACCGGGATGTACTTCCCGGGGCTCTGCCTCCAGCCCGCCTGGATCCTGTGTCGCCCCTGCGTCACCGACGACGACTGCGAGGACCCCTGGTCCGGAGAGGCGGCCACCTGCATCGACGCCCCCGGGGGCATGGGTTTCTGCGCCCGGGCCTGCCAGACCGACGACGACTGCCCCGACCCTTACGACTGCAAGCAGGCCATCGCCCAGGGCATCCCAACGCCCACCAAGATGTGCACCTGGGGTGCGGGGCCCTGCCCCTGTCTGGACCTCCACCTGGGCGCCAAGACCACCTGCAAGGCCACCAGCGAGGCCGGGGTCTGTACGGGCACGGCCACCTGCGTCGAGGGCGCCCTGGACTGCGACGCGTCCATGCCCGTGTTCGAGACCTGCAACAACAAGGACGACAACTGCAACGGCGCCACGGACGAGGAGCTGGGCGTGCAGACCTGCGGGAAGGGTGTCTGCGAGCACGAGACCCCCGCCTGCCAGAATGGCCAGGTCCCTTACTGCAACCCCACCCAGGGGGCCAGCGCCGAGCTCTGCGACGGCCTGGACAACAACTGCAACGGGGAGACCGACGACCTCTGGCCGAACCTGGGGCAGCCCTGCGACGGGCCGGACCCCGATCTCTGCGAGAGCGGGATCTGGGAGTGCTCCCCGGAGAACGTCCTCGACGTCGTCTGCGTAGGCGACGGAGAGACCGGGGCCGAGGTCTGCGACGGGGTCGACAACAACTGCAACGGCCAGACCGACGAGGGACTGGGGAGCACCACCTGCGGCCTCGGGCTCTGCTACCACTCGGTGCAGAACTGCGTGGCCGGCGTGCCCCAGGTCTGCGATCCCATGCAAGGCGCCGTCGCCGGGGATCTGCCCGATCCCGCCAGCCAGGACGCAAACTGCGACGGCATCGATGGCGTCCCCGGAGACGCGATCTTCGTGGACACCGAGAGCGGCAACGACGGGACGGCCGACGGCTCCATGGCCGCTCCCTACCAGACCCTCGCTGCAGCAATCCAGGCCGCCGTGGATGCTGGCAAGGGCCAGGTCTACGTGGGCGAGGGCTCCTACCTGGAGGACCTGGACCTCGTCTCCGGGGTGAGCCTCTACGGCGGGTACGAACCCGGCCAGGGCTGGACACGGAACCTCAACTTCACCACCACCGTGGGTGCGGGCACGACGCCGGTGAGCTGTGACGGACAGACGGGGATCGAGGTCCAGGGCTTCCTGTTCCAGTCCGGCAGCGACCTCGCCCCGGGGGCCAGCGTCCGCGCGGGCTTCCTCCACGACTGCGAGGTGCTCTTCTCCCACTGCACCTTCCAGACCGGTGATGCGGGCGACGGGCTCCCCGGCGCCGACGGCGCGAACGGTCAGCCGGGCCAGGACGGCGGCGGCGGCCAGAACTCCTGCCAGTTCGGTGGCTGGGGCTGCGGGGAGACCTGCCCGCAGCCCCAGGGAGGCGGCGCCGGTGGAAGCCCCTGCAGCCAGACCGGCGGCCCGGGCGCAGGGGGCGGAGAGGACAACAAGGTCGGCAATCAGGGCTCCCCCGGCGCGAACGGCGGCGGCAACGGCGGCACCGCGGGCGCGGTGGAGGGCAACGGCGGCAACGGCGGCAACGGCGCCAACGGCGCCAACGGCACGGACGGCGCCACCGCAGCATGGGGCGGCGCCATCGACGCCGCCGGGTACACCCCCGGCGACGGTGCGGACGGCACCAACGGCACCCACGGCAAGGGCGGCGGCGGCGGCGGCAGCGGCGGCGGCGACAACACCAACTGGGAGTGCCCGGTATGGGGCGCCGGCGGCGGCGGCGGCGGCGGCGGCGGGTGTCGGGGCTCCCAGGGCACCAGGGGCACCGGCGGCGGGGGCTCCTTCGGCCTCTACGCGGTGGACTCCACCCTGACCCTCGAGTCCAGCGTGGTCTTCGCCGGGAACGGCGGCGACGGCGGCGCAGGTGGCGACGGAGGCAACGGCGCCAACGGCGGCGGCGGAGGGAACCGCGGGCAGAACGGGATCCAGGACGAAGGCCAGGGGGGCAACGGCGGCAAGGGCGGCAACGGCGGCGACGGCGGCGCGGGCTCCGGCGGCGACGGCGGCCCCTCCGTTGGGATCGTCTGCGTGGGCGCGGTGACGCTGACCGTGGACAACCAGTCCCTGGTCTCACCGGGCTTCCAGGGTGCGGCAGGACCGGCGGCCTCGGGCGGCAGCCCCGGCCACGCCGGCTTCACCGCGGTCACCCACGGCTGCGAGTGATCGCTACCAGTCCACTTTTCCAGCCATGAGATGCGCGATGGAGCGCGTCTGATCCATACGCTCCAGGATGATCGCGATCACTGCGGTGATGGGTGCGGCCAGCACCATGCCGGCCATGCCCCAGAGCATCCCCCAGAAGATCAGGGAGAGCAGGACGGTGATGGGGTGGAGGTTCAGGGTCTCGCCCATCATCTTGGGCTCGATGACGTTGCCCAGCACCATCTGGATCGCCCCCGGGATCAGCAGCACCAGGAGGACCTTCGTCCCACCGTCAAATTGCATCAGGGCCACCGGAAGGGGCAGCAACATGCTGATCACCGACCCGATGGAGGGGATGAAGTTCAGCAGGAAGGCCAGCAGGCCGAAGACGATGGCCAGGTCGAGCCCCAGGGTAAAGAGCACCACCGCGGTCAACACTCCGGTGAGGAAGGAGATGAAGACCTTCACCGAGATGTAGTCCCGAATCCTCGCCTCCATCTCCTTGAGGATTCCCGTGCGGTGGTGGTGCGGGGTCCGTCCGGAGAGGAGGTAGATCACGAAGATCAGGATCAGGAAGAAGGTGGAGAAGCTGCTCATGAGGGCGTTGACCGTGCTCACCATCATCTCCGCGACGGGGAGGTCCGACAGGCGCGCCCGCACCACCGCCTCGTCCACGGGGATCCCCCAGCCCTCCGCAACCTCCAGGGCCCGCTGCCCCAGCTGCACGAGCTTCGCCTGGTACTCGGGGGCCTTGGCCGCCAGGCCTTGCACCGAGGAGGAGATCACCAGGGCCAGGCCCAGGAGGGCCAGCCCCGAGAGGAGCAGCGCACCGGTCACCGCCAGGACCCTGGGGATCTTCAGGTGGACCTGAAGGAAGTCCACCAAGGGCATGAGCAGGTAGGAGAGGAGAATGGCCAGAACCAGGGGCACCAACACCGGCCGCATGATCCAGAGGATCGCCCCGATCGCGATGCCCGCCAGGATCACCATCGACGTCGTGGCGATCCGGAGCTGAGACTCGGTGACTCGGTCCTTCCTCATTCCGTGCCTCCCGTGCCGAGGAGCGCCGGGAGATCCAGTTCAACCCCATCGTCCACGCCGGGATCCCCGTCGAAACCCGGGGGCCGGAACCAGAGCCGGAGGCGCCCGGTGGACGGAGTGTAGAGCATCGTCTGGATCGTGGAGGTCCCCAGGACCACAGCGCAGATCGCGTCCCAGAGGGCCGGGCCGTCCAGATCCCGCGCCATGGAGCTCTTCGCCAGCCTCCGGTAACGCCGGCAGCCCAAGGGCTCATCGAGGATCTGCAGGTGGTTCGTCAGGCCCAGGGTGTCCGCACCGAAAGCAGCGGAGAGGGAGCGGGTGCGGACCGCGTTCCCCGTCGCGTTGAGCTCCACGACCAGGGCAGGGCCGGCCCCCTGGGCCGCGTCCGTAGCGATGACGTGGACTCCGTAGGAGCCCACCGTGGGCACGCCGTGGAGGAGGCCGGAGACGTCTCGGGCCGTGGCCTTCCCGTCGCCGTCGGGATCCCGCCGCTCGATCGCATCCCGCAGGGTCATGGTCACCGGCTGGAACCGCGTGGCCTCAAGGAGGCGTCCCCCGCCCCGCCCGTACCCGAGGTTGAGGAACGCGCCGGTGCCGCTGGCGTCGATGCAGGAGAGGCAGCCCAGGAGCCCGGGGAAGGTCACCGAGAGGAAGGGCTCCCGATCCGTCTCGGCGGGCCGGTGGACGATGACCAGCTGCCGCCTCAGGAGCACCGGATGCGCCGACCAGTCCAGGTTGCGCGCCAGCGCCGGCGCACCCTTCAGGGGCCCGCCGAGGGTGGCCTCGCCCCACGCGGAGAGGGACGAACAGCCCGATGCCATGGAATCCACGTACGCGTTCACCAGCAGGACATCCCCCACGTCGAGGGCCCGCCCAAGACGACGGCTCTCGAAGCCCTCCCCCAGCCGGGCCTTCGCACCGGCCACCAGCCCCGTCGCCTCCTCCAGCATGCCCTCGGGGAGGACCATCCTGGACCGGAGGCCGGCCTTCATGAGGTTGAAGAGGATCACCGGCAGCGAGGCCAGCGCGTAGTCGTCCACCATCTCGAGGACGTCCTCCGCCAGGCAATAGCCCTGGACGAACCCCCGCTGCTCGAAGGATCCCGCAGCTGTGAGGATCCGGACGTTGCCCTGGGTCGTCAGGAGGGCCCCACAATCCGGGAGCTCGTCCGCGGCTGCGGGGGTGACGACGAGGAGGAGGAGCAGTGAGATGATCGTTCGGTAGAACATGGAGCCTCCAGCAGATGCTCCGATCCTAGCATCACGGGGATGGGACGCCAACCTGTCTGCCGAGAACCGGGGAGGTCCTTCGACACGGGGCGCCGCGGCGGGCGCCCCGTGCTCAGGATGACCTCAATCGCTCTGCCGAGCGCTCAGGTTGGGGCGGTAGGGCATGCTCGGTCCATGCTTCCTCGACACCCCAATGCCCGACAGCTATACTTTCGGACAGATTCCTCCGGAGGTACCCTCAATGCCAGCCCGATTCGTCACGATCCCCTTGCTCATCCTGATCGCTGCCTGCGTCGCGCTCAGCCAGGCGGCCTGCGGCGATTCCGGTTCCACAGCCCCCGGGGATCTGACCCCCTCCGATGTGGGCGACGGAGACTTCCTCTGGACCCCCCCGGACGTCGTGAACCCGAAGGACACGGACGGCGACGGGGACCAGCCGCCCTGGGATGCGGGGGACGTAGATGCGGCGGATCCGGACGGCCTCGGGGACGCGGACGCCGATTCGCCCGACGTGAAGCAGGGCTGCTCCAAGGACTCGGACTGTACGGGGGCCCAGATCCCCATGGGGCCCTGTCAACGGCCCGTGTGCAACTCGCACCTGGGTCTCTGCGTGCCGGGCCCCGCCGCCCCCGGCGAGGCCTGCGACGACGACAACCTCTGCACCATCGCAGAGCGCTGCGACGAGCAGGGGATCTGCGTCGGCGTCCCCGTGATCTGCGACGACGGAAACCTCTGCACCACGGACTCCTGCGACGGAAACATCGGCTGCGTCTACCAGCACAACCAGAACAACTGCGACGACGGCAACGGCTGCACGACCCCGGACAAGTGCGTCGAGGGCACCTGCACCGGCGAGGTCACGGCCGCATGCGACTGCGGAGACGACAGCGACTGCGAGGTCTTCGACGACGGGAGCCTCTGCAACGGCCAGGTCAAGTGCATGTTCGGGACGTGCAAGGTCTCAGGACTCACGGTGGTCGAATGCGACACCTCCGAGGACACCACCTGCGTCAAGACCCTCTGCGTGCCCAAGACCGGTGCGTGCGTCACCCAGACCCTGGGGGACGGCAGGCCCTGCGACGATCAGGATCTCTGCAGCCTCGGCGACATCTGCCTCCAGGGGATCTGCACCCCCAGCGCGCCGCGCTCCTGTGACGACGCAAACCCCTGCACCATCGACACCTGCACGCCGCAGAAGGGCTGCCTCCACGCGTTCACCGCCGCCTGGCCCTGTGATGACGGCGCCGGCTGCACCGTCGGCGACTTCTGCGACACCGGGGCCTGCGTGCCCGGCCCCGGCAACGCGTGCCTGGACCACACCTGCTACTCCGACTGGCCCCTGGTCTGCGGCACCTCCGACACCTGGAACACCGCCGGGGACGGCAGCACCACGAACATCGACGCGTGGCCCTGCGGTCCCGGGGAGGCCTTCCCCGGCCCCGAGTACACCTACGTGTTCGTCCCGGTCTCCGACGGTCCGGCGACCCTGACCCTCGACGTTCCCGAGGGGGCCGCGGCCGCGTTCGTCCTGGAGGCCTCGGGAGAGGGCTGCGAGGCGGTGAACTGCCGCCACCGGGTGGACGGCGAGCTGACCTTCGACGCCTTCGCAGGATCCGCCTACTACATCGTGGTGGATGCGGCGGGATCCGAAGGGGTCGACTACTCGATCTCCCTGGACTGCGCCTCCTGGGAGGAGAGCGCCTGCGCTGACGCCGTGGACAACGACCTGGACGGCCTCGCGGACTGCGAGGACCCGGACTGCCAGGGCGGCCCCGACTGTCCGGCGGCGATCTGCTCCCCGGTGTGGTCCCTGGAGTGCAACACCTCGGACGTGGGCACCAACTACGGCGTCGGGTCCACCGGGGGGATCATCACCTACCGGGACGTCGGGGCCAACAAGGGCTGCCTGGACAACTCCTGGGAGTACACCGGGCCCGAGTTCACGTACCGCTTCGAGGCGCCCACGGACCTCAACGTCACGGTCCGCCTCTTCGAGGAGTCCGCCCAGACGGACCTGCTGATCCTGGAGGACAAGGGCCAGGGCTGCGTCCCCACGGACTGCGTCGCATGGGGCCTCAAGAAGGTCACCTTCCCGGCCAAGGAGGGGCACACCTACTTCTTCGTGGTGGACGGCTACGGCGGCGCCAAGGGCGGCTTCGGCATCGAGCTGAGCTGCCCCCTCATCACCGAGACCAAGTGCGACGACGGCCAGGACAACGACCTGGACGGCCTGTCAGACTGCCTGGACACGGACTGCGCGGGGGCGCCCTTCTGTCAGGGGGTCTGCGTCCCGACCCGGGAGGCCTGGTGCGGCTTCGCCGAGGGCTTCTCCAACATGGGCTGGGGCAGCACCCACAACGTCTCGAAGTACCCGCAATGCAACTCGTACACCTACAGCGGACCCGAGATCACCTACCGCTTCACCGCACCCTACGACACCACCCTCAGCGTGAAGCTGGCCCTGGAGACCGCGTCCACGGACCTCCTGATCCTGGGCGAGGACTGCGACCCCACAAGCTGCCTCGCAGCGGGAATGGACACCGTGGCCTTCCCCGTGGAGGGCGGGGAGACCTACTCCGTGGTGGTCGACGGCTACAACGCCGCGGTGGGGACCTACCTGATCGCGTTCGACTGCACATCCGAGGACGAGGTCCTCTGTAACGACGGCGAGGACAACGACGCGGACGGGCTCGTGGACTGCCTGGACGAGGAGGACTGCACGACGGATCCCGCGTGCCCAAAGTGCAGCCCCAAGGACGTCCTCACCTGCGGCGAGAGCGACACCTGGACCACCGCGGACTCCGACGCGACGGACGTCGTGACGGACTACACCTGCAACGCGAACACCTACGACGGCCCGGAGTACACCTACGAGTACACCGCCGACGCCTCGGGGCAGGTCACGGTGACCCTCTCCAGCGAGAGCGGCCCCACGGACGTGCTCGTCCTGGAGAACGACGGCTGGGGGTGCAGCCCGGTGCATTGCATCGCCTGGGGCCCGTCCACGGCCACCTTCGATGTGATCAAGACCCACACCTACTTCATCGTCGTGGACGGCCACGGCAAGGCCCCGGCCGGGGCCCCGGCGACCTTCGGGGTCGGCGCGTACACCATCGGCCTCACCTGCGACGACTGATTCTCCCTGTGGGAGGCCCGTCCACGGGCCGATTCTTTGGGCGTGGAACCCCCCAGGGTGATCGCAAAGTCGACGTTGAACGCGCTTGACCGATCCTCGGGACCATGATCTTCACTTTACGTCGAGGCCTTGCGCTTCGGCAGAGGGAGGATCATGCCGAAGCGAGAGTCTGGAAGAGTCGTGGGCAGGCATAGCGATCCGATTGACGTCTCCGTGGCCGACATGAACTACCGGTCGGTGCT
>JBDRIT010000171.1:0-5226 GCA_043815665.1 Pseudomonadota bacterium
GGCCTGCTGGATCGTTCCGAACGGTTCATCGGCCGTCCCGGGGCCCTGGCCACTGCCCCCGGCGGCCACGTGCAGGACCTCGTCAGAGGTCTCGCTGCCTTCATCGTCCCATGGATCACCGGGGTCCAGACCCGGCCCCACTGAATCCTCGGGAGGCCGGCAGAGGATCCCGACGGTCTCCATCCCGTCCGGACAGGGCGGCGCACAGCCCTGGTCCGTGTCGAGCCAGCCGTCTGGGCAGGGCGGCATGCAGACGTCGTCCTGGTCCCGCTCCCATCCCTCAGGACAGGGGAACCGACACCAGTCCCCGATCTCCTCGCTGCCCTCGGGGCAGAGTGGTGGGTCGTCCGGCTCGTCGCCCCCGGGATCAGTCTCGAGAATCTCCGGGGCCGGCTGATCCACCGGCGTCCCGCCTGAACAGGAGGCCAGCGCGGCCAACAGGAGCCAAGATGACAACGACATCAATCTGCGGACCAACATCTTTCGCCCTCCTATTGGCCGCACTCCGGACCCAACTCCAAGATCCACAAGCCCGCATCTCCCACCCCGGTTATGATCCGCCATCCCTCTCCGAAAGCTTCCAAGGAGACCTTCGTCAGACTCTGGCCGTCCGAAAACACCTGCTGCCAGGTGACGTTTCCGAGTTCATCGAAGCGGACCATCCGCAGAGACCAATTCACCAGGTAGTCCGGACCGTCTTCCTGCGCCGCATCCGAGACCATCCATAGGGTCAGCAATCCTCCGTCACCTGCGTCGTGAAGCCCAACGGGGCGGTGACGCTCGGCGCTCTGGTAGACAGCATCCCAGAGCATCGTCCCGGCACCATCCAGGACTGCGACCCAGCCTGGATCCTCTGCACCAGGTGTCCCTCCCTGGGGCCCATGGGCGGAGAGGGCGATTCCCCCTGCTTCCGTGGGACCGACCAGCGCCAGTGTTCCGGGCACCTGGACTGTCGTGTCTCCATCCGAATTCAGCCGAACCATTCTCCAGGAGGAACCAATATCTTCAAATGCAACAACGTCCCCATTTGTGAGTTCGACGAAGTGGCTGAACCAGCCGAACCCGGGATCGCCGTATTCGAGGGACCAGATCTGTGTGCAGCCGTAGAGGTTCTGCAACTTGTATCCCGTGAAGAGAAGCATCGAACCATCACTTAGTGGAAACAGCTCCACATATTCGTCAGAGTCGGCCACCTCCACCTGACAGCCGGTGTCCATAGCGACAATCGCCCCCGCGGTCATCGGCCAGTAGAATCCTGTGCACAGGTCGTCCCATACGGCGGAGGCCTCAAAGGTCCCGGCAAGGGCGATGTTGCCGCCCGGCAGGTATGCAACGTCGGTCAGCCAATCACACTTCGTCTTGCTGAACTCCACTGGAAGACCGATTTCGTGACAGTCGAGATCGGTCTTCACCATAGCGATGTCGTTCCACCCATAGTCCCAGCACATCCATCCGGGGTTTTCGGGATCATTGTTGCAGTTTCCGCAGGACTCGCTCTCGACCCAGCGCGTTGCCACCATCCCAACACCAACCCCCGGGAGGTGATCCCATTTCACGTGGTCGTACTCATTGATAACCGGCGGCGAATCGCAGATCTTCGACGACGTGATCTCCGGAGAAGTAACACAACGGCAGCGACCAGCCACACAGCCGAACCCCGGACCTGCACACACCCCGCAGGAGCCACCGCAGCCGTCGTCTCCGCACTCGATGCCAGCACATTCAGGTATGCAGCAGATTCCACAGTCATCCGGGCAAGTGTCGCAGCTCTCCGATGGTTCACACAAGCTGTCGCCGCAGAACGTCTTTGGATCCGCCTGGTCCTGTGTTCCGGCTATCCCGGTATCTGCATTTTCATTGCGGTCCGGAAACGACCTCAGATCTGAGATCGTTTCCACAGTCCTGTCAGATGCCAGGTCATTCGATGCTTGCAGCAATCGGCGCTCCTCAAGGCAGCCAGAGACCCCGTACCCTGCCAGGAGCAACAGGAACAACACCGCACCATCGACCGTGCTCCGTCCAGAAGTCATGTTCTCCGTCCAGAAGTCATGTTTCCTCGCCAACACCTATGCGCATTCACCGTCCTCGCAGTCCAATCCCCAGCCGCACTCGCTGTCATTGTCGCAAGAGGAACCCTCGGAAAGTCCGACGCCGCAGGCGCCAGGCTGCTCAACACAGAACCCCTCGTCCGAGCAATCTCCATCCCCATGGCAGCGCTGGCTTGAATAACCGTAGGAATCATAGCACTTACCTGACTCAACATGAAGGCCGTGGCGAACACAGTGCAGATCATCGTAGTCGTGTCCGTCATCAAGGCAGTCGTAGTCGTCCATGCAGGGGCTGCCGAGGTCTCCGATGGGCACGCATCGGCCGATTTCAACGGCCTCCTTCGTGCCCGGGGCCACCTCGCAATCGAAGTCCCAAGGGTCATCGAAGCAGTCGAAGTATGCCTCGTTGCACACGTGTTCCGGCCCCTCGTCCGGCTGCTCACAGTCCGAGTCTTTCCTGCACAGGTCCCCCTCGGTCTGACTTCGGCATTCAGGGGGATCGTAGAGGTCGTTGCACGACCGGGTGCCCGCGCAGTCTTCGTCCTCGCTGCATGGATCCTCCAGGGCCCCCGGACGGCACTGCGGCTGGAGCGGGACACCGTCCCAGGCGAGGCTTTCGTCCTCCTCGGATGGCTCCTTCTCGTCCCGATAGAAGTCGTTGCACAGCAGCGCCCCTGTGCAGAGCGCGTCGGCATCGCAGACGCTCCCCTGGGGGCCGCAGCCGAGGGACTGGCAGACGCCGCGGCCCTCCTGGCCGGTGTCGACGGCGAAGTTGCAGTGATAGCTCGACTCGCAGTCGGAGGTCGCGGTGCAGTACCCCGCTGTACACTCCTCTGCAACGCACCCCTCACAAGGAGGATCATGCTCCTCTCCTCCTGCCTGACCACCGCACCGACAGAACGCAAGAATGAGAAGAGCAAACTTCACTTCGGTCTTCATCAGAATCCTCCTGCTTGTGGGTGGAGGGCGGGGTGCACATAGCCCGGGATGATGCGATCCTCGCCGTCGAGATCGCTGAGCCGGGTCACCGCACCGGTGGACCAGTCGATCTCGCAGACCTCCCACAGGTCCGCGGTCACCAGCTTGACCTCCGACGTCTCGAAGATGAGGTCCAGCCCCCAATACACACGCACGGTCGCTAGGGAAGGGCCGAATCCGTGGTCATGCCAGTAGTGCACGGCGACCCGGTACGAAACGGCTTCGGGGTAGCGCAACGTGATGGATTCCGGCCCCGCGCCGTCCCGGTCATCCCGAGTCAGGATGGGATCATCGTCCACCATCGGGTCGAAGCACCCCCAGTCCGGGTTCGTGTTGGCCCAGAAGCAGTCAAAGGGTTGATCGTACCAGCCGTCCGGATCCCCGTCCTTATCGAGATCCAGGCCGGCGGCCAAGGGATGAAGGAGGTGCAGGTCGAGGTCCGCGCCGTTCTCGGGGCCCTCGTTTGTCTCGTCCGGATCCATCGGCGTGTGCCAGAGCAGCTCCACATGCAGGATCTCGTTGGGGCCCAGGGGATGGGGGGGGGTGCGAGGACCTCGCGCTCCGTCACCGCCACTTGTCACATCAGCGACGATGTGATCATGGAGATCGCCTTCGCCCTCGACGTCCATCCGGTCAACCTCCATCTCGCCCGGGAGATGCCGCTCATCGAGGCACCCTGTCGGGCACAAAAGCAGGCCTGCCACCAGGACGATCCAGATCGAGGAACGAATCATCGGGTCCAAAACAATCTCCATATCGCAGCATCGTTCATCTCGAGAAGGGTACTGCCAATACCCGAAGACGGAAATCCACATCGAGGCGACGCGAAACGGCATGGAGAACATCCCGGTTGTCCAGCCGGCCATGCACCTCTCCATTCCCGCATCCGATCACCTCCCCCCCCCCATGCAGGTCGAACCTCGATGAATTGAGAGGAACGTGTCGAGCGGGTCGCCCGGTCTATTCCTTGCGTGGCACATTGAAGAACCCATCGGACAGGGTCATGGATTCACCGCCGAACTGGTCCACGAGGACCCCGGAGAACGTCCCCTGGACCCAGCCTTCGTTGGACGGCCCGAATTCCTCCAGCGTGATCTCGTACTCAGCGGAGACATACCGCCACTGTATGTCCTCCGGGAGATCGCTCCCATCGTTGAAGAAGATCTGCGCACTCACTGAAACAGGTTCCATCGAAGAGAAGCTGCCCACGACCCCCTCCTCAATGTTCAGAAGTTGGATATACAGCAGATAGGGACTGTTCGCCATTGTCACATCGAGGATCTCGACGTGGGAGGTATAGTTGGCTTTCTTGTTGGAGATGAAGCTCAACTCTTCGTTCTCGAAGTCCCCGCCGTCGAGCGTCACCCCGGCCTTTGCCAGGGGCCAGATGGGCGAGTTATCAGACGGCAGGGTCTCCGACGGCAAGATCTCCGACTGCAAGATCTCCGGAGTGGGGGTGTCGGACGGAGTTGAGACCAGATCAGATAGGTGTCCACTCCGTCACCGGGTCCTCCTGCAACATCGGGCGCAATGATGCCCCTGCCGTAGCTTGCATCGTAGATCACGCCGCAAACCCCGGGCTGGCAGAACCCGTCAACGCAGACCTCGTCGAGTCCACAATGTGTACTTTGGAGCAGGGGCCCGATTGTGCATTGCATGGCGGTTTCCGCATCCTGGCAGAACGCACCTAGTGGCTCGAGGACACAGTGCGGTTGAATGGGGGAACAGTAATTGTCTGCATCCAGATCACAGAACTCCTCTCCGAGGCAGGAACTGAACACCCAGGCGTCGCCCGCTTCGGCGCAGGTCACGAAGCCGCCCTGTCCGGCACAGCGGACATCGTCGGACGTACAGGGCAGGGGGAAACAGACACCTCCTGCGCAGACGGTGTTGTCATCACACTCGAAGGGCATCTGCACGGAGAGATCTTCCTTGCATTTGATCCCTGACTGCGTGTCGATGCAGTGGGTCCCGCCAGGGCTGCCGCAGGCAGCCGGCACGCACGCTCCGTTCTTGCAGGTCTTGGGGAAGCAGTACTCGTAGACGTAGGCGGTCCCATCCGCGTTGCAGGTCCGGGCATAGATCCCGGCGCAGGTCCCTTCTCCGGTCTCGCACCCGGGCAGGATCTCCACGCACGCGGCTCCGCCTGTCCCCTCAGCCCCTCCCAGATCCTGGACCATCCTGGCGTCCACGACGGGCA
>JBDRIT010000172.1:0-13497 GCA_043815665.1 Pseudomonadota bacterium
CCAGGCCCTCGTCCAGGCCGATCAGGGCCCCAATCGAGAATTCAACTTGATCACGAAGTACTGGTATCGCCGGTACAAGGGCAGCATCGACACCGAGGCTTTCAAGCACGAGGTCGTCCACGCCTTGACTGCGTTCCGGTCTGTACTCGATTTCCTGGGACGCTGATTCTGTTTGTTCTCCCACGCTGTTGTATTCAGCTCGTGCGGGTCGTTGTGCTTCGCCCGTGCGGTGCGCTGTCCCCTCGGCCGACCCGAAGAAGGGATCGAGGCTGTTATTGCTGGGATCGTTCACGGAGAGCAGCGATCGCTATGCCGTCGGCCAGAGACTCAAAGACGTGAGTTCAGCCAGTCGTTGTGCAACCTCCATCTGCTCCGTCTCGTCGATAGGCCACCCGAGGATGTCTGCGTGGAGCTCGTGAGTGCTCGTCTCCGGCGCAACGTACAGGTGCTGGCTACCGGTCACACCCATGCATCGTATCGTCTCGACCGCCTCCACCGACAGAGAGGCCCAACCCTTCAAGGTCCTTCCCCGACGCGTCGGCTCGACATGCTGCTTGCCGATGTCCCACACCAAGTTATCAGTGAGTCCGGTGGTCACGAACACCGACGTCGCAGGCGGGGTATAGCGGGGTGATGGAATAAACGCGACAGCTTTGACCACTTGCCGCGGATGAACAAGATAGTCTCCCCGGAACAGGTACCGGGCCACGTCGTCCTGTGCCGAAATCTCCATCCGGACTCAACCGATGCCGAGCACATCTCGCACGTGCTCAAGGATGTCCGCTGGCAGCTCGCCGGTCCAGACTTCGGTGCCTCTTCGGCTGGTATGCTTTCCCAGAATTGCTGCGAAGACCAGAGTGTGGTCACCCTTGACCTTGACAACGATCGAGTGGTGAGGAACGTGCCCGACCCACTGCAGGCCGACCGATCCGTCGGGGTAGACATCGATATATGGAATCGGGAACGACCTCGGGAGCGAGTTGATGATCCGCCACGCGAGCCAAACAGCCCGGTCGTCCACTGGAACTGCACCCTCGCCGTTCCAGTCCTCTGCATCGAAGGCGCCGTCGGACCACTCGTCCAAGAAAGGCTGCAGGCACTCTTCCCGTCGGTGAGCTCTGAGCAGGGAGTTGTTCTCGAGGTTTTTCAGGATCGCCTCGACGAAGGACTGGGAGTCCCGGTGCGCGATCTGTTCCTGATTGCGGACCACCATCGTCCAGTCGGGAAGAGGGAGTGCCAGTCCACTGTTCATTGGTACAGGTCCTTCGTTTCGTCCGTGATGGAATCAAAGAAGGCATTGTTCTTCACTTCGCGGAGGCCCTCCACGACTTCCCAGATCTCCTCTTCACCGGAGTACTTCCGAGTAACTGAAGCAGAGATGTCCAGCATGACTCGAGACCTGTTCGGTCCGGGATCCTCCATGGCCAGTGTCAGTGCAACGGCTGCGCCATCGCCCATCTGAGGAAACTCCAACCGTGTCATACACCTACGCGGCCCTTGAGAGAAGGCCAACGGAACACGGGGATTGATGTTCAGGTACTTCTCGACGTCGGCGATGTTGACAGGAAAGTCCATGCTGTTGATGAACCGGACGGTCACCTGATCCACTCGTTCCGGCGGTACCACTGTTCTGCAATGATCCCAGAGGCGCCGAGCTTCGGAACGCAAGGCGTTCCAGTCCTCATATGGGTGCAGACGGTTGAACGTGAAGCCAACGCCTTGAACTTGCACGAGTCGCTTTCTGTCCTCTGACCAGAAACGGAGACCGACAGGGAAATTCCGTGATGACGTCTGTGGAGCGTCGCTACCCCCGGCTTTGACAGTGAACTCCGTATGCCAAGACTGGAGCTCCTCTGCGATCGGGTAGTCATCGGTGAAAAGGGCCCCGACCTCGCGCAGCTTGGCGATGTCGGGCGACAAGGCACACCGGATGTCGATCAATGCCTCCTGGATCGGGGCTTTCCGAAGGTGCTCCTTCGTCGTCATACCATCCCTCTGTGCGAACGTCGGGCCAAGGCTACCACGAGAGGATCACCCCCACAAGATCGGGAAGCGGCGGTCGCCGACGATGTCCATCGCAGGAAATTAACAAGGCACGAAGCGGCATGTCAAGCCCCCCTTCCTGGTTACCACAGGTTCTTCGTCGCAGCAGGGCCAGAACCTTTCAACAGTCCGGAGCTTTCAGTATTCCCTGCGGGTGGCGTCTGGAACAGTGTCCCATGGCTAGACACTGTGAATCGGATATGAAAGGATCCAGTGCGTCCTGGACACGAAGCTGCAAGGAGAGCCGCTGCCGACAGACTGCAGTCGTCCGACAGGAGAGATGAATGAGCCTCAACCCAGTTCAGTTCGGCTCCGAGGTCATCGACCAGTTCGGTCGCTACCTGCTCACGACCTTCCCCATCGCGGACGAGGCCATGGAGAAGCAGGTCAAGGAGCACCTGCGCCACGACGTGGGCGGGGAGCGGCTGATCGCGAAGGGGCCTTACGTCTACCTGAACCGCCCCTTCGAGCAGGGTCCCTCGGTGAAGAGCCTGGCCGGAGAGCCGGGGCTCGGGCTGCACCCGGCCCTGGCCGGCGTGTTCCCCTACGAGTCCGTGCACAAGCACCAGGAGCTGGCCCTGCGCTCGGTGAAGGCGGGGAAGCACACTGTCGTCGCGACGGGGACGGGCTCGGGCAAGACCGAGGCCTTCCTGCTGCCGATCATCGATCACTGCCTGCACCTGCGGGACGCGGGCGCGGCGCCCGGGGTCGTCGCCATCCTCGTCTACCCCATGAACGCGCTCGCGGACGACCAGCTCCGGCGCCTCCGGCCCATGCTGGCCGGGACCGGGATCACCTTCGGGCGCTACACGGGCATGACCCCGGAGTCCGACAAGCCGACGCAGGGCCAGCTCAACGCGTCCCGGGCCTACACGAAGGAGGAGCTGGGGCGGCTCTCCGAGGGCGACGAGGAGAGCGTCCCGATCCCCGCCGAGGAGTGCTGGAGCCGGGACGACATCCGGACGCGCCGGCCGCGGCTGCTGATCAGCAACTACAGCCAGCTCGAGTACCTCCTGCTGCGGCACCGGGACCTGGGGCTCTTCCAGGACGCGCCGCTGCGGTTCCTGGTCTTCGACGAGGTCCACACCTACACCGGCGCGCTGGGCTCCGAGGTCGCGTGTCTGATCCGGCGCCTCCGGCGGGTGGCTCGGAAGGGCGCGGACGATGTGGTGTGCATCGGCACGTCTGCCACGGTGCAGGACCGCTCGGGGAAGATCGACGCAGAGGCCGCGACCAAGGGCTTCGCGTCCCGCCTCTTCGGGGTCGTCGGAGACGCGATCGAGTTGGTGCGCGAGCGCTACCGGGACGCGGCGCCGGCCGGCGCGGACGACTATGTCCCGCCTGTCCCACCGGACGCGAGGGGCGTCCTGAAGAGGATCCTGGACGAAGCCCGTCGCTACCGCCTGCAGGAGTCCGTGGAGGACCTCTCCGGGGACCTTGTGGATCTGGTCGCAGTGCTCTGCGGCCGCCCTGCGCCGTTCGCGGCAACACGCATGGAGCAGGCCTGGACGCTCTTGCAACCGAACCGGCTCCTTCGGCACCTCGAGCAGACCCTGACCGATCCGAGGCTCCTCTCCGAAGCCCTGACCGCTGTGCGGACCATGGGGCGCGAGGAGCAGGAGGAGGAGGCCCTGACCGCGGAGGTGCTGGCCTACCTGACCCTGGGCGCGCTGGTGAAGCACGACGACGAGCCCCTGCTGCGCCCGAAGCTCCACTACTTCGTCCAGGGCTTCCAGGGCCTGTCCTGCGCGTTCGAGGAGGACGGGACGCCCACGGTCTACTTCGACTCGGACGCGACCCGGGGCGACGCCGACCCGATGCTGTTCCCGATGGTCCTGTGCCGGTCCTGCGGCCAGCACTACGTCCAGCTCATCGCGTCGGAGCGGGTGCGGGACGGGGACGTGGGCGTCGAGAAGACCCGGATCGCGGGCCGCTACGAAGAGGCAGCGGACCACGAGACCATGGTCTATCTCACCGACCACCTCGTGGGGCGGGACGAGGACGATGATCAGGAGGTCCACGACGGCTTCCTCTGCCGCTACTGCGGGACCCTGCACGACCGGATCGTGGCCACCTGCCGCAACCCGAAGTGCGCCCGCAAGGGCGTCGTCGCCGTGGTCCGGCATGACAACCGCATGAAGTCCTGCCTCGCGTGCGGTACCCCCGCGACCGGCTGGGACGAGATCGTGACCCCGGCCCAGTCCAGCGAGGTCGCGGACGTGACGATCCTGTCCCAGTCCATGCTCACCGCAATGCAGGAGGAGGAGCTGCAGAAGCTGCTGGTGTTCTCGGACAACCGGCAGGACGCCGCCTTCCAGGCCGGGTGGATGGAGGAGCGGTCGAAGCGGTTTCGGCTGCGCCACCTGCTCTACGAGATCCTGCAGAAGGAGCCCGGGAAGACCTGGTCCTTCGAGAAGCTGGCGGAGCGGATCGTCGAGGCGGCAGAGATACAGGGCGTCTTCCGCGCCAAGGCATGGGATCCAGAGGACAACGAGACGCGCGCCCGCTGGTTCCTGCTGCAGGAGTTCGCGTCCTCGGGGCAGCGGCGCAACAGCATCGAGAGCCTGGCCCTCGCCGAGGTCGTCATTGCGAACCTCGGGACCGACCTGGCCCCGGAGTTCTTCCAGAAGTGGGCGAGGACCTTCGATCTCACCGAGCAGCAGGTCGTCGATATCGTCCGGCTCATGCTGGACTGCTACCGCCGCCAGGGGATGGTCTCGGATCCCCTGCTGTCCCGGCTGTGGTCCTCCAGGGACAACGAGGTCCGGAAGGGCCTCGTCCTGGTCAGCGACACGTACTACCCCCGGGCCGTCGCGGAGGAGAAGAGCGAGAAGAGCTCCTACCTCAAGGCCTGGCGCGCAGGCAACCATCGGAGCGCCGCGCAGGTGATCCTGCAACGCGCGGTCCCCGGCGCGTCCGACGTATTTAAAAAAATCCGCAACGACTTCATGGACGAGCTGTGGGCGCTGCTCAGGAGTCAGCGGCTCATCGTTCCGGTCCGCCTGACGCGCAAGCACGGCGCGAAGCAGGAGCCGATCCAGCTCCCGGGGAAGCCCTACCATATCAACGTCGAGCTGCTCGGGATCCGCCTCGTGGAGAAGCACCATGTCTGCGACGCGTGTCGGCGCTCGCAGTCCGTGCCGACCCCGACGGGCGCGTGCCCGGAGTACCAGTGCAGCGGCACCCTCCACCCCCGGGACCGGGACCCGGACCACTTCGACGTCTACCAGTACACCCGGACGAGCTTCGTGCCGCTCAAGGCGGCGGAGCACTCCGCGCAGGTCCCCGGGGACGATCGACGCCGGATCGAGGAGGAGTTCAAGAAGCAGGTCGGCGGGCGCTACAACTGCCTCGTGTGCACCCCGACCCTCGAGCTGGGCGTGGACATCGGCAAGCTCGAGATGACCCTGATGCGCAACGTCCCGCCCACGCCGGCCAACTATGCGCAGCGGGCCGGCCGGGCCGGGCGGCGGCACCGGATCGCGGTGGTGTTCACGTACTGCCGCAGCTCTACCCATGACCGGTACTTCTTCGGTGATCCGCGGGCCATGATCGCGGGCGAGATCCGTGTCCCCGCGTTCTCCATGCGCAACGAGCCCCTGATCCGCAAGCACGTCCACTCCGAGGTCCTCACCTCCCTGCGGGAGCTGGTCACGGAAGAGGAGCAGGAGGCCCTCGACAGGGCCTTCCCGCCGTTCGTCCACTTCTACTTCGGAGACGAGGTCTCGGACGGGGACAAGGTCCGGATCCACTACCTCGACGCGCCGCGGGATACGTCGGCCCTGGACGCGCTCGTGAAGAAGTACCGGACGCCACTCATCGAGGCACTGGAGGTGACCTTCCTGCGGACCTGGCCCGACGAGGAGGAGCGCGACGCGCTGCTGGGGCGGGACGCGCTGGAGCGGTACGTGGGCGCTTTCGGTGAGGACCTCCGGGCCCATGTCCGGAAGCTCTTCGACCAGGTCAAGACCTACCGGGAGGCGCTCAAGGACCTCCGTCGGAAGGCGGACGTGCGCGAGCTCGATGACCAGGAGCAGAACCTCCTGCGCCGGTACGAGCACGCGCTCTGGGCGCTGCGCAACTTCAAGCGGCAGGAGAACTACACCCTGAGCTTCCTCGCCGTGGACGGCTTCTTCCCGGGGTACGCGATGGCACGGCAGAGCGTCTCGTGCCAGTCCCTCGAGCCCTACCTGGAGATCTCCCGCCCCGCACCGGTGGCCCTGCGGGAGCTGACCCCGGCGAACTTCGTCTACGCGAACGGCAACGTCTTCCGTGTGCGGAAGCTCGACCTGACCCGAGGCTCGGGGGCCGACGCGGCCACGGCCTCAGCCACGCTGCAACGACGCCTGCGGTACGACAAGGCGAACACGCGGATCATCGACATCGACGAGGGCGTGGTCGAGGGTGGCGCGTCCTCCGATGTCGTGGAGATGACCTCGTTCACCCTGACCGGGGTGGAGATGCAGCGCCGCAATGAGATCGACGACAGCGAGAAGCAGCGGCGCCGGATCGCGTTCGAGGTCCTGGCTCAGCCCCTGGCCGCCCACGGCGGCGGGCGCCACGGGAAGATCGGGGACCTGACGATCAAGTACCTGACTCAGCAGTCCCTGCGCCTCGTGAACCTCGGGGTCCGCAAGGCGAGCGAGTCCGGGTTCAGCGGCTTCCCGATCTGCGCCCACTGCGGGGAGGCCCGCTCCCCGAACGCCAGCGAAGGCGAGATCCTGCGCTTCTCAGAGTCGCATCAACAGCTCCATGGACGGCAGACCATCGGACACTACGCGCTCCACGTCGAGTTCCGGTCGGACGCGCTCCACGTCGGGCCCTTCGCATCCTCGGAGAAGGCGGTGAACCTCGTCAACGGCCTGATCGTGGGTGCGCGCCTCGTGCTGGACATGGGGGAGACCGAGCTGGAGGGGCACCTCTACCGCTCAACGACCGGAGAGTACTGGACCCTGCTCTATGACCCCATGCCGGGGGGCTCGGGCTTCCTGCCCCTGCTCCTGGAGTACTGGGAGGTCATCTGCGAGAAGGCCCGGGACGCGCTGGACCACTGCGCGTCCGGGTGCGAGACGGCTTGCTACAGTTGCCTCAAGCACTTCCGGAACCAGCAGTGGCACGACGTCCTCGACCGCCACCTAGCCATGGACCTGCTCCTTGGCGTCACCCTTCCCCTCGAGCTCGAGCACAGCATCCCCCCCGTTGCCCTCCAGCCCGCCATCGATCCGGACGGAAGCGACAGCGACGCGGAGCTGGACTTCGCAACCATCTGCAAGAACCGCAGCTTCCCCGTCCCGCCGACGAAGCAGTTCCGCGTCGACCTGCCCGGTGGCGAGCACACCCTCGCCGACTGGGCCTACCCGGACCAGAAGGTGCTCGTCTTCATCGACGGGATGAGCGAGGAGTATCACGGCAACCCCGCCCAGCGTGCCGCCGATCGTGTCAAGCGAGCGAAGTGTCGCCTGCAGGGATACTCGGTCGTCGAGATCACGCGGGAGGAGCTCCAGGACTCATCGGCCCTTGCGTACAAGCTCGAGGAGATCGCAATCTACCTCGGCGCGCTGGACTCGTCGGGCCCGAGCACAGGCGAATGAGGAAATGCCGGCGAGCGACAGGAGCTACAGATCCTCGAAGAGCTGGCCGAGATGGACCTCCAGGGTGTCGCAGATTCGCTTCAAGGTCTTGATGGACGGGCTCTGCTTCAGGTTCATGATCCGAGACAGGTGAGCCCGGGAGAGGCCGGTGAAGTCGGCGAGGTGGTTCTGGCTCATGCCCTTGGCATTGGCCAGCTCCCTGATCTTGCTGACGATTTTTCTCTCTTCGTCCATCCAAGGGGCCCCTTGGACAGCATAGGAGAGGGGTGGTATGTTGGTGGCACCTTATAGGGTATCAGGGGTGCGCTGTTCATCGTCTCGACAAAACCACTGGGGGTGTGGACATGATGCTTGCGATAGTTGATGGCGCGACCTTGAGCGCTGCCCTGCAGCAGATGGCATCTGCCCCGCGAACCTTGACTGGATCTGCGTTCTGGAAATTCGGCGACGACCAACTGGTCATCCGGTGGACCTCGTACGAGCAGGCCATCGATGTCCGGGACGGATCTCCGTTGGAGGGGGCGATCAAGGTGCCCGGTCGGTTCATGGACCAGCTCGGGGCGGTCGTGGACTTGACAGGCGACACGGAGATCCGGTGGCTCGCAGAACGAGATCGTCTTCGAGTCGGTCGTCACTTGATCCCGGCGTCCTTTGCCGAAGAGGGCCCGATAGATCTACTTCCACTCGACGCGCAGGAGCGGGATCTGCTCAAGCAGATCCTGCGCCGGGGTATGGAGCGCGTGTCTCTGGCGGGATACGAAGAGGAGGCCGGCGAAGCAGAGGCCCGCTGGGACAAGAGCCTCAAGGCGGCATCTTCGGCTCTTGAATGGACCGGGCTCTCGGGGCGGGCCTTGGAGGCGGTTGTTTCCGAGCTGATCATCAACGACCTCGAGTGGACTGAAGATCCTCTCTTCGTGTTGCCCGATAGAGGACAGTATTTCGATCCGCGGGAGTACCCCGAACCCCTGAAGATGATGATGGCCATCTACCGAGCGATGGATGGGAGATGGTGGTCGTTCGAAGACCACAGGGCCAGTCTCCTCGACTTCCTGAAGAGATGCCCGGGGGGGGCGGACCTGCTCGCTGAATCGTTCTGCTCGGGGGAGGCTGCTCAGGAGGAGATCCATGCCCTCTACGAGGCGGCCGTCCTCCACCGAGATCCGCAGGTTGTCGAGGGACACCTCGAGGCGGGAATCCGTGCTGGCATCCCCGAGGATGTGTTCCGCGATCTCCTCGACCTGAGGGTAAGCATGACGGGGAGCCTCGAGGATATGCACAGGTCCTCCCAGCATCATCCCCTCCGGGGGGTCATCCACTGGATGTCCGAAGTGGTTCCCCATCTCTACCCTGACGCCGCCGACCGCATCCGTTGGTTCGTTGAGAAGCTGGGAGGGGAGCTTCGTTTCATCCCGCGCGATCTTGCAGATGACCTGACGGAGCGGGTTGGGGAGTGGATCCAGGAAATCGGGAGTGATCAGGTCGAAGAGGTCGTCGCGAAGTTGCAGGACCATGAGCTGCTCGATTTCGAGGAGATACATGACGCGCTGGACGAGGTGCTGGGAGAGCTCGATATCGGCTGGGAGGATGTGGTGAAGACGAGCTGACTTCTCGGAGAACCTGCGGATACCCATCGAAACCAGCCCTTCCAACGAAAAAACGACACCAGTAGAACGTCTGCATTTTCGCATCGCAATTACGAGTGTAGAGCGCGCATAAAACATAATAAAAACAAACTGATTCTCTGTTTCGTCCGTCCACCGTTCCCGCTTGCCATATTTTTGTAATCGCAGATAGCGCCGAATACTAAAAAAAGTGCGATCCTATTCTTGAAAGCACCTGTTTTTATGAGATCATTTGTCAGGAGTCAGGCGCCAGTGCAGGAAGAGGCGGGGCGACGGACTCAGGACTGGCTGGTCATCTCCCAGGATCGTGCTGAACACGGGTTCAAATGGAGGCAGAGATGCGTCGGATCATTGTGACAAGCAAGCAAGCGGCTGAACTCCTGGGTATTCGACCGGCGACCCTTCGAAACTCTTCGGCCCGCGCTGTAATGAGTCCAGGGATTCGCGTCGAAATCGATCCGCTTCAGCTACTTGAGTTCTCTGTTTGAGTTCGGCTGCTGGGGTCCATTGTCGAGCACCTGCATCCTACGCCGCGTTGACGGGGCTGCGGAGACAGGGGCCGTCGATGTGGATGGTGTTGCAGCGATGGCGGACGCGGCTGAGGAGGGCGCCGGTGAGGGCGGGGCTTCCGAGGAAGCGCGCCCAGTCGTCGTACTCGAGGTTGGTGGTGATGATCGTGGCCTTCCGTGCGGTGTAGCGGTCCTCCATGAGCTTGAAGAAGATGTTGGTCTGCTCGGGGCGGAGGTTGAGGTAGCCGAGCTCGTCGATGAGGACGAGGTCGAAGCGGACGAGACGGTCCAGGAGCTTCCTGCTGGAGCGATCTGCGAGGGACGCGTACATCTCATCGAAGAGATCCTGTGCCTTGACGAAGAGGCCGCGGTACCCGTCGTGGAGGGCGCGGAGGAGGATGCCGGTAGCGAGCCCGGTCTTCCCGACGCCGGTCCCTCCGATGAAGACGAGGTTGGCGCCGGTGCGGAGGAAGTCGAGCTCCGCGTGGCGTCGGATGACGGCCCGGTCGACGCCGGGCTGCCGGTCCCACGGGAAGGAGTCGATGGACCAGGGCTCTGGGATCTCGGCCCGTCCGATCCGCGCCTCAGTGGCTCTCCGCTGCTGGTCGTGGAGCTCCTCCCGCAGGACGCGGGCAAGGAATTCGGTGTAGGCGGTCCCTTCGCCCTCGGCCCTCTCCACCTCCCGCTCGATGACCTCCAAGACCCTGCGGAGATGGAGCATCTTGCAGAGCTGGTCCAGGTCGTCATTCATCGTCGTCCTCCTGTTCGGTTCGGGCCGGAGTGTCCTCCCAGGGCGCCCGGAAGTACTCGCCGGCGATGTTGCGCAGGACCATCCGCTCCAGGCGGGCCATGTCGAAGAGGCCGTAGTGGAGCGCGTCGGTCACGGCCCGCTCGAAGGGGCCTTCGGGATACTCGCGCTGCATCCGGTCCAGGCGGCGCAGTGGCGCCGCCCCTCGGCCGGAGCAGTGCTTCTTGAGCGCTGCGACGTAGTCGTCCATGAGCCCGGAGACCTTGCGGAGCCGCTCCTCCTGGGGCAACGGACGGCGGGCAGGGGTCCCTTCCCCTCTTGGCGGCCGGTGTGTCTTGTGCGTGGACCGGCGGCCGGCGCCGGGCTCCAGGCGGTCGTGGACCGCGATCTCCCGGTGCTTGTGGTAGAGGCGCACAGTCTCCAGGCCTTCCCGCGCCTCGACGCACTCGCCGATGAGGCGCCAGGGAGCGGAGTAGCAGTTGCGGTGCAAGTTGACGTATCCGGCCAGGTCCACGATGCGGTGGTGCAGATCGTAGACCTCGGGGATGTGCGGGGGCAGTGGTTTGAGCAGCGGCTGCTCGACCGCAAAGAGCTCCACCGGACGGGTCCGCAGGTGTTTCTTGAGGGACCGGTTGTTCTTGTCGCAGAAGTCCAGGGCCTTCCGGTTGAGGTCCCCGAAGTCCTCGAAGACCCGCTTCACCAGGAAGTTGTTCTCGATGTAATGGAAGGGGCGCTCCACCTTGCCGCTGCGGTTTGCGTCCCCGATCTCGTGGGCCAGGAATTTGAAGTCGAAGCGGTCACCGAAGGCCTTCATCTCCGGCACCATCACCGCGTTCGCACCCGTGCCGTGCAGGACGACCAGGTTGGTGTTGTCCACGATGCACCGCGCACAGGCCCCACCAATGAAGCGCAGCGCCTCGGTCAGGAAGACCTTAGCCTCGAAGCGGGTGAAGCGGGGATAGTACTGAAAGAAGAGCATCCGGGAGTATCCCAGGATCAGGGACGCACACTGGCATCTACGCGCCCCGTCCCGGAAGTCCACGTCATGGGGCGACGTATCGAATTGGCTCTCAACGCCGGGCGCAAAGTCGTACCGCCCGGTCGGAAGAGTCGGGGGGCGGCCGATCTCGTGCTTCTTCACGAAGCGGGTCAGCGCCGAGTAGCTCACCTCGATCCCGTCCGAGACCAGCTCCTCATGGACCCGGATCAGGTTCCCCTTGCACAGGCCGACTTCAGCCCGCACCCGCTCCAGGTGTGGGGACAGGAGGCTCGCACCGGACCGCTCCGGGACGTCCGCCGTTCCCTGCCCGACCAGCCGCTGCACGAAGCTCCGGGACACCCCCAGCGCACGAGCGATGGTCCGTTGGCTCTGCCCGGCCTCGTGCAACGCAAGGATCGTCCGGCGCATTTCTTGATCGATCATCCAGGATTCCCTCCTCTTCCAGGCGCGTCTCGAGCAGCTCCCACGTCGCTCGCACCTTCCGCCAGGCGCAGGGCAGGCGCGCCACAGTCTCCGGCTCCGCTCCCTCCAGGAGGACCCGGTCCAGCAACCGGGAGGCACGACGGGACAACGCCAGCACCTTCTCGAGGTCCGACAGCAGCTTCGCCGCGTCGTCCGCGGGCCGTGCCCAGTCCGCCTCCTCCGTCGCCTCCAGGGACCGCAACACCAGGACCGGCTGCTCGACCACGAGCCGCCGGCCTCGCTCGTCTCCGCTGCGCCACGCCTTGTACAAGGACTCCACCTGCCGGGTGGAGAGCCCGGTGCCTCGCAGGCTCTGGCCGAGCAACTCTGCATCCGCTTTGATGGCGCGCGCCATCGGCAACAGGCACCGGGTCGCCGCTCGGCAGGACACCTCTCCTGACCGCACAAGGGTCTGCAACCAGCTCGGCAGGTCGCTCACCAGACCCAGGCGGCGGCTGACCCAGCTCTGCGTGTGCCCCAGGCGGCGGGCGATCTCGCGCTGGGACAGGCCGTGCTCTTTCTGGAGTGCGCGGATCAGGTACGCATCCTCCAGGGGGGACCGGGGGCGGGGGTGCTCCAGATGGTGCGCCGTCACCAGCGCATCCACCTCGCCCTCTTCCCAGACCAGGACCTGGACCGTGTCACGCCCCAGGCGACGGAGAGCTCGAAGCCGGCGGAAGCCGTCCACGACCACGTACCGGCCGGGCTCCTCCGAGGGGATCACGATCAACGGCACCCGCTGACCGTCGCGCTCAAGGGATCCCAGCAGCCGGCCCTCCTCCCGACGGTCCCGCTGCCGCAGGCGCTCGTATTTCAGGTCCAGCTGATGGTGCTCCAGCTCCATACCGACCCCCTTCGGAGACAGACTACGGCGGCCCCCTGCCACAGACCATCTCGTCTCGCAGCCCCGAGGGGGGATGTCCGGCCGATACATCAATGATTCCTTGATGTTGCGGCGACACTGCGTCTCGACACCATCGAGCGAGAAGTCCGCCGAATTCGTCAATCAATACAAGCACTTCCAGCGGCACTGCGTCTCGCACGACATCCAGGTCAAGTCCCCGCATTGGATCCTCGTCGCGGGTCCACTTCGTCCCCTCCTCGCGGCGCACGAGACGCTCTCGGAGGCGACGATCGCGGTCGTAGTCAGGATTCTGCTGGTGCCAGGACGCACAGCTCCGTCGGTGTCGCTCCCGCTGACACTCGGGGGTGCTGCACACCGTCTGTCTGGCGGCGGCACGTGGGTCGGGCAGAAACCAGCGGCGACAGAACCGACAGGGGCGCTTCTTCCTCATCGCTCAACCTCTCCAGGAGACCGAACGACAATTACACTTACCCATCAACAGTTGGCCCAATTTCGGCGCGAACGGGACCAGCGACACTGCATGGAGACTGGACGCGATGAAGAGGACGACTGGATTCTTCTCGGTGAAAACGGATCCGGGAACTCAGCCAGAACGGCCGGAACTCAGTGGTGTCTTTTCAGCGCGAATCAATGGACTCATTTAGGTGAGCGCCGAAG
>JBDRIT010000173.1:0-51183 GCA_043815665.1 Pseudomonadota bacterium
CGTTAACCAGAAATCAAGTACTTACGGGCGCTACAGAGGGAGTTGCCGGCGGGCGCTTGGTACAGTGGGAACCTGGGGGACTACAAAATTGCTATGGAATTCAAAGGGTTATCTGAATCCAACCGGATCCTGACGCCGTAGCCATTTCGGGTTCCTCAATGACCACCCAGTCGATGTGCGGCTGCTTCAGGATCTTCCGCGGTGGTAACAAGTGGTAGAGACCGAGGAGCAGCGGAGTGAACTCTCGCTGCCCCGCCGTCCACGTCATGAAGGGCAGCTGGGTGTCACCATGGGTCAGGCGTAAACGCTTGGCGTGTTGCTGATCTTCCTCCAACTCCACCCTGCCGCCATGAAAGACTGCGCTGTCGATCAGGGTTCGATACGCCTTCTTGAAGGTACGTTCGAGGGGAAAGAGATCTCCCACGCCTCGCTTGCGAAAGCGATCAAAGAGGTTCTGACTGAAAATTCGCGCGACGACTGGCGTTTCGTTCGTCAGTTTCTGGAACGGCGCCGCCCATCCGTCGCTGATGAGCATGGAACGATGGGCCGGGATGTAAAAGACACGCTCTTCTACCCCACCCAATCGACTGATGTTCCCTGGAACCACCTTCTGGCGATTGAAATGGACCGTCGTTTCGTCCGAATTCCAAGATGCACCCATCCCGGCACCGAAGATGAGATCAATCAGGACCTCTGACTTCTCTGTCGCATGGCCAACGTCTTGTAGTGCCTTTACGACTTGCTTCCCGTCATTGGCGACTTTGAGCCACTGAAGCGCAAGGCTCTTTCCTGTTCCCTGCGCACCGACCAGTACGGTGAGATCGCCCAGGACGAGATCCACCTCGTGAATCTGAGCAAAGCTCTGGATGGTCAACCGGTCATTTCGCCCCATCCCATCCTCCTTCTGGCCCGCCACTTCGCATCTCGGAGGCGCCATTCTATCTCCACCTCCAGGGAACGTCCACAACGCGAACCGTGGGATCCGTGTTCGCGAAGACACGGGGTCGGGCATCCCCTATTGACAGAAAGTGCTATGATGGGGACCGCAGAAGAAGACCCCGGGAGGCGCGCAGTGCCCGTGAGGACCCCCATGGATGCCTGGGAGATCGTCGACAGCGCGACGGTCCCCGCGGACCGGAACGTGGTGCGCCTGTACCGGCAAGGCGGGGAGTTCTCCATCCGGGTCGAGGACCGGGAGCTGATGGCCAGCGGCGTCCACGGCTCCGAGGACGCGCTGGCCACGGAGACCTGCCGGCGCCTGGCCCCGGGGCCCGCGCCTCGCCTCCTCATCGGCGGCCTCGGCATGGGGTACACCCTCGCAGCCGCCCTGCGATCCCTGGGGCCCGACGCGGTGGTGGAGGTCGCCGAGATCGTGCCCGCGATCGTGGCGTGGAACCGCGGCCCCCTGGCCCACCTGGCCGGGGCCCCCCTGGAGGACCCCCGGACCCGGGTGATCGAGACCGACGTGGCCCGGCTGATCCGGCACTCCAGCGGCGCCTACGACGGGATCCTCCTGGACGTGGACAACGGCCCCAGGGCCCTCACCAGCGCCGGCAACGGCTGGCTGTACGCGCCTGCAGGGCTGGACGCGGCAGGGGACGCACTGACCCCGGGGGGCGTCCTGGCGGTGTGGTCCGCGTGGCCGGACCGCTCCTTCACGTCCCGCCTGGGCCGCGCAGGGTTCCAGGTCGAGGAGGTGTCCGTGCGGTCCCGGGGATCCCGGGGCGGGCGCAAGCACAACCTCTGGCTGGCGAGGCGGTGACGGGCGCGCGCTGAACACGCCTGGTTGAACCCCCCGCTCCGGTCGCACGGCTCCGCCGAGCTCCCTTCTCTCCCCCCTCGGGGGTGCGAGGGGGGTCTTGATGTAACCGCCAACTCACGTTTCCAGGGGCCAACCTCCCCCCCGTCGCCTCTGGCGACGTCGCCCCCAATGGGGGCGATTTTACCGTGCATGCTGTGACGTTCGGGAGGGCTTCGGGCAGGTGCCGAGGCCATCGGTGGGTTGCACTTGGCACGGAAAAAATCTCCCCTTTGGGGAGGTGAGCTGCGAAGCAGCGAGGAGGGGGAGGACCCTCGGCACCGTACACTCCAAGCTCTCGGTCACTCGCCAATCCGTGGATTTCCTCCAGACCCTGGTCCTTGCCCGAGACAATGGAAGGTCCGGCACCTCCCCCCCGGCACGGGGGGGAGGAGCGGAGCGAGGCGGACGCCGAGCGCAGCGCCGGGAGGGGGGGGCGACGGCCACCCAGCGTCGATCGCGAAGACCCGGTTCTTGAGCTTGTCTCGAAAGAAACCGAGGTTGATGTTTCTTCGAAGCAAGGGGCGCCCTCCCCGTCATCCCGAGCGCTCGGCACCGACCCAACACGGGCGGTCGGCAGAGCGACTGAGGTCATCCTGAGCAAGGGGCGCCCCCCGCGGCGCACCGTGCCGAAGGACCCCCCCGTTGGTCCGCAGAGATCTCCCTGCCGAGAATCGGGGGGGCCTTCGACTCGGGCTTCGCCCTCGCTTCTAAGAAACACCACGGTCACGGTCACGTTCACGGTCGGTCCGCTTCTTCGAAGGAAGGCCCCCACGGAGAGGGTTGAGCCGGGTACGACAGAGTCGTAGAACGCTCCAGCGGAGCGTTCGGCCCGGCGCAAGGCCGAGGGCCGCTGGCCCGAAGGTAGGGAGGGGAGGTGGGGGCCTTCCTTTCTTTTCTTCTCCCTTCATTTTCTTGGATTGGCTTTGTGTTGAGGGAGGTGCGGGGGGACCGTCCGGCGAAGACCCTGCCGCCAGCGCCTCCGATCAGCGGGGGGGAGCTGACAATCGCGCTGGCGGTAGGTGTCAGGGCGAGAGGGGGGTGTCCCCCCGGCGCCCGGTTCGTCGGATGGTCTCCTCGTGCCGACCGGGGCGCTCGGCGGGGAATACCCAAAGGGCATAGGTTTCGTATGAGCGGAACTTCGTCCGCTCGACTCAACCATATCGGGGCGTGGACGCCCCTCCCACAGGGGATGGGGAATCGGGGCTGGAAAGCCCCTCCCACAGGGGACCGGTCGACGAGCTCCCGGTTCGGATTGGGTCGGCGACGGCGACGACGACGGCGACGTCAACGTCCACGGAGCCGATGTTCGTTGCCGTTCGTTGGACGTTGCTTCGGGGCGTTGAGCGGGGGTCCGCCAGACTGCCGACTAGAAGAAATATTTGAGGCCGATGTTGATCTGGAAGTTGTCCGGGGAGATGTAGTCCGTGAGGCTGGGCTTGGAGATGCCGGAGGTCGGGAGCTGGCCGTCGGTGCCGATCTCGAGGGGGTGCCTGGAGACGGCGATGCGGGAGACATCGGGGATGAGCATGAGGAACTCGGCCACCACGGTGAAGTGGTCGCCGGCGTAGATCTCGAGGCCCGTGCCGGCGTGGAAGGACTTCTTCGTGAGCTCCCCGGAGAACATGTCGGTGAAGTTCGACGCGCCCAGGCCGCCGAGGAGGTACCAGGAGAGGTACTTGGTCGGGACGGGGTAGACGACGGCGGAGGCGCGGATGCGGGAGGCGAAGACCTCGCCGTTGCTCCCCTTGTTCTCGCCCATGGTGTTGTAGTTGAAGTCCACGCCCAGGACCTTGATCAGCTTCACCCGCATGTTCAGCTCGGTGACGAAGTCGTTCGCAGTGCCGCCGCCGATGTAGTTGACGTGGGTCATGCCGACGTTGCTGCCGAAGCCCATGGTGATGAGGCTGGTGTTCTTGGCCTGGGCCGGTGCTGCCAGGAGCAGGGAAGCGAGGAGGAGTGCCGAGTATGTGGTAGAGCGTCTCATGATGACGCCTCCGCTCGTTTTCAATGGGGTCATCATCGACCTCATGGGCGCCTCTACGAGCATCCGGCGAGAAGGTTAAGGAAATAGATCGCCGATTCCGGTATGAGTCTGAGACGTTCGATGGAATGGGAGTTCTCATGGCCGACCGAGCGCAGGGGCGTCACGACCGCCGGGCGGAGGCCCTCCTGGACGATCTGGTCCGGGAGGTCGCGCCCCTGGAGCGCGCTGCGCGCGCGGCGCAGTGGGAGGCCATGACCCGGGGCGGGGACGCGCGCTACCGGGAGTACGGGGACCACATGGTCGCCTACCGCCAGGCCCTCTCCCATGCGGGACGACTGGCGGCGGTCCGGGATCTCCTGGGGGGCAGCGTGTCCCTCACGCCAACGCTGCGAAGGCGGCTCCAGGTGTGGGAGATGCTCCTGGCCGCGCACCGTGCGGACCCGAACGACGTCCGGGAGCGGGTCGCGCTGGAGACCCGCATCGAGCAGGGGTTCTCCGCCCACCGGGCGACCCTGGACGGCGCCGAGCGGACCATGAATGATCTCACCGACCTCCTCAGGAGCGGGAAGGATCGGACCCTGCGCCGCGCCGCCTGGGAGGCCCAGAAATCCGTCGGGGACACGGTCGCCGAGCCCATGCAGCAGCTCATGAAGCTGCGCAACCGCCTCGCCAGGGGCGCGGGCTACCGGGACTGGTGGGACATGCAGATCCGGGTCTCCGAGCTGGACCCCGCCGCGGTCATGGCGCTCTTCGACGACCTTGCCCGGATCACGGACGCGCCCTTCCGGGAGGCCAAGGCCCGCATGGACGAAGCCGTCGCCGGGGACCTCGGCGTCGACATCGACGAGCTGGCCCCCTGGGATTACTCGGACCCCTTCTTCCAGGAGGTCCCCGTCCAGGCCTTGCCCGCCATCGACGCGTCAACCATCGCCGATCCCGTGGCCGGGGCCCGGGTCGGCCTCGAGGCCCTGGGCTTCCGGCCCGGCCCGGTCCTGGACCGGTCCTCCCTGTACGAGGCCCCGGGGAAGAATCCCCACGCGTTCACCTCGGACCTGGACCGCTCCGGCGATGTCCGGGTCCTCGCGAACATCCGCCCGACCCTCCAGTGGCACGTGACCCTGCTCCATGAGCTCGGCCACGCGACCTACACCCAGGGGATCGCACCGGACCTCCCCTGGGAGCTGCGCCGGGAGGCCCACTCCCTCACCACCGAGGGGATCGCCCTCCTCTTCGAATCCCTCGCGGACGACGCCGGGTACCTCGAGGAGCACGGCGGGTTGGGACCGTCCGATGCGTCGGCCCTGGCCGCAGCGCGGAAGGAGGCCCGGCGCCTCAACCTTCTGGTGTTCAGCCGGTGGTGCCAGGTGATGGTGCGCTTCGAAGCGGCGGCCTACCGGGATCCCGATGGCGACCTGGAGACCCTCTGGTGGGACCTCGTGGAGCGGTACCAGGGGCTCCATCGCCCCGTGGGCCGTCGCAGTCCCGACTGGGCGTCCAAGATCCACGTCGCAGTCGCCCCGGTGTACTACCAGAACTACCTCCTCGGACAAGCCTTCGCCGCGCAGCTCCGGGCAGCGCTCGCTGCAGCAGCCGGGCCCGGTCGGCCCTGGCATGCGGCGCCGGAGCTGGCCACGCGGCTCTGGCTGGACCTGTTCGCAAGTGGCGCCAGGCTGCCCTGGCCGGAGGCCGTGGCCCAGGCGACAGGCGCGCCCCTGGGCGTGGACGCCCTCCTCTCGGAGATGCTCTGATCCCGTCAGTCGCTGATTCGCCGGAACACGGCCGAGGACAGGGTCACGAGCCCGAGCCCGAGGCCCGTCACGGCGCCCACACGGACCAGGGGAAGGATCCCGGCCTGGAGGAGCGAGAGCGCGCCCAGGCCGAGCGCGATGGTGAACGCGCTGACGAGGCGGTTGCTCGCCGGGGCGGCGTCCTGCTCCCGCTTGAAGAGCCAGGGAGAGACGAAGTAGCCGACCAGGGGCGGCAGGAGATACAGCGACGCGGAGGCGGGATCCATGTCGATGCCCAGGAACCAGCCCAGGGAGAAGGTGTAGAGGGTCGCAACCCCGACCTCCACCGCGACGACGATCATTCGCCGGGTACGTCGGGTGATCAGCCACGCAAAGACCGCCAGGAGCACCCAGATCAGGACCGCGCCCCGCCAGACCCCGGTCACCACGGGTGCGTTGAGCTCATAGGCCACCACCGGTGATCCGGAGATCGTGATCTTCACGGCCTCGTCCCGGGTGGAGACGCCGTCCTGGAGATCCGCGAGGATCCCCCTCGCCCGCACGACCAGCTCATCCGGCGGATCGGTGACGCCTTTTGTGAAGATCCCGAGGGCCCCGTCAACCCGGAGGATCAATGCCGCGTCTGCGCGGACCTTCAAGAGCTCCTCGGCGAAGGTCCTGGCGACGTCGGCCGGGTACTCCATCTCCACGAACCCTGGAGCCCGGGCGATGACCGCGGTCAACTGCTCCGTCACGTCTTCGTCCTCACCGAGGAGCACGGCCATGCCGTCCCAGTCCGCGGCGTTCGGCTCGAAGGGGGCCGACGATGACATCGCGTGGGCCTTCAGGCGTCCGAGGATCGCGGGCTTCATCGCGTCCCCCGCACCTCGTCCCCCGCTGCGCACCGCGTTCACGGCCTCGCCCACCCTGGATGCATGGATGCCGGGACCGAGCCGCCGCCGGACTGCCTCGAGCCGCGCCGCTGCCACCTCGCCGGGGGCACCCACGGAGCAGGAGACCGCCCGCCGGGCCGACGCAATGACTCCTTCGAGGTCGTCCATCCGGTCCACGGGGATGCGGGCCGTGACCATGGCCTCGTCCCGATCCTTCGTGACCAGGGAGCGGATGTCGTCGTTGCCCGCGAGGAGGAACCACAGTCGCCCCAGGGACTCCGGCTCCACGGGGATCCGATAGACTCCCTGGAAGCTGAGGTTCAGGAACGCTAGGACCTGGCCCAGCGACCGGACGTCGCTGAAGGTCCCGGTCCCCTCCAGGCAATCGGTGAGGCGGAGGAGCCTGGCGGCATCCTCGGGGCGGTTGTAGTCGCCCTCTGCGTGGATCTGCAGCAGGTCCGCGCCGCCGAAATGCCGGTCGAAGAACCCGATGGCCTGCCCCACGGGATCCGACGTGAAGAACAGCTGCCGGGGCAGGGTACGGAAGCTGAGCTGCGTCGCGCCGAGGACGCCGACGCTGAGGACCGCCAGGCCCAGGACCACGGCGATCACGGGTCGCGGCCGTCCCCTGCGGTGGTCAGCGCTGGGGGGACCGGGCCGCAGCCAGGACGCCGCCGGGACGAAGACGAAGAGCGCGGCCAACAGGATCGCGATCATCCCCACCGCCGCCGCCGCCGCGAAGCTGGTCACGGGCTGGGGCGTCACGAAGGCCACGCTCCCGAGGGCCAGCGCGGCGCCGCAGGTCATCAGCAGGGCCCGCGGCCCCAGTGCTGACGTCCCCGGCGCCTGCGCGCCGCCGGTGCGCTCTCCGGCTGCGCGGGAAAAGAGCGCCATGGCGACCGCTGCGACGGCCAGCGCAGCCAGCCCGGTCTCCGACGAGATCTGCACCCCGAGCAGGCCGAGGAGGCCGAACCAGAGGAGCAGGGACGCGACGGTGGAGATGAGCACCACGAGGATCGCCCCGAGCTGCCATCCGATGAGCAGCAGCGGGACGAAGAAGAGGACCACGCCCACCACCACGATGCGCGGCGCCCGGTCCGAGAGGCGCGCGGAGATCGCGTCTCCAATGAACGGCGCGCCGAAGTACACGGCCTTCAGGGGTCCGCGATGGGCCTCAACGACCTCCCGGATCCGTGTCGTGGTGTCCTCGGTCGCCCGCTCTGGCTCGATCTGGATGACCACCAGATAGGCCCGCCCATCCGCGCTGACGAAGGAGCCCCTCAGGTTCGGGTCGCCTCGGATGACCTCGGCGAGGGCCCTGCGGGCCTCCGAGGTCTCGGGGACCTCCTCCATGGCACCCCCCAGGTCGAGGGTCCCGTCGGGGCCACGTCGGGCCGCCTGCATGTTCGACAGGCTGCGGGCCTGTCGAACCCCCGCATCCTTGAGCTGATCCACCTCCCGGGTGATCCTCTGCAGCGCGGTGAGACCCGCCGGGGTCAATCCCTCCGCCGGCTCCTCCAGGCCCACCATCAGGGTGTGGAACACCTCGAAGTGTCGGGACATCTCGACCCAGTACCGGACCGCGTCGGAGTCACCGGGCAGGGACGACGCAGGGTCGGTGTTGAAGGGAATCGAGGGCGGCGAGAGGGTACAGAGCCCCGCTGCCACCAGGGACAGGGAGAGGACGACCAGGCGCCGCCTGGTCAGGAATTCGAAGAGATGAGCCCAGAGGTGACGGCGCTCAGGGGGCATCCTTGAAGACCCCCGCGTGCTCGTCCTTGAGGCGCGCACAGTCCCAGCCCGAGTCCTCCCCCACGCCGGCCACCTTGCGCAACTGCCAGACGTTGCCCTCGTCGGAGGGCAGGATCGGGGCGACGGTCTTCAGGGCAGCGGAGGTCGCCCCCACCGCGCCCTCGTGCACCGTGAACGTGAGGGAGCCGGAGAGCCACAAGCCGTCCCCGCTCAGCGCGCCTGCCTCGATGGACCAGACCGCCCGTCGGACCATGTACCGATCTCCCTCGGGGGCCAGCACGTGGATCGTGAGGCCGGGGTTGCCGTCATCGTCCTGGTCCCAGACCCGAGGATCGTCCGGCCCCTCGGGCAGGGCATCGGTGAAGGGATCCTCCATGTCCTTGAGGCCCCAGGTCCAGGCGATCTCCTGGGCAACGGGGACGCCGTCCCCGTCCAGCTCCAGGTTCACTGCGACCGCGCCGATGGCCTCCCGGGACGCCTCGGGCAGCTGGGTCTCGCCCATGCCGCCAGGGAGATCCACCGTCGTGAGCTGGTCGCAGAAGGTGAGGGTCGCGACGCCGCCCTCCTCGGGCACGGTGACCAGGAAGAGGTTGGTCAGCTCAAGGGCGCTCGGATCGGCGAAGACCTTCATGCCGCCGGTGAGCATCATGCGCATGAGCCAGGTTCCACCGACGCCCTCGCCCGCGACCTCGCCAAGATCCACTGCGGCGACGTCCTCGGGGAGCGCGTCCACCGCATCGGCCCCGTCGCCGGAGCCGTACTGCGCCTCGAGCCGATCCATTCCGTCCACGCCCCAGTCACACCCCGCCACAAGAATCGCCAGGGCCACGCAAACCAGCGCCGCTCGTCTCATGGAGGCCTCCATCACCAGGTCACCTTGGCCGCGAGGGAGACGACGCTCCGGCCCGCGGCCTTCTGTCCGAACTTGAACTTGGACGCGTAGTCTCGGGGGTTCTCGGGCTCCGTGTCTCCGACGAAGATCAGCCCCGTGAGGACCAGCTCCGCGCCGGGGAACATGATCCAGTTGACCCGCGGGTTGAGGGTCATGGACATGTCGTCGAGGCTCAGGATCGCAGCGAGGCGGATCTGCAGCTCCGTGTCGAAGAGGCGAAACTCCGGGGCAAAGGACAGGTAGTTGTGGATGCCGTACGCGTCGTTGAACTCGTCGAAGAAGCCCCGGATGTACATCGCGTTGATGTACAACCACGAGGTGAAGGCCTGATCGAAGCCGGCAGTGGCCTTGACGAAGGGGGTGGTGGAGACGTTGACCTTGCTCATCTCGATGGTCTTCGTTCCGTCCACGTAGGCCAGGAGCCCGAAGTTCACGCGCTCCGGGAAGTACACGCCGATCTCCCCGAAGAAGCCCATGTTCCAGAGCCAGGGAGCGGAGTAGAAGAAGTCGAACCCAGCGACGTGAATCCGGGGGAACATGACCTCCGCGATGTACTTGACGTCGATGGTGTCCGCTGAATTGTTCACCAGGGCTGCCGCGTCCACGGGGACGGGAAAGCCGAAACGTCCATAGTAATAGCTCAGGGACATGTCCACGGGGCCCAGCTGGAAGTTGGCCTTCGCTGCGACCTGGCTGTTCCCGATCTCGAGGGCCGGATTCACCGTTCGGACCTCGGGGTCCACGAAGCGCAGCGCGCAGGGATCCATGCTGCTGAAGAGGTCCTCGAGCTCCCCCACCTGCCCGAGGGACAGGGGCGGAATCGGTGCCTGGCGGAAGCAGCCCCCGCTGTCGTTCTCCACCGCGAAGCCCAACAGCGCCGACGCGGGGAGCTGGGAGGGCTTGAACACCGGGACCCAGACCAGGGTCAGCTCCAGCCACTCCGCCGGGTAGACGTCGACCTCGATCATCTGGTTGGGGACCTTGCCCGCGTAGTTCAGCGGGTCCGAGAGATCCCGGGAGTTCAGGTTGTCCGTGGGGTTGAACAGGAAGGCCCGGCCCCAGTTCTGGATCATCCGGCCGGCCTTGAAGTCCATCCCCTCCCAGAAGAATCCGTGGACGAAGAGGTAGGCCTCGTCGAGGTAGAGCTCGAAGGGGTCCAGCGTCTCCCGGGTGATCAGGTCTCCGAGATCAGCGGAGGTGTTGAACCCGTAGAAGCGCAGGCGGGAGTCCAGGAACGCGGCCACGTTGTCCGTGGGGGTGATCCGGAGGGACAACCGCACCTGGTTCCGGTTCATCTCGAACTCGTAGCCCTCGCCGCGGGTGAGGCCCCGGTGATCCTCGACGATGAAGCGGATGTCGCTCTCGATGTGCCCCGAGAAACGGAGCCAGTCGTCGATGTCCGCCCAGGCCGCGCCGGCGGTCATGACGATGACCAGTCCGAGAGCCAGAGCGATGAGTCGAGGGGTCGTTCTCATGAGTCGTTCCTCCCGTCGTCGGGGCCGTCGATCCCGGCGAGTCAGACCGCCGCCGGGCTGTCGTGGTCAGGGGCGAGGAGAGCCTTTGCTACTTGAGCCACTTGAGGTAGCGCGGCGTAAACATGGACTTCTTGAAGCCCTGGTTCACCTTGAAGTCGGTGATCTTCATGATGCTCTCGTGGCCCGTGCGCGGATCCGTCATCCCCACGTATCGGGGCCAGTTGAGCCCACAGGGGAACTTGACGAGCTCCTTGAGCCAGAAGGACTTGATGTGCTCGCCCTTGTCGTTGTAGTACTTCGTCCCGAAGAGGCGGGGTTCGACCTTGCCGATCTGGTGGACGAGCCTGGCATAGCCCGTGTCCTGGCCCTTCTTCGGCGTCAGCGCAAGATACCAGTACTCCGCGTCCTCGCTGTCGAAGGCGACGTCATAGAACTCCGACCAGTCCACGATGGACATGTCCGTGTTGCTCCAGTCGGAGCCCAGGAAGGACTGGCGCATGTTGCCTACCGCAACGGACTGGACCTTGTTCATGGGCGGCGGCAGGTAGATGTACATCCGGCTCGGGTCCTCGATGAGGACGGCCTGGCCCTTGGCCTCGCCGGTCATGAACACGACGAGGCGCTGCGCGCCCCGCTGCTTGATGTTGAAGCCGTAGGACTTCTCCTTGCCCCGGTTGTCCTTCACCGTCAGCTCGATGTCCATCTCCGTGTCATCGAAGCCGTTGGTGAAGTCCTGCATCTTCTTCAGGATCTCCATCGCGTCGGGCGTCGCGGCAGTGGCGCCGCAGGGGACCAGCACGAGGATCAGGGCAGCGGTGGCGACGATTTGCATGACTCCCTCCACGCCGGGGTGACGTTCCTCTCCGGACTGACGTGTCAGCCTGTTGAACGGAGCATACCGCCCGACCTCGTCCTGTCAACCGGGAACCGGGCCCGGGCCCGGTGACGCATCAGGGATTGGCTGCCCGGATTCGAGCCTCGAGGTGGTTCACCATGTCCAGGTAGCGATCAGCGCGCCAGTGCTGTGTCGCCGGGTCGATGCGGGCGCGAGCCTCCTCGATCTCCTCCAGCGCGTCCTCGTACTCCTCGTCGTCCAGGAGGGCCTCGGCATAGAAGAAGTGGTTGAGGGGGTGCTCGGGGTACTCCTCAACCGCCCGCTCCAGCAGCTCCAGGGCCTTCTCGCCGTCTCCCGGGCCACGGGGCCAGGGCGGCGCCCGCAGGTACACGGTCCCGAGGAGCCGCAGCGGACCCCCTCCGTCCACGCCGGGGTCCAGGTCCATTGCGCGCTCCAGGGTACGGAGCAGGGAGGAGATGTTCAGGATCTGCGTAGAGATGAACGCGTTCTTCAGCTCGAGGCCCATGGACGCGCCGAGGAGGTAAGCGTACTTCGGATTGTCCCGGTCCCGGCGTACCGCCTGGCGACAGTGTTTCGAACACTCCACCGCCTGGAGAGCGTCGTCCTCGGGGTCGTAGCAGACCGGGGTCTCGCCGTACTCCATCAGCCAGAAGCAGGCCCGGCAGGTGAGGTAGTTCGCCTCCCCGTCCTTTCGCTCCGCCTGGACGGCCTTGCAGCCGGCGCGCAGGCTCGCGTTCACCGCGTCCACGGGTCCCGCGTCGGAGAAGCGCTCGTCCGCCTCGACCTTCAGTGCGGCCGGATCGTCAGGAAGATCCTTGTGCGCGGACCGCAGCTCCCAGAGAGAGAGCCCATGGAAGGAGCCCCCGCAGGACATTGCCAGGAGCGAGAGAAGACACCACGGGAGGGTCAGCGTCGCCAGGTGACCTGGTGCTCCCCTCTGCACAGGCTAGCGCCCCGCTCCGTAGAGGGAACGGACCGCGTCGAGGGCCTTGACGTCGACTCCCACGAAGCCCTCGAGACCGAAGGTCTTGCAGATCTCCTTGCCGTCGGGGTCGGCGCACATGTGGATGAGGGCCTCCCGGAAGGTCGCCACGTCGCCGTCCCTGGCCGCGCCCTTTACGTAGACGAGGCCCAGGTTGGGGACCGGCTCCGAGGTGAAGATCACCTCCAGCTTGCCGAACACGGCCAGCTCGCTGAGGCTGTCGAACTGGAGGGAGTCCACCAGGGCGGCGTCCGCCTTGTCTCGGGCGACGTTCCGGATGGCCCGGAGGGGCCGGCTCTTCTGTTTGAGCACGAAGTGGCTCGCTGCGTCCACCGCCCCCTTGAAGACGACCTTGGACAGGTAGACCGCGTCCGCGACCATGTTGCCGGTGAGGGTCTTGCCCTTGAGCGCGTCGATGGAGGCGAACGCGCCCTTCTTCACCATCACCCGGTAGATCGTTGAGGTCTTCGAGCCGACCTTGGCGAAGACCAGGGGCTCGAGGTTCAGGCGCTTCTCCGCTGCCAGGAAGTCCCACAGGGGGATCGTCGCGTAGGACGGCTTCCAGGTCTCGAGAAGCTTGAGGCAGTCACCCGTCTCGAAGCGGACCTCGTAGGTCTCCGCGGCCCAGCCGAGCCGTCCGGCGAGGTACTTTCCGAACCCATCGATGTAGGGCTTCGCGTCTTCCGTGGTGGTCACGCCGCTGGCCTGACAGATCAGGAACCGACGCTCGGGGGAGACCCCGGCCAGGGCCGGGGAGATCCAGGCAGCCAGGAAGAGCACCATCAGGAGGAACCGGAGTTGCTGTCTCATCTCATCGACTCCTTGACTCAGTGTCTCCAGCGCCCCGCCCCCACAGGTCCCGGACCAGGGAGACGACGACCGGAAGGACCACGATGGCAGCGACCAGACAGGAGCAGACCCCCAGGATCAGCACGATCCCGAGGGAGGCAGCCCCCTGGTGCTCCGCCATGCAGATGGCCCCGATTCCGGCCAGGGTTGTCAGCGCAGCGAGGATCACGGCCCGGCCTGCACGCTGGATGGTGACGAAGGGGCTCAGGCTTTGTTCAGCCCGCAACCGGTGCACAATGAACACCCCGTAGTCCACCGCCAGGCCGATGATCAGCGGCAACGCGATGATGTTGGCATAGTTGTGGCGGATCTTGAAGAGCACCATCAACCCGAGCATCCAGGCGGCGCCCAGGGCCAGGGGCAGGAGGGCGGCCAGGGTGTACCCCAGCCTCCGGAAGTCGAGGAACAGCAGGAAGATCACCACCAGCACCGCGTAGGTCAGGGCCTGGATGAAGCCGTCGAAGATCATCCGGGAGAAGACCTGATGGGTGGTGGGGAAGCCCGTGGACTCCGGCGCAACCGCATAGACCTCGCCGAGAAACTCGTCGAGGAACTCGACGTCGTAGATGGTGCCCGTGGGGAACACGTAGGTCACGAAGCGACCGTCCTTCCCCTGGAACCGGTTCAGGATGTCCTCGGGGAGCTCCTCCGCAGCCAGCGGCCCCGCCTCCCGCCACCGCTCGACCTGCGCCACAGCGCTCCCGATGATCTCGAAGAGGGCCGCCTCGAAGGCGCGGACCCGCAGGGTCGCGTCGGGGTTCCTTCCGAGCTTCGCGACGACCGAGTCCATCCTCCCGATGATCTCGTCGAGGCCCTTCACGATCTCCTTCTGGTTCCCGGCGAACGCGCGCTCCTGCGCGTCCTCCAGGGGTTCGGAGAACGCGTCCAGAGCCTCGGCCAGCTCCGCGGCGGAGAGGGTCCCCAGCTCCTCGCTGGTGACCTTGATCCTGTCGAGGACGCCGCCGATCTCGCGCATCAACGCAATCTTCTCCGGCTGGTCCTCCGGCAGCAGCATGGTCACGGACTCGACCCGCTTCACCGTGGGGAGCGCAGCGAGGGCCTTGGCGTGGCTCCTCGCCTCCGTCTCGTCCGCCGCGATGGCTGCGATGAAGTCCCCGGAGAAGTCGCTCCGCGCAGCCATCTCCTTCTGCAGACGGATGGCCTCGGAGCCCTTGGGCAGCATGTTCATCAGGTCGAAGTCGATCTCGAAGGGGATCGCCACCACGAGGGAGAGCACCGTGACCAGGGCCACGACGAGGGTGATCAGGCCGGTGACGACCGCCGACGGTCGGAGACGCGCCGCGGCCGTCTCCAGGCCCACCTGCACGGGGCGGGTGGCCGCGGGCAGAACCATCGCCAGGGCCGGAAGGAGGAAGAGCATCGCGAGGATCACGAGGACAACTCCCGTACCGGTGACGATGCCCATCTCCGCAAAGCCCGTGAACGGAACGGTCCCGATGACGAAGAAGGCGAGGGTCGTGGTGCCGCCTGCGGTCACCAGGGTCCGGCCACCGAAGCGCACCGCATCCACCACCGCGTCGCGGAGGGACAGGCCCTTCTGGCGATTCTCCTGGATCAGGCCGGAGACGAAGATCCCATAGTCCACCCCGAGCCCGAAGAGAACCGCGGTGATCCCCGCCGTGAGGATCGTGAGGTGTCCTACGGTGAACACGGTGAGGCCCAGGTTCCACAGCCCGGCGAGGAGCATCGGAACGAGGACGTGGATGCCCCGTCGGAGGGAGCGGAAGCCCAGGACGACGATGAGCAGGATCATCACCGCCGCGACGGACGCCGTGAAGACCACGTCGTGCCGGATCGCGAGGGTCTCCTCGTCCGCAATCTTGGGCAGCCCCGTGAAGCCCACCGTCGGCGGCGCCCCCCGTTCGGTGCCCCAGGCCTCGATGGCCCGGGCCGCGGCGCCGCGGGCCCCCTCCACCAGCGCGTGGACTGCCTCGAACTCCTCGGAGTTGCTCTCCGGCTGGATGAAGACGAAGAGAAGGCGCCTGTCCCTGGAGCGCATGTAGCCGGAGAGATCGTAGTCACGCCCCGACAGCTCCTCCACGAGGGCGCTGTCGACGATCCCGATCTCCTTGCGAGCCGGGTCGTCCAGCCACCGCTCCAGCTCCTCGAAGACCGCGCGGCCTGCGGCGAGGAGCTTCGCCGCGGCGTCGAGGTCGATCTTCGCCTCGGAGGCGCCCGACGAGTCCACCTCTGCGAAAGCCTCCAGGAGCGGCACCAGACCGTCGATGCGGGCGAAGCGGTCCGCCTCCTCCCGGTGCTCCACCACCTGGTCCCGGAGCGTTCGCAGTTGCTCTACGGGGAGGAAGAGGAACGCGTGATCAGCAAAAAAATCGATGTCCGCCTTGAAGAAGACGCTCTGGATGACCGCAGTCTCCTTCCGCAGCTCAGCCGCCAGGAGCTCTGCGAAGGGCCCGAGCGCGTCGGGATCGCCCTCGACCACCGCAACGAGGCTGTTTGTGGTCGCGAAGTTCTCCAGGTAGGCGGCCCAGCGCCGGTTGACCTCTACATCCTTGGGATAGAGCGCGGACCTGGACGTCCGGATGTCGAGGCTGGGGAGCAACGCACCGGCGATCGCGGTCAGCATCAGCGCGCCAGCCACCACCAGCCACACGTGGTTGACGACCCACTCCCCCAACTTGGACAGCAAACGATCTCGCATGATCCGGCCTCACCGGGAGACGGCCCGGTCCGTCGGTGGGCCAGCCTAGTGCAGGGGTTCCGGGGAAGTCAACGGAAAAGGGGGGGAGGCTACTTCGCGGGCTTGGGTCCGTCGAAGGCGGCCATGAGCGCGTTCAGGTCGCCGGTCTCCTCGAAGGTGGTTGCGGCGACCACGAGGACGCTGGACATGGCCTTCATGGCGTCCTTCTGGCCCTCGTAGTCCTTCATGCCCTCTTCGATGTCCGACTTGGCATTCGCGATCCCTTCCTTCCAGCCCTTCTGGAGGTCCTCGGGGATCCACTTGCCCTCGACCTTGACGAACTTCATCTCGTTCTTGTCCTTGTCCAGGCCGACCAGGAGGATGGTCTCTTCGTCACCGGACTTCTTCACCTCGACCGTCACCGCGGTGGCCATGGCCGTGACCATGCCGATCATGGCGCCCTGCTCTGTCCTGGCCGCGACTTCCAGCGCGCCCTTCACGATCGTGGCGCCGTTGGCCAGCAGGAACGGCCCGACGTCCAGGGCCATCCAGCCGTCGTAGGTGTCCAGGCCGGCGGCCTTGAGGATCGCCCAGAGCTTGACGATCTGATCGATCCCCGGGTCGAGGGCCTCCTTGGGCAGCGGGATGGGCAGGCCGGCCTCGAGGATCTTGTCCTTGTGCTTCTCCAGCCCGGCGACCACATGGCCGAGGGCCTTCAGGCCGTTGTCCACGGTCTCCTTGTCGAGCTTGCCGAGGACCGAGTTCTTGACGTCCTGGACATCCTTCCGATAGCTGTCGGGCAGCATGTAGTAGATCTTGCCGGGCTCCTTCTCGGAGACGGCCTTGAGGGTCTCCTTGACCACACCATCCGCGGTATCGGGAGCCGTGGGAATCTCTACCGCCCCACCGGCCTTCTTCTCATCGTCCTTGCCTTCCTCGCCCTTGTCCTTGCAGCCGAGGGAGAGGGACAGGGACAGCGCCACGAGAGCCACCAGGATTGTCCGCAGAGTCTTCATTTGTTCCTCCTTCCGGATGAAGATTTGGGGCGCAGTCTCGCAACGAGTGCCCACGGTGTCAAGCGCGGCTTCTAGAGAGGTGGCAGCGTGGTGAGCAGGGCGCGGGTCTCGCCGGTCTTGGAGAAGTGTTCGGCCGCTGCTCGAAAGGCTTCGACCCGAACCCGCGCCGCCTCCCGGTTCTCGGTCCACCGCACGATCCACCGGTCCAGGGCGGATCCCACAGCCTCGACGCCTGGATCCCAGGCTGTGGCCATGGAGCGGGGCACCCAACGCCCGTCCACCTGGACGAAGGGCACCTCGTGGCGGAGATCCCCCAGGCCAATGGCGACGGTCGCCTCCCCGGAGTCGGCGAAGGCTTCATCGTCCTCCACGAGCGCCGCGCCGGCGTCACGACGCAGCGCCGCCATGGCGCGCAGGACGTCGTGGGCCTCGTTCCAGGCGGGACACGGTCGGGTCCGGTCCGCGAGCTCCATGAGCAGGGGCAGCAGCTCCTCTCCGGGATCCCCCAGGAAACGCTCCACGTCCAGGGCCCGGGCCGTCTCGTGACGGAGCAACCCCGCGTCGTCGAGGTGCTCCTCGAGGGCGACGAGGATCTGCAGGACCCGGACCCGATCCTCCTCGGACCGGATGGGGAGGGGCAGGGTCAACGCGGCCTCGGGATGACGGCGGATCCCATCTGCGAAGAGGCCGAGCCCCACGCCCAGCTCATCCCAGGTTCCGGGCTCCACCGCGCCGATGGCGCGAGTGACCACGGCCTGGACGTTACGGCGCCAGGCCTCGGGGAGGGCACGATACACCGGCAGCGGCGCTCCCCGTTGCAGGGAGCGGAGGGCGAGGCGGGCGGCCTCGGCCGGCGAGTCCGGCACCCGATCCCTGCAGGACACCCCCGCACAGACGACGAGCAGAAGGAGAATGATTGAGCCGGTGCGCATGACGGGGCCCCTCCAGGCCCCGAGTCTCTCCCGCGCGGGCATCCCATGTCAAGGTGACGCCGGAGGGGTTTTCTGGTAGATTCTGCGCGGGATGTCGACCTGATCTGGTAGGGGTGGCGAACATGCAGCGAATGAGGGTTCTTGTCTTGACGATTCCCGTGCTCATCGGGTTCAGCGGCGCCGGCTGCGGGGCCGGGGGCGGCGAGGTCGATGCGCCGATCTGCACCCCGGGGGTGCGAGCCTGCTCCGACGACGGCGCAGCGGTGACCGTCTGCGCCGAAGACGGGATGGCCTTCACGACCGCAGAGACCTGCATCCAGGGTGCGACCTGCGGCGCCGGCCTCTGCGCCTGCCCCGCGGGCAGGGTCCCCGGCGCCGACGCCTGCCTCGACGTGGGGGTCTCGGACTGCCCGGCCTGGGCTCCCCTCGAGGGGGGTCTGTGCACACCCACGGTCCCCGAATGCGGCGCGGGCGAGGGGCCCGCGCTCGACACCGAGGCCGGCTGCGTGACCATGGGGATCGAGACCTGCCCCTCGGATTGGGAGCGCATGGCGGACGACACCTGCGCGCCGCTGCTGCCCATCTGCGACGACGACGAGATCGCGACCTTCGACGGCGCCTGCACCGGCCTGGGTCCTGCGTCGGAGTGCGGCGCACCACCCTTCGGTGTCCTCGCACCCGAGGGAGAGACCGTCTGGGTCCTGGACGACGCCCCGCCGGGCGCAGCGGACGGCACCGAAGCGCACCCCTTCCCCACCCTGGCGGCGGCGCTGGACGCGGTCCCCGCGGGCGGAACGATCCTCGTCGGCTCCGGGGTCTACGACGGCGGCGTGGTCGTTGACAAGCCGGTCCATATCCGGGGCCGGTGTCCGAAGGAGGTCACCCTCCGCGGCCCCGTCACATTCACCCTGGATCATTGGGGCGCGATCCCCATGGAGGCCCTGATCCACGTGGACGGCGCCGCGGGTGTGGAGATCTCGGGGTTCACCCTGGACGACGGGGAGACGGAAGAGGGGCAGCGAGCCGTTGGCATCGTCGCCACGGACGCGCCGGACCTGATCCTCGCCGACCTCCGGATCGTGAACTCCGGCGGGGCCGGTCTGGATCTGTCGACGTGCCCCGGGGCAGCGGTCTCCCGGGTCACGGTGGAGGGGCTCACGGTCAGGAACGGGAGCAACCCCTTCGGTCAGGCAGGATACGGGCTGCGCCTCACGAGCTCCCCAGCGACGGTCACCCGCTGCCTCTTCCTGGACAACGAAGGCGCCGACATCTACGGCGAGGCGTCCTGTCTCGACCTCTCCTTCAGCCACTTCGAGGGACGGGGAGGCGTGATCAACATCGCGCCCATGGGGGTCTGGCTGGAGGCCTGTGAGGGCGACGGGCACCTGATCCAGCACTGCCGGTTCTTCGACAAGATGACCCACGGGCTCCTGGTCCGGGACAGCGTCGTCACCGTGGAGGACTGCCGCTTCGAGGAGGGAGTGACCGACTACGACGACCTCAACGGTCCGGCCCTGCGGGCGGAGGACTCCGAGGTCACCATCCGCCGCAACTGGTTCCGGGAGAACCAGCTCGCCAGCGTGGCCATCGTCCGCAGCTCCGGGCTGTTCGAGGGGAACCGGATCGAGGACACCATCGGCTCGGATCCCAGCCTCAACGGCGGTGAGGGCCTCCTGATCTTCGACTGCGATCCGGGCCCCATCACCGTTGCGTCCAACAGCGTCGTCAGCAATTTCGGCAGCGGCATGGTGGTCTCGTCCTCCTTCGGCATCGTCAGGGGGAACCATGTCGTGGACACCATGGACCCACCCACGGAGCAGGGCCGGGGCGCCGGGATCAACGTGGTCTTCGGCTCCGACGTCGCGGTGGAAGAGAACCGCGTCGAGAGCTCCCGTTACGCGGGGATCCGCTTTGCGGGCGCCTTCGGCTCGGTGCACCACAACCTGGTAGCGGGCAGTCTGGTCTCCTTCGACGGCTTCGGCGGCGCGGGGATCCTCCTGGAGAAGGGGGCGCATCTTGGCGGTGGAGTGGTCGGGAACTTCCTCGTCGGGAACCAGGCGGCGGGCTTCCTCTCTTCCCAGAGCCACTTCACCGAGCTGCGGAACAACCTCGTCACGGGCACCGTCGCGTCCGAGCAGGGCTGCGCCTGGGGCGCCATGATCGTCGGCGGCAGCGGCGCCGTGGCGTCCAACCGATTCACAGCGAACGAGGGCGGCGGTGTCCTGGTGTCCGGAAGCATCGGTCCCGTGCTCGGCAACGTGGTTGACGCCAACGGCTCCTCCAAGGGTCCCGTGGCGGGCATCGCGATCCAGGACACGGACTTCGGGACGGTCTCCCTGGAGAAGAACACGATCATCGGGAACCGTTTCGCAGGGATCGCAATCCGGGCCTCCAAGTTCGAGGTGGTGGGGAACTCCATCTCCGGGCAGGTGGAGGGGAATGGCGGCGGCATGGGCATCTGGGTGGAGGGAGAGGGCGCCGGGGAGATCCGGCGGAACCTGGTACGGAACAACCAGGTGGCCGGAATCGGCGCTCGGGACATCCCGGATCTGGAGGTCGCAGGCAACCTCGTCACGGGGACCCGAAAGGGCACCGTGGGAGACAGCGGGGACCTCGCAGCGGGGCTCGCCGCGTTCAGCGGGGCCTTCGTCTCCACCCTGTACAACCAGTTCACGGACAACCGCGGGCCCGGCCTCCTCTTCCACGACCTGGCCGAGGGCAGCGTCCAGTTCAACAGCATCACCGAAAACGACGGCGCGGCCATCCAGGTGTCGGGGTCCGAAGTGGACATCCTCGACAATTCCTATACGGAGAATGCCACCGATGGGATCGTGGAAGCCGACGCCACCGGCCCATCGGGACTCCTCGGACCCTGGCCCATCTGCGAGCCTCCGGAGTCTGGACTATAGAGTTCTACCGCCCTGCTCTCGGTTCATATTCAAATAGTTGCGTGCGTATTCCTAAAGTATCTTCTGGAGAGCGGAGACGTACGCGTCGAGGTCCTCGATGCGGGTGGTCTCGGTGCAGGCGACCAGGATCTGATCCCCTCGCCCAGGCTCCCAACGGCCCAGGGAGACGCCGCCCGCGATGCCGTGCTCGGCGAGCCCATCGAGGATCGGGCCCGCCGGGCCCGGGAGGCGCAGCGCGAACTCGTTGTAGACCGGCGCGCCGGGGAAGACCTCCTCCACCCCGGGGAGCGCAGTGAGGCGATCCCGGAGCTCCACCGCCAGCCCGTGGGACATCCGGGCAACGGCGGAGAGGCCCTGCGGCCCCATGAGGGTCATGTAGATCGCGGCGCCGAGCGCGCAGAGGCCCTCGTTCGAGCAGATGTTCGAGGTGGCCCGCTCCCGGCGGATGTGCTGCTCCCGGGTGGACAGGGTCACCACGTAGCCGATCTCGCCGCGGCGATCCACGGTCTTCCCGATCAGGCGCCCCGGCATGGACCGGACGAACTCCTTCCGACCACCGAGGATTCCGAGGAGGGGGCCGCCCAGGTTGACGGGCAGGCCGAGGGACTGCCCCTCCCCCGCAACGATGTCCGCACCGCAGGCCCCGGGGGGCTCCAGGAGTCCGAAGGCCGTCGGATCGGTGAAGATCGAGACGACCAGGGCCCCGCTGGCGTGGATCGGCTCGGCGAGGGCCGCAATATCCTCTACGATGCCGAACGCATTGGGGGACTGGATTGCCACCGCGGCGGTCTCTCCATCCAGCACCGCGACGGTGGCGGCCGCATCCACGCGGCCGTCCGCCGCCGGCGGCACGAGCACGAGGTTCTCCTCATGGTCCAACATGTAGGTGCGCAGCACTTCGAGATACTCTGGATGGCAGGCGCCGGTCACCACCACCCGGAGCTTCCTGTTGCGGGTCAACCGACGCGCCATCAGGACCGCCTCGGTGAACGCCGTGGAGCCGTCGTACATCGACGCGTTGGAGACCTCCACCCCGAGGAGCCGGCAGACCATGGTCTGGTACTCGTACATGGCCTGGAGCGTCCCCTGGCTCACCTCCGGCTGGTAGGGCGTGTAGGCCGTGTAGAACTCCGGTCGGAGGAGCAGCTCGTTGATCACCGCCGGGCTGTAGTGGAAGTAGAGTCCAGCCCCGGCAAAACTGCGGATCTGGTGTGCACCCCGATTTTCCTCTGCGAGGGCCGAGAGCCGACGGACGATCCCCACCTCATCGAGGCCCTCGGGCAGCTCCAGCGGCCGCTGGAGCCGCAGATGCTCGGGGATTGCATCGAACAGCGTCTCCACCGACTGGACGCCGATGCGCTGGAGCATGTTGCGGAGATCATCCTGGGTGTGGGGAAGGTACCGCATGACCGCGCTCCAGGGAGAGGGGAAGGAGTCGGGGAAAAGGGGACGTGTCTACTCCCCCTCCTCCAGCTCGCTCACGTAGGTCTCGTATTCGTCGGCGTCCATCAGGTCGTCGATCTCGCCGGGGTCATCGGGCTCGATCTTCACGAGCCACCCCTCGTCATAGGGGTCCTCGTTGATCACCTCGGGGGAGTCACCGAGGACCTCGTTCACCTCGACGACCTTGCCGGTGACCGGGGAGTAGATGTCCTCGACGCCCTTGCTGTGCTCGATCTCCGCGAAGGGCTTGGACTTCTCGACCAGGTCCTCCTCCTCCGGCAGCTCGACGTAGGTGATGTCTCCAATCTTCTCCTGGGCATAATCAGTGATCCCGACCAGCACCACTCCCTCTTCCTCGTCCCAACGGGCCCACTCATGCTCCTTCGAATACCGCAGATACTTGGGGAACATCATCTCCTCCGCTCCTCTTGAATTCGGCGTCCCGACTCCACCAGATCTCGATCATCGACATCGACAAGGAAGTCGATATCAGAAATTCCGTCGCCTGCCAACCCGTTCATCCGTCCGCACGGCGATAGAAGGGCGTCCGGATGATCTTCGCCTCCCTCCGCCGGTCCCGGATCTCGATCTCCACGACGGTGTTCCTCTTGTAATGAGGATTGTCAACGTACGCCAGGCCGATGGTCTTTCCGACCGAGGGGCCCCGCGCACCAGAGGTGACCTCTCCTACCTCGATCCCCTCCACGAACACCTTGTAACCATGCCGGGGGATGCCCCCGCCGATCATCTCGAAGCCGACGAGCTTCCGCGGGAGCGCCTTCCGGTCGATGCCCTCCAGGACTCCGCGGCCCAGGAACTCCCGCCCCATGTCCACCGTCCAACCGAGGCCCGCCTCGATGGGGTTCGTCTCATCGGTGATATCCGAGCCGTACAGGCAGAGTCGCGCCTCGAGGCGAAGAGTGTCACGAGCGGTGAGGCCAACCGGGTAGACCCCCAGGTCCCTGCCGAGCTCCAGCAGCCGGCTCCAGATGTCCGCGGTGTCGGCCCACGGAGCGTAGATCTCGTACCCCCACTCGCCGGTGTACCCCGTCGTCGAGACCAGCACCTCGACGCCATTGACTGTGTCCTCGACGAAACGAAAAGGCTTGTCCAGGACCTCGGCGACGGCAGGGGACCAGCGGGCAAGGAGCGCCTTGGAGCGCGGCCCCTGGATTGCGATCTGACCGTACCGATCGGAGAGATTGGCGATGACGCTCTTTCCGTGGTTGTGCGACACCATGTGGAGGAAGTCCTTCTCGATGGTCGCTGCGTTGACGCAGATGAAGATGTCCGTGGCGGAGCGCTTGTAGACGATGAGGTCATCGACAATGCCCCCCTTCGGGTTGAGCATCGGGGTATACAGGGCCTCGCCGGAGTCGAGGCCCTTCACGTTCCCGGTGACCAGGTGGTCGACCACGTCCTCGGCGTCGGCCCCCTCGACGATGATCTGACCCATATGGCTCACGTCGAAGAGCCCGACGGCCTCGCGGACCGCCAGGTGCTCCTCCCGCGCGCTGCCGTACCAGAGGGGCATTTCCCATCCGGCGAAGGGGGCCATGTGCCCGCCGTGTGCGACGTGCTGCGCGTGGAGAGGGGTCTTCCGTCCTGACACCATGGGGTCACCTCCGACCCCGCCACCGGGGGCCATCCGGGGAAATCGAGTCACTTGTAGAACGGCCCGTAGAGAGGGTCAAGAGCTATTTCCAGAACGAGATCGCCCCACCGCCCGGCTGCTTGACTTGCCCCCTCCATATGGTAACTTCCCTGGAGCAGCAATCTGTATCATCTCGCTATCTGAATGTCGGAGGATGCAATGACCGTGACTCGCACGAGCCTGGTGCTCATTTCGGCCTTCGTGCTCGCCGGAACCATCGCCCTTCCCAGGGACGCCACGGCACAGCGCACCAAGAAGATCGACAGCCGGATCACCGAGGTCGAGGAGGAGCTCTCACTCCTCCGTGATGTCGCTGGCGACGCGGCGCACACTGCCTCCGATGCGAAGAAACAACTCGAAGCGCTGGAGTTGGAGCTCAAGGAGCTTCGCGGCGAGACGAAGAAGGACGTCGACGCCGTCTCCAAGTCCGTCGAGGCGAGCGGTGCAGCCATGGGCAAGCAGGGCGAGCGGCTGGACGCCGTGGAGGGGGGCATCAAGGGGATCCACGAGGAGCTGGAGAAGCGGCGCATCGACTTCACCGCCCAGATCCGGGTCCGGCCGCAGTACATCACCAACACCAGGAACTTCCGGAGCGACCTCGACGAGGACCAGGACCTCTTCTTCAACCAGCGGGTCCGCCTCGGAATCGGCGTGAAGCCCGTGGACTTCATGGGCGCGTTCATCCAACTCCAGGACGTGCGCACCTTCGGTACCAACTCCATGGTGGAGGACGGCTCCAACGCCGCCCGCATCCACCAGGCATACATCAAGAGCTCCATCCCCGGTGGGCTCGAACTCAAGGTCGGTCGGCAGGAGTGGGCCTTCGGCTCCGAGCGGGTGATCGGCAACGACGACTGGACCCAGATGGGGCGCGCCTTCGACGGCCTCGACCTCACCTGGACCTTCAAGGACTACATCGTCGCCGACGCGCTCTTCGCCCTCCTGAACGAGCGGGCGGCGGCGGACGGCGACGACAAGCTCTTCGGCGGTCTGTACCTGACCAGCCCGATCCTCGAGCCCATGGCCATCGACCTGTACTACCTCTACCACCATGACCCCCGGGTGGGTGCCAGGCGCAACTTCTCCACCCTCGGCGGGCGGCTCAGTGGGCGTCTCCCCTGGCACAAGGCGCTGCTCTTCGACCTGGAGGCCACCGTCCAGTTCGGAACCGTCAGTGAGGGAGATCCCGGGGACCAGCTCTCCGTGGAGAACAGTCACTTCGCAGCGGCCTACCACGTGATGTTCGGATACGAGATTCCCGTGGTGACCTCTCCCACGATCAAGGCGTTCTTCCTGTCCGCGTCCGGGGACCCGAACCGGAGTCCTGTCGATCCGGCGAACAACAAGCACACAGCGTACCTCCCCCTGTTCCCGAGCAGCCATGTGATGCTCGGACGCATGGACGTCTTCAGCCAGAGCAACATCTGGAGCGCCGGCACCGAGGTGAGCCTCACGCCGTACAAGGGGGTTCGGGTCGAGCTGCAGTACCACTACCTGGCCCTGGTCGACGAGTACGGAGACATCCCCGCCGGTCACGGGATGGTGACCCAGAACCGCGAGTACCCCTCGGCCAAAGACATCGGCAGCGAGATCGACCTCTCCGCGGTCTGGGACGTGAACGCCAACTTCGCGCTCGGCGGCGGCTACAGCGTCCTCCTCCCTGGTGCGGCCATCGAGGATCAGGTCCGGCCCGAGCGGGAGGTCCTGGAGGGGGATCAGCTCCGCACCTACGTCTACCCTGGGGGTGACCCGGCGCATTGGGTCTGGCTCCAGGCAGACTTCCGCTTCTGAGTCCTGGGGAGGGAGAGGCATGACCATCCGCCACGCCGGAGCGAGCGACGTCGGACTCGTCCGCAAGAACAACGAAGACGCGTTCCTCGCAGACGACGACCTCAAGCTGTACATCGTCGCCGACGGGATGGGCGGGCACGCGGGGGGTGAGATCGCCTCGGCCATCGCGTGTGAGGAGATCCGGGCCATCATCGGTTCGAACAAGGACATCCTGGACGAGTACCGCTTCCAGCAGCCCGGCGCGACGGCGAAGGACGTCTCGTCCCTGTTGGCGCACGCGGTGAAGCACGCCTCCGCGAAGATCAAGGCGGCGGGTGAGGCGGCTCCGGAGCTGCGAGGGATGGGGACCACCGTAGAGGTGGCCCTCTTCATCGACGACCGGGTGTTCTTCGGCCACGTGGGGGACAGCAGGATCTATCTGGTACGTGATGGCGAGGTTCACCAGATCACCAAGGATCACTCGCTCACCAACGAGCTCATCGAGATGGGCCACATCCAATCAGCGGACGAGGTGAAGGCCAAGTTCAGGAACGCCGTTACCCGCGCCCTTGGGTTCTACGAGACCGTGGAGGTGGACCTCCTGGACATGGACCTCTTCCCGGGAGATCGGTTCGTCCTCTGCTCGGATGGACTCCATGGCTACATCGAGGACGGAACCCTCGAGCGCCTGGCGTCGAAGATCGACCCGGAGACCGCCGTCCAGAACCTGATCCGCCACGCGAACTCCAAGGGCGGCAAGGACAACATCACCGCAGTGGTCATCGACGTGACGGAGGCCTCGAAGGATCGGGCCGGCCTCATCGCAGAGCGCCTGGACGTGCTCCGGAGCCTGGTCCTCTTCAGGCTCCTGGACTACGAGGAGCTGCTCCGAATCCACAACCTCGTCTATCCCAAGGAGTTCAAGGCGGGCGAACGCCTCTTCTCCGAGGGCGACCCCGGCGACAGCCTGTACGTGATGATCCGGGGGAAGATGGAGATCTCCAAGGGCGGCGGCATCGTCGCGCACCTCGGGAAGGGCTCCCACTTCGGCGAGATGGCCCTGGTGGATCGGTCCACCAGGTCGGCGGACGCGGTCGCCGTGGAGGACTCGCATTGCCTGGTCCTCTATCGCGACGACTTCTACAGCATCATCCACAACCACGCCCGCACCGCGGTGAAGCTCCTCTGGAGCCTCTCCAGAGTGCTCACTGTCCGCCTGAGGACGACCACGGGGGAGTTGGAGAGCCTGCGCCTCCAGTACCAGCAGCTCGCCGCCAGGAACCCCGTGGACCCCATGGGCGACACCATGATCGATTTCTGAACCTGCCACCCTGTGGAGCACATGATGCCTCGCACTTTCTCCCTCGCAGCGTCTTCGCTGACCCTGCTCGTGACCCTGGCCCTCACCGTCTCTTCCTGTCAGGAGAAGCGCCCCCGGCGATACGCGGACACCACCCGCGCGGGCCTGACCGGCGGTCAGCTGATCTTCGAGGACGATTTCTCGAAGGGACTCGACCACTGGACGCTCGAGGGCGGGAACTGGCGGATCGTGGACGGCGCGCTGTACACCGGTGACCGCTCCAACGACAACAAGGGTGCCTGGCTCAAGGAGGCCCTCCTGCCCCGGAACACCCGGATCGAGTTCGATGCCCGGTCGGTCCGGGGGAACAACGAGGTCTTCGAGGCCGACATCAAGTGCGAGTTCGGAGGTGCGAAGCCGGAGCACATCGCCGGATACGTGATGATCTTCGGTGGGTGGAAGAACAGCCTCAACACCATCGCACGCCTCGAGGAGCACACCGGACGGATGGTCACGGACACCTCGTACAAGATCGAGGAGGACAAGACCTACCGGATCTCGCTGGTGCGTCTCGGCAGCGACATCAAGTGGTTCATCAACGGCAACCCCTTCCTCGCCGCCCGCGACGCGGCGGTCCTCACCGGCGGGAACTTCGGCTTCAACAACTGGAACTCGCGTTTCTACGTGGACAACCTCAAGATCTTCAAGCTCTGAGGCTGCTGTCCCGAATCACTTGTGATTGTTGGGCGGCAGGCGGACCACGGACAACCAGAAGGACTCGAAGGAGCGGATCACCTCCAGGAAGGGGCCATACTCCACGGGCTTCACGAGGTAGCAGTTCGCATGGAGCCCGTAGGTCTCCATCACGTCCGCCTCGCTCTGCGAGGTGGTGAGGACGACCACGGGGATGTGCTTGAGGTCATGGTCGGACTTTACCTCGCCGAGGACCTCGCGGCCGTCCTTCCTCGGGAGGTTGAGATCCAGGAGGATCACGTCTGGCCGGGGCGCATCGGCGTACGGGCCTTCACGCCGCAGGTAGGCCATGGCCTGTTCACCGTCTTCGACGACCTGGAGATTGTTCGAGATCTTCCCACTGCGGAGGGCTTCACGGGTGAGGATCACGTCTCCGGGGTTGTCCTCCACCAGCAGGATCTCGATGGGCACACACGTCACACTCATTCCCCCCTCCTCGAATCCAATGGGAGCAGGGTGAACCGGAACATCGCCCCCTGCCCCTCCTCTGATTCCACCCAGATGCGGCCGGCGTGTCGCTCCACGATCCTCCGACAGATCGCCAGACCGATGCCCGAACCATCGTAGACGCGGCGGCCATGGAGCCGCTGGAACACCTCGAAGATCCTCCCGAAGTACCTCGGGTCGATGCCGATGCCGTTGTCCGCCACGGTGATCACCCACTCCTCGCCCTCACGGGACGCAGACACGTGGATCTCCGGCGCGACACCCGGGCGCTGGAACTTCAGTGCGTTCCCCAAAAGGTTCTGCAGGAGCTGTACGAGCTGCCCTTCGTCGCCGAGGACCTTCGGAAGATCCGGGGCCACCACCACCGAAGCGCCGTACTCTGCGATCCGCTCCGAGAGGACTCCCATCGCCTGCGTGACCGCGGCATCCAGCGCCAGAGGTTCGAGGGGTCTCCCCTCGATTCCGACCCGGGAGAAGAGGAGCAGGTCGTTGATCATCGCCTTGAGGCGTCTTGCGCCGTCAGCGGCGTAAGCGAGGTACTCCGTTCCCTTGTCATCGAGGGACCCCCCGAGATGCTGCTGCAAGAGATTCAGGAAGCTCGTGATCATCCGAAGAGGCTCCTGGAGATCGTGGGAAGCCGAGTAGGCGAACTGCTCCAGGTCCCGGTTGGATCGCTCCAACTCCCGGGCGTAGACCTCGATCTTCCTGCGGGCCTCGTAGCGCTCGGTCACGTTGGTGAAGAGCACCGTGAAGTGATCCTTCCGGGGCCGGAAGGCCCGCGCCTCGTACCACCGTTCCAGAGGCGAAAAATAGAACTCCATGGACTTGGGCACCCCGGACAGGGTGACCTCCCCGTAGAACGAGATCAGGTCCGGATCGGCGTCCCGGATCCCGGGAATCACCTCCGTGACCTGGCGCCCGATGATGTCGGCGCCCTTGAGGCCCGTGAACTCCTCGAAGGCCTCGTTGACCTCGAGGAAGACGTAGTCGCAGGGGGTGCCGTCCGCGTCGAAGATCATCCTGTGGTAGGCCATCGCCGAGTCGATCGCCTCGGACAGCGCCGCGTACTTGTTCTCGAGCTCCTCGATACCAACGTGACCGCCGTCGAACTCAGGCGGAATCGCTCCGTCCATGTCGCGCATGTTGCCTCCTGATACCCTGATACTAGCCTGGCTGGATCAGAATGGGAAGCAGCGCGTCGGGTCGTAGTGAGGAAAAGTCGCAACAAAGCGGAAATAGAAATCTACCGCGGTTTCGGGGGGCATCCCCGTGAGGGTTCTGCGGCTACCAGGACCCGTGGGACCCGTGGGATCCATGGGACCCGTGGGAGCCATGGGACCCGTGGGACCCGTGGGAGCCGTGGGAGCCGTGGGACCCGTGGGACCCGTGGGACCCGTGGGACCCGTGGGACCCGTGAGACCCGTGAGACCCATGGGAACCGTGCGACCCGTGCGATCCGTGAGAGCCATGACTCGCGTGCGACCCGTGGGAACAATGTCCCGCAGCGACAAAGTCACCGCCTGTGGGCGCCGCGCCTGGCTCCGCTGCGAGGCTTTCACCTGCAGCCGTCCCCGCCATGAGCAGGAACGTCGAGACCTGGGCAGCCTGCTTGCGGGTGACTTTGCCTTCCTCACTGAGGAGGTAGGCCTTCAGCCGCTTCTTGAGACTGGGAAGTCTGCGTTCACTCATACCAATGCCTCCGCCAACGGGGCTTGGGGGGTGGGTTGACGCCACGAATCCAGCACCAATTGTCTGCGCCCCCGCCGGTGGGGACGCGGTTCTACCGGAACGGACCTACCAGGACCCGTGGGACCCGTGGGACCCGTGGGACCCGTGGGACCCGTGGGACCCGTGGGACCCGTGAGACCCGTGAGACCCGTGAGACCCGTGGGACCCGTGGGATCCGTGGGATCCGTGGGACCCGTGGGACCCGTGGGACCCGTGGCTTGCGTGAGAACAATGCCCGGCAGCAGCGATGTCGTTGCTGGGGTCACTGTTCGCACCGAGCGCCTCACCGGCCCCTGTTCCAGCCATGAACAGGAACGTCGAGATCTGCGCGGCCTGCTTTCGGGTGACTTTGCCCTCTTCGCTCAACAGGTACGCCTTCAGCTTCTTCTTGAGCTTCGGAACTCTCGATGGGCTCATCCTGCATCCTCCCCGCGATCCACGAGATCACTCGTGGAGGAAAAAGACCTTTCTATCCCTCACTATCGTCCACTTGGAGAAGATGTCAAGGACTTCCTGGTCATCCCTCGACAACCAATCAAAAAGATAGGTTTGGATGCCATGGTAGAGCTTGCATCGCTCGTTTGTCGGCATCTGACCGAAGATCGTGCCCTGCTCAGCGTAGTTGTACACAGGGCACACGCCACAGTAAGGCTTGAAGACACAGTCCATGCAGCCCGGCAGCCCGTCAACACAGGACGCGACGGCGATGGCCTTCACCGCGTCGTGCTGCACGACCTCCTCGTAGGTGGACTCTTCGATGTTCCCGATCTGGAACACATCGTCACCCATCTGGGCGACCATCCGTCCCTCGTCGCAGGTGAAGAGATCCCCGTCGAAGTTGTATGCGATCTGACCAACCCCGGCCCCACAGGGAGAACGGAGATCGAGATAGTTCGGGTCAGAGGGCGTCAGCATCTTCGTCAGGAAGATGGCCGCGTTCCGCTCGAGGATCTCCACACCCTTCCGGTTCAGCTCGATCATGTAGTCCACGGCCTCCTTGTAGAAGGCCAGGAACTCGTCGGTGGTATACCCGATGCGCTCGAAGGTGTTCTTCGCAAAGCCAAAGGGGTTGAGGGGCCGCAGGAAGAGGGCCTTGCGGCCCAGCCCCACGTACTCGTCGACGACCTCACGGGCCCGTCCCAGGGAGGCCCGGGTCGTGGTCATGAGGCTCTCGACGTGATACAGGTCCGGGTCCAGCCCCTTGGCCTTGAATCCCTCATCGATGCGCTTCATCCAGTGGACGCACTGGTCGTACGCGCTCCCGCCGACGAGCTTCCTGTTCCCGTCGTGGAGATCCCGGGGGCCATCCACCGACGTACAGATCTGGACGTTCTTGTCCACGAGGTACTCGAGCCGCTCCTCGGTCATCAGGCTGAGGTTCGTCACCAGGGAGAAGCCGAGATCCTTGTTGGCGGTCTGGTTCTTCTCGATGGCGTACTCGGTGATGACCTTCACGACGTCCCAGTTGGCCAGGGGCTCGCCGCCCTGGAACTCCAGGACGAGCTGCGGCGAGGGGGACTGGAAGGCCATGTCCACCACCTTCCGCGCGGTCTCCTCGGTCATGTCGTAGGAGGTCTCGTCCATGCTCCGACGGGACGCGTGGCAATACACGCAGACCTCGTTGCACCGCAAGGTGACGATGGCGATGTGGAGGAAGGGGCCGTGGAAGAGGAAGTGGTTCTTCGCCTTGTACTTCTTCGTGAGCTGGTCGACGGTGAGGTCCGTCATGATGAAGTGCCGGCCAGTCAGCTCCTCGAAGAGCGGGTCGGAGGGGCCGATCCGGCCCTCGGCGTATCGCTCGAAGTCCTCGGGCGAGAGGAAGATGAACTCGCCCACGTCGTTGGTCACGAGGATCTTGTCGCCGAGCTCCGAGAACCGGAAGGGGGCGTTCTTGCTGCTGAGTTTCTTTGGGATCTTCACGACCCGTGCCTCCCCTCCGCCGTGAGGCCCAGCGCGTAGTTTGCGAATTCGTCCGCAATCACGTCCTTGAACTCCGGGTCGATCTCGGCGAACCGAATGCGCCACGTAGCAGCGTCCTCGTCGATCCTGGTGATCCTGGCGAAGGGAGAGAAGGCCTCCTGGGTCGCGTCGACTGCGTCCCCGCTGTAGAGCTTCCTGTCGAGAACCAGCTCCATCACTTCCCCTCCGATCCCTCGTCCTCGCCCTTCGCCTCCCCGTCGAACTTCTCCTCCCAGGGCACCGCGATGCCGAGGGGATCGTCGAGGAAGTCCAGATCATCACCCTCCATGTCATCGGCATCGCTCCGCTCGGGGACCGCGGAGTACAGGGCCCGCTGGACCACCATGTCCCGCACCTTGCCCGTGCGCTGCGCGACCTTCCTGCGGAACGCCTGGTTGAGCAGCTCGTTCTGGAACTCACCAGCCAGCGCCTCGACGTCGACGACGGAGTCGGGCTTCGGCTTGATGTAGATGGCGATGCGGCCGTCGTCGGCCTGCTCCAGGCGGACGTAGCAGCGGTCGATGAACTGGTAGCTGGCGCCGTAGATCACCTCGAGGGGATACAGGCCCTTCTGAACCTCAACCTTCGTGGTCATTTTACTCATCCTCCCGGGGATTCCTGTCGGAACAGGGCTGGAGTATAGGTGCCCCCGCGAGAGGGTGTCAACACCCCGGCGCTAAAACGAGGCAGCGGGCGCTCCTCAGCGAACCGGGTCGGCGAGGCGGTACAGTCCGACCCGGAAGGAAGGGACCTCCGGGTAGTACCCGAATTCGTTGTCTCCCAGGTTCTCGAGATCCTCTTCAAACACGGGATCGCCCGAGACCTTCTCGAGCATCCGCGCGCAGGACGAGAGGAGTGGCTGGCGCCGGGGCTTCTCGAGGTCGAGGTTGAGGAAGGACACACGCCAGCAGCGCTGGTCGAAGAGGCACCGACCCTCGACGATCCGCTCGATGACCGTCCCGGTGTCGGCCTCCTCCCAGACCGCAGCGTAGCAGAGGAGGCCCAGGTAGAAGTACGCCCCTCCGGGACAATCCCGGGTGATCCCCGGCGTCTCCCAGTCGGTGATCGCCTCGACCCGATCCCGTCGATGGGGCGGATGCAGGAGGTAGTCCGGGTGAAAGCGATGGGTCTTCCCCTCCGGCGGGTCGTCCCTGGACGAGATGTGGACCAGGCAGACCCGCTCCTCCGGGAGGGACGCGACGGCCCGACTGAAGAGTCGCTCCTCCTGATCCTCGTTGGTGGGCGCAAAGAGCGACGGGATCGATGGAACAGCGGACAGCACGACCAGGACGCAGAGACCGAGCCCGACGGGGCCACGGGCCCGTCGGGGCAACCTCTCCAGGAGCCGACACACAGCCTCCACACCCAGCGCGCCGAGGAAGGTGACCAGCATCGCCGCGGGTACGTGGAGGCGGGGCTCGGAGGTGATCGGCAGGTCGACGAAGGTCACGGCAGTCCAGAGGAGCGCAAGTCCGGCGAACCCCCAGGCCAGGCTCCGCACCCCTCTGGGAGCTCCGAGCACACCCAGGGCGGCGGCAGCGGTGACCCCCACCGGGAAGTAGTCGATCTGCAGCCAGGCGTTGCGCACCAGCAGGCCCCTGGGGAGCGAGCGGAGGAGGTCGGCATCCAGCGCCGGGAGCGCGTCCGCGGCCACCTGTCCGGGCACGACGCTGATGAGGTGGAGGACCTGCACCCCGAGCAGGGCTCCGAGGACTCCCCCGGCGAGGAACAGCGGCTGGAGGGCATCGCACACCCCTCGACGCCCCCGGGCGAGGACGGCGACGGCGACCGCCGCAGGGACGATGATCACCATCTCCGGCCGGCTGAGGACCGCAAGCCCGAGGAAGGGAACGGCCCCTGCGAGGCACCACCGGCGTCGCCCGTCGAGGAAGCCGTCGAGGAGGAGGAGACCCTGCCAGAGGTAGAAGACCGTGACCACCGCCATGCTCTCGGTGCGATGATCCCGAACAAACATCGGGGTCAAGGCGAGGAGCGCGGCGAACACCGGCGCGGCGGGACCCTCGGGCCTGTGCCTGCGCATGAACGCGACGGCGGCGAGGAGGGTCAGCAGCCCCAGGACGGTGTGAAGCCCGACGATCGCGAAGTGATGCGGGGGGACGAAACAGAAGAGCAGCCGATAGAGGGAGAAGGCCCCCGCACCGTAGCGGGGGACCCCCTCGAAGGACACGACCTCGTGGACGAAGTCATAGGCCCAGTAGATCTTCACGAGCCGCGGCGCCACGGAGAACCGCACGACGGCGGCAACGACCACGGCAGCGACGACTGCGCCGCCCGCCAGGGGCCCCGCTCCCGTCCATGCCCACCACTGGAGGCGGAACGAGAGGGCCATGGCGAGGAGACCCCCGACGAGGAGGACCAGGGCGACGCAGACCTGGGTCCGATCCAGCGGGGACATCCCTGACAGGCGGTCCCAGAGCCCGGCCCCGGCCCCCGGGACGTCCTCCCCTCTGTCAGGACCGCTGGACGGAACGTCCGCCCCGACCGCGGACGCGGTGAGCTCCATCTGTCCAGCGTCGTTCCGTTGAATGGCCTCGACCACCGTGGTGAACAGGAGCCCCTCCGGGGAGTCCGTTCCCTCCATCCGATCGACGTGCGCGATGTCGAAGGAGACGCTGCGGGCGATGACGCGCTCCGATCCGGTGCGAGGGGTGATGGCCACCGCGAAGGTCGCCCCTCCGGGCTCACGGAAACGGAACGTGAACCGACCGGGCTCGCGGTTCGTGTCCACGTACTCCCAACCACCGGGGAGTTGGATCCCCCTCCCCTCCTCCGAGACGAGGAGCGACTCGGGCGGGAGCTCGGCGCCGAGGCAGGGGCCGGGCCGCAGCAGGGTCAGGACGACGAGGAGGATTTGGAAGCGGCAACACGCCATGGCCGGCTCAGGGGGGATCGACGCCGACGCACTGGGAGGGCACCTCGGCGCCCTTGCAGGCCTTGAGCTTCTTGACGATCTCCATGACCTTCTCCGTCTTGGCCCTGGGGACGTCCCAGCTGTCCCGGGTCATGGCGAGGTACGTCTCGAGGTCCGCGATCGCAGCGTCGGTGTCATCGTCCATGTGGATCACGCCGCGGCAGTAGAAGACGTCCGGATCCGTGGCGTCGGTGCGGACGGCCTTCCCGATGTACCGAACCGCCTCGGCGTGGTCACCGCTGCCCCGGTGCTGGTTCATCGCGAGATAGAGGTAGACCCGCGGGACATGGGGGAGGCCCGGAGCAGCCCGCAGCAGGTACTCCGTAGAGCGGGCATAGTCCTTCTTGTAGTGCAGGAGGGCGCCGGCGAAGAACGCAGCCACCGGATCGTCCGGGTGGTCATCGGCGGCCTTGAGGAAGCGCGCCTCGTGGGCGGAACGATCCTCGGTGCGGGCGTACATGCCCATGATCTCCCCGAGGAGGCCGGCGTTCGTGTGCCCCCGATGGACCAACCCCTCCAAGACCCGGAGGGCCTCGTCCGGCTTCTTGATGAACTTGTAGTGGTTCGCCAACGCGCTGACAACGCCCACCTCGTCGGGGTACCTGGCCGCACCGTCCTGCAGCAGGTCGAGGAGATCTTCGCTCCGCCCGGTCCGCATGCTCAGCTTGGCGATGATCAGAGTTCCCTGCTTGCAATGCCCCAGGCGATCGTGGAGATGCCTGGCCAGCGCCACGGCCTCGTCGGTGCGCCCGACCCGACTCAGGCTGGGGGCCAGGAGGAACAGGCCGCAGGCCGCGTCACCGGGGGGGGCGGCGGCCAGGAGCCGATCGGTCTCCGCGACGGGGTCCTCGAGCTCGCCCAGCCCGACGCGGGCCCGGGCGATGTCGATGCGCCGCCGGAAGGCTCCGAGGCTGTCGGACGTGACGCCCGACGGGGCGGCCGCCCCGTCGGCGATCGCGGCGCGGAGCCACTCCTCCGCGGCGTCAGCGAGCCCGGCCTCGAGGAGGACAAAGCCGGCGTCCACAGCGAGGACGAGGCGGTCCTGCGGCGCGACCCGGTCCCAGACCCTCTCCAGCCTCCGGATCTCCCGCTGAATGACCGACACGTCCCGCCGGGTCAGGGCGGCCTGCGCCCTGGAGATCGAGCCCAAGGCTCCCTCCCGGGCGGCGCGACCGGCGGTCCTGCCCAGCGCGATCCTCCCGAAGGATGCGGTGTACAGGCCCCGCACCGCAGCGTCGGCCGCAGCCGAGGAGCCACGCTCCAGCCACCTCGCCGCCGTCCCCAGGCCCCGCCCCACGTCCGGAGGCGGGACATCGGTCTCGTCGGGATCCCTTGCGATATGGGTCCAGGTCCACGAGGCCTCCTGCGCACGGAGCCGCGCCTCGAGGGCAAACAGCAGCCGCGCCTCGACGTCGGGCCGCGCCGACGACTCCAGCACGGAGATCGCGAACTCCTCTGTGCGGAGGCGGGGGGAGACGTCCACCGAGGGATGGTTCACAGACAGGGAGACCCGGACACCGGGATCCACGTGTCGGAAGTCGACCTTGAGGGAGTTCTTTCCGATGTCGAGCCCGACGAAGCTCCAGCCGCCGGGGAGATCCCGCCCGAACAAGGTCTCCACCTGGGCCTGCTGGTCCGGAAGGATCACGAACTGTCCGTCGTCCCCGCCGCGCGCAGGACCTGCGAGGAGGCCGAGCTCGATCATCAGGAGCACAGTGAGAGCCTGCTTCATCGTGGCTCCAACGGAAACCTCAGAACGAGACGAGGAGCCCGGTCCTGAGCAGCCATGCCGGGAGCGGGAGGCCGTCCCCGTGATCAAAGCCGGCGAAGGGAACGAGCCCCGTCCCGGAGATCGAGGCCTCGACGTGATCCCAGCGGAAGCGCAGACCCAGCTCGGTCTCAAGCCCGAGGGCCGCACGGCCCCCCGGGGTCTGGCGGGGCATCACCGCGCCAGCGTACATCACCGAGGCCACCGCGGCGAGCCCCTTGTCCCGGGTCCGCCAGAGGGCCACATCCGCCGTGGGCTTCACGTACCAGGCGTTGGTGACCGCGCCGACGACGTGTCGGAAGAGGATCGAGTCCGCGAGATAGGCGGGATTGAACATCCACGCGGTGACGAGGTCGTTGCGCCGCACCGTACCCCAGTCCTCGTGGGACAGGTCCGGCACCGCAGCGACGTAGCCGTCATAGACGCCGAACGCATCCGCGTCTCCGTCACCGCTGGCGATCCCGCCTTCGAAGGCGAAGCGCGTCCGCTCGGACTCCCACCAGAGCCGGACCAGGCCGCCTCCAGCGAGGAACTCCTTCCCCGTGTCGGTCTTGTCCGTCGCCTGGGTCGCCTTGAAGCGTCCGTAGTGCCCGGCGAACTCCGCCGCAAGGTAGAGGATCCCCGTGCCGACGTTCCAGCCCGCCTGGACCCACACGTCCGGGGTGATGAAGAGGGCGTCCTTGTAAAAGAGCTCCACGCACTCGTAGGGCAGATCTCCGAGCCCATCCGGTGCGCAGGACGGCTTCTGCAGATCCTGACCGGAGGTGGAGTAGTCCTGCCAGCGGAACCGGGCGTACCCGCCCCACTGGAAGCCCGTCCCCGGCACCGGCTCCGGCCCCTGCACCGACGACGCCTTGAGCCGGATCTGCAGGATGTCGTCCGCGTCGCCCCGGTCCACGTCGGGCGCGAAGGGCCAATCCATCGCAGCACGGCCCGTGGTTCCCTCCAGGGGGAAGTCGAGGTCGATCTCGAAGGTCGCCAGGTCGAAGGGCGTCGCCCGGATGCCCAGGGTGTCGAAAGAGTCGCCCTTGTCGCACCACGCGCAGTCCCCGCTGTTCTCCAGCATCCCCAGGCCCCATTGCGTGGGGATCCGGCCCAGACGGAGCCCGATGAACGAGAAGAGGTCGAGGTCGAGCCAGACGCCCCGGACGGCGATGGAATCCACGAAGCCGGCGGAGCCACTCATGGAGGGCCCCATGGACGGCGTCCCGACCCCCCCACCCTCAAGGATCGATGTCCCGAGCCCGCTCCCCGCAACCACGTCCATGACGTCGATGCGCGTGTGGATCACCGCGCGGTCCCCGATCCACAGGGAGGGCTCGAGGCGGAGGCGCAGATCCGAAGTCTCCCGCCAGGAGGACCCGCTCTGACCAGGGTTCGCGCCGCTGTCGTAGACTTGACGGTACACGCCGAAGGGGTTGGCCAAGGGCTGAAGACCCAGGTCCATGCCGCGCCAGACCTCGAGCCGCCACCGGAAGGAACCCGCGGGTTCGAGCCAGACGAAGCCCCCCAGGGGAACCGACAGCGCGTTGCGCTTCGTGGCTGCCTTCAGCTCCTGGGGCGCCGCCGGTGTCGCGACCTCCGTCGCCTCTCCGGGCGCCGCAAGACCGGGCGCTGCGACAAGCTGCAGGAGCAGAGCTATGGCCACCGAACGGTACATTCGTCCTCCGCTCGGCGGATGGTATGGCGTGCAACAGGAACTGTCAATCAATGATGTCCCGCAGGCGGGAGACGAGATCCTGCTTGAGTTTCTCGTCGAGAGGCTCGGGCCCGTACCAGATGCTGAAGATGCCCTCGATCATGGCCGGATTGGCGGTCTCGTAGACGCGTCTTCCTGCGAGAGAGACCTGGATCCGGCCCTCCGCGTAGTCCATGACGTAGCGCTGACCCTTCTCGATGTCTCCGCCCATGGCTTCGAGGTAGCGTTGCCGGTCCTCGAGGCACTTCGCCATCTTCTCGGGGGCCATGACGCGATCGAAGTTCTTCCGGAAGGTCTCCTTGGCCTTGGCACCGGAGACCGCGAGGGTGAAGTGCATGACCATCTTCCGCGGGAAGGTGCCCCGGATGATCGGCCCGAAGGGGCTCTTCGCCGCCTTCAGGGGTTCCACCGCGTCGGGGACCTTCACATAGAGCGCGGTCGCGTAGACCTTGAAGGCGAACTTCTTCCGCACCCCAAGGCCCAGGAGCTGGTAGCCGCCGTCCAGGGTGGCGTCGAACTCGATGCCCGTCGCGGGCTCCTTGACTTTCTCCACCGCGCCGGCCTCGGCAGGCAGGGCCGTGAGCACCAGGATGACAAAGAGGATCCAGCATCTCTGCATGGCGAACTCCTTTAAAAACGTGTGCCGGCCCCGATGAGGGACGTGAGCGGGAAGTTCATCTCGATTGACCGGTCGAAGGGGTATACGAACATCGCCATCGAGGTGGACAGGGACAGGAAGAAGCCAGGCGTGGGATAGAACCGCGTCCCGAACACGGCGTTCGCCCCGATGAGCAGATCGGGCGGGAACATGGTGCGGTCCGAGGCCGGACATCGGACCTCGTAGGCGGGGGAGCCCTTCGCCCAGAACTTGCAGTCCGGGGACGAGGTCTTCTCGAAGCGACCGATGTATTGGACAGCGAGGCCCACGCCACCGTAGATCGACCAGCGTCGGCTGGTCCAGGCGAAGAGCGGGCCGATGGTGGCGCGGATGGTGCTGTATCCTGGTTGAACATCCCGGAACCTGTCCGGGAGGACCGTGAGCGCGTCCAGTCGCACGACCAGGTCCATGACGGGTGTCAGGCGCTGGAACCAATCGATGGATACCCCCATCTCGTGTTGGAACTCCCGGGTCGGGACCTGGAAGAACACCTCGTGGGCGAAGTGCGCCGCCAGCTGTGTCGTACGGGGCCGGTCCATCTCGACCTTCCGTGTCGAGAAGGGCGTGCACGCCAGCCAGCGGGATCCCATCCGGTCGACCCGTTCCACGTCCGCGTCGCTCCCGTCCAGGAGCGCCGCATCCCGCCACTGCATGTAGCCGTGCGGAGCCTCGAACGCGTACAGCTCCAGGTACACGTCCTCCCCGCGCCGCACCAGCACCGGATGGATCAGCGCGTGGAGCTTGTTCCGCTTCATGAAGGTCGATGTGGTCTCTGCCAGGACGAAGGGGATCGCCCGCTCCACCGAGGTCGTCAGATCCCGGTAGGCATCCTCCAGGGCCTTCTCCACCGGCTTCGGGTGGTACCCCGCTGTGAACCGCCGTCCCGGGTGGGTATGGAACATCCGGCGGAAGGCCACGTGGGCCCGTCCCAGGAGCCCCGACTCGACGAGCGCGACGCCCCAGAGCTCCAGCGCCTCGGCAGCCTCCTCCGGGGCCACCACCTGGTGGAAGACCCGCTCCATGACCTCCACAGCCCGGGAGAGGCTGTGCACGGCCTCCTTCTGCCGGAGGGCCAGGAAGTGCTCCCTGCCGAGGGAGAGGCGCTCCCGACCGAGGGCCACCTGCTCCTCGTACTCCTCCCCGCTCGCGACGCGCTTGCGGAGAGCCCCGTCCTGGTAGATGACCACGAGACCCTCGGCGCCGAGGCGCGCTCCCAGGTCCGCCAGGAGCCCCGCGGCCCGGGCCTCCAGGGGGTCCTCCTGGTCCGGCAGGAAGAGGCCCTCCGTCTGTCCCGCAAAGTTCCGCAGGGGCAGGACCGCGACCCGCTTCACCTTGCGGAGATCCGCCTCGGAGCCCAGCGCCGGGCCGGAGGGAAGGGCGAGGATCAACAGCAGGACGGCGGCCACGAGCCGCACGCCGCGCCTCATAGCGTCGGGCCGGGACATTCCTGGTTCAGCTCGTCTTCCTTGATCAGCTTCTTGCCACCGGAGAAGCGGAGCTTGAACTGCAGGGTGGGCTCCATGCCCGCCGCCGGCACCTTCGGCTCCAGGGTCCCCACGAGGATCTCTCCGCCATCACCTTCGCTCCACTCGAACCTGCCGGACCACTCGGTCGCCTCTGCACCGCAGGGAATCACGTCGAAGACCAGGGTCCCGTTGTCGAAGGTCGCCTGGTCGAGGAAGAGGCAGGGGCAGGCCGGGAAGAGGTAGATCTCCTTGAACTCCATCTCCGGCTCATAGAGGCGCAGCATCCCGGCCACGGCCTCGCCGTACTGGCCGAGGACCAGCTCCACCCGCCCCTGGAACTCCAGCACCGGCCAGCTCACCGTGGCGCCGTCCTCGGTCCGCCACACGCCGGTGACCTCCGGATCGAAGCTGCAGGCGCTGGCGGCCAGCGCCAGCAGCAGGAAGGGGGCGGCGAGGCGGCTCATTCCGAGAACACCTCCGCCGTAAACACCGCCAGCTCCACGGGTCCCCTGCGCCAGGCGTCCGCCGCAAGACCGGCCTTGAGGCAGAGGTGGTCGAGCATGGTGTCCCGATCCCAGCGCTGCTCCGGCGCAACCTGGGGAAGGAACACGGCCCGGTGCATGCCCCGCTCCAACTGGACGCCGTGGACACCGATCTCGATCTCGTCCGGCGAGGCGATGGGGCGCGGCGGCGAGAGCACCGAGACCTCGATCTCGCACTCGTCGAGCTCCTCGAGGGTGACCGGAGGGAACCGGGGATCCTGGGCCACCGCAGCGGCTCCCATTCGCACCGCGATACGGGCGAGGGGCGCGTCCGCCTCGAAGGTGCCGATACAGCCGCGCAGGCGGCCCGCCTTGTGCAGGGTCACGAAGACCCCTGCGGGCTGCAGGAGCTCCGCCGGCAGCCCGGCGGTCTCGTCACGAAGCTCCCGGGACCCGATCCAGGAGCGAAGGGCCCGGCGGAGATGAGCCAGGAGTGCCTTTCGGGAATCGGGGCTGAGGGCGGGCTCTGCCATATGGTGTTCCCCTCCGTCTCTGTTGCGAAAACGACGTCCTGCGGAGTTTCGCACGCGGGCGCGCGGATGTCCATGTTTGGATTCCGCCTTCATCTCATGTATCCTGCACGCCTGAGATCTGTTTCCCGACACCTGGGAGGAGTCCATGAACGCACCTCGTTTCGTCCTTCTTTTCTCCGCTCTGATCATCGTCACGGCGAGCTGTGGCGGTGGGGACCCGGCGGTGGACCTCACCGGCGCGATGGTGGACACCCTCGTGGACCCGGACTTCCTGAACGCCGGAGAGACCTTCGAGGTCGACTGCGTGGTCACCAGCCCCTCGGGCAAGGTCCTCAACACCGCCACGGGGTTCACCGTTGAGCCGGGCAAGGGGGTCGCCGTGAGCGACGCCCGGGTCACTCCCAAGTACCCGGGCATCTACACCGTGACCTGCATGCTCCCGGACCAGACCGTGAAGGACGACACACCGGCGATGGTCACCGTCACTGAGAAGGGGATCAACAAGGTCCAGACCTACCTCGACCCCTCCGAGGTCACGGCCGGCGGCCAGGCCACGGTCACCTGCGCGGTCTACAACGCGGGCTCAGAGGCCGTGGAGTGGCCCACGGATGTCATGGTGACGCCGGAGGAGGGCGTCTCCGTGGACGGCCACACCCTCACCGGCGATCTCATGGGCGAATACGAAGTCGCGTGCCGGGCGGTGGGCCTGCCCTTCATCGACGAGACCCCGGAGATCCTGACGGTCCTCGCCGGCGATCCCATCGCCGTCCGGGCGACCATCAAGGAGGACCAGATCCAGGCGGGGGACACCGTCCCGGTGATGTGCAGCGTCGAGGACGCGGGCGGCAACTCCCTCACGTACCCCTCCGCGCCGGATCCCCAGGACTGCCTGGAGTTCCAGGGCAACCAGCTCACCGGCCTCGTGGCCGGCGAGTACGACGTGACCTGCACCGCGCCGGAGCTCCCGGAGCTCGAGCAGATCCCGGACCACCTGGTGGTGGTGGCCGGCGAGGTGGCCGGCGTCCTGCTGATCCCCTCCCCCAACAAGCCGGTGTTCAAGCTCGACGACACGGTGACCCTCACCCTGGAAGCCACCGACGCGCTGGGGAACGTCATCGAGGGCATCGGCGGCACCATCACCGGGCCCGGAGACGACGGCGTGGTCGACGAGGGCGACGATGCGTTCACCTTCGTGGACGAGGGCGCCTACGACTTCACGGGCACCCTCGACCCGCCCTACGAGAACATCAGCGACAGCATCACGCTGCTCTGCGACGAGACCGGCCCCGAGATCCTCATCGAGTTCCCGCCCCGGGGCGCGACCCTGGACGGCGAGGCAGGGATCCTCGTGATCGGGCGGGTCAATGATGCGGTCAGCGACATCAAGGCGGTCAAGGTCAACGACGAGAACGTGGAGCTGGAGCCCGACGGCTTCTTCACCTTCCCCATGGAATCCTATCACGGGATGAACATCATCGAGGTCCAGGCCTTCGACGCCCACAACAACAAGGGAAAGGTCGTCCAGTCCTACTACTACTCCACCGAATGGATCGACTACGAGCCCCAGGAGATGGCCGCCGTCCAGATCGAGCAGGCCCTGGTGATCTTCCTGGGGCAGGGCTTCCTGGACGACGGGGACCATGACCCTGCGAACATCGACGACCTGGCGACCATCGTCGAGATCCTCCTGGGCAACCTGGACATCGCGAGCCTCCTCGGGGGCTCCGACGTCCCGATCGTCGACACGACGCTGCCCGGGATCCTCAACTGGGGCACCAACATCGCGGGCTTCGAGTTCGAGCTGAACGGCGATCTCGTGATCCAGGCGTCCATCGTCGAGATCATCATGAACAACCCCACCGTGGCCATCGCGAGCCGGGAGGGGGGCATCGCCATGTACCTGGGCTTCGAGGGGGACCCGGACAACCCGGGGGTGGGCCTGTCCCTCGCGTTGACCCTGGGCTTCGACCTGACGGTCACCACCTCCCTGGGCGGACAGGACCTGTTCTCGGCGGGGATCGGGCCGAGCGTGGCCACGCAGATGGGCGCGTACCTGGACGTCCTCTCCGTGGACACGGACATCGACATCCACAAGGAGCCGGGTGGCGAGCTGGAGATCGGGGTCGCGAACCTCTCCATCGACCTCGTCGGGATCAACATCGAGCCCCTCCAGGATCTGATGATCAACCTGGGCGCGGTGGAGTTCAACGGCCAGGAGCTCTTCCAGCTCCCCCAGATCCCGTTGAGCAACCTGGTCTCGGGGATCAACGACATCCTGTCCGACGTCCTCATCGATCCCATCCTCAACTTCCTGCTGCCCATGGCGCTGGACCTCCTGGAGCCGCTGATCGAGACGACGGTGACCCAGGTCCTCCAGCAGGTGCTCCAGAACTTCGCCCTGGATCTCCCGATCCCGATCCCCGCGCTGCCCGGGCAGTCGGAGCCGATCACCCTGGACTTCTCGACCTTCCTCTCCACCGCGAAGTTCACCCCGGCGGGGGGCGAGCTCGGCCTCGGCGCAGGCTTCCTCACGGAGAAGAACATCGAGCGCGAGGTCCTGGGCAACATCCTGCGCGCCGGCTGCCTCGTGGGCGACTACGGCAGCCCAAGCTTCGACGCCGCAGAGAAGTTCCAGGTGGGCGCGAAGCTCGACATGGTGAACGAGCTCCTCTTTGCGCTGTACTGGGGCGGCGGGCTCCAGCTGGTCATCGACGGCTCGGTCCTCGGGAACATCGATCTGGGCGGCTTCGGCATCTCGGATCTCAACCTGGCCACGGACTTCTGGCTGCCGCCGATCCTCGATGACTGCAACGCCAAGTCCCAGGTGGCCCTGGAGGTGGGAGATCTCTTCCTCGACGTGAGCTTCAACATCATGGGCGCGCCGCTCAAGCTCGGGCTCTTCGTGTCTGTGACCGCAGAGGCGGAGATCTTCGGTCAGGGCCAGGAGATCGGGCTGAACATCCTCGGGATCACCCGGATCGGCACCCAGGTCCTGAGCGTGGAGGGGAGCCTCGGGCCCTTCGAGGGCATGTTCGACATCGAGGAGCTCATCGAGAACATCCTGGTGCCCCTGATCCTGGAGCAGGTCTCGAACCTCTCCCTGGGCTCCTTCCCCATCCCCGAGATCGACCTCGGCGGCCTCCTCCCAGGGATCCCCCCCGGCTCGACCCTCACCCTGGGCAACCTCGACATCTCCATGAAGAAGGGCTTCCTCACCTTCAGCGGCGAGCTGCTTTAACCGCAGGAGGTTTACAGGGTCTTGATCGCCCGCTCGAACGCGGGCAGGGCGCGCTCGATGACCTTGTCGTCGACGGCGTAGGAGATCCGGAAGTGGCCGGCGCGGCCGAAGCCGACGCCGGGGACCACGATGACATTCTGCTTCAACAGGTGGGCGCAGAACGCGGTGTCGTCGGGGAGCGGGGACCGGGGGTAGAGATAGAACGCGCCCTCGGGGCGCTGGATCTCGTAGCCCATGGATCCCAGCGCATCGCAGAGCATGTCCCGGCGCCGCTGGTAGATGTTCACGTCCACGGTGAGCCCGACGAGCCGCGCCACCACCCGCTGCATCAGCGCGTTCGCGTTGACGAAGCCGAGGATCCGGTTGCAGAAGATCGCTGCATGCTGGAGATCCGCGCGGGCGGCACAGCGGGGGCTGATCGCCAGGTGCCCGATGCGCTCACCGGCCAGGGACAAGCCCTTGGAGTGCGAGGTGACCGTGACGCAGTCGTCGTAGTGACTGGAGGGATGGGGGCACTCGGCCCCGTCGTAGACGATGTCCCGGTAGGGCTCATCGGACACGAGGTAGATCGGCCGGCCGAGGGCTTCAGAGCGGCGCCGCAGGAGGCCGGCGAGGGCCTCGAGGGTCTCCGCAGGGTACATCCGACCTGTGGGGTTGTTGGGGGAGTTGATGAGGACGACCCGGGTCCGCTCGGTGATGGCCGCGTCCAGCGCGTCCAGATCCGGCATGAAGTCCGGGGTGGACTCCACGGTGATCAGGCGACCCCGGTGGTTCGTCGCATAGAAGCCATACTCCACGAAGTACGGAGCGAACGTGATGACCTCATCGTCAGGATCCAGGAGGGACTTGAGGATCACATTGATCGCCCCCCCTGCCCCGGAGGTCATGACCACGTCCTCGGGCGCGAAGTCGAGGCCCGTCGCATCCCGGTAGATCCCGGCCACGACTCTGCGGGTGTCCAGGTAGCCGGCGTTCGTCATGTACGCGTGGATCATCGGATCCCGCCGCGAGGCCTCCTCGACGAGCACCGCGTCGAACCCAGGCGGGGGTGGAACATCGGGGTTGCCGAGGGAAAAGTCGAAGACCTTCTCCACCCCCAGCTCCGCCTTGAGCCGGTTCCCCTGCTCGAACATCCTGCGGATCCACGAGCCCCCGTGCAGGGCCTCGGCGATGGTGTTCGAGATGCTCACGTCGGAATCCCTCCTGTGTCGCGGCCCGCTGTGTTTCTAGCAGAGGCACCGCGCCGGAACAAGGGGAACGTGTCAGCGAGGGACCACGTCCAGGTCCTTCCCGGTCTCGAGGAGGTCCCTCCATTGCCCCTGAAGACCCTGGAGAGCCGTGGACAGCAGGACCGTCGCGCGGCCGCCGGACACCACCAGATAGCGGAAACGCCCCCGCTCCAGCTTGCCCTCCTCGTAGATCCGGGGCTCGCCGCCGTAGGGCAGGTGGAGGATCGTGCTGGACCGGATGCCGGACTCGTAGGTCCGGTTGGGATCATAGAACAGCACCACGGCGAGATCCCGGAACCGCCAGATGCGCAGCGCCATCACCATGTGGCCCCGATCGAACCCCAGCCATGCGGCGGTCTCGCCGAAGAGGCGTGCGTGCCGCTTCTGGATGTGGTAGCGGGCGAGGAGCGCCGCGTGGCCCTGCTCCAGCTCCTGCGCGATGTCCCCGGCCACGTCCTCGTTGCTCTCCAGGCTCAGGAGACTGGTCAGCAGCTTGGGCAGCCGCAGGGGGTTGATGTTGTCCGTGTGCACCAGGGACATGAGCTCCTGGAGCTCCTTGGGACGAATGCGCGACCAGTGACGAAAGTTGAAGGCGTGGGGCACCGCGATGGTGCGCTTGTCCAGCAGGAGAGAGATCGCGGTCAAGGGGGAGAGGCCCTGTATGGAGACCCCCTCCGCGTCCTCACCGAACCGGCCCTGGTCATAGAAGAACTTCACCACCAACGCGATCCCCAGGCAGGTCCCCCGGGTCAAGCTGGAGATCACCCCGGACTCGAAGTTGGCGAAGGACGGGGTGTCCAACACCAAATCCATGCGGCTGTCGGACCAGCTGTCCAAGGTCGTGGACAGGACCGGCCCGAACCGGACCGGGACGTCGATCCGGCGATCGCTGCACGCGACCTCAACCTCACCCCACTCCTCGGGGTCCATGGGTGCGAGGCGCCAGTCGAAGAGGACCTCGAGGCGGACCTGCCCCTCGAAGGCGGCCCCCTTGGCGCCGTCAGGCAGAACCAGCGCGTTCCCCAACTCGACCCATCCGGCGCCGGGGCACTCGACCACCAGATCGTGGGCCTCGTGCCAGTCCTCCTTGTAGAGGACGATTGCACCGGGGAAGACCCGCAGGGGACCGGCACGGGTCATGGGAGCCAGACGGAAGTCCCGGACCACCGCAGGCTTCACCCGTTGACGTCCCAGGCGGTCCAACGGGTACACCTCCCAGCGATAGGACTGGCCGGGGCGGAGGTTGCCGTCGGGGATCCGGAGCTCGCTGAGGGAGGTCACCTGATCGAAGACCACCGGCCCCTCGCGTTCCTGGACCATGACCCGCCAGCGGTAGCTGCCGTCGTCCGGCCAGACGAGGACCGGGCAGAGGGTCCGCAGGAAGGCCTGGTCCGGGGGCCGGATGGCCTTCAGGACGGGATCGTCTCCCCAATGGCCGATATTGAAGACGAGGAAGAAGGTGACCAGGAGCAGCACGAAGGCACCGGCCGCAACCGCGATCCAGCGGATTCGTCGCCCCCACTGGCGCGGCATGCGCATCACGGATCTTCGATCCCGCCGCCCTCCATGGCGACCCGCTTCTTGAGTCGCGCGACGCCAGCATTGAGGTTCTGGTAGACCCTCGCCTGACTCACCCCCATGACGCGGGCAATCGCGCTGGTGTTGAACCACTCAAGATGGAAGAGGCGGATGGAGTTCCTCTCCCGCTGGGGGAGGTTGGACACCAGCTCCTCGAGGCGCTGCATCTCCAGATCATGGTTGACGACCTCCTCGACAGGTTCGGCGGAGGCGTCCACCATCATCTCCAGGGGATCGAAGCCGTCACCGGTGATCTCGACCAGGTCGTTCAGGTAGACCAGGAAGTCCGGGTGGAGCCGCTGGCGGGCCCGGTGGAACTGGGCAATGGACATCTCGAGGTGCGCAGCGATCTCCTCCAGCTCGGGCCGCCGGCCCGTGCGGGAGGACAGCCAGCGCACTGCCTCCTGGACCGTACGCTCCCATTGTCGACGGGACGCACCGGCCCAGTCCATGGTCCGGAGACCCTCCAGGATCGAGCCGCGGATACAGACCGTCGCGTAGCGCAGGAAGCCGCCGCCCTCCATGGGGCGAAACCGGTCGACCGCGTGGATCAGGCCCAAGGTGCCATAGCCGACGAGGTCATCGAGGTCCACGACGCTCGGGAGACGGGAGTAGGTCTGGCGCGCGATCCGCTGCACCAGCGGGATGCACTGGGTGATGATCTTCTGCCGGTCGCTGCCGGTCGGCTGCCCATCGCACCAAAATCGCTCCCACCCGTCGCAGCGCGGCTCGGACATCCACTCCTCCCCTGACCAGGGCCGATCCTACCGGATCCCACGGGAGAATCAAAATGCTGGTGCACGCGAGAAGGGGATGGAGATCAGGGAGCGGAGGGGGCCGAACGATCCTTGAACACGGAGAGCTGGTACAGCGCGCCCGGGGCGCTGTTCCAGGCCCCATGGAGGAGGTAGGTCCCATCAGCCGTGGCGCAGATCCCGAGGATCCCGTCCATGGCCTCGTCCACCGGAGCCGGGAGCCCCTCGGTGCCCACGACGTCGAAGGTCCCGCCCACGTCCGCCGCATAGAGGAGGGAGTCGGTCTCGTCGCCCTTGTAGCCCAGCCACAGGCGGTGGCCGTCGAAGTCCGCGGCGATGGGCATGGGCAGGGCGAGGATCCCGATCTCGGCCCACGCGCCGCCGGCGGTCGCCGAATGAATCGCGACGGAGGGCTTGCCGGTGCCCTGGACCTCGAACCACGCGGCCAGGGTTCCGCTGTCACCGAAGAGCCCGCCCCGGAACGAGAAGGGGTTGTCCCCCACCTTCGAATAATCCGGGAACCCCGGGCAAGGCTGCCAGGGCTCCGCAGGGCCGGCCCCCGCCGGGAGCTGGCGGCAGGCCAGCCCGGGGGGAACGTTGATGCGGTTCACCATCAGGTAGACGGTGGTCCCATCGGTCCACATGCCGACGGGGGTCTCGTTGATCGCGGCGCCCACCTGGCTCCAGGCGCCCCCCGAGGGGTTGCCGCGGTGGACGAAGAAGTCCGCCGCATCGTTCACCCGGGCGAGGAGGAAGATCGCGTCGCCGGTGTACACGATGTCGTGGATGACGCCGCCGCCGTCGGAGAAGGCGAGGTCGATGGAATTGGACTTGGGGTCCGGCTCGAGATCAGGGAAGGAAACCACCTGGCTTCCACAACTGCCTCACGTCTTTCCTTCCGGGAACGCGAGGAGCAGGTGGTCCTCCGTGGGCTCGAGCTGCGCCGACTGGTCGTTGAGCTCCTGCCAGCCGGCCTGGACGTCGTCGAGATCCAGCTTGTAGATGTTGTTCACCTGCCCGCCGGAGACCGCGACGAAGATCGCGTCCTCCCGGCACCCGTAGGACTCCACCTTCATGAAGCCACCCAGGAGCGGCGCGCCGATGGACTCCCAGGACAGGACCTCGGCGACATCGGCCTCGGGCACGTCCGCCTCCGTGGCGCCTCCGCCGTCGCCGCAGCCGGCCGCGGACAACGCAACGAATCCCGCAAACGCGAGCGTCCAAGATCGCCTCATGGATCCCTCCTTCAATCTTCACCGCTACCGTCCATTCTCTTGAAGCCAGACTGTAAGTAAAGCCGCACCGGAACAAAAACCCGCCTGGATTGTCGTTCCGGGGCAGACCTGAACCGAAGGAGGCCCCATGAAGACGATCATCACCCTGCTCGCGGCGCTCGCCATCCTGGTCGCTTGCGCCGACGAGAAGAAGGCCGAGGTACCTGCGAAGAAGGCCGAGGCACCCGCGAAGAAGGCCGAGGCACCCGCGAAGAAGGCCGAGGCACCCGTGAGGAAGGCCGAGCCGCCTGCGCCCACGAACCGGAATCGGGGCGTGGACGCCCCTCCCACAGATGCCCCCCCCCCGCCTCCCGTCAACGAGCCCTCACCACCGCCCGCCGAGAAGGCCGAGGAGGCCGCCGCAGAGCCCGGTTTGCAGGACGCACCGATGTCGGTCCGCATGAACAAGGAGCAGCCTCGCGAGGTGGCGATGCTCTCTGTTGAGAAGAGCCCGATGGCTGCCCTGCAGGTAGACGTCGGGCGCGGGGATCACGCCGCAGCCGCCGACAGCATGGACCGCCTCTCCGCAGGGAGCGCTGGCGCGGGAGCACTCGGATTCGGCATGGGGGGCGGCGGCGCCGTCGCCGGCCCGAAGCGAAAGCTGAGGAAACGAGCGGACCGGGGCGGTCGGGTATCGACCACGGAGGCAGGGAAGATCGCCGGCCAGGCGGGCACCGTGATGGCGCACGACACCGAGGAGTACGCGAAGGTCGACGAGAACGTCTTCAAGAAGGCGGTAGACAACCCCCTCTCGACCTTCAGCATCGACGTGGACACCGCGTCCTACAGCAACGTACGGAGATTCCTGCGGGATGGGCGCCTCCCCCCGCAGGACGCCGTACGCATCGAGGAGCTGGTGAACTACTTCACCTACGACTACCCGGCGCCCACCGGCGAGACCCCCTTCTCGGTCACCACGGAGCTGTCTGCGTGCCCCTGGGCGCCGAAACACCACCTCCTCATGGTGGGCCTCCAGGGCCGCAAGGTGGACACCTCGGAGATGCCGAAGAGCAACCTGGTCTTCCTCATGGACGTGTCCGGCTCCATGAACAGTCCGGACAAGCTGCCCCTGCTCAAGAGCGCGTTCCGCCTGCTGGTGGACAACCTCCGCGCCGAGGATCGCGTCGCCATCGTCGTCTACGCGGGGGCGGCCGGCATCGTGCTGCCGTCCACGACGGGCAACGACAAGCCGAAGATCCTCGAGGCCATCGAGCGCCTCCGGGCCGGCGGCTCCACCGCGGGCGGGGCGGGGATCAAGATGGCCTACAGGATCGCGAAGGAGAACCTCGTCGAGGGCGGCAACAACCGCGTGATCCTGGCCACGGACGGCGACTTCAACGTGGGCGCCTCCAGCACCGGCGCGCTGACCCGCATGGTCGAGGAGAAGCGCAAGGACGGGATCTTCCTCACGGTCCTCGGCTTCGGCCGGGGCAACACCAAGGACTCCCGCATGGAGGCCCTCGCGGACAAGGGCAACGGCAACTATGCGTACATCGACAGCGTCCAGGAGGCGAAGAAGGTCCTGGTGACCGAGATGGGCGGGACCCTCCTGACCATCGCCAAGGACGTCAAGATCCAGGTGGAGTTCAACCCCGCGAAGGTCGCCGAGTATCGCCTCATCGGGTACGAGAACCGGATCCTGGCCAAGGAGGACTTCGCGGACGACACCAAGGATGCGGGAGAGCTCGGCGCGGGGCACACCGTCACCGCGCTCTCCGATATCGACCCCGTCGCCCCCCTTGTGGGCGGGGATGCAGCCCCGACCCCCGCGCCGGAGGAGATGAAGTACT
>JBDRIT010000174.1:0-4825 GCA_043815665.1 Pseudomonadota bacterium
CGTTAACCAGAAATCAAGTACTTACGGGCGCTACAGAGGGAGTTGCCGGCGGGCGCTTGGTACAGTGGGAACCTGGGGGACTACAAAATTGCTATGGAATTCAAAGGGTTATCTGAATCCAACCGGATCCTGACGCCGTAGACAAAGGGGATTCGACCGAAGGTGGGGATACCCCCGCCGGGGGATGTGGGACTGGACCTCCCAGGAGGGGGAGGGCTCATGACCTGTCCGGACGAACTGGTCATCCTGATCGCTCTGAGGATTGCAGAGGGCTGGTAGCGCACCGCGTAGTGCTTTCCTCAGTAGCGCACAATCCGCCGCCAAGACATTCCGGGATCCACGTGAGATTCCAGGACAGCCGCGCTCCTCCTTGAGCGACGCGGCCCTCGACGACAGGTGAACGCTGATGTAGAATCAGGGTCGACAATCACCCGTGGCAGACATCTGCGTGGTGCGGCGGCCGATGGAGGGCTGAGAGCGTGGAAGGACATGCGTGGGAGGCCGTGGAGACACGGATCCGGGCTTGCTGCGACGCAGGCGATCTCCGCGGCGGGGTGACCGTCGCGCTCCAGGAATACGGCCCGTGGCTGCTCGGATACCTCAATGCCCTGGTCAAGGACGAGGACGGCGCGTTCGAGGCGTTCTGCGAGTTCAGCGAGGACCTGTGGAAAGGCGTGTCGGGGTTCCGGTGGGGGAGTGCGTTCCGGACCTGGGCCTACCGGCTCGCGTACCACGCGGCCATGCGCCATCTGCGGGCCCGACACCGTCGCCGCGGCCGGCAGGTGCCCCTGTCGCGCGTCGAGGCGCTGTCGCGTCTCCAGGTGCAGGTCCGGTCCAGCACCCGGATCGAGCAGCGGACCGGGGTCAAGGACGCGTTCACGAAGCTGCGGGAGAGCCTGAGCCCCGAGGAGCAGAGCCTGCTCACGCTCCGGCTGGATCGGAACATGGCCTGGGACGAGATCGCGCGGGTGATGCAGGAAGAGGAAGGGCCGGTGGACGCCGAAAGCCTTCGCCGGAGGGCCTCTGCGGTCCGCCAGCAGTTCTGCCGGCTGAAGGGCCGCCTTGCGGAAACGATCCAGACCGCGGATTCGGACCTGTCACATTCTCCGGCTCGGCCCTCGAAATGAGACGGGGGGAGGGAGTGGAGCCGATTTTCCCCCGTGTGGTCACCTCGTCTTGATGCAGCAGACCGCCACTCGGTCTGCCGTGAGGTGTGACATGCGCATGGGTCATGAACTCCTGGGTTGCGTTTTGGTGGCGGGTCTTGCTGTCGTATCGGGCTGCGCGCCGCGAACAGGTTCCGCTGTGGCAGGGGGTGAGGCAGCGGTGGAGGTGAGGCGGAAGACCCCGCAGTCAGAGGATCCGAGAATCGCAGAACTGGACAGGCTGTCCAGGCAGACCCAGTCCTACTTCCCGTCCGGGCGACCAACGCAGCCGGCACGCTCGGAGGGAGGCCCCGAAAGAGAGGAAGGGGACGGCCTCGCCATGCAGTCTCCACCCCCGCTTGCCCCTCTTCCTCCCCTGCCACCATCAGGCACGCCGGGAGCCCTGGAGCCCGATCCGGCGCTCGATGACGGTCACTACTTCCAATACGGATACTTGCGTCATCCGCAAGAAGCCCTGGACAGCCCCCTTCTTGACCAGGCTCCGGAAGGAACGCCCTGTCACCAGAGGCTCCCGAAGAAGCTCTTTGGAGAGAAGGTGACCGAGGGCCTCTGCGAGCTGTGGGCGACAGCGGAACTCCCGGCTACGTTTCGGACCTGCCTGGAAGATCGGAACATCTGGGACGCCATCGGCCGTTGTGCAAGATCAACTTCCGCCATGACCTCTGAGACCGCAACCCCTCGCCAGATTGCCGAGGCATGCTTCGAGCAGTCGAAGGAATTCCCTCCGGTCGAGTACCTCGGCAAATGGAAAGTTGCCGCAGCGTTTCGGGCTGGCGCGGTTTCGGACGAGGCCGAGTTCACGCGGATGGTTCAGGTCGCTCTGTCTTCCATGCAAGACAAGCCCCTGTCTCTTTGGATCGTGCTCCAGGCTCATGACCCGAGCACTGCAGGACTCCCATCAGACACTGCCCCGTCTACGAAGTCCGAAAGGAACGACCAGCTCTCCTTGGAGGGGGTTGTGTTCCTGCTTGAGATCAAGCAGGAGGCGACTCCACAGGCTGGCGTGGGTGCAGTGCTTCCCGGGGAAAGCACCGAGTCCAAGATTCGGGCGCAGATCGATGCCGGCCTCCGGGGCCAGTTCGGGGGTTCATTCGACCGGGTTGTCTCTGTCGAGAAGGTCGAGCTCCCAAGAGAAGTGAAGGACCTCCTTGCGAAGCTGAGGCCGCTACTCTCACCCCTGTCGGCGCATGTCCGGAAGTGTCTGGTCGGGGAGTGGTAGAGCGCTGAGCCCCCCGCGCGTAAAAGGGGGGGACCTGGAGTTCGAGGCAACGAAGATGAGCCACGACAGGAACAATCGAGAGGGCGAGGGCGGAGATCGTTCTCCCGAAGCGGAGAAGCCCACGTCCGTGCTGGACGGGTCTGTTGATGCGATGCTGCGGGCACTGGCGGCAGCGCCCGCGGCCGAGACCCGGGTCCTCGCACCGGGCGAGAACGTCTCCGGGAAGTTCGAGATCCTGCGGCTCCTTGGCAAGGGCGGCATGGGGCGGGTCTACCTTGCGCGGGATTTGCGCCTGGGCCGGAGGGTGGCGGTGAAGGTCATCCGGGAGGACCTGGTCCGGAGCCCCGCGGTCTGGGAGCGGTTCCTCAAGGAGGCCAAGGTCACCGCGAACCTGAACCACCCCAATATCGTGGAGATCCACGACTACGGGATCCACGAGGGCCGGCCCTTCCTCGTGCTCGAATACCTCCTTGGAGAACCCCTCTCCGCGCGGCGGACCGGGAAGCCACAACCTCCCGGTGCGGTGCTGGACCTCGTGATCCCGGTCGTCAGGGCCCTGAAGCACGGGCACGAGCACGTCCCGCGGGTGATCCACCGGGACGTGAAGCCGGAGAACGTATTCGTGTGCGAGGACGGCCGGATCAAGGTCCTGGACTTCGGGCTCTCAGGCATGGTCGCTCCAACTGAAGGATTGCCCGCGGCAGCGGGGGATTCTCCGAGTGACTGGGCGCAGCCCCGGGAGGCAACGCACAGCACCGCGGGCACGCTTGGCTACATGGCCCCGGAGCAGATGCGGGGCGACGACCAGGACCAGCGAGTGGACGTCTGGGCCGTGGGCGTGATCCTGTACGAGTTCCTCGCTGGCCATCGGCCCTTCCAGGACCGGGAGGACGACCTCAAGGACTTCCGGGAGGATCTCCTGTCGCCGGACCCGGTGCCTAGCCTCCGCGGGATCGTGCCCGGGCTGGACCCGGACCTGGCCGGGATCGTGGACCGGTGCCTGGCCAGAACCCGGGAAGGGCGGTTCAGGACCGCGGGGGACCTGCTGGCCGCGCTGGAGCGGGTCTCGGTCCGGATCCGATACCGGGAGAGAGCGACCGGCGAACCCTACCGTGGTCTTGATCCATTCACCGCGGCGGATACGGGCTGGTTCTTCGGCCGCGCCGCGGAGACCGGGGCGCTGCTGCGAAAGCTGGACGCACAGGCCCTGGTGGCGCTGGTCGGCCCCTCCGGCTCCGGGAAGACCTCCCTGGTCCAGGCAGGGCTCGCCCGAGAGGTGCAGGAGCGGGGCCTGGCGTGGGAGGTCATCGGGCTGCGCCCGGGGCGACAGCCGCTGCGGATCCTCGCCCGGCGCGTCGCGGAGCGAACCCATGTCGACGAGGAGCGACTCCGCCAAACGCTGATGGAGGAACCCGGACGCCTGGGGCAGGCGCTCCGGGACCTCGGCAGGAAGCAGGGCACGCGGGTCCTCCTGTTCGTCGACCAGGCTGAGGAGCTCTACACACAGGCCGCGGCAGATGCGGAGCGGAAAGCCTTCCTGGACGCGCTTCTCGGTGCCGCGGACGACCCCCACGGGCCGGTTCGGGTACTCCTCGCGATCCGGACCGACTTCGTGGATCGGTTCGCGGAGCACCGGGAGATCCTCCGGCTCGTCGAGAAGGGAATGGTCCTCCTCGGTCCCATGGGGGCAGAAAGCCTGGTCGAGTGCCTGACCCGCCCTGCGGAGCTGAAGGGTTTCGGGCTGGAGCCAGGGATCGTGGAGGACGTGGTGCAGGCGCTGCAGGAGCGGGCCGGAAGCCTCCCGGTCCTGCAGTTGGTGGGCCAGAAGCTGTGGGAGGGTAGAGACGAGGCGGCGCGGCTGCTCCGGCGGTCCGCGTACGACGCGGTCGGGGGCGCCCGTGGGGCCCTGGCGCACCATGCGGACGCGGTCCTGGATCGACTGGATCCCGCGAAACGGGAGATCGCCTGCCAGGTCCTCTGCCGTCTCGTCACCCCGGAGCGGACCCGTGCCTCGCTGGTCCGCTCCGAGCTCCTGGGGCTCGGAGACCCGAGTGCGCTGGACGAGGTGCTGGACGTGCTGGTCAACGGCCGGGTCCTGGTCGTGACCGGCTCGGTTCAGGAGGCTGCGTTCGAGCTGATCCACGAGTCCCTGATCGACGGGTGGCCCAGGCTCCGAGGGTGGCTGGACGAGGACCGGGCCTCCGCCGAGGCCCGGGAGGCGGTCCGGAGCGCGATCCGGGCCGGCGCTCGGCTGCACGGCGTCGCGCTGAAGCGGGTCGCGGCGGCCTTCGAAAGCGATCCGGCCCGGTTCTCGGACGAAGAACGGACCTTCATCGAGGGCAACCTGGCATCCGAGCGCCGGGGCTTCCGGCTCCGGATCGCAGCCCTCCTCGCGATCCCCACCGCGGTGGCGATCGCTGCGCTCGTCGCGGCCGTGCTG
>JBDRIT010000175.1:0-14133 GCA_043815665.1 Pseudomonadota bacterium
GACGGGGTATCAACTCTTCCAGACTCTCGCTTCGGCATGATCCTCCCTCTGCCGAAGCGCAAGGCCTCGACGTAAAGTGAAGATCATGATCCCGAGGATCGGTCAAGCGCGTTCAACGTCGACTTTGCGATCACCCTGGGGTCTTCGCCGTTCACCGGGGCCCGTGCCGGGTGACCACCAGGATCGTCGGGACCATCCTGGGAGCAGTATCCTTCTTCATTCGCATCCTCGACTCCTCCAACTCGATGCAGCACGGGGAACGACGTGATAGCCTCTCCTCGTCGGCAGCACTACGATGGAGCGAGAGGGTGATGATGAAGACCAGCCTGTTCTCTGTGATCGTTTTCCTCGCCCTCTGGAGCGGCGCATGCAGCGGGGGAGGGGATCCAATCACCACGGATCTCGCAGGCGAGACCTCGGTCCGTTCCGATGCCGGGGACATCGGGACCTGGCTCGACGCCGGGGACACGATCCCCGTCGACGTGGGGACCGACTCCGTCGACGCCCTGGCTCAAGACGCAGTCGAAACCCTGCTCCAGGACTCGGTGGATGCTCAGGCGCAGGACGTCCCTGTGGACGGGTTGGACGACTCCGTCGGCGTTGAAACCGAGGATCTCGCCGGTGACGACACCGCCTCGGACACCACGGACACGTTGGAAGACACCCACGGCTCGGACAGCCTCCCGGACGTTCCTTGCGTGCCGGTCTGCGACGGCGTGGGGTGCGGGGATGGCTGTGGCGGGTTCTGCAGCGGGTGCGACGACGGGAACCCCTGCTCCGGCCCCGATCTCTGCGAGGACGGTCTCTGCACGGGGGTGCTCAAACCCCTCGGGGAGATCACCCTCGAGGACTGTGTCTGCGCGACGGACGAAGACTGCCAGGTCCTGGACGACGGCGATCTCTGCAACGGCACCCTCTTCTGTGCCGGTGATGTGGGCGAGACGGGGCTCTGTGCGGTGGACCCCCAGACGGTCATCACCGACTGCGACGACTCCAATGAATGCACCATGGACGGCTGCGATCCACAGACCGGGTGCGTCTCGTCCAACGTCGCCGGCGGCACCCCCTGCGGGGACCCGTCCGGTTGGGGGACCTGCCAGGGCGGCGACTGCATCTGCACCCCGTCCTGCCAGGACAAGGCCTGCGGCGACGACGGCTGTGGCCTGAGCTGCGGCGACTGCAGCCCCGGGTACGACTGCCTGGAGCACGAGTGCGTCGTGGACTGCGACTTCTTCTGCGCGGACATTCCATGCGGAGCCCAGGGAGACGAGGGAGAATGCGACTGCGGCCAATGCGATGACCAGGATCCGTGCACCGTGGACTCCTGTGACCAGAACACCGCCTCGTGTGTGTTCGACGCCTGGGCGGGCCAGGGCCTGAATTGCGAGGACAATCTGGCATGTACCGTGGACGACGAGTGCACCGCGCAGGGCTGCAAGGGCACCCCCGTGGTGTGTGACGACGGCAACCCTTGCACCCTGGGCTCCTGCAGCCCGCTGACCGGTGCGTGCTCCTTCGGCGGCGGCCCGCTCCAGGGCACCAACTGCGACGACGGCAACCCCTGCACGTCGGGGGACAAATGTGCGGGCGGAGAGTGCGTCGGGATCTTGAAGCCCCTGGACCAGATCAACGTGGAGGAGTGCCCCTGCGGCGCCGACGAGGACTGCGACCCCTTGGAGGACACGGACATCTGCACCGGGGCGCTGTTCTGCCTCATCGAGGGTGACTCCGGCACCTGCCACGTGGACGGGGAGTCGGTCCCGGACTGCGACGACGCCATCGAGTGCACCATCGACGCCTGTGATCCCCTGGGCGGATGTCAGCACACCCCCTTCGCCTTGCCTTGCGTGGATCAGGCCTCGTGCACCGTCGACTCCTGCGATCCGATCGAGGGGTGTCTCAACACTCCGGACGACAGCAAATGCGATGACGGCAATCCTTGCACCGTCGGGTTCTGCGACCCGAGCCTGAGCTGCGTCACGGCGGCCCTGGGCGCCGGCTTCTTCTGCGGGGATCCCGAGGGCTGGGGCACCTGCCAGGGCGGCCAGTGTGCCTGCGCACCGAAGTGCGACGGCAAGGACTGCGGCGACGACGGCTGCGGGGGGAGCTGCGGTGTCTGCGCGAGCGGCTACACCTGTGTCGAGCAGCTCTGCGAGGCCGACTGCGACGGGTGGTGCTACAACAGAGAGTGCGGACCCGCCGCGCTGCAGGGCGAGTGCGACTGCGGCTCCTGTGAGGATGACAGCAGCTGCACCACGGATCTCTGCTTACCGGACGGCTCTTGCAAGTGGGTGCCACTGTACGGGGATTGCGACGACGGAGACGGCTGCACCACCGACGACCACTGCGCGGCCAAGACCTGCATCGGCACCCCGGTTCTGTGTGACGATGAAGACCCGTGCACCGCAGACTCCTGCGACTCGGCGACGGGGCTCTGCGAGTTCGATGCCGCCGGAGCTCAGGGCCTGGACTGCGACGACGGGATCCCCTGCACCCACGAGGAGGTCTGCGACGACGGGACCTGCGTCGGGACGCCGAAGGCCTGCGACGACAGCAATCCCTGCACCCTGGATACCTGCGACGAGGCCACCGGGGTCTGCCTCCACACCGACGCGGACGACCTCAGCGGGTGCGACGACGGGAACCCCTGCACGGGACTGGACCAGTGCTCCGGCGGCGAATGCGCCGGCGTACTGCTGGAGCCCGGGGTCGAGGTCCCCGAGGCCTGTGGCTGCCTCACCGACGACGACTGCCTCGCCCTGGAGGACGGCGACCTCTGCAATGGGAGCCTCTACTGCGACCTGGATGGCGACTCTGGAATCTGCGACCTGGCCCCGGAGTCGGTCCCCGATTGCGACGACGGGATCGGCTGCTCCGACGACCTCTGTGACCCCGAAGTCGGCTGTCTCCACCTGCCCGTGGACGAAATCTGCGGCGACGACATCGACTGCACCGATGACTTCTGTCACCTCTCGGCCGGCTGCTACAACATGCCCTGGGGCCCCCGATGTGACGACGGCAACGACTGCACCTCCGACATCTGCTACAACGAGACGGGCTGCAGCTACACCGCGCTGCAGAACACAATCCCCTGCGGGGAGCCCGATGGCTGGGGCAACTGCCAGGGCGGCCAGTGCTCGTGCAACCCACAATGCGCGGGCCTGAACTGCGGGCCCGACGGCTGCGGTGGGACCTGCGGGACCTGCCAGGGCGCGCTCAATGAGTGCGTCTTCGGGACCTGCGAGTGCGTGCCGGACTGCGGGAGCAAGACCTGCGGGATCAACGGCTGCGGCGGCTGGTGCGGGTTCTGCGACCCCGACGCAGAGGTCTGCGGCCCGGACTTGTTCTGTCACTGCGCATTCGAGGTGTGCAACAACTTCTGCTGCACGGAGACCGAGGCCTGCATCGATGACTGGTGCCAGGAGATCGTCAATCCGCCGCCGGTGAAGATCACCTTCGGTGAGATCACGACCACCTCCCTGGAGATCATCATGGAGAACGACGTCCCCATCTCCTGCGTCCAGCTCAACACCTCGCTGCTGGATCTGACCTGGGCCGGCGGCGGCCTCATCGAGGAGTACGGGTTCGTCATCTCCTGGGTCAACATTGTGCAGTCGTTTGGTTTCGGCAGCTCCATCCCCCCCGGAAAGGGCGTCCTGCTCAACCTGGAGTTCGAGGAGCAGGCGCCGGGCTCCGGCATTGCTCTGATAGGCGACACCAACGTCTTCTGCGGCCCCGACGGCATTGTCGAGTATCAGGTGATCCCACCCTACATCTTCTGGTAGCCCCGGGCGCAGGGTGCTCGCACGAGAAAGCACCCAGCGTGTCCGCCCGGCGACCGCCCGGTGTCATGGCGTCCGGGAGCTCGTCGGAGACCCTTCGAAGCTCGTAGAGCGAAGTAGGGTCGACCGGCCTCGAACCATCCGAGTGGTCGCGCGCGCTGGAGCCAAGCGCACCGGCTTCGGCGGGGGTGGGGGCCCTGATCCGTTGCCGAGAAACGCCGCACGGTCCCCCGACAGGCTCGTGGACGGCGCCATCTGCGTCGCCCTTGTGACTCGCCTGACGGGGCGGTAGGATCCAACCATCTGGAAGGACAGGAACAAGGTTCGTGGTGTGATGCGGGAGGTGTCGCAGTGGCACCGAGGGGCCAACACGCGAGGCCGAACCCCCCGCTCCGGTCGCGCGGCTTCGCCGGGCTCCCTTCTCTCCCCCCTCGGGGGGTCGAGGGGGGTCTTGATGGAACCGCTAACTCACGTTTCGAGGGGCCAACCTCCCCCCCGTCGCCCGCGGGCGACGTCGCCCCCAATGGGGGCGATTTTGCCGTGCATGCTGTGACGTTCGGGAAAGCCTCGGGAGGGTGCCGAGGCCATCGGTGGGTTGCACTTGGCAGGGTAAAAATCTCCCCCTTGGGGAGGTGAGCTGCGTAGCAGCGAGGAGGGGGAGGACCCTCGGCACCGTACACGCCAAGCCCTCGGTCACTCGCCAATCCGTGGATTTCCTCCAGACCCTGGTCCTTGCCCGAGACAATGGAAGTACCGGCACCGCCCCCCCCGGCACGGGGGGGAGGAGCGGAGCGAGGCGGAAGCCGAGCGCAGCGCCGGGAGGGGGGGGCCGGCCACCCAACGTCGACAGTGAAGAACCCATATTCGGGGCAGGAAACCTCTCCCACAGTCCTTGACCCTACCCGGGGACCAAGCCCGAAGGGTGCAGGAGGCGACCCGGATTCCCCCCGGCAGGCATGGAGGCGAAGCTTCGCTACCGATACAGGGTGACCAGGGCAGCACCGGAGACGCAGAGCATGACGCCGACGAGCTGGATCGCGCTGATGCGCTCGTGGAGAACGATCCACCCCAGGATCAGGCCGACCACCGGCGCGACACAGAACGCGATGGCCATGACCACCGAGAGGTTTCCGGACTTGAGGGCCGCGTAGAGGCACATGATGCCCAAGGCACCGGAGATCACGCCGCCGCCGACGGCGATGAGGGACAGGGACGCCGCGCCGGCCTTCCGGAGCTCGCTCCAATAGGGATAGGAGACCACGGCGAGCACCAGCAGGGAGACCGCGGTACGCACGGCCGTCCCCATGACCGGGCTCAGCCCCCCTAGCTTGAAGCCCTTCTTCTCCATCATCGATCCGACGCCCCAGCAGACCGCGGTCATCATCGCCCAGACTTCTGCTCTCATGGCTCCTCCACGGGACCGATCCTCCCGGATATATAGCAGCGAGTTACAGGCAATGCATCTCCGAATCCCGGGTACGGGCCGGTATCATGGACCATTGTGCCGGACGATCGATTCCCACGCCATCCGCGGGTACACTGTCGGCCATGAGACATCACAACACTATCGGAGTCATCACCCTTGCCTTGCTCAGATCCCGATTCGTTTGACATTCCAACGGGTTCCATGTAGTCCGGGATCGAACCGGTGGAGATGGGGGGAGTGGTATGCGGGCATGGATTCTTGTGATCGTTCTGATGGTGACGGCCTGCGGGACCGAGCGCCCGGAGAGCGCAGACGGGAAGGACGACGCGTTCCTCGTCGGCGGCAAGGGGGACAGCCCCTACGGCAGCTGCACGGACAACCAGATCCTCGCGCTGGTGAACGATCCCCTCACGTCCTATGAAGTCCTCCGGGGGATCGGGGTCTGGCCCCAGTCGGCGAAGAGCATCGTCGCGCACCGGGATGGTGCCGATGGACTCCCCGGGACCGCGGACGACGACTCCTTCGACGATCTCAGGGAACTGGACGACCTCTGGTGGGTGGGTCCCAAGACCCTCGAGGCCCTGGCCACAGCGGCCGCGGCCAACTGCGAAGCGGTGCTGACGGCGGAGGTGATCTTCTCCCCCCAGCCCTACGAGCAGAGCCACCTGGATCGGGTCCGGAAGCTCATCGACGGGGCCGAGGTCAGCATCGACATCGCGATGTATTCCTTCAGCGACTCCAACATCCTCGCCGCCCTCGGCGCCGCTACGGCGCGGGGGGTGCAGATCCGGTTCATCTTCGAGAGCGCCAACGGGGACAAGAACGACCCCGAGGGCACCTGGTCCGCGAAGCTCGAGGAGCGCGGGATCAACGTGCGCTACGTCAACAAGATCATGCACCACAAGTTCATGATCGTGGACGGCCCCATCGCGTCGGTGGACGACGCGTACACGGGCACCCTGGTGACCGGGAGCGGCAACTGGTCCAACTCCGCGGGGACCCGCTACGACGAGAACACGGTGTTCCTCTCCGGGAGCGGGGAGCTCCTCCTCAAGTTCCAGCAGGAGTTCAACCACCTCTGGGAGAACTCCCGGGACCTCGTCTGGGCCGAAGATCTGGAGTCCCTCACGACGCTGCCGATCCCCGACGCGGTGATCGTGGACGATCCTGCGGTGGACGTCGCGTATACCTCGGACAACTTCGATGTGAAGGCCTCGAGCTACGGCCCGACCTTCTCGGTCGTCACCGGGCGGGACACCGTCGCGGACGCGCTCGTTGCGCAGATCGAGGCGGCCACGACGTCGATCCACGTGGCCTCGGGCCACCTGCGCTCTCGCCCCGTCGCGGAGGCCCTCCTCGCCAAGGCCGCGGCCCACCCGGAGATGGACATCCGGGTCCTCCTGGACAACCAGGAGTACATCAGCGCGTGGAAGGCAGACGACCAGAAGGCTGATCTCGCCGCCTGCCTCGCTGCCGCGGGGGACAGCCCGAGCGCAGTCCGGAAATGCCAGGACAAGGGGTTCTACTACAGCTACCCCCTCTACGAGGCCGGGGTCCCGCTGCGGTTCAAGTTCTACTGCTACCGCTGGCACTACACCTACGCGGTCCAGATGCACCACAAGACCATGGTCTTCGACGGGCGCATCGTCGCGTCGGGGAGCTACAATCTCTCGGACAATGCGGAGCACAACACCATGGAGAACATGGTGTTCTACGACGCGTCAGTGTTGCCGGAGATGGTGGCGGCCTTCGAGGCCAACTTCGAGGCCCTCTGGGTCCAGGGAGAGGCCGAGGGCCTCTACCCGAAGCTCCTCGAGGAGATCAGCCTCGCCGAGGGTCCCTTCCCCATCGTCTTCGAGCCCATGGCCCTCGGGTGGGAGGAGGTCACCGTCCTCAAGGCGCTGATCAAGGACAAGTGCCCCCAGGTCACCAGCGACGCCTTCGCTTCGAACCCCCAGTCCCACACCTGGTGCGACCCGAACGCCTCCTGATCCCGGGCGACGCCTCCGGGTTCGCACAGGGGGGGGGAATCGGGAGGCCCGTCCACGGGCCGATTCTTCAACTGTGGGAGGCCCGTCCACGGGCCGATTCTTCGGGGCGTGGACGCCCCTCCCACAGGGGAAGGGGAATCGGGGCGTGGACGCCCCTCCCACAGGAAGAGGGGGATTCCGAAAAACCGCGTTCATCGGCAGCCCGAAATGGCTATCATGGAGCGGACCAACGGTCACCTCGGAGGCAAGACGATGCGCACGACATGCCGGATCTCAATCCCCATTCTCCTGCTCACACTCACCGCCTGCACCGGCGGCTCGTCCCTGGAGGTGCCCTTCGCCGACGCCGAGGGCGATCTCGTGGAGGACGGCCTGGAGCCGGACGACGGGGCGGGGGACGGCCAGATCCTCCCGGACCTTGGGGATGTCGACGACTCCTCGGACCTCGAGTCCCCCCTGGACCAGGTCGCCGAGGAGACCCACTCCTGCGAAGAGGCCCCCGGCCTCGGCTGCCCCTGCGACGAGAACGGCGACTGCCTCTCGGGCTTCTGCGTCTGGTCTGCAGAGGGCCAGGTCTGCGCGGAGACCTGCCTCGAGGACTGCCCCGACGGCTGGGATTGCAAGGGCGTCCAGGGCTTCGGTGCGGACATGATCTTCCTCTGCGTGCCCTCCGCGGCGACCCTCTGCGCGCCCTGCAACGCGAACTCCGACTGCGTCGGCCTCGGCGGCGCGTACCTGGGCGCCAGGTGTCTCTCCTATGGCGACGCGGGGGCCTTCTGCGGTGCGCCCTGCGGCGGCGGCGGCGTGGGCTGCGGCGACGGCTACGCGTGCGAGGCCGTGGACGCCCTCGGAGGGCAGACCGTCGAGCAATGCGTCCGCGTCGACGGGGACTGCCCCTGCTCCGCGCTGGCAGCGGCCTCCGGAGTGGCGACGACCTGCTACACCAGCGGCGAGGAGGGCACCTGTGCCGGGGAACGGACCTGCACCCCGGGCGGCCTGACCGCCTGCGACGCCGCCGTCCCCGAGGTCGAGGTCTGCGACGGCGTGGACAACGACTGCGACGGGGACGTGGACGAGGACCTGGGCGTGACGACCTGCGGCCTGGGCCACTGCGAGCACACCGTGGCGAACTGCCAGGGCGGGAACGCCCAGGTCTGCGACCCCGAGGAGGGCGCGGCCCCCGAGGGCTGTGACGGCGTGGACAACGACTGCGACGGCGCCACGGACGAGGGCTTCCCGGATTCGGACCAGGACGGCCTCAAGGACTGCCTGGAGACGGACAAGGACGGGGACGGGATCGTGGACGGCCAGGACAACTGCCCCTTCGTGTTCAACCCGTCCCAGGCGGACTTCGATCTGGACACCGTGGGGGACGCGTGCGACCCCGACGACGACGACGACATGAGCCCCGACACCGAGGACTGCGCACCCTTCGATCCCGACGTCTCGCCCAACGAGCAGGAGAGCTGCAACGGCAAGGACGATGACTGCAACCTCATGGTGGACGAGGGCTACACCGACACCGACGCGGACGGCCTCAAGGACTGCGTGGACGAGGACGACGACAACGACGGCTTCGTGGACCCGGTGGATTGCCAGCCCCTGGATCCCGACGCCCACCCGGGCGCAACCGAGGTCTGCAACGGCCAGGATGACGACTGCGACGGAGAGACCGACGAGGGCTTCCCCGACGCGGACCTCGACGGTCAGGCGGACTGCCTGGACGAGGACACCGACGGGGACGGCCACGAGAACGGCAAGGACAACTGCCCCCTGACCCCGAACCCCGACCAGGCGGACCAGGACGATGACGGCCTCGGAGACGTCTGCGATCCGGATCTCGACGGAGACGGCGTGCCCAACGGCCTGGACGATTGTCCGAACCTGTTCAATCCGCTCCAGGCCGACCAGGACGGGGACGGCCTGGGCGACGGCTGCGACCCGGACGTGGACGGGGACAACGTGGACGACGTCCTGGACAACTGCCCCGAGGCCGTCAACCCGGGCCAGGAGGACCTGGACGACGACGGCTGGGGCAACGAGTGTGACCCGGATGACGACGGCGACGGGGTCTCCGACCTCCTGGACAACTGCCCGAAGACGGTGAACCCCGGCCAGGGGGACGCGGACGGCGACGGGATCGGCGACCTCTGCGAGGACGACACCGACGGCGATCTGGTCCCCGATGTCGATGACAACTGCCCCCTGCACCCGAACCCGGACCAGGTGGACTGCGACAACGACGGCGCCGGGGCCCCCTGCGACGACGACGACGACGGCGACGGCGCCGGGGACGCGGACGACAACTGCCTCTGCCTGGCAAACCCGGACCAGGGGGACCTGGACCTCGACGGCCTGGGCGACCCGTGCGATCCGGACATGGACGGGGACGGCATCGCCAACGGCCTGGACAACTGCCCCGGCGTCTTCAACCCGGGCCAGGACGACGCGGACGGGGACGACGCAGGCGACGCCTGCGACGACGACCCGGACGGGGACGGCGTCCCCGACGACGTCGACAACTGCCCCATCACGTACAACCCCACCCAGGAGAACTTCGACAATGACAACCCTGGGGACGCCTGCGACGACGACGACGATGGCGACGGCGATCCCGACGTCACCGACTGCGCGCCCCTGAACGATGAGATCCATGGGGACGCCCCGGAGGACTGCAACGGCGTGGACGACAACTGCAACGGGCTCGTCGACGAGGGGTACCCGGACTTCGACCTGGACGGCCTCAAGGACTGCGTGGACAACGACGACGACGGCGACGGGGATCCGGATGCGACAGACTGCGCACCCCAGAACCCCACCATCCACGACGGCGCCGCCGAGGTGTGCAACGGCATCGACGACGACTGCAACGCTGCGACGGACGAGGGCCTCGGGACGCTCTCCTGCGGCCTGGGTCTCTGCGCGCACCAGGTGGAGGCCTGCGTCGGCGGTCAGCTCCAGTTCTGCAACCCCTTCGAGGGCGCATCGCCGGAGGTCTGTGACGGCGACGACAACAACTGCGACGGCCTCATCGACGAGGGTCTCGGCACCACGACCTGCGGTCTGGGCCCCTGCGTCCACACCGTGGCCAACTGCCTGGACGGGATCCCGCTGAAATGCGACGCGTTCGAGGGCGCCGGGGACGAGGTGTGCAACGGCGAGGACGACGACTGCGACGGACAGCTCGACGAGGGCCTCGGCGCCACGACCTGCGGGGTCGGGGTTTGTGTGCATTCGACGCCCAACTGTGCCGACGGCGCACCGCAGCTCTGCGATCCCTACGAGGGCGCAGGAGAGGAGATCTGCAACGGCCTGGACGATGACTGCCTGGGAGACACCGACGAAGGCCTCGGCACCACCACCTGCGGACAGGGGATCTGCGAGCACACCATCGACAACTGCGTCGACGGCGCGCCCAAGGTCTGCAACCCCTGGGAGGGATCGATCGACGAGGTCTGCAACGGCCTGGACGACGACTGCGACGGCCCCGTGGACGAGGACCTCGGGTCCACGGCCTGCGGCCAGGGCGTCTGCGCCCACGTGGTGGACAACTGTGCGGCCGGCGCGCCCCAGGTCTGCGACCCCTTCGAAGGCGCAGCCGAGGAGATCTGCAACGGCCTGAACGACGACTGCGACGCGGACACCGATGAGGATCTGGGCACCACCACCTGCGGCCTGGGCGCCTGCGAACACACCATCGACAACTGCGCCGCCGGCGTTCCCGAGGTCTGCGACCCCTTCGAGGGCGCAGGGGACGAGGTCTGCTTCAACGCCGTCGACGAGGACTGCGACGGGTCCACCACCATCGGCTGCCAGTTCGTGGACTGCATGGCGATCCTCGACAACAACCCGGCCCTGGCCAGCGGCACCTACACGGTGGATCCCGACGGCGACGGCGGCAACGCGCCGATCCAGGTCTACTGCGAGATGGACTTCGACGGCGGCGGGTGGACCCGTGTGGCGGACAACCACCACGTCTGGGGAACCGGCTGGGACTCCACCCAGCGCAACACCCAGGGATTCACCTGGACAGAGCTCTGGGTCCAGCACGCCAGCGGCACGGTCACTGCGCACTGCACCTACCCGGAGAGCATCCCGGGCTGCAACAACATCGGCTTCCACTTCGGCGGGGGCGGAACCCTCTACGGCGCCCTGAACTGGGGCTCGTCCACCTGCGGGACGTCGGTGACCACCATCGCCGCGACCACCTACTTCGCGGGGACGTACAACTTCGTCATCGAGCGCCCCCCGTCGTCCGCAACGATCCAGCTCATGACCATGGAGGGCAGGACCAGCTGCACCACGAACGACAATCCGGGGAACGCGTACATGGACGTGTACGTCCGCTGACGCGGGCGTATGGACAACGGACGATGGACAAGGGGTCCAGTCGTGATGACTGGGGGGTTGTTTTCGAGATGCGTCGCGGCGTTCTGATCTTGGTGCTCCTGGTGGCAGCGGGTTGTGGCGGGAACGGGGGTTCGGGTGGGGGTGATCAGGATGTCGCCGGTTCGGACCAGGTTGATGCGGTTGGTGATGTGGTCGCCGACGTCGCGGTGGAGATTGGTGGTGAGGTGACGCTGGAGGTCGCTGAGGAGATCGGGGACGCAACGGTGGAGGATGTCGACGCCGGGCCGCTGCCGATACCCGTGCCGGTGTTCGGGGCGATCGACCCGCCGCCGGCGGGATCGGTCCTGCCGGATGGGATCGAGGGCTGCGCGCTGGTTCGTGAGGAGGTCTGCGTCGAGGGGACGTTGCGTCGGTGTGAGATCTATGACGCCAGCGCGGGGGACTGGGCAGCGGATCCCCCCGCGATGACCGAGCAGGCGTTCATGTTCGATCGCTACTACGACCTCTACCACGAGGCCGAAGGGCAGACCATGGACTTCCGGTTCACCCAGGCGGTCCCTGCCGGGACCCCGGAGAGCGAATGGTCCAAGCCCGAGTACTTCCGCAAGTACGACGGCATCGGGGACGCGAGCGGCTGGACCGGCACAGCGGTGTGGGCCGCGGCGGCCCGGTACCGGGTCACCGGGACCGGGGCCGACTACCAGCGCATGGTGAGCAAACTGTCGAAGGCCATGTTCGGGTACGAGCTCAACGGCGCCCCTGGCATGGTGATCCGCTCCCACTTCGCGATGCTCCCCGAGGGCGCGCCGGACCCCGTCGGGCACTGGCGCAGGTCCATCTCGGAGTACCGGGACTGCAGCGGCGACAGCGGGCACTTCTGCTACCCGATCCCGGCGGCCTGGCACGATCGCCTCCCGGACTACTACACCGAGGGCGTCGAGATCGGGGGGGTGCACTACGACACCACCCCCTACTTCCAGGGGGACGCGTCCCGGGACATGTACGTGCGCGCCCTGCCCGGGCTCCTCCTGGCCTACGACCTCCTGGGGGAGGGTGACGCCGAGGACACGCTCCGGGAGGTGATGAAGACCGAGCTGTCCTGCACCGTGAACCGGATGAAGAAGGGCCGGATCATCAACCTGGACGCGCAGCCGGAGCTCAAGGGTGCGCTGATGGCGTACCTGGCCGGCGGGAACATGCACTTCGACGAGGGCGAGGAGGCGGCTCTCACGTCCCTGAACGAGCTGATCTTCTACGTCATGGAGCAGCCCCACCCGGGGCACCCGGACACCTTCGATTTCTCCTGCCCCGACGGCCCACCCATGGAGTTCGATCCCGCGTACGTGTTCGATGCCGAGGATCCGTTCTTCATCCTGGACCTGGCAGGCCTCGCGCTGACCGAGTCGGGCAGCCCCAGCGTCGAGGTGCCCATCGCCTGGACCCAGCACGTCTCTGTGCGGGGCTCCGATGCGCTCTTCATGACCCAGTGGGCCCTCACCGCGCACTACCTCACCGGGGACCCGCAATACCTGGCCTTCGTGGAGCAGCTCATGGAGGAGATCGACTACGCCTCCAGCGTGCTCACCTACGGCGCGCTCCAACTCCCGAAGTGGTGCGCGCCCCACTTCGGACCGAGCCTGCTCTACCCGTCGCTCTACAACGTCCAGGCCCGGGTGGACAAGGCCGCATCCCCGGGGTTCTGGAACCTCTTCGCCACCGCAGCACGCACCGAGGGCAGGGAGAAGGATCTCCTCGGCCGGGAGGACTGCTTCTTCGGGATCCTCTACGGACGCATGGTGGACGAGACCGTGGACCCGGACGCAGCCGCATACGTCGCGCACCACGTCGACGTCCTGGCCACCTACGGCATGGACCCGAACAACAAGCTCGCGCCGGACAGGAACTACCCCCGCAACTGGATCGACACCCCGGATCCAGAGGTCCCCCTGGAGGAGATCCCCGCGAACTCCCTGGCCGTCTGCACGGAGCCCATCGACGTCATGGGCATCGAGATTCCCGCGCCGGGCCTCGAGGACGACTGGCCCCGGGCCGTGGCCGCGATCCCCCTGCCCAAGCGGGTGGGCGGCGCGTTCCTCTGGCAGATGGACCCGTGGATGGCGAAGCGGGAGTACGGCGGCACCGGCATGAACGAGCAGTGGCCCATGCTCGGCCTCACCGCGGCCTACTGGGTCGGTCGCAGCGATGGCGTCATCGCCGAAGGCGCCGGCATGGCCCTCGCCTGGCGCGACCTCGGCGCCTGCGAGTAGCCCCTCCCTCCCCACTGTGGGAGAGGGCGTCCACGCCCCGATTCTGCTCTCCTGTGGGAGGGGCGTCCACGCCCCGATTCTGCTCTCCTGTGGGAGGGGCGTCCACGCCCCGATTCTGCTCTCCTGTGGGAGGGGCGTCCACGCCCCGAAAGAATCGGCCCGTGGACGGGCCTCCCACAAATCGGCCCGTGGACGGGCCTCCCACAAATCGGCCCGTGGACGGGCCTCCCACAAATCGGCCCGTGGACGGGCCTCCCACAAATCGGCCCGTGGACGGGCCTCCCACAAATCGGCCCGTGTACGGGCCTCCCAGAAAT
>JBDRIT010000176.1:0-22797 GCA_043815665.1 Pseudomonadota bacterium
GGGTCCTTCACAAGGTGCGCCCGGACGGGATTCAGATGCAGGTAGGCGACGAGGTGCTTCAGGTAGTCGTCGCTCTCGACGACCTGGCCCATGAACCGGCCCCGAAACAGGGGGCCGTCCCAGGAGTAGATGCGGTTGAGCTTGCGGGAGTAGTTCCCGTTGATGTCCTGCATCGCCCGGGAGAGGTTGCCCGACGGAGATCGCAGGAGGAGGTGATAGTGGTTCGGCATCAGCGCATAGGCATGAACCTCGATGCCGCGTCGCTGGACGGTCTCGTCGATGACATCGAAGATGAGATGGCAGTGCAGGTCTTTGTGGAAGATCGGCGCCCGCCGCGCACCTCGCTGCCAGATATGATGCCAGGCGCCCGGGTAGTCGATTCGCTGTGGTCGAGCCATGATGAGAGGATGGACCAATGTGCAGCATGTGTCAAGCGGGGATACCTGACCCTGTGTCCCTGCGAAGCGTGCTCGGATTTCCTCGATGAGTTCGACGACGCAGCCGGAGACATCAATATGTACAACGAGATTCTTGCGCGGGCTGGAAAGACGGTCCTTCGGATTGACCGGGATCTGTCCAAGCACCGTGTAGAGGTTCTCCAAAGGCTCGAAGATGTGGAGACTCCAGTGTTCCTGTCATGGGTTCCTGCGTATCGCGGCCCGCCTCCTCCCCCACCGGAGGTCAGCGAATCCAGGAAGCACGTAGAAGCGCCCAAATCGGTCCGCCTGGGGTCTGCCGAGGCTGCAGATGCGGCCGAGAAATGGTTGCGCGAGTGGGTCGGCAAGGAGGTCGTTGTCAGCCTCAAATCCGGCGAGAACGTCGTCGGAACGCTCTCGAGGTTCGACAACACGAAGCTCACCATCAAGTGTGACGACGACTACCGGATCATCGGGATGAACGAAGCATTGGAACTCTGCCCTCTGTAGAGGAGGGGGACTGATCCGAGGGACGATCCGAGGGACGGTCCTTCGATCTTCTTGATCCGAGAAAGGCACATGGGGCCTGACCCCGCCTCTTGACATATAGCCCAACATTTCCCAGATTTGAAGGCACATGGGGTCTGCCCCCGCCTCTTGACATATAGCCCAACATTTCCCAGATTTGGACCGTGCTGGAGGCGTAGCCGTCCCCCTGGGGCTGAGGACGGATTCCGGGCACGTGGGACATGGAGGAAATCCTCGACAGGTCCATTGCATGCCTCTACTGTCGCCGCATGAACGATCCGCAAGAGAACCAGGGGGGGTGAGGATGGTGTCCCGGACGAGAGGGATCGCAGCGCTCGTCGCCGCGATGTTGTGTTTCGGGGCAGCGGGAGAGGCGGTCGCGGAGCCCGCGGCGAGCGACGAGATCGTCCTCGGGGTGAAGCTCCGCTTCGGCGGCCGGTACGACGACGTGCGGATGTGTGTCGCAAGCGCACCGGGCGTGAAGGGGGGCATGGCGGCGGATGTCTCGTTCTTCATGGATTTCGGCGTTCGGGAGAACTGGGTGATCCACGTGGACCTCCCGGTCTTCCGGCCCATTCTGTTCGCGATGGCGTTCAAGATGCTGCAGTTCGAACCATCGGTCACGGCGAAATATCGGGTGCGGACCGGAGGCGCGGTGGACGTGATCGTCGGGCCGACCCTTGGGGTGTCGATGCACTACGGCCCAGACTACCGATCCGCCGGGTCCGGCGCGGGACGTACCGCCTCCTTCTTCGCCATGGGCCCCACCTTCGGCGGGTATCTCGGCCTGGACTTCCCCCGACCGGACCAGGCGTTCAATTTCCAGTTCGGGATCTCCCCCTACGTCACCCCGCTCTTCGCCATCGGTGACCCGGACGGGCATCGCGGCGTGATCGCCGGAGGGTTGGTCGATGCGCTGTTCCGGTGGGGCGCACGCTAGTCTCCGTCCATGAAGTTTCTTCGTGGCGAGAAGCCGGGGCCGCTTCGACGGCGAGGCGCGAGGGTCGAGATCGCCGGAATCGTAGCCAGCGCCTACGTTGAGGACGGTCTTGGCCCGATGAACGAAGCTGGCGAAGATGGAGCCGGTTTCGCAGCAGAAGGGGGTTTGTGGACGGAGACTCCCTAGTGGATCTCCACCGTGACGGGGAGGGTCTCCTCCCTCTTCGGGATCGAGATCGAGAGGACGCCGTCCTTGTAGGACGCGTCGATCTTCTTCGCGTCGTACGCGGTGCCCAGGCGGAAGGACCGGGTGAACTCACCGGAGAATCGCTCCCGGATGAAGCGGCGGGTGCCCTCCGTCGCCTCCGCCGCCTTGCGCCCGCCGGCGACGGTGAGGACACCGTTCTCGAAGGTGATCTTCACGTCGTCCTTGTCCACACCGGGGAGCTCGACCTCCAGGTGGAGGACGCCGGCCTCCTCGAGGACGTCCACCCGGGGACTCCAGCGGGTCTCGGTCCGGCCGAAGAAGGGGGCCAGGAGTTCGTCGTCCCACAGGGACCGCATCACGGGGCTCATGCGATTGTTGTAGCGTACGAGTGCCATCTTACACCTCCAGAGTAAAACAAAGTTTTCTATAAAAAAAGACTCTCGAAGGCCGCCGGACTCTCTTGGTCTCTTCGAGGCCTTCTGGCACTAAAGTAGTGGGGGCGGAAAACCTGTCAAGTCCGATTCTGCTTTTTTCAAGACCTCGAACCTCTTGTTTATTAAAAATGCCAGATTTTTCTGGCGATTCCGGCGACTTCCGGGGGGAGAGCGGCGGTGCCCAGGGCTGGAAGATCCGGGAGAACGCCGAGGAAGAGGTCGCCGAGGTAGCGCTCCAGCTCATCGGCGTTCGACCCCGAGGAGAGGTCCGTCCCGTCCTTTCGGTGGTCGTTGAGGATCACCCCGCAGACCGCGATCCCCATGGTGCGCAGCAGATAAACCGCTGAAAAGACCTGGTTGAGGCAGCCGAGGCGGTTGGGGGCGACGACCAGGGCGCCGAGATCAGCCCGCAGGGCCAGATCGGCCCAGGTGGTGGTCCCCTCCAGGGGCACGAGGAGGCCGCCGGCGCCCTCCACGAGCAGCGGCTCGTCACCCCGCCGGAGCCGCTCGACCAGGTCCTCCACGTCCACGACCCGGCCCTCGCTGCGCGCAGCCAGGTGGGGGGAGACCGGGGCGCGGTACCCGGTCACGGGCCAGCGGTCACGGGGGGCCGCAAGACCCAGCGCCCGATAGAGGGACTGGTCCGGGCCCTCGCCGTGGCCCCGGGGGACCCCGGACTCCACGGGCTTCCAGCAGGCGACGCCCAGGCCGGCGGCCCGGGCTGCGAGACCCAGCGCAGCCGCCGCCACGGTCTTGCCGACCCCGGTGTCTGTGCCGGTGACCAGGATCCTCGGCGGGGTCGACCTCGGGCGCCGACCGGGGAGGAGATCCAGGCGCCCGCGGCGCGGGATCGCCGGGCGGGGAGGAGGGGGGGAGGAGGTTCCGGAATCGAACACCTGTTCGATGGCCCAGGCCATGCCGTCCACCAGGAACTCGAGCTCCCCGTCCGTCGCGGACAGGGGGGGCATGATGACGATCACGTCCCCGAGGGGACGGAGGAGGAGGCCCGCCTCCCGGCCCTTCAGGATCACCTGGTGGCCCGTGCGGGCCTCCACGGGGAGGCGGGCCTTCGTGGCCCGATCCGCGACGAGCTCCACCCCCCCCATGAAGCCCAGGAGGCGGATGTCCCCGACGTTGGGGTGGCGGCTGAGCCGCCTCTGCAGCTGCGCCTCCAGGGCTTCGCTTCGCGCGGCCACCCGGGCGACCAGTCCGGTCTCTTCGATGAGATCGAGGTTGGCCAGGGCCACCGCGCAGCCCAGGGGATTGCCGGTGTAGGTGTGGCCGTGGAAGAAGGTCTTGAACTCCTCGTACTCGCCCAGAAAGGCCGCGTAGATCTCCTCCCCTGCGAGGGTGGCCGCCACGGGGAGGTAGCCCCCGGTGAGGCCCTTGGCCACGGTGAGGAGATCCGGCTCCACCCCGGCATGCTCGCAGGCGAACATCCGGCCGGTGCGGCCGAAGCCCGTCGCAACCTCGTCCACGATCAGGGGGATCCCCCGGGCCGCGGTCTCCTCGCGGTAGATCCGCAGGACCTCCGCCGGGTAGACGAACTGGCCCCCCGCACCCTGAACCATCGGCTCCACGATCATCGCCGCGATTTTTTGATCGGCTTCTTGGAGGAGCGGACCGAGCATGCGAGCGCATTCGAAGTCGCAGGCCCCCCGGCTCCGGCCCATGGGACAGCGGTAGCAGTTGGGGGACGGCAGGAAGTGGGTCTTGAAGAGCAGGGGATGGAAGAGGCCGTGGAAGAGTTCCATCCCCCCCGCGCTCACGGCGCCGATGGTGTCCCCGTGGTAGCTGTCGCCGAGGGCCACGAACTCCGTGCGGTCCTCGCCGATCGCGCCGCGCTGGCGCCAGGCCTGGAAGCACATCTTCAGGGCCACCTCGGCCGCGGTGGAGCCGTTGTCAGAGTAAAAAACCCGGCCCAGGTCCCCGGGAGACAGCGCGGCCAGGCGCTCGGCCAGCGCGGCCGCGGGGGGGTTGCCCACTCCCAGGAGGGTGGAGTGGGCCAGGCGGTGGGCCTGGCCCATGAGGGCGCGGTCCAGCGCGGGGTGCCGGTGGCCGTGGACGTTGGTCCAGAGGGACGAGACCCCGTCGAAGAAGACGTTCCCGTCCACGTCCTCGAGCCAGCTGCCGTCCCCCCGGGCGAGGATCAGGTTCTCGTCACCCCGGTAGGTCTTCATCTGGGTGAAGGGATGCCAGACGTGCTCCAGGTCGATCCGGGTCCAGTCTCTCTTCGTCATGGCGCCTCCAGCGCGCATCGCACAGCGATCGCAGCCTGCACGATGTCCTCCGCCGTGTGCAGGGCCGTGACCGTGAGACGCAGCCCGGCTGCCCCCCGGGGCACCGTGGGGTGCCGCACGGCGCGGCAGAGGATCCCGTGATCGGCCAGGAGGCGGTCCGCGACGGCCAGGGCCCGCCCCTCGTCCCCCACGGGCACGGGGATGATGGGGGAGACGCCCCCGGGGCCCGCGTGGGGGAGGCCCAATCGCTGGCGCAGATCCCGGGCCCGGGAGGTCAGGAGCGACCGGAGTCGAGCCCCCTCGGGCCCGGTGATGATCTCCAGGGACTTCTGCGCGGACGCAGCGCTCGATGGCGGGCAAGCCGACGAAAAAATCCAGGAGCGGGCGGTGGCCCGCAGGAGGGCCAGGAGGGCCTCGTCCGCGGCGATGATCCCGCCCGCGACGCCCGCTGCCTTGCCCAGACCGGCCATGAGGACATGGACCCGCTCCAGGAGGCCCCGCTCCTCGGCGAGGCCGAGGCCCCGGGGCCCCCGGCAGCCGAGGCCGTGGGCCTCATCCAGGTAGAGGAGGAGGCCGTGGCGTTCGGCGATGTCGACCAGGCGCTCCAGGGGGGCGAGGGAGCCGTCGATGCTGTAGACCGACTCCGCAAGCAGAAGATCCGCGCCCTCGGGGGGGGCGTCGCGAGCGGCGAGGTGCGCCTCCACCAACCGCTCCAGCGCGTCCGCATCGTTGTGGGGCCAGACGACGGTCTGCGCCCGGCTCAGCCGGCAGCCGTCCACCGCGGACGCGTGGATGTCCGCGTCGCTGAAGATCAGGTTGCCCCGGCCGGCGAGGGCAGGGAGCGCGCCCGCGTTGGCGTGCCAGCCGGAGTTCCACAGGAGCACGGGCCGGCCGAAGAGCGCTCCCGCTGCGGCCTCGAAGGCCCGGTGCGCGGGGAGATCCCCGGAGAGGAGGCGGGCGCCGGTGGCGCCGGCTCCTTGCGCCGCGCCCTCCCGGGCCGCGGCCAGCACCGCGGGGTGACGGGAGAGGCCCAGGTAGTCGTTGGAGCAGAAGTGGACGGCCTCCCGCCCGGTGACCCGCACCCGGGGGCCTTCGAGGGGTTCCTGGGGCAGGGGCGCGCGAGCCAGATCCGCGGCCCGCAACGCGGCGAGGCGAACCCGCAAGCGCTCGAGGCTGGGGTTCTCAGCGCGCAAGGTGCTCCCCTCGCTCCAACTCAACCATGGTCGATGGTGAGGCCGAGACGGCGGATCATCTCCAGATCCTCCTCGGCGTTGCGTCCCTTGGTGGTGAGATAGTCGCCCAGGAGGATGCTGGTCGCGCCGGCCATGAAGACCAGGGGCTGGAGGGGCCCCAGGACCACCTCCCGCCCGCCCGCGACGTTGATGGGCTTCCCGGGCAGCATCAGGCGCCCGAGGGCGACGATCCGCAGGGCCTCCAGGGCCCCCATGGGGGTCCGGTCCTCCAGGGGGGTGCCCTGGATCGGGTGGAGGAAGTTCACCGGCACCCGGTCCACGTCCAGGTCCCGAAGGATCCGGAACAGCTCGATGCGGTCCTCCCAGGTCTCGCCCATGCCAAAGATCCCGCCGCAGCAGACCTCCAACCCGACGTCCTTCGCGGCTCGGACCGCGTCGATGTTTTGTAAAAAAGAGCGGGTGGAGACGATCTTCTCGTAGAAGCGGGGCGCGGCCTCGAGGTTGTGGTGGAAGATCTGGAGGCCCGCGTCCTTGAGGCGCTGGAGACCAGCCCGGTCGAGGACGCCGATGGAGACGCAGCGCTGCATCCCGGTGTCCTGCCGCAGGACCCCCTCGATGACGTCCAGCTCCGCGGGGCTCGGCCCCTTGCCGCTGGTGACGATGGAGAACTCCCCCGCGCCGGCCTCACGGGCGGCCCGGGCCCGCGCGAGGAGGGTCGCCTCGTCCAGGAGGGGGTAGGTGGGAACGTCCGCGTCGGACCGGCGGGACTGGGCGCAGAACGCGCAGTCCTCGCCGCAGAGGTTCGAGCGGGCGTTGACGATGGAGCAGAGCTTGACCCGGGTGCCGAAGTGGTGCCTTCGGACCGGGTCGGACGCGGCCAGGAGGAAGGACAGGTCCTCGTCCGGCGCCGCGGCCAGGGCCACGGCCGTCTCCAGGGAGATGCCGCCGTCCAGGGCCTCCGCCACGAGCTCTTCGAGTCGCATCATCGGATCACACCAGGGACATGAAGAGACCCGCTGCCACGATGGTCCCCACCACGCCGGCCACGTTGGGACCCATCGCGTGCATGAGCAGGTAGTTGCGGGGGTTGGCCTTGAGGCCCTCGACCTGGATCACCCGGGCCGCCATGGGCACCGCGGAGAGCCCCGCGGCGCCGATCATGGGGTTGATCTTTTCTACCAGAAAGAGATTCATGATCTTCGCCAACACGATGCCCCCCGCCACGCTGAAGCTGAACGCGACGAGGCCGAGGCCGAGGATCTTGAGCACCTCCCAGCTCAGGAAGGCCTCCGCGGTCATCTTCACGGAGATCGACAGGCCCAGGAGGATCGTCACGATGTTCATCAGCTCGTTCTGCGCACCCTCTGCGAGGCGCTTCACCACCCCGGACTCCCGGAAGAGGTTGCCCACCATGAACATGCCCAGGAGGGGCACGGACTTGGGCACCAGGAGGCCGATGAGGAGGAGGCTGACGATGGGAAAGAGGATCTTCTCCAGCCGACGCACGGGGCGGAGCTGCCGCATGGGGATGGCCCGCTCCTCCTTCGTGGTGAGGAGCCTCAGGATCGGCGGGATGATGATCGGCACCAGGGCCATGTAGGAGTAGGCCGAGACTGCGGTGGCGCCGAGGATCTCCGGGGCCTTGGCGTTGGCGAGGAAGATCGTCGTGGGCCCGTCCGCGCCGCCGATGATCCCGATGACCGCTGCCTGATTCGGCGCGAAGCCGAGGAACAGTGCCCCGAAGAAGGCGACGAAGACCCCGAACTGGGCCCCGGCCCCCAGGAGGAGGGTCTTGGGGTTGGCCAGGAGGGGGCCGAAGTCGGTCATCGCGCCGAGGCCGAGGAAGATCAGGGGCGGGATCACCTCGAACTGGATGCCGTAGTAGAAGATCCGCAGGAGGCCGCCGTCCCCCAGGAGCTCCCCCAGGGGCAGGTTCACCAGGAGGACCCCGAAGCCGATGGGGAGCAGCAGGTAGGGTTCGTACTGCTTCCGGATCGCCAGGTAGATCAGCGTGAAGCCGATGGCCCACATGACCAGGTTGCCCCAGGTCAGGTGGTAGAAACCGGTCTCCCGCAGGAACGCCGTGACGTGCTCCATCCTACGCCCCTCGTCTCCGCTTCACTGCGCTCGGGGTGCTACGCAATGTCACAGATGGGTGCGTCGGCCTCCACGACCTGGCCGACCGCCGCCTTGATGTTCCCGATCACGCCACTGCTGGTGGCCATCAGGGGCATCTCCATCTTCATGGACTCGAAGATCCCGATCTGCTGACCGGCCTCGACGGAGTCCCCGTCCTTCACGTCGATCTTCACGATCTTCCCGACCATGGGCATCAAAACAGTGTCCATCGGTTCCTCCAATCGGGGCGTGGACGCCCCTCCCACAGTTAGTCCTTCTTCTGTTCCAACTTTCCGGCAACGAAGGTCGTCAGCCGGATCCCGCCGTACAGCAGCCCCAGCGCGACAAAGACGCCGCCGAAGCCGAGCCCGAACACCCGCAGACCGTCTCCCCAGGGGATCTCACCGAGCATGAACATCGTCGCCTCAGATGGGGATGTTGCCGTGTTTCTTCGGCGGCAGCTCGTCCCGCTTCATGCGGCAGACGTCGAGGGACCGGTGGATCAGCTTCCGCATATCCCTCGGGTCGATGATGTCGTCCACGTGCTGCAGCCCCGCGGAGTAGAGGGGGTTGACGAAGCGATCGTGGAAGTCCGCGTTGAGCGTCTCACGCAGCGCGGCGACGTCCTCGCCTGCGTCCTTGGCCTTCTTGAGCTCCTTGCGGAACAGGATGTTCACCGCGCCCTGGGGCCCCATGAGGCAGATCTCGCCGCAGGGGAACTCGAAGACGAAGTCCGCACCGAGGTCCTTGGAGCACATGGCCAGGTAGCCCCCCGCATAGGACTTGCGCAGCACCACGGTGATCTTGGGCACCGTGGACTCCGCATACGCGTAAAGCATCTTCGAGCCGTGACGGATGATCCCGGCCTTCTCCGACTGGCTGCCGATGAGGAAGCCCGGGACGTCCTGGAGGTTGATGAGCGGGATCTCGTACTGGTCGCAGAACCGGATGAACCGGGCGGCCTTGACCGCGGCCTTGTGGTCGATGGAGCCGGCCATGAACATGGGGTTGTTCGCGACGATGCCCACGGTCCGCCCGCCGAGGCGGCCGAGGCCGATGATCATGTTCCGAGCGAACTCGGCCTTGAGCTCGAAGAAGTCCCCGTTGTCCACGAGGAGCTCGATGACCTTGTGCATGTCGTAGAACTTGTTCGGCTCCGCCGGCACCAGATCGACGATCGCGTCGAGGCGCCGCTCCGGATCGTCCCCGGAGTCCTGGATCGGAGGATCTTCCTGGTTGCTCGAGGGCAGGAAGGACAGGAGGCGCCGGGTCTCCTCGATGCACGCGGCGTCGTCCGCGCAGGTGAGGTCAGAGACCCCGCTGGTCCGGGCGTGCATCCGCGCACCGCCCAGGTCCTCCGCGGAGATCTTCTCGTGAACGATGGCCTCCACCAGGGGCGGCCCCGCGATGAACATGGTGGAGGACTTGTCCACCATGAAGATGAAGTCCATGAGGGCCGGGGAGTACGCCTGACCGCCGGCGACGGGGCCCATGACCAGGGCGATCTGGGGCACCACCCCGGAGGCACGGACGTGGCGGAAGAAGAGCTGGCCGTATTGGCTCAGCGCGCCCATCTCCTCGGTGACCCGGGCTCCGCCGGAGTCGTTCATCCCCACCACGGGGCAGTTCATCTTGCAGGCCAGCTCGACGGTCTTCGCGATCTTGCGGCCGTGCATCTCGCCGAAGGTGCCCGCGATGACCGTGAAGTCCTCGGAGTACGCGAAGACCTTGCGGCCGTTCACGTCGCCGTAGCCGGTGACCACGCCGTCCGCGGGGACCCGCTCCACCTTGTCCAGGCCATAGTCCCGGCCCATGTGCTTCGCGAAGGCGTCGAACTCGGTGAAGGTGCCCGGATCAAAGAGCTTCTCGAGACGCTCCCGCGCGGTGAGCTTGCCCCGCGCGTGCTGCTTCTCGATCGCGGCCTCGCCGCCGCCCATCTTGATGGTCTCCCGGAGCGCTTCGATCTGCGCGATCTTCTTCTGCATCTCGTTCATGACATCCTCCCTCACCCGAGCAAGCTGCGCGAGATGATGATCTTCTGGATGTTGCTGGTCCCCTCGACGATCTGGTAGGACTTGGCGTCCCGGTAGAGCCGCTCCGCGGGGTACTCCGAGCTGTAGCCGTAGGACCCGAAGATCTTCACGGTCAGGTTCGCTGCGTGGACCGCGGCCTCCGCGGCCAGGTACTTGCCCATGGACACGTCCACGCTGTTGCGGACGTGGGGGTCCTGCTCCTTCTGCCACGCGGCCTTGAGCACCAGGAGCTTCGCCGCCTCGTGCTCGACCTTCATCTCTGCGAGGTCCGCCTGGATCATCTGGAAGTCGGCGATGGGACGGCCGAAGGCCTTGCGCTCCTTGGCGTACCCCACGGACGCGTCGATGCAGGCCTGGCCCACGCCCACGGCGCGGATCGCGCAGGAGAGGCGGGTGTTGTCCAGCATGGTCATGCCGACCTTGAAGCCGTTCCCGAGGCCACCAAGGATCTGATCCCGATGGACCCGCGCATCCTCGAAGAAGATCTCGCCGGTGGGCGAGCCGTGGAGGCCCAGCTTGTTCTTGATGGGCTGGGTGCTGACCCCCTCGGTGGTCTTCATGTCCACGAGGAAGCAGGTCATGCCCTGGGTCTTCTGGGCCCGGTCCGTGTAGACGAAGACCAGGCAGACATCCGCGACCTGCGCATTGGAGATCCAGGTCTTCTGGCCATTGATGACCCAGTGGTCGCCGTCCTCCACTGCGTAGGTCTTCATCCCCGCAACGTCGCTCCCCGCGTTGGGCTCGGTGAGCGCGAACGCGCCGAGGAGGTCGGCGGAGACCAGGCCCGGGACGTACCTCTTCTTCTGCTCTTCCGTGCCCCACCGCAGGATCGTCAGGCCGGGGCCCTGGGTCTGCATGTTGAAGGGGAGGCCCCAGGACGCGCTGATCCGGGCGATCTCCATGGTGGCCAGCATGGACGCCACCATGCCCGATTCGCTGCCCCCGTACTCCTCGGGGATCACCAGGCCGAAGAGCCCCAGGTCGCCCATCTGCTTGTAGATGTCCGTGTTGAAGCGGTGGGCCTCCTCGTCGGCCTCCACCGTGGGCGCGATGACCTCGCGAGCGAAGCGTCGTGCGGTGTCCTGGATCAGGGTCTGCTCCTCGGAGAAGCTGAAGTCCATGGGGTTCTCCTCTTGGTCTCTTACGCGAGCCCGCGGGGGGCGTGCGTTTCCATACGGTCCCAGCCGACGCGCATCGTGATAGTCCGGGAATCCGTGAAAGTCAATGAGTATTGCGCCGGGCGGGTGGCGCCTCTAGAATGGGGCGGAATCCGGAGGGCGCGGTGGCATACGATGGGATCCCGCAGGCTGATTTCGACCCCTTCTGGCGGGATGGACCGCCGTCGGGGGAGACCCGGGGGCGCATCATCCGGGACTTCCTGCCCCTGGTCCGGGCGGTGGCCCGGAAGCTCAAGGGCCGCCTGCCGCCCTCGGTGGATCTGGACGATCTCATGGGCTCGGGCACCGTCGGCCTCATCGACGCGGTGGACCGCTACGTCCCCCAGGAGACCGGCGACTTCCGGCGCTACGCTGCGATCCGCATCCGCGGGGCGATCCTCGACGAGCTCCGCTCCCTGGACTGGGCCCCCCGGTCCACCCGCCAGGCGAAGTCCGAGTTCGACGAGGCCCAGTTGGAGATCACGGGCCAGCTCGGACGCAAGGCCTCCGAGGAGGAGATGGCCAAGGGCCTGGACATGACCGTGGAGGAGTACCGCACCATGCGGTCCCGCCTCACGCCCAATCTCCTCCTCCACATCGAGGACCTGGGCCGCCACGGGGACGAGGGCCGCAACGTCTACGACATCCTGGAGGATCCCTCGGCCGTGGACCCCGCTAACCTCACGTTGGTACGGAACGCCTATGCGGCCATCGTGGCCGCCATCGATGACCTCGGGGACCGCGAGCGCATCGTCATCAGCCTCTTCTACTTCGAGCAGTTCATGGCCAAGGACATCGCGAAGATCCTCGGGGTCACCGAGGGGCGGATCTCCCAGATCCACCATGCCGCGCTGGCTACGGTGAAGAAGCGGCTGACGACGTTGCCGTTCCGGGCCTAGGCATCTGCAAAGCCTGACCTCTTCACAGATGAGTCAAGTTCTGGCACTACAGCCGTGACCATCCTGCGATCCCAGCCGGGGAGCCAGCGACCCGGATTCACCCGGCAATGCCCGCGTTGTACGGCGCCAATGCCAACGATCGAGGAGGGGAGAAGAATCCGGGTCGCTGGCTCCCCGGCTAGGTTGTATGGCTCTCGTCGGTTTGAGGCGAAGCTTCGCTAGAAGCTGTACGCCACCGTCGCGCGCCAGAAGTACTCGTTGGGCGGGGTCTCGCCGTCCGCCTTCACGTGGAGGAAGCCCCGCATCGCGCCCCGGCCGCCGATGGCCAGGCCCTTGTAGGGACGGACCTCGAGCTGCAGGTAGCCCTCTCCGTACTCCTCGCCCTCGCCGGTGGCGCCCTCCTCCGCGGCCAGCTCCCCCTTGAAGTACTTCGCCCGGGCGGAGACCGTGAGCCAGTGGACGGGGTTCACGCGGATCTTGAAGTACGTGTAGTGCCCCTTCTGGAGCTCCTTCTCCAGGGAGAGCTTCTTCTCGTGGAAGAACTTGAGCTGGTAGTACAGGTCCAGGCGCATCCACTTCAGGGGGATGAAGCTGGTCTGCGCGCCCACGCGCCACTGCGTCCCGTTGAAGCTGTAGTCCACCCCCTCAACGTCACCGTTCGGGTCGGTCCAGGTCCACCCCGAGGACTCCAGGTCGTTGTCCCGGTACAGCGCGTAGACCCCGACGGTCCACCAGTTGAAGGGATAGCCGTCCACCCGCAGGTAGGTCTCGTTCCGCCAGAGGTGGGTCTTCTCCGCGGGGTTCGAGGTCGTCTCATTCGGATCGTTCCAGCGGGCCGCGCGCCAGACGTCCTCGCCCAGGCGCAGGCGGAGCCACTTCGCGACCTTCCAGCTCGCGTCCAGCCGGAGGCCGAGCTCCCCCCGATCCGCGTTGCCGAGCCACTGGTCGGACATGGAGATCCCCCGGGCGTGGGGGTTGTCGTAGTCGTCCCCGAGGTAGCGCACCGACGCGTCGATCTCCAGGGGCTTCCGCTGCCAGACGGCGCGGACGATCGCCGCCATGGCCTCCGCCGAGAGCTGATCCGTCGCGGCCATCTCCGCGAAGACCGTGGTGTCCGGACCGATTTCCACCGCTGCGTCCAGACCGAAGGCAGCGAAGACCGTGCGATCCGCCGGGTACCGGGAGGAGGTGGTGAAGACCGTGTCGCCGTCCCCCAGGTGAAAGCCCAGGGTGGAGCCGAACCCAGTGATCCCCACGTGGGAGCGGCTGCCCCACTTGAGCGAGACGTTCCCGCCCCCCAGGAGCTCGTCGTAGGCCTGGGGGAGGGTCACGTAGTAGTGCTTGCGGGAATACGGGGTCCCCGGGATCCCGCTGACCACCACGTAGGACTCCCGCTCCCCGGTGAACTCGTCCTCGTGGTTCAGGTAGATCTGATACGCATCGTAGCGCCACCAGGAGAAGAAGGGGGTCACCTCCAGGGACAGGCGACCCCCCAGGGCGAAGTCGTAGGACCCGGCGAGGCCCATGAAGTCCGGGCTCAGGCGCACCCCGGACTCGCTGCCGTAGGTCGAATCGTCTCCGATAAAGCCGTGGGGCTTGTCCCGTCCGGTGTTGTCCAGGACCAGGCGCTGTCCGAAGCCGATCTTGTAGGAGCCCGCGACGGCCCGCCAGCGGTCCCGGACCACGGAGACGTAGATCTTCGGCCAGGGGGTCCGGTAGTGCTCGCCGTCGGTGCGCAGGTAGCGCTCCAGTGGGGATTTGTCGTCGAAGACCATGAACGCGGCGCTGCCCGGGCCACAGTCGTACACCCCGTCTCCCCTGTCGCACTGGAGCCTCCCGTTGCCGGAGTCCACCTTCCAGAGATCGGCCAGGGGGGTCGAGGGGGTTGCGATCGCGTCCCGCCACGACGTGGGCCCGACGCCATTCTCCAGGGTCACAGCGAAGCCCGCCTTGAACCCGTCGAGGCCCTGCACCCGGCCCCGCAGCGACATCTCGGGCAGGTCGGTGTCCCCCTCCCGGATCCGGTCCGTGATCTGGTACCGGAAGGTCCCCTTCACGTCCTTCGAGACGCCCTTCTTCGGCGCCGACCTCTTGGGCACGTGCTCCACAAAGGGCTGGAGCTGCCGGTAGATGTCCGGGGCGATGCCCGGGATCTTCTTGAGATTGCTCACCCGGGAGAAGCGCTTCTCCTCTCGCGCGGCGATGATCCGGTCCACGAGATCGTAGGTCAGCCCCGGCAGATCGTAGAGCTCGTTGCGGCTCGCCTCGTTGATGTCCAGGGGATCCTCGAGGAGGCGCAGGAGGAGGTCCCGCTCCTCCACGCTGATGTCGTCCGCGTAGTACATCTCCAGGATGTCGTCCTCGGTGTCCACGAGGATCGGGACCCGGTACTCCTTCGCCGCCGCGGGCGCAGCGAGGAGGGAGAGGAGCACTGCGGAGAGGACAAGGCTGGCGATGCGCTGCATGGGGATCCTCCGGGAGGCTGGGTTCCTGTCGGTTATACAATGGGGAATGGACAATGGACAATGGACAATGTCCCTTCCCCATCCGTTCCATTGGACACCTCTCCCCCCCCGGTGCAAACTCCCAGACATGACCCCGGGCACCCTATGGACCCTGATCTTCGCGGCGGCGATCGTGCAGGCGGTCGCGGTGGGCGTCACCGTGGTGATGGAGCGGCGGAGCCCCAGCGCGAGTCTCGCGTGGCTCCTCACCCTGATCCTCCTCCCCGGCGCCGGGCTCCTCCTCTACGGGTTCATCGGGCGCCGCGCCATGCGGCGGGCGCGACGGCTGCGGAGCCACGGGAGGCTGTCGGGGCTCCCGGCGCAGGCGTGCTGCCCGCCCGAAGAGCTCGACGCGCTGGCTCCGCCCCCCGGCGCGGACCTCTTCCGTCTGGGCCTCCGGGCCGGAGGGCACGAGGTGACCCACCGGAACCGGGTGGAGCACCTCCGGGACGCGGCCGCGTTCTACCCCCGCCTCGAGGAGGCCGTGGCCGCGGCCCGCGAGTCTGTGCGCCTGATGTTCTACGTCTACCGCGGCGACGAGGCCGGCCAGCGCCTGCTGGACGCGCTCTGCGCAAAGGCCTCGGAGGGAGTGGAGGTCCGGCTCCTGGTGGACGGCTGGGGCTCCTTCGGGCTGGATCCGGGGTTCCTCGAGCCCCTGCTGGACGCCCGGGCGCGCTTCGCGTTCTACCTGCCGCCGCGGATCCGGCTGCGCTCCTCCCGCCTCAACTTCCGCAACCACCGCAAGCTCGTCTGCGTGGACGGGCGGGTGGCCTTCGTGGGCGGCATCAACGTCGGCAACGAGTACCTCGGAGGGGATCCCCGCCTCGGGGCCTGGCGGGACACCATGCTCCGGGTCGAGGGCCCCGCGGTCGCGGCGATGGAGCAGGTCTTCATCGAGGACTGGCGGGTCGCGACCGGGGAGGAGCTGGACGCGACCGCGTTCCCCTCGGACGGCCCCGGCGATGCCCTCGTCCAGGTGCTGCCCTCGGATCCCGGAGATCCCTGGCAACCGATCCGGACGGCCCTCTTCCAGGGGATCGCGGGGGCGCGGCGTCGCGCGTGGCTGACCTCCCCCTACTTCGTCCCCGACGAGTCCCTCCGGACCGCGCTCCTGGCCGGAGCCCTCCGGGGGGTGGACATCCGGATCCTCCTGCCCGGACGCTCGGACCTGCGCCTGGTCCGGGCTGCGGGGCGCTCTTACTATCCCGAGCTCCTGCGGGCCGGCGTCCGGATCTACGAATATCAGGCCGGCTTCATCCACGCGAAGACCCTGGTGGTGGACGACTCCGTCGCCTCCGTGGGCAGCGCGAACATGGACATCCGGAGCTTCGAGCTGAACCACGAAGTCAACGTCATCGTCTCGGACACCTCGCTGGTGCGCCGCATGGCCCTGGAGTTCCTGCGGGATCTGGACGACGCGGTGGAGATCACCGCGGAGGAGCTGGAGGCGCGGCCCTACCTCACGCGGCTGGGCGACAACACTGCGAGGCTCCTCAGCCCCCTGTTGTAGAAAAAATGATACGGACGGAGCCGAGGGGCCGGCCTATTTGCCGCAGCCGCAGCCGCCGGCCTTCTCGCCCTCGGGCTTGAACTCGGCCTTCTTCTCGGCGCCACAGCCGCAGCCCTCGCCGGACCTGGCGGCGGCGATCTTCTTCTCCGTCGCGGCCTTGTAGGCGGCCAGCTTGTCGGCGGGGCCCGTCGCTGTGACGAAGAGGGCCTTGGCCTCGTTCTTCACCGTGAAGGTCACGCCCTCGGCGCCGAAGGGGCAGCTCCCGCAACCGCAGGTGTTCTTCTTGCACTCGGGCACCTTGGCCGCGATGGACGTGCGGATCGCCATGGAGCGCTTGCCGCAGCCGGGGACCACGGCCTGGGCCACGAGCGTGCCGTCCTTCTCGAGGAGGGTCCAGTTCACCCCTTCCCAGGACCAGATGCACTTGTCCTTGCCGACCGCGGGGTTCTCCCCGGCGCAGCCCGCGGGCTCCTTCGAGTGGGGGCATTCCTGGGCCTGGGCGGCCACGGCGCCGAGGATCAGGGTCAGGGCGAAGGCGATGGTGATAGACTTGCGGTGCATGGTCTTCCTCCTCAGAATTGGGTCACTCAAACTCAGGCGGGTATCCTAGGGATCACCCCGCAATGGGTCAAGGGCCTCCTGCTCCGGTCCTCAATGGGCGCTGGCGCACTCGTCCTTGTAGGGGCACTCCCCGCAGTCGTCGTGATCGGCGGGGATCTCCGCGGGCGCGGTCAGGCCCATGAACTCCGCAGCCGGAGTCGCAGCCAGCAGGCGCGCGCCGATGGCGTCGGGGGTGACCTGCCCGGGGGAGAAGGTCACGACGAAGGTCCCCGCGGCGGGGTCCGGCTTCGCGGCCAGGATCCCGTCGAGGCCCGCGAGGGCCGCACCCAGGGCCTGGATCTTCGGGGGGGTGAGCTCCTCGCCCACGAGGAAGATCGCGGCCTTGGGGGCCGCCGCGGGGGCGGCGGTCTTCGCCGCGGGGGCAGGGGCCTCCGCGGACTCACCGCGGGAGGGGCGTCCACGCCCCGATTCTTCGGCGCACGCGCCGAGGGAGAGAACGAACAACGCGATCATCAGGTGCTTCATTGCTTCACTCCGTCGATCTCAAGGACCTCGAACCGTCGATAAAGAAACTGCTCCGTCGCCGGGTCCCAGGACGGCCCATCGAGGACCGCGGCGAGGCGCGCCGGGTCCGTCCGGGTGGCGTCGTACTCGATGTCCATGGCGTGGCGCGCCGCGTAGGCTGTGATGGACAGGACCCCCGGCGCGACGGCCAGGAGGTCCGCGGCCGCGGCCGCGGTGTCCACACACTTCACCTGGCGGACGATCAGGCGCGTCGTGCGGACCGTGGCCCCAGCGGGGGCCTCGACGACCACGCGGGTGTGGCTGGGCAGGGACACGAGATCGCCTGCGACCACCCCGGCCGTGGCCAGGACCAGCAACAGGATCGGGACCACGGCCTTCGGAAGGGCCCGGCGCCAGCGCGGGAGCTCCAGGGTCAGCGTGCCGGGGGCGGGGCAGGCCTCCGCGCACTTCAGGCAGAGGGTGCACTCCCCGGAGCGCACCGCGTCCACCGTGGAGACCTCCAGGGAGTGGGGGCAGACCTGATCGCAGCGCCCGCAGGCCGTGCAGGGCCCGTCGTGGCGGCGCAGCCGCAGCGCGCCGACCCGGGAGAAGGGCCAGAGGATCCCCCCCAGGGGGCAGAGGTACCGGCACCAGAGCATGGGCACCACCGCCATCCCCACGAGGAGGACCCCGAGGATCCCGTAGCTCCAGGCCTGGACCTCGTGGCCGTGGAAGCTCGTCATGACGTAGTAGGGACAGAAGGGCCGGAAGATCAGCTCCGCGGTGCGGATGGTGACGGCGAGGATCACCGCGAGGACCGGGAGGCGGAGCCACCGCAGGGCGCGGTCCGGGGTCCGGGGCGGGGTCACGAGGCCCGGGCTCCGGCGCGCGGGGCGGAGGCGCCGGGCCGCGGCGCCCACCCACTCGCTCACGGTCCCCACAGGGCAGACCCAGGCGCAGAAGCTCTTGCGGGCCAGGAGGGTCAGGACCAGGAGCGCAAGGAGGATCGTGACGTTGTGCTCCCCCGTCGCGCAGGTGAAGCGGCCCCCGGTGACGACGCTCCATCCGGTGGCCACGCCGCCGAAGGGGCAGTAGGTCTCCACGCTTGCGAGGGTCCAGCCCCGGGCCAGCGCGACCCCCGTGTACAAGGCAGCCAGCAGCACGCCGACCTGGACGCTGCGCCGGATGTGTCCGATCCCCATCCCCATTCCCCTTCCCCCAGGAATGGCCGGAGGATAACGACAGGGCGATGGCACGTCAACGTGCGGGAGGGGCATGGACGTCCCACACACAATCCGCTAGGATGCGGGCCATGAGCGACGGACAGAAGATCATCGCGACCAACCGCAGGGCCTTCCGGTCCTACTCCGTGGAGGAGCGCTTCGAGGCGGGCATGATGCTCCATGGCTCGGAGATCAAGTCGATCCGGGCCGGGAAGGTGAGCTTCATGGACGCGCACGTGGTGCACCGGGAGGGTGAGCTCTTCCTGGTGGGGTTCCACATCGCGGAGTACGCCTGGGCCAACCACTTCGGCCACGCGCCCACCCGTGAGCGCAAGCTCCTGCTGAACAAGGTCGAGATCAAAAAGATCGGCCGCCGCATCGACGAGCGCGGCTACACGGTGGTGCCCCTGTCGCTCTACCTCAAGGGCGGCCGCGCCAAGATGGAGATCGGCCTCGCCCGGGGCAAGCGCGCCGTGGATCGCCGCCACGAGATCCGGGAGCGGGACGAGAACCGCCACGCGGCCCGTGAGCTGCGGGAGCGGAACCGCTAGGAGCCTACCTTCTCCTGGATCCACTCCCAGAGATCGTCCAGGCCGGCGCGGGTCTTCGCGGAGGAGATGACGAACCCCTCCGCGCCGGGCGCGGTCTCCTGCTCCCAGCGCTCGATCTCCCTGGCCAGCTCCATACGCTTGAGCCGATCGGTCTTGGTGAGCACCAGGAGCACCGGGACGTCCTGCTGGACCATGTAGGCCAGGAGCTCCGCCTCCTCCTGCTGGAACCGGCGTCGGACGTCCATGAGGAGGCAGGCGCCGACCAGGGGGGGGCGATCGGTGAGGTAGCCCTCCACCAGGCGCTGCCAGGAGTTGCGCTCAGTCTTGGAGACCCGCGCGTAGCCGTAGCCGGGCAGATCCACCAGGTCCAGGGCGTCGTTCACCCGGAAGAAGAAGATGTTGCGGGTCCGCCCCGGGGTGTTGGAGGTGCGGGCCAGGTTCTTCCGCTCGGTGAGCGCGTTGATCAGGCTGGACTTGCCGCAGTTGGAGCGGCCCATCACAGCGATCTCGGGCGGCCCGGGCTCCGGGAGCCCCTCGACCGAGGAGGAGACGTGGACGAGATCGGAGTGGTTGATCTTCATGGCGGCCGGAGCATACCAGGATTCTCCCTGGTCGGGGAGCGGGATTTCAGATAGGGTCTCGGGCGCGATGGGGTATGGAGGAGTGAATGGGAGCGCACGCACTGGAGATCACCTTCCTCGGGGGCCTCGGGGAGATCGGGGCGAACTGCATGGCATGGCATGGCCCCGAGGGGATCCTCCTGGTGGACATGGGCATCGGCTTCCCCCGGGGGCGCATCCCGGCGCCAGACTACCAGCTCCCGGACCTGGACTGGCTCGAGGATCGGGGACAGGACATCAAGGCCCTGCTGCTGACCCATGCGCACGAGGACCACGTCGGCGCGGTGCCCTGGTTCCTGATGCGGTGCAACGTCCCGGTCTATGCCCCCCCCTTCGCGCTCGAGCTGGTGCGGAACAAGCTCGACGAGTTGGGCATCGAGGGGGATCTGCGGCCCCTCCATCCCCGCCAGACCCTGCGCCTCGCGGGGATGGACCTCGAGATGATCCGGGTGACCCACTCAATCCCCGACGCGCTGGCCGTGGCCCTGCGCACGCCTCAGGGGATCGTCCTCCACACCGGGGACTTCCGCATCGAGGACGCGCCCACCGACGGAGATCCCTTCCAGATGGAGGCCTTCCGGCGCTTCGGCGACGAGGGGGTCGTCCTGATGATGTCCGACAGCACCAACGCGGAGGTGCCGGGCCATACCCGCGCCGAGGCGGAGGTCGCCCAGAACCTCGAGGCGGAGATCGCGGCCTGGAGCGGCCGGGTCCTCCTGACCATGTTCGCCTCCAACGTCAACCGCATGGGGCAGATCGAGACGATCGCGCGGCGGACCGGGCGGCGGGTCTGCCTCATGGGACGCAGCCTCCACTCCTACCTGGAGGTCGCAGAGCGGGCCCACATCGCGCCCTTCCGGGACGAGTCCACCGTGGACCCCTCCCGGGTCGGATCCCTCCGGGACGACCAGGTGCTGATCATCATGACCGGGTCCCAGGGGGAGCCCCGGAGCGCGCTGGCCCGCCTCGCGGACGGCACCCACCCGCACCTCTCGGTCCGGGAGGGCGACCTCGTGCTCTTCTCGAGCAAGGTGATCCCAGGGAACGAGCTGGAGATCACCCGCATGACCAACGGGCTCTGCCGCCTGGGCGCGAAGGTGGTCTGGAGCACCGCAAAGCCGATCCACGCGTCGGGCCACGCCCAGCGGGACGAGCTCGCCGCGGTCCTGGAGGCGGCCCGGCCCCGCTGGTTCGTGCCGGTCCACGGAGAGTACCGCTTCCTCAAGGCCCACGCGGAGCTGGCCGAGGAGCGCACCGGCGCCCGCACCCTGGTGGTCGAGACCGGCGACGTGATCCGCCTGAAGGACGGCGAGGTCCAGCGCGCCGGGCACGAGCCCGTCCGTCCCCTCTTCGTGGACGGCCCCCTGGTGGGGGACGAGGACGAGCTGGACCTCCGGGAGCGCAGGAGGCTGCTCTACAACGGGGTCGTCTTCCTGGACATCCCCCTGAACGCGCCGGGGGAGACGGTCGTCCACATGCCCGGGGTGCCGGACCTGTACAAGGACCTCAAGGAGCAGATCGTCACCCTCGTCGTGGACGCCCTCACCCCCCTCCCCCACCGGGAGGAGCGGGACGCGGCGCGCACGGCGCTCGAGGCATCGGTCCGGAGGCTGATCCGGCGCGAGACGGAGAAGCGGCCGGTGGTCACCGCGATCCTGCGATGAGGCGCTCAAGACATGGACGCCCCTCCGGCAGTTTTCGCGCGACCTTGACACCCCCCCCCGTCGGCTGCTAACTTCGCGGCGGAATTGTCTTCTCCTTTGATTTGGTTGAGGTACGAGAAGCCATGAAGCGCTCCGCATACATCATCGGTGCCCTCCTGGTCCTGCTGGCCGCGCCCGGCCGCGCCGCGCAGATCACCGAGGTGCAGGACTCCTTCGAGGAGGGCCACCCCTTCGGGATGTCCCTCCACGTCCGGTACCAGTACATCAACGACACCGCCAGGATCCTGCGCGAGGGGCCCAAGGTGAAGGATGAACGGTACATCCTCTACAACGCGATCGACGTGAGCCGCTTCCAGCACATCATGCACTTCGATCTCGCGGTGGGCCTCTTCCACGATCTGGAGCTGGCCCTGAACCTGCCGGTGATCCTCGCGGACCAGACGCGGCTCGACATTGACACGAACGTGTTGCCCCTCGAAGACTCGAGCTTCGACGGGCACAACCGCGCCGGCCTCGGCAACGTGGGCCTGGGCCTCCGCTGGGCCCCCTGGAGCTACACCCGGGACAAGAAGTATCCCACCTGGCTCCTGGGCCTCATGTTCCGCATCCCCACCGCGCAGGTGGCCACCGCGTCCAACAACGCCGTGGGCGACGGGGTCTTCCGGGTGGACGTGAACACCTCGATCTCCCGGCGGGTGTTCTGGTGGCTGGAGCCCTACTTCGACCTCCACGGATCCCTGGTGGGGAGCACCACCAAGAAGAGCCCCTTCTCGGACCAGGGCGTCGAGGACGTCCAGACCCTGGTGACCCCGGGGCACAGCATCGGCCTCAAGCTCGGCACCGAGTTCATCCCCTGGGAGGTGGAGTCCGAGGGCCGCCACTTCTCCATCGACATGGGCGTCGGCCTCGACTACGTCTTCGAGGGCCGGGAGTACACCGAGCTCTTCGAGCTGCTGGGCCGGAACGCAGGGAACTGCCAGGACACCAGCGGCTGCACCCCCTTCGCCTATTCGAGGGGTCCCAAGGGCCTGTACGACAAGGCGATCACGCAGGCCAACGACAGAGTGATCACGGGAGACGAATTCACCGCGCTGAAGCAGAACCTGGCCAAGGACGTCGCGGCCGGCGTCTACCCCGTCACCGACGGGATCACCGACGTGGAACACTACGGGATCTACTCCGGCTGGCTGGGCTTCCACCTCCAGCCCATCCGGTACTTCGCGCTGGGCGCCAACTTCTCCATCGGCTACCGCCAGCCCCACTTCATCACCTTCGCGGATCCCGGCAAGGACTCCGGCGCGGACATGGACGGGGTGGTCACGGGCTACAACAGCCAGAAGGAGAACGAGTACAACCCGGTCTACCTCGAGGAGATCGACAAGCCGGGGAACCGGATGAAGGTCGACGAACCCGTCACGTGGAGCCTCCTCTTCACCCTCACCGGCCAATTCTGAGCCCGCCCCCGGGAGCAGCCCCATGACGAAAGCCGAACAAT
>JBDRIT010000177.1:0-16759 GCA_043815665.1 Pseudomonadota bacterium
CCGCTTCGACGGCGAGGCGCGAGGGTCGAGATCGCCGGAATCGTAGCCAGCGCCTACGTTGAGGACGGTCTTGGCCCGATGAACGAAGCTGCCGAAGATGGAGCCGGTTTCGCAGCAGAAGGGGGTTTGTGGACGGAGACGAGCAAGGGGGGTGACATACATCGACGGCCGTCCGTGTGAGAGTTCACAAAGCCCATCGACTCTGCTGCATTTGCGCGCGCCAGTCAACGCTCGCGTGCGAGAGTTGCGCACCGCGGCGCAGATCCTGCCGGCGTGTTTGCGGCACAGATGATCGCTCACCGCTGTGGCTTCAGGATGGGGTGACGGGAGCGGGGAGGGCTACTTGTGGCAGTCGCCGCACTTGGTCGGTCCCTTCTTCTCTGCGGAGTGGCAGGCCTTGCAGCGGTTGTGCATGGCGTCCTTGTTGTTCGGCGCGCCGTCCTTGCCCTCAGCGGTGTGGCAGTTGAAGCACGTCTCTTCCTTGCCCTTGTGGTGGCACTTGGCGCAGGCCAGGGACGCGTGCTTCGCGTGGTCGAAGGTCACGGGGCCCTTCTTGGTCGAGTGGCTGATCTTCACCGGGCCCGGGGCGGCCGCGGTGCCCGCTGTGACCTGGGTCTGGGCCAGGAAGAACGCACCGGCCAACACCAGCGCCATGGTCACAGTCAACATTCCCTTACGCATGATTTCCTCCATCAAAGCATCTGTTGCCAAGAAACGAAGAACTCCCTAGACGGTACTCCACCAAGTCAATTCACAACCTGGAGAAGACTTCAAGCAGCTTTCACCGGACTCAGTCCTTCTTCTCCACCACGATCTTCGCGCTCTGTATGAGGACGGTGTACTTCATCCCGTGGCCCATGACCTCGTCCACGGAGAGCGGCCCTTCGATGAGCACAGAGTCCCCGATGGCGAGCTCCTCCGAGGTGGTCACCGTGAGATCGTTCGACCCGGCGGCGCCGGTGCCGTCCTGTACATGCACCCAGTTGGTGCCCATGATCTGTGGGCTGAACTTCACCACCAGACCGCGGACCTTCACGACCTTGCCGGCGAGGTCTGCGCGCTGGGCGTAGAGTTCGTCGATGCTGTGACCGCTCACTGCCTTCACGACGCCGGAGAAGTCCATGTCAGCGGGAGCCTCGGGGGTCGACAGCACGGGCATCTGATCGCCCTGGCCGTGGCCCGGAGGCAGGGCGCCCCCGTGGGGGTTGGCGCCGGCGCCAACCATGGGCTTGAGCCCAGCGGGGGGCGTCGAGGGGACCTTCCCGGCGCCGGCGGCCTTCTTCTCATCGGTGCCGGACTTCTTTCCGTTGCCGCAGCCGACCGCCAGGGCCGCCACGAGCAGGATCGTCATCAAGGTACGCATGATTGGAATCACTCCTCGTCTTCAGCCGGGCACTCCCCGGCGGGTTCCAAGTTGACCTTGCCATTGATGTGGAAGGCAGCTCCCTCAGGTCGGATGGAGGGATCCGAGGTCGCCACGCAGACGTGACAGGTGCCGCACTCGCTCACCGGGGCATGCCCCCCGCTCGGGGGCAATGCGTGGCAGCTGCCGCAGGTGGCCTGGGTCCCGTCCACGGTGGTCCAGGAGGGCGTGGTGTTCGAGCCGTTGCTGCCGGACATGGCTCCGCCGTGGCAGTAGACCGACGAGCAGGACCCGTCTGCGTAGCTGGGCTCTGCGTCATCCTCCGTCGCGATCTCTCCCCAGGCCAGCGCCGCCACGCCGTCGATGTGGCCCGGATCCAGCGCGTCGGTGTAGGTGGCGTGGCATTCGGAGCAGCCGTAGACCTTGTGCGTGAACGGGTTCTGCAGCAGGTGGGTGGAGTGGGCCCCGACTCCCGCAAAGGTGGTGTCCGTCTCTCCGAGCACGGCCTCGGGCGGCGCGCCGGTGTCGTTGTCCGTCCCGCCGTGGCAGAAGGTGCAGTGGGTCCGGAAGCCGGGGTGGCACTTGTCGCAGGAGGTCCCGGTGGCGCCGCCGAGGAGGTCCTCGCCGTGGCAGATCGTACAGCCCACGGGACCGTCGCTGTTGAAGTGGTGCCCATGTTTGGTCGGGTCCGAGAACTCCTCTGGGTGCAGCTTGTTGGACTCCACGGTCCCGTTCATGTGCTGACCGGTGGTGGTGTCGATGGTCCCGTTGGGTTGGACCGTGCCGCCGTGGCACCACGCGCATTGCGTGTGGCTGGTGGCGGATGGATGCGGCGGGACCGGAGGATCTCCGTGGCACTTGCCGCAGCTCTCGGCCCCCGGGGCCCACTGGACCGCGCCGTCGTCGTGGAGCCCACCCTCTTCGTTGATGGCGCCGTCCGCCTGCACGGTGCCGCCATGGCATACGGTGCAGGTCGTGTCCTGGACATGGGGCGCTTCAGGTGGGAAGCCGTGGCATGCGCTGCAATCCATCGCGCCGAGGTCCACCTTGCCGTCGATGTGGAGACCCCCGTCCAGGTCGATCTGACCGTCAGGACCGACGGTGCCCGGGTGGCAGGCGTTGCAGTCCTCACCCTGGGGATGGGGTGCGGGAGGCGGGGCGCCGTGGCAGCCGCCGCAATTTCCGGGATGCGACCCGTCCGCGAAGGTCCAGGACGGGGTCGGGGACTCCCCGCCGCCGAGGGTGAGCCCGGCGCCGTGGCAGTAGACGCTCCCGCAGGTCGCATCCTGCCGATCCCAAAGGGGTGAGAGTCCGCCCGTGAGGGCCAGGTCTCCGAACTGGATCTCTGCCGGGAGCGGGCCCACGTGGGAGAGCGGATCGTCGGCATCCGGGGTCGGGTGGCAGGCGGCGCAGTCGAAGGCCTTGTGGGCTGCGCCGTCGGTCACGTGGAGCTGGTGCGCGCCGACCCCGGCGTAGGAAGTCGCTTCTTCCCCGCCCACCGACACCGGCGGGGCCGGGTTCGCGGCGGAGCCATGACAGGTCGAGCACTCGTAGCTTTCCTCGGGGCCGCCGTCCGTCAGCCCGTCGTCCTGGCAGCCTGTGAAGGCGATCAGGATGGCGAGGAGAGAGAGCACGGGGGTGTGGATTCTCATGGATGCCTCGTTGGTCGATCTCATGCCTGGGTTTCTTACTTCTTCATGTACTCGTTCTGGTACGAATGCAATGTGTTCTGGGCCACCGGAAGGTAGTTCACCCCCAGGTAGGTGAACATCATCACCAGGAAACCGATGATGGAGACCCAGGCAAGGGTCTTTCCGCCCAACCCCGGGATGAAACGGAGATGGAGGTAGACCGCGTAGACCAGCCAGGTGATCAGGGCCCAGTTCTCCTTGGGATCCCAGGACCACCAGTCTCCCCAGGCGAACTTCGCCCAGAGCGCGCCCATGATCAGGCCCGCGGAGATCATCGCGAAGCCGAAGAGGATGGACCGATATGCCAGGGCGTTGAAGTTGAAGTCCTCCAGGCCCAGAAGCCTGGCGTGCTTGAACTCCTTCGGCTTGGGGAAGATCAGGTGCAGGATCGACGCGACGAAGGACACGAAGAGGGCGGAATAGCCCAGGAAATAGACCAGGACATGCGGGACGAACCAGCCGCTCTGGAGGGCCGGCGGGAGGTACACCGCGCGGGTGTCCCGCTGGAGGTAGCCGTAGGTCAGGATCGCCACGACGAAGAGCCCCGTGGACAGCCCCAGGAGCACGCTCCGTCGTCCGGCGAAGAGGAACACGACCGCTGTGGTGACCGAGAAGAAGATCAGGGACTGGTAGAGGGTCCGGAAGGGCGGCTGGCCCATCTCGACCCACGCCGAGATCATCATCCCGAGGCCCGTGAGGAAGCCGGCGAGGATCGCTGCGAGGCCGATCCAACCCAGGATCTTCGTGGCCCTCTCCGAGCCCTTGAATGCGGCCACGATGCCGAGACCGTAGAGGACGGCGGCGGTCAGGTAGGCCAGGATCATCATCTTGTAGATCATCCTGCGCCCTCCTTCCGCCGTCTCGGCAGGCGGATCTTGAGGAGCACCCCGAGGACCAGGAGGACCAGCCCGCAGAGCGTGAAGGGGAGCCCCGGATCGCGCACGGCGTGGAGGCCTGAATACCGGAGATCGTCCCGGTCCCAGTTGGACTGGTAGAGCCACCAGCCGTCATGGATCAGTGGGTGGTTCACCAGCACATCCTGGGTGACCAGCTCGTTGCCCTGGTCGTCCAGGAGGGTCACCTTGCTCTGGTAGAGCTTCACCTCGCCGCGGTCGGTCTTGTAGAGGAGGGCGAACTTGTCGTTGCCTACCAGGACGTCCTGGGGGATCTCTCCCAGCTCACCGTCCACGTCCACCGTGATGATGTGTCTCTGCCAGGGGGGGTGCCCCGGCCGCCCCGGAACCTCCTCGACCCTCGTCCCGACCGCCTTGACGTGGGACCCTGCGACGTCCACCTCGTGACTGCGTTCGACGCTCAGTTTTGCGACAGGCACCTGCTCACCCCGGAGGAAGACGTAGAGCATCTCGTAGAACTCGACCTGGAACGCGTCCAGGCGGACGGTGAAGGGGAGGCGGACTTTCCGGTCGACCTGGGCGCCCCCCTCCATCACCATCATGCGGTCATTGGTCTGGCCGACCAGGAGGTGGACCATGCCCTCTTCCTTCTGGTAGCTGCGCAGGGTCGCCCCGGCGATGACGATGATGATGGACGCGTGGATGAGGATGTACCCGATCCGGCGCATCTTCGGGAGCTGCTCCACCAGACAGAGGAAGGAGCTGATGCCCATGAGGCCCAGGAGCGTGGCGAACCAGAACTGCCAGAAGAAGGGCACCCCGTAGAAGAGGGTCCCGACCACCGTGAGGAAGGCCAGGGTGCCGATGAGGGTGACGGAGAACTCCATGGCCGTCAGGATGCGGCGGGACTCCTTCCAGAGGATCAGCCCCACCACGGGGATCCCGACGATCCAGTGAAGGTCGAGGACCCCCGCCAGCCACCCGATCCCGGCCATTGCCCAGATGAGGAGCAGGCTGAACAGGAATCTCTGCTTCATTTGTTCCAAGTCCTTGGCTGCCTGATGAACCAAATAAACCTGCAGAACTTAGGAGAAGAGGCCCTCGGGTGTCAAGGAGAACGGGGGAAAGTGCAGGGGCGGCGCCACTTGGGGCCGCGGACGGGATCAGCGTGGGACGAGGCCTTGTTTCACCGGAGCCAGCGGGCGACGTCCGCGGCGAAGTAGGTGAGGATGATGTCCGCGCCGGCGCGTGTGATACTGGTCAGGGTCTCGAGGATCACCCGCTTCTCGTCGATCCAGCCCCGGGCAGCGGCGGCCTTGATCATGGAGAACTCACCGCTCACGTTGTAGGCGGCGACGGGGAGGTCGAAGCTGTCCTTCACCGCCTTGATCACGTCCAGGTACGCGAGGGCAGGCTTCACCATGACGATGTCCGCGCCCTCGGCGATGTCCAGCTCCACCTCGCGGAGGGCCATGCGGATGTTCGCCGGATCCATCTGGTAGGCGGCGCGGTCGCCGAACGTGGGCGCGCTGTCTGCGGCGTCGCGGAAGGGTCCGTAGTAGCCGGAGGCGTACTTGGCCGCGTAGGACATGATGGGGATCGAGGTGTAGCCCTCGTCATCGAGGGCCTCGCGGATCGCGGCGACCCGGCCGTCCATCATGTCCGAGGGGGCGATCATGTCCGCGCCGGCCTTGACCTGGGACACCGCGGCCTTGGCCAGCAGCTCCAGGGTCGGGTCGTTGAGGAGCCGCTCCCCTTCGATGATCCCGCAATGCCCGTGGGAGGTGTACTCGCACATGCACACGTCTCCGACGACCAGAATTCCGGGGACCTCGGCCTTGATGCGGCGCATGGCCACCTGGACGATGCCGTCGTCGGCGAAGGCCTGCAGTCCGATGGGGTCCTTCTGCGCGGGAACGCCGAAGAGGATCACGGACTTCACGCCGACATCCCGGAGCTCCTTGCAGTGTTCGACGAGGCTGGCCAACGAGTGCCGGTACTGTCCGGGCATGGACCGGATCTCCTCCCGGGCGCCGAGGTCCTCCACCACGAAGAGCGGCGCAATCAGGCCGTCCACGCTCAGCCGCGTCTCCCGCACCATGTCCCGCACCACGGGGTGCTCACGCAGCCGCCTCATCCTTACGGTAGGAAACATGTTCGCTCTCCTAGTTGTTGCGGCGGAGCAGGGCGCGAATCCTCGCCTGCAGCTCCGCCATGTCGAAGGGCTTGGTCACGTAGTCGTCCGCGCCGCCATCCAGGGCCGAGACCTTGAGCCCAGCGTCCTTGCGCGCGGTGAGCATCATCACGGGCAGATCGTGGCCCATCGCCCGCAGCTTGCGGAGGGCCTCGTCGCCGTTCATCCCCGGAAGCATGATGTCGAGGAGCACGATGTCCGGGATCTCGTGCTCCAGGTGCTCGAGCATGTCCTCCGCGCAGGGGAACACCTGGACCTCATGGCCCGCACCGCGCAGGTTGATGCGGAGCATCGTGGCGATGAGCTCCTCGTCCTCGACGACAATGATGCGCGCCATTCAGGTCTCCTCGGTTTCCAGGGAGAGGGTGAACCGGGCGCCCAGGCCGGGTCCGTCGCTGGAGGCGTTGAGCTGGCCCCCGAGGCGCCGGGCCAGGCCCCGGGCGATGGTGAGCCCCATGCCGGTCCCCCGGCGTTCAGAGGGGACCTCGTCCGCCAGGCGACGGTACGCCGCGAAGACCAGCTCCGCGTCCCCGGGATCGAACCCCAGGCCGAAGTCTACCACGTGAATGCGGGTCCAGGATCCATCCACCTCGGCCTCCAGTCGGATCTCGGGTTCGTCGCCCCCGTATTTCACCGCGTTGTCCACGAGGTTGTCCAGGATCACTCGCAGCGCGTTGGGATCCGCGCGCACCTTTCCGCCCCGGGGGAGGTCCAGCCGGGACACCAGGCGGCGCCCTGCGAGGGAGACGCTGAGCCCATCGATGTACTCCGTGAGGAAGATCCCGAGCTCCATGGGCCTGGGGTGGAGGCGGGTGCCGTCCCGCTCGAGGTGCTGCCCCATGAGGAGGTTCTCGGTGAGGCGCTCCTGGCGGTCCACCTGCTCCAGCGCCAGGCGTAGCAGGGGGAGGACCTCCTCCCGCGGCAGCTCCTGGGCCTCCAGGGTTTGGAGGAGGGCCTTCACGCCGGTGATCGGCGTCTTGAGCTCGTGGGAGACCCGGCTCCAGAGATCCCGCAGCTCCGTGCGGCTGCGGTGCTCCGCCGCGACCATCCGGAAGAACATCCAGCCCGTCACGAGGATCAGGAAGAGGGACAGCGCCCCCTCCCCGAGGACCATCATGGACTTGGAGCGGTGCTCCCGCTCGATCGTCGTGATGGTCTCCTCGGAGGGCGCGAGGCAGGTCTCGGGGTGGAAGGGACGCATGGCCACGGTCAGGTCCCCGCTGTCCTCGCATCGGGCATACCGGAGGTGCTCCGCGCCCCTCAGGCTCTCGAGATCCTCCGGCGGATTGGGCATGTGTCCCAGGAGGGAGGCGAAGAAGCGCGCCTCGAGGCGAAGCTCCTTGTAGCGGTAGTGGTGCTGATCCATCTCCAGGGCCCGAAGGTAGATGGCCCACCAGGAGACCAGCGCAGCCAGGAGCATGAAGGAGACCCCGAAGAAGACCGTGTGCCGGTTGCGGCCCAGCCAGCGGAGCGCTCCGGTGGTGTGTTTGCGGGGACCCGTCACGGCTCAGCCCAGGAGCTCCACCACCGCGTCGGCCAGGCTCCTGACCTCGACCTCGGTGTGGGCGGTGCTGATGAAGAGGACCTCGACCGAGGCAGGCGGGAGGTAGAACCCGCGCTCGAGGAGGGGGGTGTATATCCTCTTGAACCGGGTGGTCACGCCGTCCGCGATGGCGTCGGGGCTGCGCGGGAAGGGCGCCGCGTCCAGGTGCAGCCAGAGGATGGAGCCCATACGAACGGCGCGGGCCTCGGGCTTGCCGCTGGCCTCGAGGCGGTCGACCAGGGCCTGTCCCAGCGCGTCGAGGCGGGGGTAGGGGTCCTCGTCCCGCAGGATCTCCAGGGTCTTGATGCCCGCGGCCAGGGAGACCGGGTTCCCGCTCAGGGTCCCGGCCTGGTAGACCGGCCCGAGGGGGGAGAGGCGATCCATGATCGCCCCGGGGCCGACGATCGCGCCGATGGGCATGCCGCCGCCGACGATCTTGCCCAGGGTGACCAGATCCGGGGTCACCCCGACCCCGTGGCCGTACCCGCCGTAGCGGAGGCGGAACCCCGAGATCACCTCGTCGAAGATCAGCAGCGCGCCGTGGCGCGAGGTGATGTCCCGGAGGAATCGCAGGAAATCGTCCCGCTGCAGCAGGAGCCCGTTGTTTGCGGGCATGGGCTCGATGATCACCGCCGCGATGCGGTCCCCGTGGGCCTCGAACAGGGCCTGGACCGAGGCTTCGTCGTCCAGGTCCGCCACCAGGGTCGTCGCCGCCAGGGCGGCGGGAACCCCCGCCGACGAGGAGATCGCGTGGGTCGCGAGGCCGGAGCCGGCCTTGACGAGCATGGTGTCCACGTGCCCGTGGTAGCCCCCCGCAAACTTGACCACGAGATCCCTCCCCGTGGCGCCCCGTGCGAGGCGCAGGGCCGTCATCACGGCCTCGGTCCCCGAGCTCACCGCGCGGACCCGGTCGAACTCGGGGAAGCCGTCGAGGATCAGCTTTGCCAGGGTCACCTCGCCGGCGTGGACGGCGCCGTAGGAGAGGCCCCTGGGGGCCGCCTCCTGGACCGCGGCCACCACCTCTTCCCGGGAGTGGCCCAGGATCAGGGGACCCCAGGACTGGCAGAAGTCCACGTAGCGGTTGCCGTCCACGTCCGTGACGCTGCTCCCTTTCGCCTCTGCGAAGTACACCGGGGTGCCGCCCACGTGCCCGAAGGCGCGGACAGGGCTGTTGACGCCGCCGGGGATCCGGCTGCAGGCCTGCTCGAAGAGCTCGCGGGAACGATCACGCTTCATTGTCTCCTCCCATCATGTCCAGGATGCACCGCGCCATGGCCTCGGGGCCGGGTCCGTCGGCCCGACGCACCATGGCGAACCGCCCCTGCTGGAGGGCGGCCTCGGTGGTCGGGCCGGCAGCCACCGCGACGATGCGGGGCGCGATGTCAGGGTTGCGTTCTTGAAACCGGGTCACCGCGGAGGGGCTGGTGAAGGCCGCGACGGCCAGCCCCGTGAAGTCCAGGGGTTGGATCTCCGGCGCGGTGTTCTCGTAGACCACATGTTCGTCGCAGCGGAGGCCCCCCGCCACGAGGATCTTCGCCAGCTCTCCCGTGGAGAGGTCCCCCCGGAGGTAGAGCACCCGGGCGCCCCGGGGGAGCGCATCCACGAGGAGCGCACCCAGGGAGAACCCCGTCGGCTCCGAGGCCAACCAGGTGGGGGTGATCCCCCAGCCCGCCTCCACCGCCCGCAAGGTGGCGGCGCCGACCACGGCCACGGGAGGATCCCAGCGGCGCAGGGCCGCAGCGTGGACCGAGAGGGCCTCCACCGCCCGCCGGCTGGTGACCACCATCGCGTCGGGGATCGGAGTGAGCCAGGCACCCAGCGCCTTCTCCGAGGGCGTGATCAGCCGGGTCCCCACGCAGGGATAGTCCAGCACCAGGGGACCGTCGGGAAGGTACGCGGCGATCCGCCGGTTGTCCTGCGACTCGCGGGTGAGGATCACGGTGTCCAGGGTCGGCACAGCGCCTCCTGTCCGCTGACCGGCTCGGGGGACATCTCCACGATGTTTGCAGGGCCCAGGGCCGCGAGGTCCGTGCTGGAGCCGGTGCAGATCATCTGTCCCCAGCCGGCGCCCCCGGGGCGATCGATCCCGATGGCCGCGCGCCAGCGGTCGCCGTCGGCGACCACGTGGGCGCCGAACGCTGTGTGGCATCCACCTTCGAACGCGGCCAGGAGCCGACGCTCCAGGATCACCGCCGCAGTGGTCGCAGGGTCATCGATCGCGCCGACCGCAGCGCGGGCCCGCGTGTCGTCGACACGGATCTCCACGGCCACGGCGCCCTGCGCCGGCGCCGGCAGCCAGAGCGCCGGGTCCAGCTCGAAGATCACCAGGGGACCGGTGTCCAGGTTCAGGCGCTCGATGCCGGCGCGGGCCATGACGACGGCGCCGTACTGGCCATCGATGCACTTCCCGACCCGGGTCGGCACGTTGCCCCGGATCAGGTCAGGGTTCGCGTCAGGGCGGTAGAGGCGCACCAGGGCCTGGCGCCGGAGGGAACCCGCCCCGACGCGGCAGCCGGATCTCAGGGGAAGCAGGCCGTCGTCCCCGAGCCAGTCCGGGTGGACCAGCAGCAGATCCGTCACCGGCGCTCGGGCGAGGCAGGCCGCAATGGCGAGCCGCGGATCCAACGCAGTGGGGAGGTCCTTGAAGGAGTGCACGGCCAGGTCGATGTCCCCGGCCAGGAGCAGCTCCTCGATCTCCCGGGTGAAGAAGCCCGTGGTGGACCCCCCCTGGAGGGAGACGTCCTGGATCCGATCCCCCGACGTGCGGATGACCTCGAGCCGGGCGTCCACCGGGAGGAGGCGCTGGACCTCCTCCGCCTGCCAGAGGGCGAGGCGGCTCCCCCGGGTTCCGATGATCAGCGGCTCAGTCCTGGTCTCTTGCATGTCTCCATCCCTCTTCGAGCGCCTCGTGCACCGACTGGAACACGCCGTGCGCATAGCTGCGGACCACCTCGCGGAGCAGCTCCGCGACCCGGGCCCGGGTCGCAGGGTCCGTGTCCCCCATCTTGTCATCGACCAGGACGTCGATGTCCCCCCGGATCAGGTCAAGGCGCTTCTCCTGTGCAACCCGCAGGAGACCCACCACGTGCCGCTCCAGGCAGAACCGGTTGAACCGCGCCACCTGCTGGGCGATGGCCTCCTCCAGGCGGGCGCGGCCCGCGTCCTCCTCGGGGCAGCGCACCTCCACCAGCGCGTCCACCGGGTGGTAGAGCACCGTCGGGAGCGCCCGCGCCGTGGGCTCGACCTGCTGCGGGATGCCGAGATCCAGCACCAGGAGGGGGGAGTCCGCGTCGCGCGCTGCGAAGGTCCCCTCATTCAGGGGAGGCCGCCGGGCCCCCGTCGCGATCACGAGGGCGTCCACGCCGGCGAGGGCTTCGGGGAGCGCGTCCAGGGATCGCCAGATCTCCTCATGGCCCGTGAGGGTGCGGTTGAACCGCAGGGTCTCGTAGCCGAGGTGGTGCTCGATGAAGTCCGCGGTCTTGCGGCCGATCTCGCCCATCCCGGCCACCGCGACGGTCCTTCGCTTCCCCGCGCCGAGGCGCTTCTCCAGGAACCAGGCCGTGAGGACGTGGATGCCCCGGTTGAACGCTGAGCGGAATCCCATGCGCTGGGAGGTCTTCGCGACGCCGCCCATGAAGCGCCCGAGGCCGTTGAGGACCCGCGTCGACGTCCCCTCGTCCTGGGCCCGCTGCAGGGAGGCCTGGAGCTGACCGGCGATCTCGGCCTCGCCCTGGGCCAGGGACTCGAGCCCCGCGGCGACCCGGAAGAGATGCTCCGCCGCGGCCCGGCCCGAGTACCGCTCCAACGCAGGGAGCTCCACGTCGTCGCCGAAGCGTTTGCACCAGCGATCCAGCATCTGCGCGTGGAGGAGCTCGCCGATCCACGCCGGGTCCTCGGAGGCGACGACCCACTCCACGCGGTTGCAGGTCTCCACGGCCATGAACCCCGCGTCCGGGTCGCTGCGCCGGATCGCCTCGAAGAGCTCCTTGCGATCCTCCGGGGTGGTGAGGAGGGCCTCCCTCCAGGCGGAGGACGCCCGGCGGAAGTCGCACCCGACCACCATGAGGGGGCTCTCCTGGCTCCGCCCCACGAGGCCGCCCTGGGCGCTGGCCATGGATCCGCTCATGACGTCGCCTCCAACCAGTGCTTCACCTCGCCCGCCGCCTGGTATCCGCTCTCCACCGCGTTCTCGATGCCGACCCCCGTGAGGTAGTTCCCCGCGAGGAAGAGCCCCGGGACCCGCCCCGCCGCAGTGCGGAGGCGGCTCACGACCTCGGGGTGCCCGGGCAGGAGCTGGGGGATGGCGTGCTCGTAGCGAAGGACCTCGATCCGATCCAGGGGCCCCGGATCGAAGCCGAACATCGTGGTGTGCTCCTCCCGGACCACAGCGAGGAGGCCCTCATCAGGAAGGGTGGCCGCGTCGGGATCCAGGGCGCCGCCGTAGTAGGAGGTGAAGAGCCTGCGTCCCGCGGGGGCGCGGCCCTCGAAGAGCTGGGAGGGGAAGAGGGTGCCGAGGACCCGCAGGCCCTCCTGGCGTGGGATCAGCGCCCCGAAGCCCGCAGGCCAGGGGCCCACGTCCTCTTGGATCGGGGACCAGTGGATCACCGCGACCTGGACCAGGGGGATCTCGTCCAGCGCGTCGGCCGCGCCGGGCGCGACCTCGGCCAGCATCGCTGAGGCGCGGGGCGGAGGCGCCGCGACCACCACCGACCGGGCCTTGGCCTCTCCCCCGGCCCAGGAGACCCGGACGCACCCGTCCCCTTGCGTGATCGTCTGGACGGGGATGTCGGCGAGGATCTTCTGAGACAACCGGACGCCCAGGGTCGTGGTGAGTCCGCCGATGCCGCGGTAGATGGTGAAGAGACCCTTGCGGGGAGCCTTCCCCTCCGCGACGAGGCGCCTCTTCTTCTCCTTCATGTACCGCATCGCGCCCCGGATCATGGAGCCGGATTCCTGCTCGAAGCCCCAGAACTTCGGGAACGCAGCACGCGCACCCAACGCATGAATGTCTCCTGCATATATCCCGGAAATAAAAGGAGACATGATCCAGGCGGCCGCTTCCTCACCGAAGCGTCTGACGAAGAACTCCCAGGCCGTGTCGTCTGCGGTCCCCCCGGGCCGGATGAAGGGCTCCATGGTGAGGCGCGCCTTGGCGCCGAAGGAGAGGAGGCGGGTCCCGAGGAAGGCTCCTGCCGAGAGGGGGAGCGCATGGAGCCGGCCGCCGCGGAGAATGTAGCGATTGGAGGCCACGGGCGCGGCTTCCTCCACCTGGTGGTCGAGGCCCAGCTCCTCTACGAGGCGCCAGACGTGATCCGCGGAGGACAGGAAGCTGTGGGGACCACGCTCCATCCTGAAGTCGTCCCGTTCCATGGTGCGGACGTTCCCGCCGATCTCGCTGGCCGCCTCGAGGACGAGGACCTTGTGACCCGCCCGATCAAGATCCCAGGCGGCGGTCAGGCCGGCGACGCCGCCTCCGACGATGATCGTGTCGAGCATCAGAGCCATCCCTCCCTCTCGGCCGCCTCGGAGGCGAGGTCTGCGAGGAGCGCGACGTATCCCGGTGAGGTGCCGGGGGCCGGGACGCGTCGAACAGACATCCCGAGGGTATCACATCGCCTGCGCATCTCGATGTCCAGATCCCACAGGGTCTCCAGGTTCTCGGAGACGAAGGAGAGGGGTTGGACCACGAGATCCCGGACGCCATCGCCGTGGAGGCGCTCCAGGGCCGTTCCCACGGCGGGGCCGTGCCAGCGGCCCACGGGGCCGACGCTCTGGAAGGCCAGGGAATGTCCCCGCGGCTCCAACCCTGCGCGGATCGCGATCCCGGTCACCGTGGCCTCGATCTCGGAGACGTAGGGATCTCCGGCCCGGGTGAAGCTCTCCGGGACGCTGTGCGCCGTGAAGAGCACGTGGGCGCCCTCGGCCGCGGCGGCGCGGGTGACCGCCAGGAGACCGGACAGGACGTCGAGATATCCCGGTCGATCCGCGTGGCGGTCCACCACGGTAACCGCCGGCTGAGATGGCGCGTTGCGGCGGAGATCGTCCAGGGTCGAGGCGGTGGTGGAGGTCGAGTACTGCGGGTAGAGGGGGATCACCACGACCCGCTCCAGGCCGCTGCCTCCCAGATCCTCCAGGGCCGCCGCCAGGCGTGGTGCCGTGTACCGCATCGCGACGCGGACGGGGTTCCCCAGGAGGCCCTCCACCGCGGCGGCCAGCTGCAGGGTCGCCTCGAGGAGGGGAGAGCCCCCGCCGATGGCGGCGTAGCGCGGCGCCACCATGGGTGTGCGCGTGCGCGCGATTCGACGGGCCAGGATCGGTCGCAGGAGGAATCCGAAGGGCATCCGGAGGATCCGCGGGTCCCCGAGGAGGGCACGGAGGAAGGCCTCGATGTCCTCGGTGGACGCGGGCCCACCCATGTCCGTGAGCAGGACGCCGACATCCGTTGGAAGCGCAGGTCGCCCGGTCACTGTCTGCCTCCTTCCGTCAGATCGTCTTGGAGTAGCGCGCCCCCGGGGCCGCGCCCTCGCGCAGGTAGCTGTCGAAGATCATGGCCACGTTGCGGATGAAGTACCGGCCCACCGGGGTCACGTCCAGCGTGCGATCCCCGAGGACCACGAGGCCATCCGCCTCCATGGCTGCGAGCGCACCGAGCTCCAGGGCGAAGTGCTCGTCGAAGCGGATCCTGTGGGCCGCCTCCACCCGGTCGTAGGAGAGGTGGAGGTTGCAGAGGAGATCGATGATCACGTCGCCCCGCAGGCGGTCCTCATCGTCCAGGAGCCAGCCCCGGGCCCAGCGGCCGACTCCACGGGCCCCGAGGAAGCCGGGGACGGGCTTGATGTTCTGGGTGTAGGTGCCGGACACCGCGCTGATCGCGGAGGCACCCAGGGCCACGAGATCGAGTCCCCGCCGGGTGGTGTAGCCCATGAAGTTCCGGTTGAGGGTCCGGGTGCGGAGGGCGCCGACCAGCTCGTCCCCGGGGCGGGCGAAGTGGTCCATGCCCACCTGCTCCCAGCCCGCGTCTCGGAGCATCTCCCAGGCCAGGGAGAACAGCGCGAGGCGTGCGTCCCGGTCGGGGATTGAGTGCGCAGCGAGGGACGCCTGGTGGGGCGCGACCCAGGGCACGTGCGCGTAGCCGAAGACCGCGAGGCGGGTGGGCCGCAGCGCGATGATCCGCTCCAGGGTCCGGCCGAAGCTCTCCTCGGTCTGGGTGGGCAGGCCGTAGATGAGATCCAGGTTGATCGCGTCCACGCCCCGGGACCGCAGGTGGTCCATGAGGCCCTTGAGGCGCTCGACGGGGAGGACCCGGTTGACGATCTCCTGGACCCCGGGCTCCAGATCCTGGACCCCGAAGCTGAAGCGGTTGAAGCCCAGGTCCACCAAGAGGTCCAGGTAGTCCGCGTCCACGGAGCGAGGATCGACCTCCACCGCGCGCTCGCCGTCGGGATCGAAGGCGAAACGGGAGGTGAGGCCCTCCATCAGGGCGCGGAACCGCGCGGGCCCGGGATAGGTGGGCGTTCCCCCGCCGAAGGAGAGCTGCCGCACGGGGCGGGCGGGATCCACCAGGGTCGCGATTTCGTCCGCCTGGTCCAGGACGCCCTGGAGGTACCCGTCCACGGTCCCCTCCGGCTGATCCGTGAGGGTGTAGCAGCCGCAGTAGCCGCAGCGGCTCTTGCAGAAGGGGATGTGGACGTACATGGAGAGGCTCGCGCCGCCCGCGCGCCACCGCGTCGCGGCGGCTTCCCGGTCGAAGTCCTCGCGGAAGTGCGGGGCGGTGGGGTAGCTCGTGTACCTCGGCCCGCTCTTCTCGTAGCGGGCCAGGAGGTCCGGAGAGAGCTGCCTCGGGCTGGGATCCGTCGTCGCCATCAACGCGCCTCCGCCCAGGTACGCACCGCGTCCAGGAAGGCCTCGATGCCCTCGAGAGGGCTGTCCGGGGAGAGCCCGTGGCCCAGGTTCACGATGTGGCCGCGTCCACGGGTCATGTCCAGCATCCGCCACACGGCCCTGCGGATCGTTTCGGGGTCCGCGTGGAGAGCATGGGGATCCAGGTTGCCCTGGACAAGGGCGTCATCGCCCAGGTGGGCGCGGACCCGCTCCAGGCTGAGCCGATCGTCCACGCTCAGGATGTCCGCCCCGGCCTGGGACGAGGCCTCGAGGAGATGGGCTGCGCCTTTGAGGTAGTAGATCGAAGGGACGCCGGTGCTGCGCAGGGCCCGGAAGACCCGCTGGACCTGGGGCAGCGCGAAGCGCCGGTAGGTCTCCGGAGCCAGGATCTCGGCCCAGGTGTCGAAGACCTGGAACGCGGTGATCCCCTGGGCGCACTGCATCCGCAGGTACGCGATGGTCGCCTCGGTGATCCGGGTGAGGAGATCATCGAAGAGGGCCGGATTCCGATACATCATCGCGTGGGTCTTCGGGAAGCCCTTGGAGCCGATCCCATCGATCATGTAACACGCGATGGTGAACGGCGCGCCGGAGAAGCCCAGGATCGCGTGGGTGTGACCGATCTCCTCCCGGAGGCGGGACAGGGTCTCCGCGACGAAGCCCAGGGAGGTCTCCGGGGCCGCGGGGCGGAGGGCCTCCACGTCGGCCCGGGTCGCGATGATCGGTGAGAGCACCGGCGCCGGATTGAAGGTGACGTCGATGCCCATGGCCTCGGGGATCACCAGGATGTCGCTGAACAGGATCGCCGCGTCCACCGGGAGCCGGCGCACGGGCTGGAGGGTCACCTCCACCGCGAGCTCCGGGGTCCGGTACAGCTCGGAGAAGGTGTGCTTCTCCTTGAGCGCCCGGTACTCGGGCAGGGTCCGGCCGGCCTGGCGCATCATCCATACGGGGGGCCGGTCGGCCATGCCGCCGGCGAGGGCGGCGCGGAAGCGTTCGAGGGAGGTCATCTCGTCTCCTTCAGGGGCAGATTCCGGGTGGAAATTCCTACCAGATCCGGGCGGAAGGTGCAAGTTCGCGGGGGAGGGGAATCAGGGCAATCGCAAAGTCGCCGCTCCCCCAGCGGTCTATCGAACTCTGTCTTGACTCGGCTGGAAGAATGGTCCGTTGCCGTTGCCGTCGCCGTCTGACGATCGATCACATCTTTTCGCTCTTCGCGATCGCGCCTGGGTC
>JBDRIT010000178.1:0-6968 GCA_043815665.1 Pseudomonadota bacterium
GGGGCTGTTCACGCAGCCCAGGACCACACTGCATGAGTCGTCGGTGCAGACGTTGCCGTCATCACAGTCCAGGGACACGCCGGGCACACAGGCACCGTCCGCACACTGGTCGCCGGAGGTGCACGCGTCCTGGTCGGTGCACGGCGCCGTGTTGTCCACGTAGATGCACCCCACCTCCGGATGGCAGGAATCGTCGGTACATCCGTTGCCGTCGTTGCAGCCGAGGGGCGCACCGGGCAGGCAGAAGCCTCCACCGCATTTGTCGCTGACCGTGCACGCGTTACTGTCGTTGCAGGGGGCCTGGTTGTTGGTGTGGATGCACCCTCCACCGGGTTCGCAGGAGTCGTCCGTGCAGGGGTTCCCGTCATTGCAGTCCATCACAGCGTCGCCCACGCAAGCGCCGTCCAAGCAGGTGTCCCCAAGGGTGCAGGCGTTGCCGTCGGTGCAGGGGACGGTGTTGAACCCGTGGAGGCATCCTCCGCCCGGCGTGCAGAAGTCCGTGGTGCAGACGTTCCCGTCGTCGCAGTCTGCGGTGCCTGTGTAGACACAGGCCCCGTCCACACAGTGATCTCCCTCGGTGCATGCATTCCCGTCGGAGCACACAGCCTCGTTCGGCACGGCCTGGCACGTCCCGTCCTCGTCGCAAAGGTCGTCGGTGCAGGGGTTGTCGTCGTCGCAGTCCAGCATCGGCCCAGACACGCACGCGCCCGCGTCGCACACGTCGTTCAGGGTGCAGGGGTCATCGTCGGAGCAGGGGCCCTGGATGTCTTCGTGGTCACAGCCACCACCGGGAAGACAGATGTCCTTGGTGCAGATGTTGCCGTCGTCGCAGTCCAGGGAGCCCTCGCCCTTGCACGCACCGTTCACGCAGGCGTCCGAGGTGGTGCAGGTGTTGTTGTCGTCGCAGGGCAGGATGTTGGGATCGTGCTGGCAGCCGGCCCCGGGGTCGCAGCTGTCATCGGTGCAGACGTTGCCGTCGTCGCAGGGCAGGAGCTCACCGCCCGCGCAGACTCCCGCTGCGCAGGTGTCGCCGATGGTACAGACGTTCCCGTCGGTACAAGCCAGGTCGTTGTTCTCGTGCACGCAGCCCGCAGCCGGGGCGCAGTAGTCGGCGGTGCAAGGGTTCCCGTCGTCGCACGCGTCGGTGCCCATTGGCTCGCAGAGGCCCCCGTCGCAGTGGTCGTCGAGAGTGCAGGGATTCCCGTCGTCGCAGGCCGCCGCATTGGGCGCGTGCTGACAGCCCGTAGCGGGGGCGCAGGTGTCGTCGGTGCAGACGTTGCCATCATCGCAGTCCACCGCCGCGCCGCTGCACGAGCCGTCTCCGCAGACGTCCCCCCCGGTGCAAAGGTCCCCGTCGTTGCAGGGTGCGGTGTTGGGGGTGTTCATGCAGCCCGTCGTCGGGTCGCAGGAGTCGTCTGTGCAGACGTTGCCGTCATTGCACTCGTTGGTGCCGCCGGAGACGCAGGCGCCGCCGCTGCAATGGTCCCCGGTGGAGCAGGGGTTCGCATCGTTGCAGAGTGCGTCGTTGGCCGTGTGGACGCAGCCCGTGGCCGAGTCGCAGGAGTCGTTGGTGCAGACGTTGCCATCGTCGCAGTCCAGGGGCTGCCCCACGCACGCGCCCTCCGCGCAGAAGTCCTGCACCGTGCACGCGTCCTCGTCGTTGCAGGGCGCGTTGTTGGGTACGTTGATACAGCCGATCAAGGGCGCACAGGAGTCATCTGTGCAGACGTTGAGGTCGTTGCAGTCCACTGGCATACCCGGGACGCAGGCCCCAGCAGTGCATACGTCGTCCTCTGTGCAGAGATTCAGATCGTCACAAGGCCCCTCGTTGGGCGTGTGCACGCAACCCACTGCCGGGTCGCACGCGTCATCCGTGCACACGTTCCCGTCATCACAGAAGAGGTCCGGGCCCTGGATGCACGCACCGGCCTCACACTGGTCGCCCACGGTGCAGACGTCTCCGTCTTCACAGGGGAGGGTGTTAGGCACGTGCAAGCAGCCCTGCGCTGGCTCGCAGACGTCGTCGGTGCAGACGTTGCCGTCGTTGCAGTTGGCCGGGACGCCGCCGATGCACACGCCCTTCTCACACTCGTCCGCCACCGAGCAGAGGTCTTCGTCGTTGCATGGATAGCCTTCGTTGTCCTCAGCGAAGCCGCACTCGCCGGTCTCGGGGTCGCAGGCCGGCGCAAGGCAGGGTGCAGTGGGGCCCTCGGGTTCGGGACACTCGATCACCGTCCCGGGCTCGTTTTTACATAGGTGCGGGGTCATGGCTGTGTCGCAGTACAGGGTTCCGTTGCACAGGTCACCGTCCTCGAGCTTGTCGCAGTCCTCGTCGGTGAGGCAGTCGCAGTCGATGGAAACGCCCACGCAAGCACCTTCCAGGCACTCGTCCGCCACGGTGCAGGGGTCTTCGTCGTCGCAGTCCACCACGTTAGGTAGGTGGGCGCAGCCACCTGTTTCTGTGCAGGAGTCGTCGGTGCAGGCGTTCTGATCATCGCAGAGAACCGGATCGCCGACGCAGACCCCAGCGATGCAATGATCTGCAGCTGTGCAAGGATCCCCATCGAGGCACTCGACGCCATCCAACGCGACGTGCTCGCATCCGTCCACCCCGTTGCAGATGTCGGTGGTGCAGGGGTTGTCGTCGTCGCAGGTGTCTTCGTCGATCTCGCCGTCGCAGTTGTTGTCCAAGTCGTCGCAGAGCTCTGGCGTAGGCGAGCCCACGTCGCAGCCCGAGAGCCCACCTTCCGTGCAGATCCGCACGCCTCCACAGGTCCCGTGCTCGTTCGCCACCACGCAGGGCGTAAAGAGGCCCAAGGCCATGGACTTGTCTGTGCACTCGCACGCACCGGTGACGGAGACGCACTGGGAGAGCGTAGCGCCGGCCACGGTCTGGGCCTCCTGGCACGCGTAGCCGTCTGGGCAGTCCCCGTCGAGCCCGCACGCGCCGCCGCAGAAGGAGCCCTCGCCCGCGTAGGTCACGCATGGGACCTGAGTCCCGGTGCCGCTGATGCAGTCCACACCTGCTGCACAAGGGACGCAAAGCGTCGGGAAATCTGAGATGCAGATGAAGATCGTGTCCGGGTCGGAACCTACCTGCTTGCAGCTCCACCCGGGAGGGCATTCCTCAACACAGGTGTCGGTGCAGACCGAGTCGCCGAGGTGATCCACACACCATCCGGACAAGCAGTCTTCGTTGTCGCCGCAAGGATCGCCTGGACAGCCTTCGCCGGGCTCACAAACTTGAAAAGCGTCCCCACTGTCTATCGGTGCGACTTCGTTGATGCTCTCGGTAACCTGGATGTCCGAAGTCGGCACCCCGTCCAAGCCATCGACTCCGATATCGCCTACACGCGCTCCGTCCGTAGACGAATCCGGGTAGACGGTACCTCCGTCGTGTGAGCAAGCGCTGCCGACCAGCGACAAGGCAACGACTCCAACGAGCACCTTCATCTTCATAGCGACAACTCCCGCTCGACACTGGATGTTGAGCGCTGGTGAACTTCGTAAAAATGAACACCAACAACAGTCGCGCTCCTCGCCGTCCATAGCAACGAGTAGCGCGGCGAGCTGGTGCATCGGAGTCCGCCCTTCGACGCTGGAGCTACTTTGACCGCTTGTGCTGGCCCGTAGTTTGCCGCTCGGTTTTCTTGGAAGTGTTTTCTGGATTGCGGAGTTGGCCTGTGGCGTGTGCTGCGCTGAGCCTCCGCCCCGATGCTGGCGAGGCCAGAGGCATCAATCGATCTGGCTCGTGGAGCGCAGAGATGGCCCTTCGATGCTGATCGTGATGCAGCGATGGCGGATGCGGGAGAGCAGAGCATTGGTGAGGTGCTCGTTGCCCAGGAAGGTGCGCCACTGGTCGTACTCGAGGTTGGTCGTGATGATGGAGGCGCGACGGGCGACGTAGCGTTCCTCCATGAGCTTGAAGAAGAGGTTGGTCTGCTCGGCACGGAGGTTCAGGTACCCCATCTCGTCAATGAGAAGCAGGTCATAGCGGATGAGTCTGTCGAGGAGTCGCCGGGAGGAGCGGTCGGCCAGCGTGGAGTAGAGTTCATCGAAGAGGTCCTGGGCCCGGAGGAAGTAGCCGCGGTAGCCGTCCTGGATTGCTCGCAGAAGGATCCCCGTAGCCAGCCCGGTCTTGCCCACTCCCGTGTCACCCCGGAGGACGAGGTTGGTGCCCGAGCGTACGAAGTCGAGCTCGGCCAGCTCTCGGATGGCCCGCTTGTCCACACCTGGCTGGCGGTCCCAGGGGAAGGAGTCCAGTGACCACATCTCCGGGATCTTCGCCCGCTCGAGGCGCCCTTCCGTCGCCTGCTCCCGCTGGAAGTCGTACTCTTGTCGCAGCAGCCTGGCCAGGAAGTCCGAATACCCCGGCCCTTCCTGGTTGGCTCGCTCTATTTCGCGATCGAAGATGTCCGGGATGCGCTTGAGGCGTAGCAGCTTGCACAGTTGCTCGAGGTCATCCTTCATCTCTGTCCTCCTGAGCATCGACGGGGGAGTCGTGCGGGAAGAGGCGTCCTGCAAGTGCCTTCAGGACCATCTTCTCGAGCCGGGAGAGGTCGAGCAGGCCGTACTTGTGCGCTTCGCGCAGGGCCGCCATGAAAGCGCCCTCCGGGTACTCGTTGTACATCCGGTAGAGCCTTCGGATAGCCGCCGCCCCCCGGCCGGGGGACTTCTTGCGCAGGTTGTCGACGTAGGCATCGAGAAGGGGATCTGCCGAGCGCAGGTGGCGCTCCTCTGGCAGTGGCTGCTGGCTGCGGCGACCCGCCGCGCTGCGGCTCGGCCGATGCTGTTTGTCCGTGATGCGCTTCCCGCGCTTGTCCTGGACGCGGGCGTGCGTGGCCACCTCCCGGGGACCGTGATAGACCCGGATCTGACTCAGGTCTTCGCGGATCTCCACCTGGCGGCCGATGAGTTCGTAGGGCACGGAGTACGTGTTGCCACCGAGGTGGATGTAGCCCTCGACGTCCACGACCCGGTACGCCACCTGGTAGACCGGGGGCACGACCGGCGGCAGCGGACTCAATGCTGGCTGCTCTGCGACGAAGAGTTCCAGGGGAGTCGCCTTGATGCGGCGCTGGGTCTTGCGGTTGATGCGGCTGCAAAACGCCTCGGCCTGGGCGTTCACGTCCGCGAAGTCGGCAAAGCTCCGACCCGCCAGGAAGTTGTTCTCCGCATGGTGGAAGCGACGCTCGACGCGGGCCGAGCGGTTCGCATCACCGATGGCGTGGGCGACGAAGGAGAAGCCGAAACGACGACCGAAGTCGACCATCTCGGGAGTGATCACCGCGTCGGCCCCGGAGCCGTGGAGGACCACCACGTTGGTGTTGTCGATCATGCAGGTCGCACAGGCACCGGTGAAGTACTTGAGCGCCTCGGTCAGGAAGGTCTTGCACTCCAGGCGGGTGAAGCGGGGGTAGTACTGGATGTACCACATGCGGCTGTAGCACAGCACCAGCGACGCGCACTGACACTTCCGTTCGCCATCCTTGAAGAGGACCCGGTGGGGAGAGGTATCAAATTGCATCTCCTGTCCGGGATCGAAGTGGTATCGCCCGGCGGGAAGCTTCGGCGCTTCCTTCAGGTTGTGGGTGCGCACGTAGTCGGTGAGTGTCGTGTAGCCGTGCGACACCCCCGCCGCCACGAGCTCTTCGTGCACGCGCACCAGGTTGCCGCGACACGTTCCGAGCAGTCTGCGGACTTCGTCCTCGTGGTCGTCGAGCACGCTCCGCCTGCCCGACGTGTCGGGTTCCTCGCTGCCGCTGGTGATCACCCTGCTCACCGTCGGTCGAGAGTGACCGACCAGCTTGGCGATTCTTCGTTTGGGGACGTCCTTCTCATGCAACTGCAGAATCAGACGTCTCGTCTCCTGATCCAGGACCCTCATCCAGCACCTCCATCAATTGCTTATCGAGAAGCGTGATTGCCTCCCATACTCGCCGCTTTCGCAGGCGCAACGAGTCCACGGTCCAGGCCTCCAGCCCGCGTACCGAGAGTCGCTCGACGGTGCGCAGAGCCCGGCGCAGAAGCGATTCCGCCTTGGCAAGGTCCTGCAACACTGATTCGAGGCTCTGGTCTTCGGTTTCCGCCTGGCTTTGGGTGTGACGAGCTGCGAGCACGAGGTCCGGTCGGGAGAGCACGGTGAGGCGATCCTCGTCGCTCCCCGTCTTCCACGCGTAGTACAGGTCGCCGACCTCTCGGGTGGTCACATTCATCCCGGCAAGCTCCCTGGCCAGGAGCTTTGCGTGCTCTCTGTTGGCGCGCGCCAACGGCAGGAGGTACTTCGTCGCGGCGTAGCATTGCAGCTCGCCGTTCCGGATATGCTCCTGCAACCAGTCCGGCAACTCCCGCACAAGACCGACGCGGCGGCTCACCCAGCTCTTCGTTCGGCCGAGGCGGTGGCCAATGGCCGAGAGCGACAGACCATGCTCTTCCTGGAGGGCCAGGATCAGATACGAGTCCTCGAGCGCAGACCGGTCCCTGGGGCGTTGCAGCGCATGCAACTGCACCAGGGCATCCGCCTCGCTCTGATCCCAGACGTTGCACTCAAGTTGGTCCATGCCCAGACGAGAGGCCGCACGGACTCGCTTGAATCCATCGATCACGATGAAGGGAGACGCCTCGCTCTCGCCGCGGACGACGACGATGGGGGTCTGCTGGCCGTCGGATTCCAGAGAAGCAAGCAGCTTCGCCTCGACATGGCGGCTGCGGATCTTCAGGCCATCATACTTCCGATCCAGTTGGTGCAGGTCTACACGCATGGGCGACCTCCGTCATGGAGGCAAGCCTATGGTGGCCTTGCATCACCTCCTATTGCGTCTCGCAGACCAGGAGGCATTAGTCGGCGAGGAAACCCACGTCGTTGCTCGGTTTCCGCTCCTAATGCGTCTCGCACCCACTTGACGATTACTCCGCTGCTTTCCTCTATGATTACAGAGCCTTCCAGCCCGATTGCGTCTCGCACCACT
>JBDRIT010000179.1:0-6091 GCA_043815665.1 Pseudomonadota bacterium
TGAGGTTCTGGTAGAGCTGTGTTACGAGCGTCGGGTCGACCTGGACCCGAGGGAGGCGGCCCCGCTCCACGGCCGCGCTTGATTCATGGATCGGGGACGAGAGGTTGAGCAGCGCGTCGTCGACGCAGCGCTCCAGCGAGACCTCAGCGACGTTCAAGGCGTGGCGCTCTGTGCGGGACAGCGCGAGGAGGGAGATGACCAGCGCGTTCATCCGCTTCGTGCCCTTGGTGATGAAGTCGAGGTACGTCCCCGCGTCGTCGGAGAGGCCATCCCCGAGCTCCTGGGTCAGGAGCTCGCTGAACGCCACCACCGAGCGCAGGGGCGACTGCAGGTCGTGGGATGCGCTGTAGACGAAGGAGTCGAGCTCCGTGACCTTCTCCTGGAGGGCCTTGACCAGGTCCTTCTCCCGGAGGTGGAGCCGCGCCGCGTCCAGGGCGAGGGCCGCGGCGTCCGCGGTGATCCTCGCCAGGGGGAGGTAGCGGTCCATGTGCTCGAGGAAGGTGACGTTGTAGACCAGGAAGCGTATCCGTGAGCCGTCTCCGAGGAGGACGTCGAGTTCGAGGCTCCGTCCGTCCTCGGTCACGGAGACCCGGGTGGACCGCGCCGCTGGCACTTTGGCTGGAATCGGAGCCGGGAGATCCTCCATCTCGACGGCCTCCGGCGCGAAGAGCATCTCGAGGGTCTCACGGAGCTGGGTCCGGATCGCCGGGCCGTCCAGGACGTCCACCAGCCGCGTGACGAAGTCCACGAGGACCTCGCGATCCGCCGCGACGGCCCGGGCCTTCCGGAGAGACTCCTCCTGTTTCCCGGCCAGCCGTTCGGCCCGGATCCTCTCGAACTCCAGGGTCAGGAGGCCCTCGAGGTAGCTGGTCCCGACGACGCGTCGCTTCCAGGGGATGCCGGCGCATTCGGAGAAGGCTTGCATCTCCTGGTCCCAGGGGCCCTCGATGCCGGTGTCCAGGAAGAGGAGTCGGCTGGAGGACTCCCGGAAGAACTCCTGCGCCGTGGCGTCGTCGAAGCGCCAGACATCGAAGACGACCTGACGCCAGAGATTCAGCCATCCGGGGAGCACCATGAAGGCCCGCTCCGAGAGGAGGGCCTCGGTGGCCTCCGCACCAATGAAGAGCTCACCCTGGGTCACCGCGCCTGTTGTTCGGACCTGCGGATGGTCGATCAAGGCGAGGCGACTCCCGTTCCGGGCGTAAGCGCCGGGCCGGTGGATGCAGTTCATGCAGACCGCGATGATGTCGTCCGTCTGTTCGAGGAGCGAGTCCAGGGCCCTGTCCCAGTCCACGTTCTGGGTCGGCCCTGCGGTGTGGCATTGCCCGGGCACGGTCGCCACCAGGACCCCGGTCCAACCGAGGCGATCCAGGGCCCGGCGGGTCTCTCCCATGAGGAGGGAGCAGCAGAGGACGCCGATGCCCCGCTCAGACATCGTCGGTCCCCCGGATCGGGTAGGTGCCGAGCTCCCGGGCCGTGTCCATGAGCGCGTGGAGGGTCTCGTCCGGGACCTGGAAGGGGATCTCCCCGTGGTTGTCCGAGAGGACGAAGCCGCCGCCCGGCGCCGCGGCAGCGATGCAGGCTGCCGCCGCTGCCCTCATCTCCTCGGGGCTCCAGCGCACCATCTTGATGCCGTTGAGGTTGCCGATGACCGCCAGTCGACCGGCGCATTGGCGCTTGATCTTGCCGAGATCCTCCTGGCTGCTCACCCCGAGGCCGGCGGCCCCGGTGGACGCGTAGTCATCGATCCGGCCCAGGGCCCTGCCGCTGGCCAGATGGTATGCGGCTGCGCCCTGGAAGCTCTGGATGGTCCTCCGCGCAGCGGGAAGCCCGATCTCCCGGAACAGGTCCTCGTGGGTGATGTCCGACGCGGAGACCGGGTCGTAGTAGGCCACCGCTGTGGCCCCGGCCGCGAACTGCGCGTTGGCCCAGTCAGAGCAGAAGCGGCCCGTCACCTCCATGAGCCGATCCACCGCCTCCCGGTCATCGTGGAGGAGGTCCAGCCAGCCCTGGAACCCCATGAGCATCACGGGCATCGAGAAGGGTGAGATGGCCACGCCGACCACGGGCACCTCTCCCGCGGCGGCTTCCGTCAGCCCCCGGGTGATCGCCAGGCCGTCCTGGAGTTTCGGGACGTCCTGGATCTTCGGGACCGTCAGATTGAAGATGTCCGCCCGGGTCCGGATGACGGGCTCCCCCGCGTTGGGCGGCCCGTCGTCCGCGAAGGTCGCCCGCCCCCCGAAGGCCTCGTACTCCATCGCACCGTAGGTCAACGCGTTCAGGCAGTCGTGGCCGAACTTCCTCCGAAGCCGGAGCTGGCCCTCCACGACGTGTCTCGGCTTGGAGAAGTACTCCTCGATGCTGAGACCGAGCTCCTTCGCGCCGTGCATGGTCACCGTGAGCATCACCGGGACTCGATCCGGCTCCGCGTGGGAGAGGGCCGTGCCGATCCGCTCCATGGAGGTCATGGCTCCGCTCATGGTGCACCCCCATCCCACGATCTGACGAGCCGCAGGGCGTCCGCCGCGCTGCGCCCCATGGCGTCCGCACCGACGCGTCGCCAGAGCTCCGGGTCGTGGACGAAGGGTGCGCCGCCGACGATGAGCCGGACGCGTCCCATGCCATGAGCGTCCAGAAGGGTCCGGACCTCCTTCACGTGCAAGGCCCGGTGGATCATCAGGACGGAGACCATGAGGATCTCGATATCCGCCTCGGCAGCGCGATCCACGAGGTCCGGCGCGGACAGCCCCGTGCCCAGGTCGTGGACGTCCCGCCCGGCGGCGCGGAGGACGGAGACGAGGATCCGCTTGCCCAGCGAGTGGTGATCCTCGAGCACGGCGGCTCCGATCACCGGCGATCTCCGCATCCTGACGACTGGCTCGGCCCATCTCGAGATCGCCGCCTCCAGGAGCCGCCCGGACATGTACACCTGGGAGAGCGCGACGCGCCCCCGCTCCCAGCCGTCCCCGATCCGCTCGAGGGCGGGTGCGATGACCTGGTCCGCGATCTCCGAAGGGGACAGGCCTCCTGCCGTTACAGCGCTCGCAAGGGCCGCGTCGACGCCGGCCCGGTCGATGGAGAGCAGGGCCTCTTCGAGCTGGACGTCGAAGGGGCCAGCATCGGGTGACACCGTTCGGACCGTCATCACGCCTCGGTCACCGGACGCCGGAGATGCTCGGAGCCAAGCCAGAAGCGCTCGATGAGCTCCATCGCCTCGGAGAAGGGCTTCACGCCGAAGGGCTTCACCAAGTAGCTGTTCGCCCCGCTCTCGTAGCAGCCCTCGATGTCCTCCGGATCATCGGAGGCGGTGAGGACCACGATGGGGATGTAGGGGATCAATGGATCCGCGCGGATCCGCGCGAGGACCTCCCTGCCCCGCATCCCCGGCATCTCCAGATCGAGGATGAGGAGATCCGGGATCCGGAGCGTCGTCACATCGGTCCAGTGACCCTCCCGCCGGAGGTAGTCGAGGGCCTCGGGGCCGCTCCCGACGGAGACGAGTTCGATGTCCCGGGTGCTGCACTCGAGGGCACGCCGGATGAGCTCACTGTCCGAGTGGTCGTCGTCCACAAGGAGGACGAGCAGGGTGTCATTTGCCTTCGCCATGGTTGACCCTCCCCTGGGGCGATGTTTTTGTTTCGTCCGGTGTTTCGTGCCTTCGCCCGCGATGATCGGGTGCAGGGCCAAGGTCTGTCAAGCGGGAGGGAGGCGTCCCCCGCTCTTCTTGCCATTCCCGATCATCGACGACACCGACTGCACCGCCTTCGGGTCCCGGGTCCCGAGGTAGAAGAAGAGGACAGAGAGGTGTTCGACCAGCACGGCGTTGTGGAGGGGACCCGCATTGACCGCCCGGAATCCGATCTGCTCCGCCAGGGTCCGCACCACGCCGAGCGCGTCCAGATCGTCGGCGCAGAGGAAGGTGTCCGCGTCCTGGTTGCCGAAGCGGACGTTCATCAGGTGCCTGGCGGCGAGGGTGTTGAAGGCTTTGACGACCCGCGCACCCGGGTATCGCCTGGCGAGGGTCTCTGCGAAGGAGCCCTCGCCAGCGGGCTGGGGCCCGTCCACCCAGGTGACCGGGGTGATGGTGTCCACCAGGATCTTGCCCGTGAGATCTGCCGCCCCCTCCAGGCAGGTGTCCGCATGTTTCCAGGGGACCGCCAGGACCACGACGTCGCAGGCCTCCGTGGCCGCGCGGACCGTCACCGCACGGGCGTTGGGCCACGCGTCCTCCACGGTCTGCTGAAGGCGGGCACGGTCCTCGTCGCTCCCCCCGAACCAGAGCTGGTTTCCCTTCGCGGCCCATTGCTTCCCCAGGGTCCGTCCGGTCAGACCGGCGCCGATGATCGCCAGGTTCATCTCGACTCCCTCAAATCGTGTGCTTGGAGTATACGCAGGTCTCGCAGCGGCCCTCCTCCGGAACGCAGCCCGGGCAGACGACCTTGAACGAGGGCCGCATGACCTTCATGGGGTTGGACATCATCTCCAGGCGGTGTGCGCACCAGCCCGGCGCCCGGCCGATCGCGAAGAGGGGCGTGAAGACCTCCCGCGGAAGATCCAGGAGCTTGTACACGAAGGCCGCATAGAAATCGATGTTCGCGCAGATCAGGAGGTGGTCGTCGCGCTTGAGCTCCCGGAGCACCGTCTGGGTCTCCTCCTCCACGGTGGCCCACAGATCGAACTCGTCGAGGCTCTCCTTCTCACGGGCCAGCTCCTCTGCGTACCGCTTCAGCAGGATCGACCGGGGATCGCTGAGGGTGTACACCGCGTGGCCCATTCCGTAGACCCGTCCGTGTCCGTCGAAGGCCTCGCCCTGGAGCAGGCGGAAGAGGTAGGTCCGGATCCCCTCCAGGGACCGGGGCGCCGGGACCTCCTCCTTCAGATCGTCCATGAGCTCGACGATGCGCGCGTTCTGTCCCCCATGGAGTGGCCCCTTGAGGGATCCGATGGACGCCGCGATGGCGGAGTAGATGTCGCTCATGGTCGAGGTGACCACGCGGGCGGTGAACGTCGAGTTGTTCCCCCCGCCGTGGTCCGCATGGAGCACGAGGCAGCGATCCAGCGTTCGGGCCTCGGTCTCGGTGTAGGTCCCTCCGGGGCGGAGCAGCCGCAGGAAGTTTTCGGCGCTGGAGAGCTCCGGATCCGGCTCGAGGAGGATGAGGCCCTTCCCGCGCCGTGTGGTCTCCATCACATGGTAGGCGTAGGCGACCAGGGTCGGCATCCGCGCCACCACCTCCATGGCCTGGCGGACCTGGTTGTCCATCGCCAGCCTCTCGGGGTCCGGGTCGGCGCTGTAGAGGGTCAGGATGGAACGGGCGAGGCCGTTCATGATGTTGGGGGTCGGGAAGGCCTGGAGCACGTCCCGCACGAAGTTCCGGGGGAGGGCGCGCAGCTCGGCGAGTGCGCCCGTGAACCTGCTGAGCTCCTCGGGCCGGGGGAACTCCCCGAAGAGGAGCAGGTACACCACCTCCTCGAAGGCGAAGCGCGTGGTGGCGTCGTATCGTCTGATGATGTCGTTGAGGTCGATCCCGCGGTAGTAGAGGCGTCCCTCCGTGGGGATGAGCGTCTGTCGCATCTCGTAGCCGAAGACCCCGGCGATGGTGGTGAGACCGACGAGGACTCCAGAGCCGTCCTCGTTGCGCAGCCCGTGCTTCACTCCGAAGCGGCTGAAGCTCCCGGGCTGGAGCTGGTTGTTCCTTCGGGCCCTCTCTCCGAGCTCCAGAACATAGTTGTCGCGCTCGCTCATGCCGGCCTCCTGTCCTGGCCCCCCCCGGGATACTACAACAGGGTGCGCAGAAATTGCGAACCCGAATGGACGACGCCTCCGTCGGGGGCGCGACGGCGGTTGGGACATGGGAACCCGCCAGGAACCCCTGGTCGGGTCTCGAAGGGTGGGCCGAAGCGTCCTCCGGAAAAACCCGCGGTTGAATTCCGGGCGCCATCGGCTATATTACGGGGTCTCTTGGATTCGGTAATGAGGAGGTTATCCATGTACCGCACCATGCTGATCACGATCCTGGCTGCTTTGGCGTTGGCCCTCTCCGGTTGCGGCGACAAGGGCGCTGAGAAGAAGGTCGACGAGAAGAAGGTCGAG
>JBDRIT010000180.1:0-24877 GCA_043815665.1 Pseudomonadota bacterium
CGCCGATGCCACCCATGCCGCCCATGCCGAAGGCGCCGCCTGCGCCGAAGCCGCCGCCGCCGCCGCCGTCGCCGAAGCCTCCGGCGCCGCCGAGCCCGCCGCCGCCGTAGTCACCGGTGGTGAGCGAGGCGCCGTCGTACGCGAGGTCCGACTGTCCCTCGTTCTCGAGGACATAATCGCCGTCCTCGCCCCAGACCGCGTTCTTGGCCACGAGATCCTTCTGCTTGCCGAGGATGGAGGAGAGGGCGGACTTCTTGCGGCTCTTGTTCTGGAGGATGGCGACCATGCCCTGCTTCTTGTCCAGGGCGAGCTTGTCGCGCTTTGCGTCGAGGCCGCGCTTGTCGTCCTTGATCGGCTTGAGCTGGTTCTTCTTGAGGTTGCTGAGGTCGATGTCCTTCTTGAGGGGATCGCCCGCCTTCTCGAGGGGCTTGTCGGGCATCGGGGGCTGCTCCTCGGGGACCTCGTCGGGGACCTTCTCCTCCTCCTTCTTCTCCTCTTCCTTCTTCTCCTCCTTCTTCTCCTCGAGCTCCTTCTTCTTCTCCTCCTTCTCCCTCTCGGCCCTCCGCGTCTCGATGCGGATCATCTTGGCGAAGGCCTCCTTGGCCCGGGCCTGGTAGTTCATGTCGGCCGGGGTCACGATGATGGTCAGGAGGAAGGCGGTCTGCACCGCACAGGAGAGGAGCACCGAGGCCACGAAGGCGTGATCGAAGTCGAAGATCGACTTCCTGGTCTTGGCCGCCGCCGGCTGGGTGAATTGGAAGAACAGCTGCACTTCGCCGAACTTGAAGACGCCCCAGTCGCCGTCCCTGATCTCGACGGAGTTGGCGGCGGCGGTGTTGGAGGTCTTGGTCCGGATGGCCTGCGAGACGTCCATGTCCGCGCCGCCCAGGTGGAGCTTGCCGTCCATCTCCTTGAGGAGCGCCAACTCGTAGACGTGGTTCTTTCGGCCGCTCTTGTACTTGAACATGGGCAGACTGCGGAAGTCCGTCTCCAGCGGGAAGTAGTTCTTCAGATCCTCGCCGACGGTGAGGGTTTTTCCCTCGGAGAGGACCTCCTCACGGATGATCGTGCCCTTCCAGAGGAGGGCCACCCGGAGGAAGCGGGTCCCGGAGGTGTAGCGGGGCTGTGCGGAGACCACGGCCAGGACGCCGGCCAGGGCCAGGAGCGCGCCGAGCCAGAGGACGTAGAAGCCCGCGCCCGCGCTCAAGTAGCCGAGGAACTTGCCCTCGTCGTCGAACCAGGAGCCCGGCGTGGAGGGATCGATGAGCCCGCGCGCCCCCGCCCAAAGATGGGGCGCGGACAGCCCGATGTAAAACACCATGGAGAGGAGCACCGATGCGAGGATGACGTTGAGGCCGGCGGCCTGCTTCGCCTTGTTGCTCGCATACCCGATGAGCACCACCAGTGCCATCGCTGCGGCCAGACCCGCCATGATCATTCCGAAGCCCAGCTCAGTGACCAACGCGGGGTCCTGCTGGGGCATCTCGTACACCGGAAGACCAAAGATCGCGGCGATGAGTCCGAGCGCACCGAGAATGGTGAGTATCTGACCAGTCCTCATAAGGCCACCTGCTCCTTCTCAAGGGGAGGGAATCCATCCCCTGCGTGCGAAACCAAGCCATTCTATGGGGCACCCCCGGGTGAGTCAAGCGGAAAGCCGGAGCCTGCGAGGCCCCCGGAGCCACCCCCGAACGGCCCCTCTGACACCAGCCCCCCCGGGGAGGTTCCCGGCTCCTTTCACGAAACACAACGCGTCGCCTTTCAGAGGCGCGGCGGGGCCGTCTGTCGATCCCCCCTGAGCCACGTGGAGAGTTGCTCTGCGGCGCGGGTCCTTCCGGTCTGCTGGAGGATGATCCCGAGGCGGCTCGCATAGGGCGCCGGGTCCGGCGCTCGAACCAGGAGGATCCGCAGGTGCCGCTCCTCCTCCTCCACGTCTCCGGAGGTCCGCGCCAGCTGTGCGAGCTGGTGATAGACGGCGGGGCCGGGGTCGTGCCGCGTGGCCTCCTCGAGGACCCTTCGCGCCTCGTCCCATTTCCGCTGCTCGAGGAGCACCGCTCCGAGACGCACGAGGATCCGCTCCACGGGGCCCGCCACCTCCATGGCCTCTCGGTAGGTCTTCTCGGCCGCGGGCCAGTCCCCCGCCTCTTCGTGGACCTCTCCCATGGCCACCAGCACGATGTAGACGTCCGGAGAGGCGGAGAGGGCGCGTCGGAAGTGCGCAAGGACCTCCTCCGCGGGTCGCCGGGCCAGCTGGAGGGCCTGCCCCAGCTTGTAGTGCGGCTTCCACCAGGTCGGCGCGATGCGCGCCGCCCAGGTATAGAACTCCAGGGCCTTCGGGATGCGGCCGTCGTCGAGGAAGTGGTCCCCGAGGTCGAGCTTGTGGCGGGCCTCGCTGAGCGGATCTTCCGGCGCCTCGTCGGCGATGGAAGGACCCACCGAGGCCAGGAAGGCCAGGACCAGGGCCGCGGTCAGGGGCCGCATCGGGGTCAGAAGTCGAGGTTGAAGGTCATCCCGGTGAACCCGGGATGGACCACGGGCTGGAGCCGCCGGAAGGCAGACGCCTCCCCGACCGGTGAGGGGGTGAACGCGTCCACCAGGAAGAAGCTCAGCGCGGCCGCGCCCGCGACGCCGGTGCCGATCCACGAGACGTTGGCCCACTTGGCGTGTCTTCTTCCATCGCTTTTGATCTGCTTGACCTCTGGAGTATCGGTGAAGAGCTCGTCGAACTTGGCCGGGTTCATCTCGCAGATCTTCTTGGGGCAGAGCGCCAAGAGGCGGTCGTCATAGTTCTGCGCGTCCTTGTTGAGCATCACGGTGAAGTAGACGGCGCTGCCGAGGCCCGCCGCGGTGATCCCGGTGAACACCCACCCGAGGGCCTTCCAGGTCTTGGTCTTCTTGCGCTTGGAGGGCTTCGTGATTGGGGGGATGGGGTCGGGGACGTCCGGGGCGGCCACGGCCATGGTCGCCTCGACCTTGCAGAGGGTGCCCTGCTCGCAGTCCACGTCGCCGAGGTAGGCCTCGTAGCCTTCCTTCGTCAGGCGCACCGTGTGCCTGCCAGGCGCCACCTGCAGGGGGGCGTCCGACACGGTGCCGATCTCCTTGTCGTCGAGGAACAGCAGCGCGCCCGCCTGGTCCACCGAGACCTGGAGCCAGGTCTTGTCCGGCCCCAGGAGCCAGTCCGCCGCGGCCTCGACGTCCTCGATGAGCTTGGTCACCCCGCCCTCGACCTTCATCTTCTTGATCTCGTCCGGGATCCCGGTGAGCCCGATCTTGGTGATGATCAGCCAGTACCCGTAGGCGGCCTTGCCCACCTTGCCGTAGACCATCAGCACCAGGCCCCTCTCCTGGGCGTAGGCGCGGATGCAGTCGTTGGACTCGATGCAGACCTGGCCGGACTCGGTGCGGCGCTTCATCAGCTCCGCGACCACGCCCTCCTTGCCCAGGAAGCGGTACCGGTTGTTGCTCTTCTGGAGGAGCGCGGTGACCAGGACCTCGCCGAGATCGGCCACGAGGTCAGCCTCTGCGCCGCTCTCCCCCATGAGGATCACCGCACCCTGGCCGGTCTGCCCCGCAGCGAAGGGGGCGGAGACGGTGAGGAGCAGGCCGATCAGCAGGGCTCGTCGCATGATGAAAACACCTCCGGATGACGCCTCGAGCATAGGCCGGGAGGGCGATCTTGTCAATTAAGAGGCCCGCCTGCGCCTACTCTTTCCAGATCACCTTCCAGGGGCGACGCTTGAGATCGAGGAGCATCTCCCTGAGGTCGTCGTAGAGGGCCCGATCCATCACCAGGGCGCCGAGGGTTCCCCGGCCATCGGCCACGGCGTCGGTGACCTTGCGGGCGCTTGCGAGGAGCGAGGGCACGCCCCCCAGCGCGGTCCGCAGCTCCGGCACGGCGTCGTCGAGGCTGGTCAGGAGGGCCTCGGCGCGGTCGATGAGCGCAGGGAGCCGCTCCACGGCCGGCTGGCCGCCGCGGATCAACCCTCGGGCGTCCCGCAGGGCGCCCCGGGCCTCGCGCACGGCGCCGTCCGCACCGTCCGCGAGCTGATCCACCCGCCCCTCCACCTGCTCGAGGGTGGTCCGCGCATCGGCCACGAGGACCCGGCCCTCGTCCACCAGGCCGTCCACGCGCTCGATGAGCTCCGGGGCCCCCGTCGCGACCACGGACGCAGTGGTCTCCACGTCCCCCAAGATGCGGTGGAGGGACTCGCCGTCTCCGATCACCTCCTGGACCGAAGCCACGACGTGGTCGGTACGCTGCGCCAGCGCGCGGATGTCCCTCACCGCCCCGTCGACCTCGTCCAGGAGCGCCGGAGCCCGCTCCTGCAGGGTCTTCGCCAGGTTCTTTGAGCGCGCCGCCAGCTCGTCCAGGCTCTCGATGAGATCCCCGATGGACTGCTCCTGGTCCTTCATCAGGCCGGAGACCCGGCTCAGGAGGTCGCTGATCCCGGTCATGATCTCCTCGGGCGGGGTCATCTGGGTGCCCAGGAGGACGTCACCCTCCTCGATGCTCGGGCCGTCGTCGTCCCCCGGGTAGATCTCGACGTAGGTCTCGCCGAGCATCCCCTTGGTGGTGACGAGGAAGCGGCTGGTGTTCCGCTTGATCGTCCCGGCCAGGGCCTTGTCGAGCTCCAGGGTGACGCGCACGACGTACGGCGCGCCGCCGTCTCCGGGGCGTGTCGCGTCCTCCTGGCCCCGGTAGACCACGTCGGCGACCTTGCCGGCCTTCATGCCGCTGAGCCGCACCAGGGCCCCCTCGCGAAGGGTCATGCTGGACTGGAAGTCCACGTGAACGACGAAACCCTTCTCGAACTTCACGTTGGCCAGGATCAGGATGAACGCGACGATCACTGCCAACGCGGTGATGATGAACAGCCCCACCCGGATCTCGGTGGATTTTGCTGAGAGTGGCGCCATCGGACCTCCGGTCGATGCGGTAGGGACATTCTAGGGGGATGGACCGGAAGGTCAATGGCGGATGGTGGTGGTTCCGGATCCGCGACGGCCGCCGCGACGGCCACGGGGGGTCTCGACACGCCCCACGGGACGTTGTATCGTCGCCGATACGTTGAGTGGAGGGTGCGATGAACTGGGCTGAGCTTGCCTACCAGTACAGCATCGGTGGCGTCTTCTTCCTGGTGACCCTGCTGATGTGTCTCCGCCTGGGCGCGGCGAACATGGCGGTCCCCTCGGACCGGTGGACGGTGTGGATCAGCGTCGCGGGGTTCTTCGCCTACCTGGGGGTCCACTCGGCGTGGATCCTGCTGGCGTCTCGGTAGGGGGGACCGATGGAATTCGCATACGGACAGCCGATCGACTACATCATCGTCCTGATCTATTTCGTCGTGGTCCTGGGCTTCGGCGCGCTCTTCGGCAAGGGGACGCGCACCACCAAGGACTTCTTCTTCTCCGGGCAGCGGTTCTCCTGGTGGATCATCGCGTTCTCCTGCGTGGCCACCGTGGTGGGGAGTTACTCCTTCATCAAGTACTCGGCGGCGGGCTACAGGTACGGCCTGTCGTCGTCCATGACCTACCTGAACGACTGGTTCCTGCTGCCCCTCTTCATGTTGGGCTGGCTGCCGATCATCTACTTCTCCCGGGTGCAGTCGATCCCCGAGTACTTCGAGAGACGCTTCGATCGGCCGACCCGGGTGATGGCGGTGATCTTCATCATGCTCTACATGGTGGGGTACATCGGCATCAACCTCTACACCCTCGGCGTGGCGATGCACGCGATCGTCCCGGGCATCGGGACCTTCCAGTGGGCCGCGATCATCTCCCTGGTGGCCGCATTCTACGTCACCTTCGGCGGGCAGACCGCGGTGATCATGACCGACCTGCTCCAGGGCTTCCTGCTCCTGGCCGCCGGGATCCTCCTCTTCGTGCTGGGGATCTTGTATCTGGGGGAGCACAACGGACAGGGCCTCTCGGGGCTCTCCGCGTTCTGGGAGGGCCTGCCGAAGGAGCACCGGATGCCCTTCTCCGGCTTCTCGGATCCGGACTTCCCCATGACCGGGATCATGTGGCAGGACCTCTTCGGCTCGTCGATGTTCTTCTACTTCGCCAACCAGGGCCTCATCATGCGCTTCCTTGCGGTGAAGAGCGTCGCGGAGGGGCGCAAGGCGATCATCGTCGTCTCCCTGTTCCTCATGCCCCTGGCCGTGCTGGCCGTGGGGAACTCCGGTTGGATCGGCCGGGCCATGGAGACCTACGGCCTCCTCCCCGCGGGCACGGAGCCGAAGAACATCTTCATGGCCGTCGCGGACCTGATCAGCACCCCCGGGGTCTTCGGGCTGATCCTGGCCGCGCTCACTGCGGCCCTCATGAGCACCGTGGACACCCTGATCAACGCAGTGAGCGCCATCACGGTCAACGACATCTACCGGCCCTTCATCTCGCCGAACCGCACGGACAAGCACTACCTGAACGTCGCGCGGATCTCGTCGGTCCTCTTCACGATCCTGGGCCTGGCCCTGGTGCCGGTCTTCATGGGGTTCGACTCGATCTACCAGGCCCACGGGGCCTTCACGGCGGCGATCAGCCCCCCGATCATCGTGGTGGTGATGTACGCGATCCTCTGGAAGCGATTCTCCGCCAGGGCCGCGTTCGTCACCCTCCTGGGCGGCGGCCTCCTCGTGGTCCTGTCCCTCTGGGTGGATGCGCTGGTGCAGCCCTTCATGGATCTCCACGGCATCTCCGGGGCCGGCGCGCTGCGCTTCATGCGTGCTCTGTTCGGCTTCGTCGCGTGTGGTCTCCTGGGGGCGATCACGGCGTTCATCTGGCCGAACACCTCCGACGAGGAGACCATGGCCGGTCTCTGGATCGGATCCCTCCGGGACGCCAAGCGGCGCTTCAAGGGATCCGCACCCAACGATCTCGAGGCCGGCAAAAAGATCCGGCTCACCCTCCGTGAAACCGCTGCGATGGGGGAGGGCCCCGAGGCCTCTCCGTTCGTCGTGGTCCCCCCCGAGGAGGCGGCCCGTCTCAAGGCCAGATCCGGCGATCTGGTCTACGTCGCGGATCGACGCTGGTGGCTGGGCGGGCTGCGCTCCCTCCACGCCCGCCTCGAGGTGGCGCCGGGCGTGGAGGGAGAGATCGGGATCCCGTCGGATCACGTCGAGTACTCGGGGCTCCGCACCGGAGAGGAGGTCGTGTTGGAGAAGATCCTCTGATGGAACTTCCTCCGCTGTCTTGGTATCTTCTCTGAGCGATTCCCGGCTCTCTCAAACCAACGAGGTCCCTGACATGTTCCGACGTCTCCTGTTCGTCTCCGTCATTCTCTCGCTGGTCACGATCGTCGGCTGCGGCGGCGAGCCTGCCGAGCCCTGTCCGTCCATCGGCGGTGACGGCTCCGTTACGCCCGTGGACACGACGCCGGATCCCGATGGAGTCACCGGGGACGCGGGCGCCGATTGGACACCGCAGGAGGACAACGGTGGCCTGGAGACGCCCGCGGCTGACCTGGGCTCCTGCGAGGACCCGCCCTTCGGGTTCGGGTGCCCGTGCAGCGGGAACCTGGACTGCGAGAGCGGCTACTGTGTCGAGGGGCCGGCGGGCTTCGTCTGCACCGTGGAGTGCTTCGAGGACTGCCCCGAGGGTTGGTTCTGCAAGGGCGTGACCGGGTTCGGCGCAGATCTGGTCTTCCTGTGCATCGCGGATCTGGGCAACCTCTGCACCCCCTGCGTGGACGACGCGCCCTGCGGCGGCGGGACCTGCGTGGCCACCGCGGACGGACAGGTCTGCAGCTTCGCCTGCGCCGGCGACGGCGAGTGCCCCGCCGGGTTCTCCTGCGTCGACGTCCCCGAGGTGGACGACGACCAGGTCTGCATGCCCGACTCCGGCTCCTGCACCTGCACCCCGGGCAGCGCGGGCCAGATGCGGCCCTGCCAGGCGTCCAACGATCACGGCACGTGCCATGGCTTCCAGGTCTGCGACGGCTCCGAGGGCTGGAGCGCGTGCGACGCGTCGATCCCGGCGGTCGAGGACTGCAACGGCCTCGACGACGACTGCGACGGCGTCTACGACGAGGACGTCCCGGCGCTGCAGGACTGCGAAGTGAGCAACGAGCACGGCACCTGCCTCGGCCAGGCCACCTGCGCCGGCCCCCTGGGCTGGCTCTGCAACGCGTCGGCGCCTGCGGCCGAGGCCTGCGACTACGCGGACAACAACTGCGACGGGGACATGGACGAGGGGTTCGTGAACGGCGCCGGCAAGTACGACACCTTTGCGCACTGCGGCCAGTGCGGGACCTCCTGCGCGGTGGGCTTCCCCAACGCCCTCTCGACCTCCTGCGACGCCTCCTTCGACGTGCCCAAGTGCAAGGTCGATCAGTGCGCGCCGGGCTTCTACAAGCTGGGCGAGTTCCAGTGCATCCCGATGAACGCCAGCCTCTGCGAGCCCTGCAGCCAGGACGAGAGCTGCCTCACCGCCGGCGCGAAGTGCGTGGAGCTCTCTGACGGCTCCTACTGCGCCAACCCCTGCGAGGGGCTCGACGACTGCCCCGGGGGGTACACCTGCCAGGCGGAGGGCGGCGCGACGGTCTGCGTCCCGGCCACGGGTTCCTGCTCCTGCGACGGCACCAACCTGGACCTGCTCAGGAGCTGCTCCGTGACCTGGCCCCCGGAACCGCAGCCCGGCGAGCCCTTCGCCGCGTGCTACGGCATCCAGTACTGCACCGTCGGCGGGTGGGGCGCGTGCGTCCTCCCCGGCGAGGTCTGTGACGGCGCGGACAACGACTGCGACGGAGCGCTCGACGAGGACTTCCTGGACGGGGCGGGGAAGTACGACACCAACTCCCACTGCGGCGCATGCGGAAACGACTGCGGCAACGTGAGTCCACCCAACGCGATCACCGTCTGTAACCCGGAGCCCCTGGTCCCCGAGTGCGTGATCCAGTGCAACCCGGGCTGGTACGACGTGAACGTCAACCCGCTGGACGGCTGCGAGTGCGCCTACCAGCCGGTCCCGGACATCCCGGACGGCGCGGACACCAACTGCGACGGCGTGGACGGCGACATCACCGACGCCGTCTTCGTGGCGAAGAACGGCGACGATGGGGCGGCGGGGACACCCTTCGAGCCCATGCTCACGATCTCCGCGGCGATCTCGAAGGCCTCCCAGGGTGGCCTGCGGGACGTCTATGTCGCGACCGGGGTGTACGGGGAGTCGATCACCCTGTCCGCAGGGGTCCATGTGTACGGCGGCTACAGCTCGGACTTCAAACAGCGGGATCCAGTACTCTACCAGACGGTGATCATGGGCGCCGCGCCGACCCCGGCGCAACCCGCTGCGGTGACCGCTGCCTCTATTGCGCAGCCAACCGCAGGGAGCACCGTGGATGGCTTCACGATCTTCGGCCACGACAACAAGATCTCCGGCGGCAGCTCCTACACGATCTATCTACTGGATTGTACGGACACCCTTGCGATCTCGGGCAACCACGTGATCGCTGGGGACGGCGGCAAGGGCGCCTCTGGGGAGGACGGCGTGGACGGGTCCGACGGCGCGGACGGCGTCGCAGGCCATGACAGCTCCATGTACGGCGCCAACAGCTGCAACGTGGGCGAGGTCGAGGCCGGCGGCGGCGGCGGCGCGGCCCCTGCCTGCATGGGTGGGGGGCTCGCCGGTGGTGCGGGCGGTGGTGCTTGGTGTCCTGAGAACAGCGGGGGGGCGCTGCCCGGGGAGTACGGGGAGAACGGCCTGGGATCGTCCGGCGGGACCGGCGGAATGGGCGGCGTCGACGCCATCCGCGGGAACAGCCCGAACCCTTTCAATCCCTGCGGGAGTTGTTCCGTCGACGCGGACCAGACCGGCGAGGGCGGGAACGGCGCAGACGGCGGGGACGGCGCCGAGGGCGAGGCGGGGACGGGCTGTGGTGACACCGAGGGGTACGTTGTCAACGGCCTATGGCAGGGCTACTGGGGAGAGTTCGGCTCCGCCGGTGCTCACGGAAACGGTGCGGGCGGCGGCGGCGCGGGTGGCGGCGCCGACACGACCGGCACGACCTGCGAGCTCATGATCGGCGGCACCGGCGGCGGCGGCGGCAGCGGCGGGTGCGCCGGCACCGGCGGCACTGGCGGCACCGCGGGCGGCGGGTCCTTCGGCCTCTTCGTGGTCTTCTCCGTAGCGCCCCCGGGCGTGCCGGTGGTGACGGACAACGTCATCGAGGGCGGGGTCGGCGGTGACGCGGGGGACGGCGGCGCCGGGGGCACGGGCGGCCAGCGCGGCAAGGGCGGCGCCGGGGGCATCGGCGGCATCAACGACGCCTGGTGCACCTGGGGCGGCGGCCAGGGCGGCAACGGCGGCCTCGGCGGCCATGGCGGTGGCGGCGGCGGTGGCTGTGGCGGGATCGCCTACGGAATCTATGCCTGGGGCCAGGGGGAGGTCGATCTCACGGGCTGGCTCGGGGACAACGTCTTCATCACCGGAGACGGCGGCCTGGGCGGCGGTGGCGGACCCTCCATCGGAAACCCCGGCGATTCCGGCGCCATCGGCCTCGCCGCAGACGCGAATTTCTAGACATGTTGGTCATCCTGAGCGAAGGCCGCAGGCCGAAGCCGAAGGATCTCAGGCATCGGTGCCTCTACGTCCTCCTCCTCGCGGTCCTCCTCACGGGCTGCGGGACGACCTGTGAGCAGCTCAGGCGCGAACACCAGACCATCACGGCCGGTGCGGGGGCGTCGTCTCCGCCTCTCCCTGGAGGCGGTCCTCGATCATGCGGAGGGTTGGGTCATCGTCCTCGCGCTTGCGCCGACGGGCTAGCCCTTGACCTATCAGACCTGACCAGTAGAATAACCCATGATTTGTCGTCTGCACCCGTGCGCGGCACGCGTGGGGGCGGCACGCACCCTTTAAGATGCGAGGACTTCTCCCATGCGCAAGATCGGCCAGCTCCTTCTCATCGCCCTCCTGACCGCGGCGCTCACCTCCTGCACCAACAGCTCCGGCGGCGGTGATGACACCGGCACCCCGGACGGCGGCGGGCAGACGGACGTCGATCCTCCCGACGGCGACGGGGACCAGAACCCGGTGGACACCTTGCAGCCGGACACCATCGACACGACGGACCCGGACACCAAGGACGCCGTGGAACCGGACGGCCTGGACAGCGTCGACCCCGACGGGACGGACGTGGATCTGCCCGACCAGATCCAGCCCGACGGGACCGATACGGTCGCGCCCGATGGGACCGACGCGGTGGAGGACATCGGTCCGCCCCCGGAGACCTTCTATCCGACCGCGGAGCTCGGGCTCCGGATCCTCGGCCCCGACGCACAGGGCTGGGGCCAGGTCCTCGGCGGCGCGCTCTCGGTCACCGGCGTGGCCATGGGCCAGCCCGACGTGATCTTCTGGGAGACGGACCAGGGCCTCAGTGGCTACGCGGACGGGCTGCCCTTCTGGAAGACCTCCAAGATCGACCTGGTGCCCGGGGACAACACCATCACCGTGACCGCGCAGAAGGGCCAGGAGACGGTCACCGACACCCTGATCCTCTCCTACAACCCGGCGTTCCTCTTCGGCGGGAAGCTGCGGATCCGCCCGGGGGGCCTCTTCGTGGGGCAGAGCTCGACCCTGGTCTTCACCCTCAGCATGGGCCTCTACCTGAACTTCGAGCCCTCGACCCTCAAGCTCTGTGAGTGCACCCAGGACGGCGAGTGCGTCAGCGATGTCCACACCATGATGGATGACGGCCAGGTCGGCACCTCCGGCGACGAGGTGGGCGGCGACGGCGTGTTCTCCTGGAAGAAGACCTACAGCCTCGACGCGCCGGGAAGGATCTGCTTCAGGGCCCACTCCCTCGTGACCGCGGGGTATCAGCAGTACACCGCCTTCTCCCCGGTGCGGTGCGTCGAGGTGGTGGACCACTTCACTCCGGCCCAGTGCGAGGAGGTCAAGGCCCTGCACCAGGAGGCCAAGACCCTGTACGACGCCACCCTCGCCAACACCTCCGACCCCGCGGCCTCCCGCCAGGCGGTGGTGGATCTCCTGGCGGGCACCGAGGGTGTCGATCAGGTCGGCATGGCCTCCGACGGCGGCTACGGCGTGTGGGTCCGCTACATCAACGGCGTCCTGGGTGTGCTGAACTTCAGCCCTGCGGGCATGCGCGGCGCCGGCGACTCCGATGAAGAGTACGAGACCATCGACGCGCCGATCATCGGCGACAACGAGATCAAGATCGACTCCAAGCGCAGCACGGTCTTCGCTCCGTACGCAGCGGAGTTCGGCGCCTCGGACGAGGCGGTGTTCATCAACAACCTCCTCGACAAGTCCGAGTGCCCGCCCTACATCATCGACGGGCCTTACAACGACAACCAGGCGACCCTCATGCGCCTCCAGCGCCAGCGGGACTACGGCGTCATCGCGCTCACCAGCCACGGCGACGCGTACTTCGAGGACCTCAGCCCCGCGGTCAAGCAGGCCTACGGCTGGCACCACGGCGGCAGCCAGGAGGTCCTCTGGACCGGCGAGGATCTGAACTGCAACAACCTCTACCAGGGCTCCCAGACCTGCAACAGCTCCGGGAGCTGCCCCGCGGGCTCCGAGTGCATCATCACCCAGTCCTCGGGGACCTCGTCCTCGATCTCCGGGATCTGCGTGGATCTGAAGCAGATCGACGTCATGCGGGGCCGCGTCGCCCTGGGCATCAACCGCTACGCGATCCTCCCGGCCCACATCAAGCACCACCAGGGCGTGGGCTACCCGAAGAGCATGGTCTACCTGGGCGCATGCCGCTCCCTGTGGAACGGCTCCCTGGCCATGGAGTACTTCGCCGCGGGCGCCAAGGCCATCGCCGGCTACACGGGCTATGTGGCCTCCTCGTACGCGTACGAGCAGGGAGCGCAGCTCTTCGCCGCGATGATCGAGGAGAAGAAGCTCTCGGCCATAGCGATGCCCAACCCGGCGGTAGAGGATGACGAGAACCCGGGCTCCAAGCTCATGATGCTCGGCGCGTCCAACCTCAACGTGTACGACGCGGAGATCATCAACCCCTCCTGGGAGACCGGGGAGCTCACGGGCTGGTTCAAGGACGGCGACGGCCGCGTCGTCTCCAAGCTGGGCATCACCGCGCCGGTGGAGGGCAAGTTCATGTCCCTGATCTCCACGGGCATGGGCTACACCGTGCAGACCGGTGAGATCTACCAGGACTTCTGCATCCCCGCGGACAAGGTCGAGGCGAGCTTCTACTGGAAGTTCTACTCCGAGGAGTTCAAGGAGTGGTGCGGCTCGTCCTTCCAGGACACCTTCCAGGCCACCCTCGAGGCCGAGATCGGCCAGATCACCATGGTGGACACCTGGGTCGACGCGCTCTGTCCGCCCGGCGAGTGCTACAACTGCGGATCCCAGTTCGTCGGGCTCTTCGAGTCGGACGTGGAGTTCGACGTGGGCGGCGTCTGGAACACCATGTGGCAGAAGTCGCTCAACAACGTCATGGCCCTCGCCGGCCAGGGTCCGGTGACCCTGCGCTTCTTCTCCAGTGATGCCGGGGACTCCATCTACGACACCGTTATCCTCATCGATACGGTGAAGTTCAAGTAGGTCGCAGTTGCGAACCCTCACAGCGCTCCTCTGTATCGTCTCGTTCCTTTCAGCCTGCGCGGGTTGCGGGGGCGACGGGGATCCCTACGTCTCCGGTGACAATGGGGGACCGTCGGATGCCGTCGCCGACGTGACCCCCGGGGAGATCTCCTCGGACGGCGATGGCCTGCCCGAGGACCTGACCGTGGACGGGTTCACCGTCTGGGATCCGGCGGGGTGGGAGGAGATCGTCCTCGAGCCCCCGGCCGGCGAGGTGGTGCTGCGGATCACTGCGCCGGGGCCCGGCCCTGGCGTCGCAGTGAGCGCGGGCCTCCTCGGGGATGGCGCGCCCGCCCCCCAGGTCGTGATCGGCGGCATGGTGCTGGGTGCACCGGACTCGATGGAGGTGCTGACAGACGCAGGTCACCTGGCTCAGATCGTCCTCGGCGACGGGCCCTTCTTCTCTGCGCTGGTCCCCCTCGCTGCGCCCATCCCCTCGGGGGACAAGTGGCTGGCGGTCCCCACCCTGGTCACCGTGCGGGCCACGAAGGCGGGGGCGACGGTCAGCGAGACGATCCAGATCGTGGCCAACCCGGGCTTCGACTTCGGCGGCTCCCTGCGGGTGATCCCCGACGTGCTCTTCAACGGTGAGCCCACCGAAGTGCGTTTCTTCATGGACCTCAGCAAGGCCGGGGGCTACGACCCCGGCGGGGTCTTCCTCCAGCCCATGAACGAGACCTGCACCGAGAAGATCCAGGGCAACGCGAAGATGCTCATGGACGACGGAGATCTCGAGACCAGCAGCGACGAGGTCGCCGGAGACGGCGTCTACACCCAGCGGGTCTACCTCGAGGGGGACCCGGACGAGGTGCTCCTGTTCCGCGCCGCGCTCACCGCCGAGACGGCGTCCGGGACCCTCGTGGCCTACACCCCATGCTTCGGGGTCCGGGTGGTGCCCCGGCTCCACAAGGCCACCTGCAACACCGCGACCCTGGTCCTGCGCAACGGGCACCTCGGGTATCAGCACTTCCGGGCGGCGGGGGACGACATCCCGACAGCGACCCGCAAGACCCTGGTCTGGCTTCGCAGCCTCGGGGGCGTAGCCGAGGCCGGCGCCGCAGAGGACGGAGGCCTGATCTGGATCCGCTTCTCCATGGGTGTCCTCGGCGCGATCCCCCTGGACGACAACGACGAGGATCCCGGTCTCGACACGGGCTTTCCGGCGGCCTCCCCCCCGGGGGCGGCGCCCGTGGCGCCCACGAGCCGGGACGTGTTCCACGAGGGCCCTCCGAGCGTCGAGTTCGGCCTGGCCGCGGACCTGGACAACCGGGGATGTCCCGCGTTCCGGTCCTCCAACCGGGGCGCCCTCGCCGCGGACAGCGAGCGCTTCAGAGACCACGGCGTCGTCCTCTGGGAGAACGGCGGCGGGATCGGCTTCGGCGGCCTCACCTCGGAGCACCGCGCTGCGCAGGGCTGGGCCCGTGCGGATGGGGAGGGGGTCGTCTGGGACGGCTGGAGACATCCGGGCAGCCAGGAGGTGATCTGGACCACGGCCACTGCGGAGGCCGCCTGCGACGGCCTGGCCGACTACGTCGACCCCTGCTACTGGCTTCCCGACGGGTCCTGTTGCGTCGACTGCGAGGCCAGCCCCAAGAAGTACTGCCCGGAGCAGCTCGAGTGCCTGACGCAGAAGGCGTCCGCGGCGGGGACCCCCGTCGGCTTCCTCTACGATCGGTACCAGGCGGATCTCGCCACCGGGCGCCTCGTCCTGGGGCCCCAGACCTGGGGCGTGACCCCGTCCTGGTTCGGCCGCTACGCAGGGGGCGTCTCCGGGGCCCGCCTGGTGTGGCTGGGCTTCTCCCGCAGCATGCGGGTCGCGGCGGCCGCCATGGAGCTCGTCAGTCGGGGCGTCGACACCGTCGCAGGCTTCCGGGGCGCGGTCTCCGAGGACCAGGCGATGGCGGGCGGGGATCTCCTGGGCGCGCTGATCGACCAGGAGGTGCCCCCTGCGCAGGTGATGCCGCGCCGGGACGCGGATCCCACGGCCAACCTGGTGTACATGGGCGCAGGCGCTGTGGATCTGTGGACCCGGGGGATCCTCAATCCCGACTTCGACCAGGGCCGCGGCCTGGAGGGATGGGATCGTACCGGGGACGCGCGGGCCTTCCCTGGGTGGTGCGGCGTGGAGCCCGTGGACAAGTTCTCGGCGCTCCTCTCCACCGGGCTCGGGTACACCGTCCAGACCGGAGAGATCTCCCAGCGGTTCTGTCTCACCGCGGACAAGAGCCAGATTTCCCTCGCCTGGAACCTGATCTCCTACGAGTGGATGGAGTCCTGCGGCGTGGCCCTGTATCAGGATCGCTTCGAGGCCTTCCTCGAGAGCGACGGCGGCGATGAGCTGGCTGTGGTGGGGGTGGGCGACAAGGATCACCTGGAGATCAACCACCTCTGTCCCTGCGACGCCGAGGGATGCGAGGACTGCGCTGAGTGCGGGTCGTCCAACTGCCAGTGCGGGGCCCTCGTGGGGGATGACCCCGGGCTGCAGATCATCCCCTGGCCGGAGGAATGTGCCTTCTCGACCGGCGACGCGTTCTACTCGGGCTGGAGGTCATCGGAGCCTGTGAACATCACGTCCTTCGCTGGGACCGACGAGCCCGTGCGCCTGGTGATCCGCGTCTCGGATCAGGGCGCCGCAGGGAGTGACTCGACGGTCATCGTGGATGGGCTTATACTCGAGTAGGAAGTCATCCCTTCGGCGAGGTGGTTCATGGAGGCCAAAGCCTGCGGCTGTCCAGTGATCGTAGACGAGGAATGGCACCGGACCACGTTCTCGTGGGAGGGGCGCACCTTCTTCCAGAAGGAGGTGAAGTTCTTCTTCAAGAACCCGGTGGGGATCGAAGAGCGCACCCGTGAGGCCGCCGAGGAGATCGAGAAGCGGGGCTACGCGTTGGACGACCCGTCGATCATCCTGGTGCAGCAGGGGAGCTTCAAGGGCGCAGTCCTCATCGGGATCCTCGAACCCGACGACCAGACCCCGGAGGTGGTGACCTTCGACGCCCGTCCCCTGGTCTCCGTGGTGTCCCGCTCCAAGGAGCCCAAGGTCGCCCCCGGCCTCAAGGCCCTGAAGCAGTACGTCTCGGAGTCCCACAGGAGCATCGCGGATACCTACATCTGGTACACCACCTGCCCGAATTGCTACGACCAGGAAAGGACCTTCACCACCGTCCTCATCGCTCGCACAACCTGAGAACTCAGCCGATCAGTACTTCAGCGTCGACCCGCCGATGAACTCCCGGAGCAGGGAGTCCCCGGGGACCTTGGACTCGTCGTCGTCCGTAGCGGGCTTGATCTGCTCGAGCACGTCGAGGAGGCGCCGGCCGCGGATGATCGCATCTTGTCGTTCGGGGTGGGCCTCGTAGTGGCGCACCAGGTCCGGGAAGAAGCCCCAGACGTGCTTCTTCAGGAGGGGCAGCTCGTAGGGGAGCGAGCCGTTGATCACGAAGTCCACCGACCCGAGGAAGGGCACGATCTGCCGCATCTCCGAGCGGCGCACGTAGTGCCAGTGACCCAGGGTCAGCTCCGGGGAGTGGTTGCGGAAGTTCCGGTCCCGGACCATGCGCCGCAGGAGCCGCACGTCGGTCCAGCGCACGTAGCGCCCGCCCTTGGGGCGGACCTGGCAGAAGGTCTCGATGTAGATCTTGAACTTCAGGTCATCGGAGAGGTTCTCGGAGAGGTCCCCGTGGAGGCCGTGGAGGGAGTCCAGCAGGAGGAGCTGGTTCTTCTCCAGCCGCATGGGGGTCTGGTTCCGGATCTGGCGCCCGGTCTGGAAGTCGTACCGGGGCGCGAGGATCTCCTTCCCTGCGACGAGGCGCTCCAGGTGCTCGTTGATCAAGGGCAGATCGAGGGCCTCCGGAGTCTCGTAGTCGTAGTCCCCGTACTCGTCCTTGGGGTGGGTGTCCAGGTCCCGATAGTAGTTGTCGAGGTTCATGGTGACGAGCTCGAGGCCCCGGGACTTCAGGCGCTCGCCGATCTTCGTGGTGGTGGTGGTCTTTCCGCTGGACGAGGGCCCCGCGACGAAGATCAGGCGGACGCCCTGCTTCTCGAAGATATCCTCCGCGGCCCAGTCGAGCTGGCGCTCGTACTGTCGGTCCCCCGCGGCCACCAGCTCGCCGAAGCGACCGGTGCCGACCCAGGAGTTGAGCCGATCGAAGTTGTCACAGTCGTGGTCGGAGTTCCAGGCCAGGGTCGACCAGAGGAGTCGCCAGGGGATGGTCCGGCTCCGGCCACCCTCCTGGACCCCAAGGTCGCCCCGGCGCATCTGGCTGCGGCGGAACCGGTAGAGGATGTAGGCCTTGCTGATCAGCGCGTGCCCGCTCTCCACGAGCACCTGCTCCACGAGGTCCTGGATCTCCTCCACCGTGGGGGTGCTCCCCGTTGGGTGGCTGTTGTGCAGCAGGTCGTCGACCTTGTCGGCCAGCGCCTTCGGAAGCGCCTCGTCCTTGATTCCCACGGAGACCGCGGCCTTGCCGATCGCGGTCGCGATGCGGTCTCGCCGGTAGGGGACCTCACTGCCGTCTCTCTTCAGGATCTTCGTCACCGGAACCATCTGTACCTCCCGGAGCCCGATGAAATCACAGGGCCAGCCTACTCCAAAACCGGGATTTCGCCAGAAACGCCCCGGGATCCCCCGGAATCCCTGGCTCAGCGTCGCGGCGGGGCGGTGGGCTTGAAGGCCCGCACGTACTGGGGCTCAGCGGTGACCGGGTCATCGGTGTCTGAGGCCGCAAGGCGGGCGAGACCGAGGGTCAGGAGGGCGGCGGGATCGGGGAAGTCCCCGGGCTGCAGGGGAGTGCCCCGGAGGGCCCGGAGGGGCGCGTAGGTGACGAAGCCCGTGCCGGCGAGGGTCACCTCGGGATGGGCGGCGGTGAACTCGGAGACCCGGTCCGCAGCGTCCTCGGGGGCGAGGGGTTCCATGGGGCCGACCAGGTCACCCGCGGCGTCGTAGAGGGCCAGGTAGACCTCGCCCTGGCGGGCGTCCATGGCGACGGCCACCGGCCCCGCGGCCGACGCAGCGACGATCCGGGGGGTGTCCACGGTGACCAGGGGGATCCCCAGGGACCAGGCCAGGGCCTTCGCCGCCATCAGGGTCAGGCGCACGCCGGTGAACGAGCCGGGTCCCCGGGACGCGACGACCGCGCCGAGATCGGCCTGGGTCGCAGAGAGCTCGGCGAGGGCATCGGTGAGGACCGCGGAGAGCGCGGTGCCCCGGGGCGCCGCGTGGAGGGTCCGGCGGCTGAGCAGGCAGGTGTCTCCCCGGGCGATGGCCACGCCCACGGCCTCCGTGCTGGCGTCCAGGGCCGCGGTGAGCAGGCCCTCCGACGGGAGGAACGGGTGCGGGCGGCGGACCCGGAGGGGACGCTTGGAGCGGAGGCCCATCAGAACCACTCGACGCCGAGGTTCCGTTGGATGTCGTTGGCGAAGACGAACACCATGAGGAGGACGATGAGGATCAGCCCGATGTAGGCGGCGATCTGGCGGATCTGCATGGACACGGGCCGGCGGATCACGGCCTCGATCAGGAAGAAGAAGAGATGGCCGCCGTCGAGGATCGGGATCGGGATCAGGTTGATGAAGCCCAGGCTTACGCTGAGCATCACCATGAGGTCGAAGAAGTAGGACCAGCCGTACTCCGCCGTCTTCGATGCCATGTCGTAGATCATGATGGGCCCGCCCATCTCCTTCATCTTGACCTTGCCCTGGAAGAGCCCGGCCAGGGAGAGGAAGGTGATGCGATAGGCCATGGTCGTCGCGTCCCAGGTGCGCTTGGACGCGAAGGCCAGGCGGTGGGCGTTGGCGACCATCGGCGGGACGTCCAGCACGTTGTGATTGAACGCGCCGAAGACCACGACGGAGCGCTCCTCCTTGAACTCGCCGGTGACAGTGCGCTCCACCAGCTCGAACTCTCCGGACTGCTCGACGCCGCCCCGGGTCCAGGTGAGGGTGTGGGGCTCCTCCAGCTCGTCCGCGAGCTTGTAGACCATGGATTGCCAGAGCGGGAATCGTTCGCCGTCGACGGAGAGCACCCGGTCCCCGGGCTGCAGACCGAGGCGGTCCGCAGGGGAATCGACCTCCACCCGGTGTACGAGGAACTCGGCGCAGTGGAGCCCGTCCCGGATGGATGGGTCCACGGTGATCGTGCGCGGCGGCTCGAGGAGGGACCAGAGTGCGGGTCCCGCCTGGCCGAGGTCCTCCTCCCGGAGGACCATGAGCGTGTGCTCCCCGGGCAGCGCCAGGGCCGCGTCCAGGTCCATGTAGGAGCGGATCTCCTCGCCGTCCACGGCGACCACGGTGTCCCAGTTGCGCAGGCCCGAGGCCTCCGCAGCGCTGCCTGCGTCCACCGCGACCAGGGGTCGGGGGTACATGGAGAGGATCTGGATCAGCCCCTTCTCCTTGTACACGCCGAGGCGAGCCATGACCGGGAGGCGCGCCAGCTCAGGGATCACGTCGGCGGACATCTCCGTCCCGTCCCGCTTCCAGATGACCTCCACGGGCTGGCCGATGTACCGGGTCACCTCCTCTTCGAGCTGCCACCAGTGCTCGATGGTGACACCGCCCACGGAGGTGATGGTGTCCCCGGGTCGCAGGCCGGCCGCCCATGCGGGGCCGCCTTCTTTCACCGTGCCGATATAGGCCGGGGGCAGCTCCGAGACCGTCATGAAGGTGACGAAGTAGATGATGAACGGCAGGAGCAGGTTGAACGCGGGGCCCGCGACGACCACGAGAGTCCGCTTCCACAGGGCCTTGTTGTTGAACGCGTACTGCCGGTCCTCCGCCGGGACCTCGGAGTCGGGCTCGTCGCCCAACATCTTCACGTATCCGCCCAGGGGAATCGCTGCGAGCTTGTACTCCGTGTGCCCGCGCCGCCACTTCAGGAGCGCAGGGCCGAAGCCGATGGAGAACTTCTCGACGCGGACCCCCATGAGCCGCGCCACCAGGAAGTGGCCCAGCTCATGGAAGAAGATCAACCCCCCGAGGAGGAGGATGAAGTAGGCGGTTGTCTCGAGTCCGCTACCCATTCGTGCCTCCAGTGCTGGCGGGAAGATAGCAACCGAGAGGTTTTTTTACAATGGTCAGGAGAGCGCGTCAATGGCCTCACCAACCGTGCGTGGCGCTCCTGGCTACCCCTTGAGGAAGGCCTCGTAGGCGAGGCGGGACATCCAGAGGTCGGCCTTGTGCGCGATCTCGAAGGGGCTGTGCATGGAGAGGAGGGGCGGCCCGGCGTCCAGGACCTCCATCCCGAGGGCTGCGAGGAACTTGGCGACGGTGCCGCCGCCGCCCTCGTCGACCTTGCCCATCTCCCCCGCCTGCCAGAGCACGCCGGCGTCGTCCCAGATCCGGCGGACCCGGCCGACGAACTCCGCGTGGGCGTCGTTGGCGCCGGACTTGCCACGGGATCCCGTGTACTTGGTCAGGCAGATCCCATGCCCCATCCTGGCGTCGTTCCTGGTGTCGTGCACGGACTCCCAGCTGGGATCGATGCCCGCTGTGACGTCCGCGGAGATCGCACGGCTCCGGGAGAGGGTCCGGAGGATCGTGTCTCCCTCGATCCGCTCGCCCCCGGCGCGGAGCGCGTCCGCAACCAGGAGCTCCAGGATCCGGCTCTGGGCCCCGGTGTCCCCCTCGCTGCCGATCTCCTCCTTGTCGAAGAGGACCACCATCGCGCAGTGCTCCGGCTCGTCCATCGCGAGGAGCGCGTCCACCGCAGCGAAGGCCGACGCCCGGTCGTCCTGGCCGTAGCCTCCCACGAACGCGCGGTCCAGACCCACGTCCCTGGACGATCCCGCTGGGACCAGCTCCAGCTCCGCGCTGACGAAGTCGTCCTCGGTGAGCTTGAAGCCCCGGGACATGAGATCGAGGATCGCGAGCTTCACGCGATCCTCGCCGTCATCAATGGTCCCGATGGGGAGGCCGCCGAAGAGGATGTTGAGCTTCTCCCCGGGGATCGCCTCGGCCAGGCGCTTGTCCCCCTGCACCTTGTAGGAGAGGTGGGGAAGGAGGTCCGTCACGGTGAACACCGGGTCTCCCGGCTCCTCGCCGATGGAGATGCGCGCCTGGCTCCCGTCCTCCCGGATCACCACGCCATGGAGGGCCAGGGGTGTGGTGACCCACTGGTACTTCTTGATGCCCCCGTAGTAGTGGGTCTTGAGCCATGCCATGCCCATGGCCTCGTAGAGGGGGGTGGGCTTGAGGTCCAGGCGGGGGCTGTCGAGGTGCGCTGCGACGATCTGGAACCCCTCGACAGCGGGGTTCTTCCCGAGCCGGAGCAGGGCCACCATCTTGCCTCGCCAGGTCCAGAGGAACCGGTCGGCCTTCTTGCGCGGATCCGCCCCCACGAGAGGAACGAAGCCTCCGTCCCGGGCGATGTCCATCACCGCCTCAACGCCCTCGCGCTCGGTCTTGGCCCGATCCAGGAACACACGGTATCGGGCCGCGTACTCGCTGGCGGCAGCCTTGACGGGGTCGTCCATGCGGTCCCAGCACGGGCGTCGGTCCTTCAGCAGCAGCTTCCTCATGTCCTTGATATCCATGGTTCCCTCTGTCGTCAGGTGGTCGGCCTCTGCCCACGGCGGCCACCACAATACCGCCCATCGGCGATGATTTCCACACGTGCGCGAGGGTGGTTGGGATCCCGGAGCGAACTCTGTACACTGTGTCAGCCGAATGACCCCATCCTGGAGGGAAGACCATGCGCGCACCCTGGCGTCTCCTGCCTCTGCTCCTCGTCCTGTCGACCGCGGGATTGCTGCTCCCTGCGTGCCCCTCGTCACCGCCGGGGACCTACATCCTCGACCTGAGCGGACAGCTCGATGGACAAGGGGAGGGCGTCGGCGAGGACGTCACCGGTGACGCCATCGAGGAGGACGCCGGCGACGTCGTGATCCCCACGGAGGGCATCTGCATCCCCGAGCCCGAGCTCTGCGACCACGAGGACAACGACTGCGATGGCCTGGTGGACGAGGACTTCAAGCTCGGAGACTGGTACTTCGGGCCGGAGCATTGCGGTGACTGCGGGGTGATCTGCGGGGTCGAGCACGGAGAGGCGTTCTGCAGCCTGTCGGTGACCCCGCCGGAGTGCTTCGTGAGCGACTGCGAGCCGGGCTACATCTCCCCAGACGGGAAGAGCTGCGTCCCCGCAGGGGGGCTGGCCTGTGTCCCCTGTGAAGCCGACGACGAGTGCGCCGGCGGGGTCTGCACGACCCTCGAGGCGGCGAAGTACTGCTTCCCGCCCTGCCCGCCGGATTGCCCGGAGGGGTACCAGTGCGTGGTCGACGGCGGTGAGGGGGACGGGACCTGTGCGCCCCAGTCGGGTTCCTGCGAGTGTGCTCCGCAGACCCTGGGACAGCTGCGCGGCTGCCAGGTGCTCAACGAGCACGGTGCCTGCATGGGGCAGGAGATCTGCACCGACGCAGGCTGGGGCCCCTGCGACGCGACGGTGCCCCTGGCCGAGGAATGCAACGGCATCGACGAGAACTGCAACGACCTCGTGGACGAGGGCCTCCCAGGTGACGAGCCCTGCGTGAACACCGTGCCCGGCCTCGGCACCTGCGTCGGCGTCAAGGTCTGCGAAGGATTCGGCGGCTGGACGTGCACCGCCGCGGCGCCCATGCCCGAGGTCTGCGACACCGAGGACAACGACTGCGACGGGAACGTGGACGAGGGCTTCCGGGATCCCGTGACGGGCCTCTACACCGGTGATCAGCACTGCGCCTTCTGCGACAACGACTGCACGGCCCTGTTCTTCCCCCAGGCGTCCGGCGCCTGCCTCGTCGCCCCGTCCGGACCGGCCTGCGGGATGGTCTGCGACGCAGGCTGGGTGGACGCCGACGGTGCCGAGGACAACGGCTGCGAGTGTCCGTACATCAGCGCCGCGGATCCCCCCGACGGTGTGGACCAGAACTGTGACGGCATCGACGGGGAGCCGGCCAACGCGATCTTCGTCTCCGTGACCGGCGTCGACGCGAACCCCGGGACGCCGGAGCTGCCGGTGCGCACGGTGTCCAAGGGCATCGAGCGGGCCGAGAACGCGGGCAAGGGGCACGTCTACGTCACCGGCGGAGAGTTCTCCGGCGGCGCGAACCTCCACGAGGGCGTGCGGGTGTTCTGCGGCTTCGAGCTGGACTTCTCCGTCCGGGACTTCGAGGCCAACGAGTCCATCCTGCTGGCGGGGGCTCCGACCGCGGACATGCCGGGGACCGTCACCGCGGTGGCCGTGGGGCTGGGTTCGGGGATCACGTCCATCGAGGGGTGCACGATCATGGGCCCCGTGGCCACCGCCCCGGGCGGGCCCGCGTACACGGTCTACGTGCGCGACGCCGGACCGGGCCTGCGGATTGCGGACAACATGATCTTCGGCGGCCAGGGCTCGGGCGGGGGTCCGGGGACCCCCGGGGACCATGGCTCCGACGGCACCCCGGGCCAGGGCGGGGAGTGGGCCTATGACGTGGGCTGGGGCAACAACTGCAACGCGTTCAACGCTCTGCCCGGCGGCCTCGGTGGCTCCAAGACCTGCAGCGGGATCTCCGTCTCCGGTGGCCTCGGCGGCGGCTCGGTCTGTCCGGACTACGATGAGTGGGGCGCGGTGGAGTCCTGCCCGGTGGAGGAGCAGCAGACCCCGGGGTCCGATGAGCAGGGGGACGCGGGCTTCCCCGCCGGGAAGGGCGGGGCCGGCGGCATGCCGGGCCTCGACTCGATCCACACGGTCATGGACAACGGCATGTTCTGCGGTTGGGACGACATGAACTGCAGCTACTGCCATGTGGCCCTCGGGGGCTCCGGCGGCAAGAACGGCAAGAACGGCACGCCCGGCGCCAACGGCGCCGCCGGATCGGGCTGTGCCCAGCAGGCGGGCGCCGTGACTGCGGGGCTCTGGAAGCCGGCCACCAGCGGGGGCGGCGGCGCCGGTGCCTATGGCGGCGGCGGCGGGGGCGGCGGCGCGGCGGGGGGTGTCGAGGTCTACGGCTGCGAGGCGACCAACCAGGGCTCCGACGTGGGCGGCTCCGGTGGGGGCGGCGGAAGCGGCGGCTGTTCTGGCACCGGCGGCGTCGGTGGTGCCGGGGGCGGCGGCTCCTTCGCGCTCTTCATGACCTGGAGCAGCGCCTATCCGGGCTGGCCCGAGGTCGTCGACAACACCCTGATCACCGGGATCGGCGGTGCGGGCGCCAGCGGCGGCGCGGGCGGCGTGGGCGGGACCGGTGGCTACGGCGGCGACGGCGGGTTGGACGGCGCGGGGGACTACACCATGTGGTGCGTCGGTGAGGGCGGCAACGGCGGCCACGGCGGCAACGGCGGCTCCGGCGGCGGC
>JBDRIT010000181.1:0-16623 GCA_043815665.1 Pseudomonadota bacterium
ACAAATCGGCCCGTGGACGGGCCTCCCACAAATCGGCCCGTGGACGGGCCTCCCACAAATCGGCCCGTGGACGGGCCTCCCACAAATCGGCCCGTGGACGGGCCTCCCACAAATCGGCCCGTGGACGGGCCTCCCACGACAATACAACGGGCTCTCAGCTCGCCTTCCACGCAGCCAGGAGCATCTCCGCAGCTGCGTCGACCTGCGCCTCCGTCGTTGACCTCCCCACGGACAGACGGACCGCACCGAGGGCCTCCTCCCGGGAGAGGCCCATCGCGGTGAGCACCATGGAGGGGTTCTCGTGGCCTTCGTGGCAGGCGGAGCCCGTGGACGCAGCGAGGCCGTCGGCGCGGGCCAGGAGCGCGCTGCCGGCGGTGCCGGGGAACGAGACGTTCAAGGTGTTCGGGAGGCGCAAATCGGCGGGCCCGTTGCGGCGCATCCCCGGGACCCCCTCGGCGAGGAGGCTCCAGAGGCGCTCGGTCAACACCCGCTGCCGCCGCCCTTCGGCCTCCAGATCCGCCGCGGCGATCTCGCAGGCGCGACCGAGGCCGACGATGTGGGGCACGTTCTCGGTGCCGGGGCTGATGCCCCGCTCCTGCCCACCCCCGAGGAGCATGGGCGCCAGGGTGAGATTCCCCCGGACGTAGAGCGCGCCGATGCCCTTGGCGGCGTAGAGCTTGTGTCCCGCGACGGACAGGAGGTCCACCCCCAGCTCGTCCACCCGGGTCGGGATCTTGCCGACCGCCTGCGCTGCGTCGGTGTGGACGATCGCGCCGACCGCGTGCGCAGCCCCCGAGATCTCTGCAACGGGCTGGAGCGAGCCGGTCTCGTTGTTCGCCAGCATCAGGGTCAGCAGGAGGGTGTCATCCCGGAGCGCAGCCAGCGCCGCGGCCGGCTCCACCCTGCCCTCCCCGTCCACGCCGAGCGCGGTGATCTCGTAGCCACGCGCCTGGAGCCAGGCGCAGGGGAGCCGGGTGGCCGGGTGCTCGACCGCCGACGTGACCACGTGACGTCGCTCCGGGTGCGCCGCCGCCAGACCCAGGATAGAGAGGTTGTTCGACTCGGTCCCGCCGGAGGTGAACACCACCTCCTCCGGCGCACAGCCCAGGAGCGCCGCCACCGCGGCCCGGGCGTGCTCGATGGCAGCCTTTGCCCGGGCGCCGAAGACGTGGCCGCTGGACGGGTTGCCGAAGCCGTCCCTGAGGTACGGCGCCATGGCGTCGAACACGTCGGCATGGACCGGGGTGGTGGCGTTGTGGTCCAGGTAGATCGGATCATCGATGCGGTCGTTCATGGTCATGCCTCCGCCAAGGACGACGGCGAGGTCCGGGCACTCGTCAGCAGCGCCGCGAAGCGCTGCGCGACGTCTAGATTGATGTTGCAGAAGCGGATCTCCCGCAACGAGGCGGCGGGGTGTGTGTCGAGCCAGGCCATCACCGACCCGTGGATGATCGCCACGGCCCGGTCCAGGGGGAAGCCGTAGATGCCCGCAGAGATCGCGGGCAGGGACACCGAGGCGAGGTCCATGGCCGCGGCCACGTCCAGGGTGCTGCGCACCGCGGACGCGAGGAGAACCTCCTCGCCCCCGTCCCCGCCCCGCCAGATCGGACCCACCGCATGGATCACGTACCGCGCCGGCAGGTCCCCGCCGCCCGTGGCCTTCGCCCCTCCCGTGGGGACCGGCGCGATCGCGTCGCTCTCGGCCTGGATCGCCGGCCCCCCGGCCCGGGAGATCGCGCCGGCCACGCCGCCCCCATGGCGGAGGCGGGTGTCGGCGGCGTTGACCACCGCGTCCACGGTCTCGGCGGTGATGTCCCCCCACAGCGAGATCACCCGCCGACCGTCGTCCAGAACCCGCTCACTGAGCACCCTGTTCATGGGATCAGTCTGCCCTTCAACGCCGGCCTGCGCAAACAGGAAGTGGAGGGTCACTCCCCAGGGATCGGGGGAGGAGGCGGGGGGTTGTAGAGGTACCTGCTGAGCCCCTCGTCCACGGCGCCGGAGGCGAGGATCACCAGGCAGTCGCCCTTCTCCACGACGGTGCCACCGCGAGGCACGAGGAGGTGCTTGGACCGCTGGATGTAGTGGACCACATAGTCCTGGGGCAGGGCCAGCTCACGGAGGGTCTTCCCGACCGCCGGGTCGCCTTCGTTGATGTCACAGCGGAGGAGGGTGGTCCCCGGCTCGTACTCCATGTTGAGGAGGACCTCGGAGTAGGAGCGGACCGTATCGCTCCACCGCAGCATCCCCACGAGGCGCTTCGGGTCTTCGCGGGAGACGACGGGGATCCGCCCGACGTCCAGCGCGCCGAAGCACTGGAGCACGTCCTCGAGGGTTTCATCGGGGAACGCTGTCACGAGGTTCTTGCTGCAGATGTCCCGGACCGTCTTCCCCGCGGTCTGACGGGTCCGGAGCGCAGTGTCGAAGTCCTTCAGGGTCACCACGCCGACGAGCCTGCCGGTGTCGTCCACCACAGCGAAGCCGTGGTGAAAGGTCTCCCGGAAGAGCCCGCCGAGGGCCTCGATGGACATGTCCGGGCTCACCGTGGTCAGCCGCTCCACAGGCTTCATCGCCTTGCCGATGGTGATCCCCCCCAACCGCTCGATCTGATGCTTCGGATGCAGGTCGATCCCCCGGGACTTGAGCTTGATGCTGTAGATGCTCTCCCGGAACAGCCACCCCGACAGGGACGTGCTCACCGCGACGGCGAACATCAGGGGCAGCATGATCTGGTAGTCCCGGGTCATCTCGAAGAGGATGATGATGGCGCTGATCGGGGCCCTGCCGGTCCCGGCGAAGAGCGCGGCCATGCCGACCATGGCGTAGGCCGCCGGGTTGCCCGTCGATTCCGGCCACAGCGAATGCACCGCGGCGCCGAACGCCCCCCCGACCATCGCGCCGATGAAGAGGGACGGCGCGAAGACGCCGCCGGAGCCGCCGCTGCCCAGGGTCATCGACGTCGCAAAGATCTTCATCACCACCAACGCGGCCATGACCCCGAGAGAGACCTTCCCCAGGAGGACCGCGTCGATCGCGCCGTACCCGACCCCGAGGATCTGGGGAAAGAGGAGCCCGGCGACCCCGATGAAGAACCCGCCGAGCACGGGCTTCAGGGGGGCCGGGATCCGGATCCGCTCATCGAAGAAGGTCTCGCTGAAGTGGAGGGTCCGGATGAAGACCACCCCAACCACCGCGCAGGCGGCGCCCAGGACCACGTAGAGCACCAGCTCCCAGGGATCCACCAGGGCGTACGCTGGCACCTGGAACGCCGGCACGTTCCCGAGGTAGTGGTGCCCCACCACCGTCGCAAGGACCGACGCGACCACCACCGGCGTGAAGGAGCGCAGGCTGAACTCCCCGGCGATGACCTCGAGCGCGAAGAACACCCCGGCGATGGGCGTATTGAACGTCGCGGCGATCCCCGCGGCCGCGCCGCACATGACCAGGTTCCGGACCCGGCGATCCGAGAGCTTGAGGAACTGCCCCACCGACGAACCCAGCGCCGAGCCGATCTGGACGATGGGCCCCTCACGTCCGGCGGAGCCGCCGGAGCCGATGCAGATGGAGGAGGCCAGGCTCTTCACCAGGACCACCGGGGGACGGATCCGTCCCCCCCGCAGGGTCATGGCCTCCATGACCTCGGGGACACCGTGGCCCTTCGCCTCCTTCGCAAAGTAGTGGACCAGGAGGCCCACCAGGAGGCCCCCCACCATGGGCGCAAGGACCAGGCCCATCCACGCGATCCCCTCCGGGAACGCCCCGGCGCCGTGATCGTAGAAGAGCACCTGGAACAGGTCGATGAGCTTCCGAAAGCCAACGGCGCCGTACCCGGTCGCAATGCCAACGAACACGGCGAGGGCGATCATGATCACCCCCTCCTGTCCAAGGAATCGCCCCAACACCTTCCGCACGTTCACCCCTCGAATGCGGGGAACGTTCCCCCGTTCGAGGTGGAGGGTCGGCCACCTGGGTGCTGAATGTCAAGCCATGGGTCGACTACGAGGCCAAACCACGTCGGGAACCAATCTTCCGATCGTGCCGGGGCAAACAGCGCGGCGGGGGTTGGTTCGACGCCGCGACGAGGATCCCCTTGACAGACGGCCCGCAACATTGGCACATTGCCCATATGACGGACGTGCGCACGACGCAGCATCACCATCACGAGGCCCCGGGGGCCGGTTGATGGCGTAGTCCGCGCGAGAGACATGCCACCGACGCCGGCCCCGTGCCGGCGTTTGTCGTTAAGACCGGCGCCGCTGCGGGGGCCGCAGAGACCATGGAGGTTCCCATGACGCCGCGCCCAGACGACTCCCTCATCCTCCTCGCGCTCCCCAAGGGCCGCATGGAGCCTGGCGTGCTGCGACTCCTCGCCGGCGCAGGCATCGAGGTGCGCGCAGGGGCCCGCAGCTATCGCCCCACCCTCTCCCTGCCCGGCTACTCGGTGAAGCTCCTGCGCCCGCAGAACATCGTCGAGATGCTCCACATCGGGTCCCGCGACGTGGGCTTCGCCGGCGCGGACTGGGTCGCCGAGCTGGGCGCGGACGTGGTGGAGCTCCTGGACACCGGGCTCGACCCCGTGCGCATCGTGGCGGCGGCCCCCCCGGAGGTGGCCCGGGACCTGGAATCCGGCAGCCTGAAGGTCATCGCGACGGAATACGAACGCCTGACCCGTCGCTGGATCGAGGCCCGGGGGCTCTCCGCGACGATCATCCGGGCCTACGGGGCGACGGAGGTCTTCCCCCCTGAGGACGCGGACTGCATCGTGGACAACACGGCGACCGGAGACACCCTGCAGGCCAACGGCCTGGTGATCGTCGACGAGCTGATGCGCTCGAGCACCCGCCTCTATGCGAGCCGCCAGGCCTGGGCCGACCCGGCCCGGCGCGCGGCCCTGGAGCGCATGGTCCTGCTCCTGCGGGCGGTCCTCGAGGCCCGGCTCCGGGTCATGGTGGAGGTCAACGTCGGTGCGAAGGAGCTGGATGCGGTCCTGGAGGTCCTGCCCTGCATGCGGGAGCCGACGATCTCCCGGCTGCGCGGTGACGCGGGCTACGCGGTCAAGGCCGCGGTGCCACGCCTGGATCTGGCCAACGTGATCCCGGAGATCCGGGCCCGGGGCGGGACGGACATCGTGGTCACCGAGTTGGCCCAGATCGTGGTGTGAGGCGGCCCATGAGCGACGCACAGAGATCTCCACTTCGTCCGGTGAGCCCGACCCTGGCCGAGGGCGCGTACAGGCCGCCGTCGCGCCCCCCGTACATCGACCTCCTCCTGGACGGGAACGAGGGACGTCCGCCCGCCCTGCGGGTGGGGGCGCTCCTCGACGCGGCGGGCCCGGACCTGCTCCGTCGATACCCCGACGCCGCACCCCTCGCGGCCCGGATCGCCGCGCGTCACGGCCTGGACCCCGCCCGGGTCCTCGCCACAGCGGGCGCGGACGACGGGCTCGATCGGTGCATCCGGGCCTACGCGGATGCGGGCCGCGCCGTGGTCCACACGGAGCCCACCTTCGAGATGATCCCGCGCTATGCCCGCCTCGCCGGTGCGCAGGTGCACGGGGTACCCTGGGCCGGCGGCCCCTTCCCGCTGGCGGCCATCCTCGAGGCGGCCGGGGAGGCCCCCGGCGTCCTGGCCGTGGTCAGCCCCAACAACCCCACGGGGGCCGTGGTCACGCGGGAGGACCTCGTTGCCCTGTCCCGGGCCCGCCCCGAGGCGCTCCTGCTGGTGGATCTCGCCTACGGGGACTTCGCCGACGAGGATCTCACCGCCGCGGCCCTCGACCTCCCCAACGCGGTGGTCCTGCGCACCTTCAGCAAGGCCCTGGGCATGGCGGGGCTGCGGGTGGGATATGCCCTGGGACCCATCGAGGTGATCGACGCGCTGCGGGCGGCGGGCCACCCCTACGCGGTGTCGGGGCCCTCGATCCGGCTCGTGATGGCGTCCCTGGAGCGCGGCGTCACCGAGGCCGACGACTACGTGCGACGGGCCCGCGATGAGCGGCGGGAGCTCGAAGAGCTCCTGGCCCGCCTCGGGCTGGGCCCTTCGCCGTCCCAGGGGAACTTCGTGTTCCTCCGCCCCCCCGGGGGTGCCCGGGACGCGGTCTCCCTCCATGGCGACCTCGCCGCGCTGGGGATCTCCGTGCGGCAGTTCCCCGGCCGCCAGGGCCTCGAGGACGGGCTTCGCATCACCTGTCCCGGGGATCCGGTGGAGTTCGCACGTCTCGCCGCCGCGCTGGAGACCTCCCGGGCCCCCGAGGCCCTCCTCTTCGACATGGACGGGGTCCTCGCTGACGTCTCCGGGAGCTACCACGCGGCCATCAAGGCCGCGGCCGGTGCCTTCGGCGTGGACGTGGACGACGGGACGATCCGGGCCGCCAAGGAGCAGCCCGGGGCGAACAACGACTGGGAGCTGACCCGGCGCCTCCTGGGGGCCGCCGGACGGGCCGTGTCCTTCGACGAGGCCCGGGACGCGTTCGAGGCGGTCTACCAGGGGAGCTCCGCGCAGCCGGGGCTCTGGATCCGGGAGACCCTGATCCCGACCCGGGAGGTCCTCGCGTCCCTGGCCCGGCGTCTGCCCCTGGGGATCGTCACCGGGCGTCCCCGCCAGGACGCGCAGCGGTTCCTGCAGATCCACGACCTCACCCCGCTCTTCCCCGTGGTGGTCTGCATGGAGGACGCCCCCCTGAAGCCCGACCCCGCGCCGGTGCGCCTCGCGCTGGAGCGTCTGGGGCTGCGCCGGGCGTGGCTCCTGGGGGACACCCCCGACGATCTCACAGCGGCCCGCGCTGCGGGGGTCCTGCCCCTAGGCATCGTGCCCCCCGGCGGCGGCCCCGCACGGGCGGACGCGCTGCGGGCTGCCGGTGCCGCCCGTATTCTGGACAGAATCGACGACCTCGAGGAGGCCCTGCCATGAACCGACGGACTGCGACCATCCACCGCGTCACCGACGAGACCGATGTCGCCGTGACCCTGGACCTCGACGGCGACGGCGCCGCGACGGTCGACACGGGGATCGGCTTCCTGGATCACCTGCTGAGCGGGCTGGCCCGGCACGCACGCCTGGACCTGGACCTCCAGTGCACCGGGGACCTGGAGGTCGACGACCACCACACGGCGGAGGACTGCGCGCTGGCCCTGGGGCAGGCCCTGGACGAGGCCCTGGGGGAGCGCCGGGGGATCGCCCGCTTCGGATCCGCTTTCGCCCCGCTGGACGAGGCCCTCTGCCGCGCCGTGGTGGATCTCTCCGGACGTCCCTTCGCCGCGGTGGAGCTCGCGCTCCGCAGGGAGGCCATCGGTAGTCTCTCCTGCGAGAACATCCCCCACGTGCTGCGCACCCTCGCCATGGCGTCCAGGAGCTGCCTCCACGTGACGGTCCTGGCGGGAGAGAACGACCACCACAAGGCCGAGGCGGCCTTCAAGGCCCTGGCCCTGGCCCTGCGCCAGGCCCTCGCCCGGGACGGCGGTGACGCGGTGCCCAGCACCAAGGGCGTCCTGTGAAGCCCCCGGACGTCGTCGTGGTCTCCACGGGGACGGCCAACCTCGCATCGGTCCTCGCCGGGCTCCGCCGGGCCGGCGCCGCGCCGCGGATCGCTGTGGACCCTGCGGAGGTGGTCGAGGCCTGCGGCGTGGTCCTCCCCGGGGTGGGTGCCCTGGCCGCGGCCATGGCGCGCCTCCACGAGGACGGCTTCGTGGAGGTCATTCGGGAGCGGCTCCTTCAAGGCCGGCCCACCCTGGCGATCTGCCTCGGGATGCAGCTCCTGGCCGAGGGCTCCGACGAGAGCCCCGGGGTCGGCGCCCTGGGGGTGGTGGCGGGCCACGTCTCCCGGTTTCCGGACACGGTCCGAGTGCCCCAGATGGGATGGAACCAGGTGGCGCCGCAGCCCGGCTGCCGTCTGCTCCGTCCCGGGTGGGCCTACTTCGCGAACTCCTTCCGCCTGGAGGAGACGCCGAGAGGCTGGGACGCGGGGTTGACGGAGTACGGGGGGCCCTTCGTCGCGGCCCTCGAGCGGGGCCCGATCCTGGCCTGCCAGTTCCATCCGGAGCTGTCCGGCCCCTGGGGAACGGACCTGCTCACGCGCTGGGTGGACGAGACCCGCAACGGAGGCGCCTGATGCTGGCGAGTCGGATCATCCCCTGCCTCGACGTCCGGGACGGCAGGGTCGTCAAGGGGATCAAGTTCCAGGGCCTTCGGGACGCGGGGGACCCGGTGCTCCTGGCCCGGGCCTACGAGGCCCAGGGAGCGGACGAGCTGGTCCTCCTCGACGTCTCCGCCACCCCCGAGGGGCGGGGCGCTGCCCGGGAGACCGTCGCCAAGGTCCGGGCGCAGCTCTCGATCCCCCTCTGTGTCGGCGGCGGGGTCCGGGTCGCAGACGACGCGGGCGCCCTCCTGGCCGCAGGCGCGGACAAGGTCGGCGTGAACACCGCCGCGGTGGAGCGCCCGGAGCTCCTCACGGAGCTCGCAGCGCGCTACGGACGCCAGTGCACCATCCTGGCCCTGGACGCCGCCCGCCGGAAGGACGGCCCGGGGTGGGAGGTGGTGGTCCTGTCGGGCAGGCGTCGCACCGGCCTGGACGCGCTGGACTGGGCCCGCAGGGCTGAGGCCCTCGGGGCCGGGGAGATCCTCCTGACGAGCTGGGACCGGGACGGGACCCGTGAGGGCTACGACCTGGAGCTCATGGAGGCGATCACCACGACAGTCCGTGTCCCGGTGATCGCGTCCGGCGGTGCGGATACGCCGAGACACCTCCTTGAGGGGATCCGGGCCGGCGCGTCCGCGGTCCTCGCCGCGTCGATCTTCCACTACGGCGAGTATGACGTCGCAACCCTGAAACGCTACCTGGCCCAACACGGCGTGGAGGTGCGGCCATGATCATCCCGTCCATCGATCTGCAGGGAGGACAGGCGGTGCAGCTCATCGGCGGACGGGACCTGGCCCTGGAGGCCGGGGATCCCCGTCCCCTTGCGGATCGCTTCGGGGTCGTGGGCGAGGTCGCGGTCATCGACCTGGACGCGGCCCTGGGGCGCGGCGACAACGGGACCGTCATCGAGGCCCTCTGCCGCCGGGCCCCCTGCCGCGTCGGCGGCGGGATCCGCAGCGTCGAGACGGCCCGCCGCTGGCTCGATGCGGGGGCCGAGCGGGTGATCCTGGGCACAGCGGCACAGCCGTCGCTGGTCCGGCAGCTCCCCCGGGAGCGCGTCATTGCGGCCCTGGATGCCCGGGACGGCGAGGTGGTGGTGGAGGGGTGGACCCGGGGCACCGGCCGCGGGATCCTCGAACGCGTCGCGGAGCTGGCGCCCTGGGTGGGCGGATTCCTGGTGACCTTCGTGGAGCTGGAGGGCCGCCTGGGCGGGACCGACCTGGAGCGGGTCGCGGCCATCGTGGAGGCAGCGGGGGACACCCGTGTCACCATCGCCGGGGGGGTCACCACCGCGGACGAGATCGCCGCCCTGGACCGGGCGGGGGCCGACGCCCAGGTGGGCATGGCCCTCTACACCGGCCGCCTCTCCCTGGCCGCGGCCTTCACCGCACCCCTGCGGACGGACCGCCCGGACGGTCTCCTGGCCACGGTGGTCTGCGACGAAGGGGGAAGGGCCCTCGGCCTCGCATGGAGCGACGCGGAGAGCCTCGCAGCGGCCATCGACCGACGCCAGGGGATCTACCACAGCCGCCGGCGGGGCCTCTGGGTCAAGGGAGAGACCAGCGGCGCCGTCCAGGCCCTCCTGCGGGTGGACCCGGACTGCGACCGGGACGCGCTGCGCTTCACCGTGCGCCAGGCCGCCCCCGGGTTCTGCCACGGGGGCACCTGGACCTGCTGGGGGGAGGACCGCGGAATCCAGCACCTCGCTCGACGCCTGCGGGAGCGGGTCGAGGACGCGCCGCCGGGGTCCTACACGGCGCGGCTCCTCGGGGATCCGGACCTCCTCCGGGCCAAGCTCGTGGAGGAGGCCGGGGAGCTCGCCGCGGCGACGTCCCCCGAGAACGTCGTGCAGGAGGCAGCGGACCTGCTCTACTTCACCCTGGTCGCCCTGGCCCGGGCCGGGGTGGACCTGTCGCCGGTGGAGGCTGTCCTGGACGCCCGGGGCCGCCGCCAGACCCGCCGGCCGGGGGACGCCAAGCCCGGAGCCCTGGCTCCCGAGGGAGGCGCGTCATGAACGATCCCGTGCTCCGCCGCGTGACCGCGGACGAGGTGAGCCGCCTGGACCGGAGCCCCGTGGACCCGGCGGCCCTGGCCGTGGCCGCGCCCATCGTCGAGGCGGTCCGCTGCGGGGGCCTGGAGGCCGCCGCGGACGAGGGACGCCGCCTGGGAGACCTGGAGGCCGACGCCCCGGTGATCCACGACGGGGCCGCCTGCGCGGCGGCCCTGGCCGCCCTGCCGCCGGAGCAGCGGGCCCTGCTGCGCCGCATCGGGGGGCGGATCGAGGCCTTCGCCAGGGGCCAGCTGCAGTGCCTGGGCGCCCTCACCGTGGGGCTCCCGGGAGGCCGGGCCGGCCACGAGATCGCGCCGGTGGACGCGGCCGGCTGCTACGCCCCCGGGGGACGGTTCCCCCTCCCCTCGTCGGTGCTCATGACCGCGGCGACGGCGCAGGTCGCCGGGGTCCGCCGCGTCTGGGTCGCATCCCCCCGGCCCACGATCGTGACCCTGGCCGCGGCGGCGGTCAGCGGCGCGGACGGCCTGGTGGCCCTGGGGGGTGCCCAGGCCATCGCGCTCCTGGCCTTCGGCGGCGGCCCCGTCCCCCCCTGCGACGTGGTGGCCGGCCCGGGGAACGCGTACGTCACCGCAGCCAAGTTCCTGGTGTCCGCGCACACGGGCATCGACATGCTGGCCGGGCCGTCGGAGCTGGTGGTGGTCGCGGACGGCGCCGCGGATCCCCGCACTGTCGCGGCGGATCTCCTGGCCCAGGCCGAGCACGACCCCCAGGCCCTCCCGGTCCTCGTGGCGATGAACGAGGCCGTCGCGGACGCGGTGGACGAGGCGCTGGCCGCAGCCCTGCCGACCCTCCCCACCCGGGACACCGCGGCCGCGGCCCTCCGCAGGGGTCTCTGCGTCATCGCCCGGGATGCCTCCGAGGCGGCCGCTGTCTGCAACCGCCTGGCCCCGGAGCACCTGCAGCTCTCCGTGGCGCGGCCCGAGCTCCTGCGCCCCCTCCTGCGCCACTTCGGGGCCCTGTTCCTCGGGACGGGAGCCTGTGAGGTCCTGGGGGACTACGGCCTGGGGCCCAACCACGTCCTGCCCACGGGGGGCGGGGCCCGTCGCAGCGGGGGCCTGTCGGTGCTGACCTTCCTGCGGGTCCGGACCTTCATCGAGATCAACGATCCCGCGGGGGCCCGGGACGTCCTCGAGGACGCAGCCGCCCTGGCCGACCTGGAGGGCCTCGCCGCCCACGCGGCCGCCGCCAGGGCGCGGATCAACTCCGATCTCGCCCGCTGACGGGGAAAGGACCGGCATCCGTCGGGATCCTGTCAACGATGGAATTTTGAAGTCGCTGACCCTGGATCTACCAGGTTCCAGTGCTCCGAATCCCTGTGGGCGTGCTCGTGCTCGCGAACGATGTCCCGCCGTGCCCCCGCCCGGACGTCATCGTTCGCACGCGCCGGGAGGCCTTGACACCATCTATAAAAAGGGTCACCTTCTGATCGCCAGAGAGACAGCCTTTAACAGAAGGATGGCCGACAATGACGAAATTCACATTCATACTCTCTTTCTCCGCACTGCTCCTCGCCGCGATCGGAACGACGCAGGTGCAGGCCCAGCCCATCCCCGGTGAGTACATCATCGTCCTGCACGATCAGGGCGACGCACAGACCGTAGCCAACGCGCACGGCGCGTCCATCAAGCACCGCTACACGAGCGTCTTCAACGGCTTCGCCGGCAAGGTCCCGGCCCAGGCGCTCCAGGGGCTCGCCAACAACCCCCACGTGGCCTTCATCCAGCAGGACCGACAGGTCCACGCCATCGGCCAGATCACCCCGACGGGGGTGGATCGCATCGAGGCGGACCTCCTCTTCTCGACGGCTCCGGTGGACGCCGGCGTCGCCGTCATCGACACGGGGATCGATCTCGATCACCCGGACCTCAACGTACAGCACGGCGTGAACTGCACGAGGCTCGACAAGAAGACCCACCAGTGCAAGGTGGGCGGCGACGATGACAACGGGCACGGCAGCCACGTGGCCGGGATCATCGGAGCCTACAACGACGACAACGGCGTGGTGGGCGTGGCCCCCGGGGTCCGGCTCTATGCGGTCAAGGTGCTCGACCGCAACGGCTCGGGCACCCTCTCCGGGGTCATCGACGGGATCGAGTGGGTCATGAACAACGCCGGCACCTACGGCATCAGCGTCGCCAACCTGAGCCTGGGCGGGACGGGCACCGACGACACCGACGGGAACCCCAACGGCTGCAACGTCACCACCGACGCGGAGCACATGGCCCTGTGCGGGCTCATCGGAGTGGGCGTCACGGTGGTGGTCGCGGCGGGCAACGAGTCCGACGACACCATGTTCCACACCCCCGGCGCCTTCGACGAGGTGATCACGGTCTCGGCCCTGTCCGACTTCGACGGGATCCCCGGCGGCTTCGGCTCCGACACCTATGCGTTCTCCAGCTGCACCGAGTCCGTCGACGACTCCTTCGGGTGCTTCTCCAACTACGGCCACGACGTGGACATCATGGCCCCGGGCATGGGCATCTACTCCACCTACATGAACGGGGGCTACGCGACCATGAGCGGCACCAGCATGGCGTGCCCGCACGTGGCCGGGGCCGCAGCGCTGCTGACGGCCGGGGATCCGAGCCTCACCCCGCAGGAGGTGCGCGACGCGCTGGTGGCGAGCGGCGACCCAGCACCTTGCGCCACCGAGGACGGCATCTGCGACGACGACCCGGACGGGATCCAGGAGCCCCTGCTCCTGGTTGCGGAGCCCGCTCCTCCCTGCGTCCTCGACTCCGAGTGCGACGACGGCCTGTTCTGCAACGGCGTGGAGACCTGCGTCCAGGGGCTCTGCGTGACCGGCGCCGGGCCCTGCGCCGACGACGGGATCGCCTGCACGGTGGAGACCTGTGACGAAGGCGCCGATGTCTGCGCAAGCGCCCCCTCGGACGCCCTCTGCGGTGTGGGCGCCCCCCCTTGCGGCGACAGCTGGTGCGACCCGACCCTGGGCTGCATCTACCCCGTCGGGGCCCCGTGCAACGACGAGGACGTCTGCACCGTCGGGGATGCCTGCGACGACCTGGGCTTCTGCGTCGGCACCTTGAACCTCGACTGCGCCGAGTGCGGAGACTCCGTGTGTGCGGGGGCCGCCCTGGGCGAGGACTGCCACACCTGCGGCACCGACTGCGGGTGCATCGGCAAGAACTGCAAGAACGGATGCTGCGGCGACGGGAGCTGCGGCAAGTCGGAGACCGCCACCGGCTGCCCCGTGGACTGCCTGTAGCCCTCCCGGAAGAACCACCTCGGCGTCCCTTGCTCCCACCCCGCCCCGTTCGCCAGATTCCGAGGCTGTCAAGCATCGCTCCGCCGGCTCCGGGGAGTTCTCACCGGGCGAACGGATCGGAATTGCTTCTCCGTCTCCCACCAAACGCGTATCATGCCACTCTGGATTTCCGATCATCGAGGCGAGGTGAACTGCATGCATTGGCGACTCGACGGCTTGCTCCTCCTGGCCCTGCTGACTGCGCTGATGGGGTGCGGAGACACGGGGGGAACCCCGGCGACCGGGGACGTCTCCCCTGACGGGGACGCCGGGGTGCGGCAGGGCGATGTCGACGGCGGGGGCCGGGCGCCCGACGGGCGCGACCCGGACGAATTCCACTTCGACGTCCTTCCGACCGACGCCCGCGGCGACTGCTCGACCCTGCCCTACGGGTTCGGCTGTCCCTGCGGCGGCAACCTGGACTGCCTCAGCGGCTTCTGCGTCGAGGGCACCTACGGGGGCGTCTGCAGCCAGGCCTGCCTCGAGGACTGCCCACCCCAGTGGACGTGCAAGGGGGTCAGCAACTTCGGCGCGGACCTCGTCTTCATCTGCGTCCCCGAGACGAAGAAGCTCTGCTTCCCCTGCCAGAAGGACTCCCAGTGCGGCGGCGGTCGCTGCGTGGACATCGGCGGCGAGGCCTTCTGCGCGATCTTCTGTGACAGCGAAGATCCCTGCCCCGACGGCTTCGTCTGTGAGGAGGGCGAGGGAGAGGGGCTCTGCAAGCCAGAGAGCGGCTTCTGCGACTGCCTGGAGGCCAACGCGTGGTCGGTGAAGCCCTGCGACGAGAGCAACAGCTACGGGACCTGCTACGGCTTCGCCGAGTGCAACCCCCAGCTGGGGTGGACCGCCTGCTCCGCGCTCGCACCGGCGCAGGAGACCTGCGACGGCGCGGACAACGACTGCGACGGGAAGATCGACGAGGGGCTGGCCGCGGCGCCCTGCGTCGAGGAGAACGCGTTCGGCGCCTGCGCGGGCATGTCGACCTGCCTCGGCCCCCTGGGGACCGTCTGCCAGGCCCCCCAGCCCGCCCCGGAGAGCTGCGACTACCTGGACAACGACTGCGACAGCCAGATCGACGAGGACTTCGTCGATGCCCAGGGGAAGTACGACGGGTTCGACCACTGCGGCTCCTGCAACGTCAGCTGCGCGGTCGGCTTCCCCAACGCCACGGCCAAGTGCGACGCCTCGAAGGCCGTGCCCGGCTGCGTCGTCGACAGCTGCAACCCGGGCTACTTCAAGCTCAACGACTACCAGTGCATCCCCAACACCGCGAGCCTGTGCGAGCCCTGCACCTCGGATGACAACTGCCTCTTCGAAGGGGCCCTGTGCGTCACCCTGGACGACGGCCAGTTCTGCTCGAAGTCCTGCGGGCAGGGAGACCCGTGCCCCGCCGGCTACTCCTGCACCGACTACGGGGGAACGCCGCAGTGCATCCCCGAGACCTTCTCCTGCACCTGCACCGGGGACAACCTCGACCTCAGCAAGTCCTGCACCGCCACCTGGCCCGTCGAGCCTACGCCGGGGGAGCCGAGCATCACCTGCTACGGTCTCCAATTCTGCCTCTCCGAGGGCTGGTCCGACTGCGACCTGCCCGTCGAGGCCTGCGACGGCCTCGACAACGACTGCAACGGGACCGTCGATGACCTCTTCGTCGACGACCAGGGGACCTACGTCACCGACGGGAACTGCGGTCAGTGCGGGAACAACTGCACCGCGCTGAACCTGGACAATGCCGTGGGCGTCTGCAACACCGACAAGGTCGTCCCCGACTGCGCCATCGCGTGCAACCCCGGCTTCTTCGACGTCAACGTCAACCCGGCCGACGGCTGCGAGTGCTTCTTCTCATCCGCGAAGGACTTCCCCGACGGGGTGGACCAGGACTGCGACGGCGTGGACGGGGAGGTCGGGAACGCCGTCTTCGTCGCAAAGAACGGCAACGACCTCGGCCCGGGGACCCTGTCCGCACCGCTGCTGACCATCAACGCCGCGGCGCAGAAGGCGCTGGCCGACGGAAAGCGGGACGTCTACGTCGCCACGGGGGTCTATGCCACGTCCGTCGCGCTCGTGGAGGGGGTCTCCATCTATGGCGGCTACAGCTCCGACTTCAAGATCCGCGAGGTCCTCCTCTACGAGACGGTGATCATGGGCGCGGCGCCGAGCCCGCTGCTGCCCGGCGCGGTAAACGCCGTGGGGATCAAGAGCGTGGCCACCGTCCTCGACGGCTTCACCATCTTCGGGGCGGACAACGACATCCCCGGCGGGAGCAGCTACGGGCTGTATGTGCGGGACTGTGACGACCACCTCGGGATCCGCAACTGCCGCGTCTACGCCGGGGATGGCGGAGACGGCGGGCCGGGCGGCAACGGCCTGGACGGCCAGGACGGATCCGACGGCTCGACGGGCCAGACGGCGTTCTACTACTGGTCCAACGCCTGCAACGCCGGGAAGGTCTCCAACGGCGGCGGCGGCGCCCACACGATCTGCAGCGGCGTGACCGTCAACGGGGGCAACGGCGGCGACAGCTACTGCCCGCTCAACGGCCAGCCCAACAGCAACGAGACGGGGGACACCGGCAACGGCCCCGCGGGAGGCGCCGGCGGGGTGGCGGGCTGGGACGGGCAGATGCTGTCGGACTGCGGCCTCTGCACCATCCCCACCGCGGACCACGCCATGGAGGGCGCCGACGGGGCCAAGGGAGCCACGGGCAGCTACGGAGGCGCCGGCGGTGGGTGCACCCAGGCCGGTGGCCAGGTCGCCGGCGGGTTCTGGCAGTCCTCCGGCGGCGGCAACGGGGGCGCCGCCGCGCATGGCAGCGGCGGGGGCGGCGGCGGCGGGGGCGGCGGCGCGGACGTGACCCTCTCGTGGCTGGGCTGCAACGACCAGATCGGAGGCTCCGGCGGCGGCGCGGGCAGCGGCGGGTGCGGCGGCACCGGTGGCGGCAGCGGCGGCGGCGGCGGCGGCTCCTTCGCCCTCTTCCTCCTGTTCACGGTGCCACCCGCCTCGGTCCCCGTGGTCGAAGACAACCTCCTGTTCGGTGGCGCGAGCGGCGGCGGCGGACTGGGCGGAAACGGTGGCACCGGCGGCGTGGGCGGCACCGGCGCCACGGGGGGCGCGCCGGGGAGCGGCCAGGCCTGGTGTGCGAGCGGCGGCGGC
>JBDRIT010000182.1:0-2205 GCA_043815665.1 Pseudomonadota bacterium
GGCCTCACAAGGCCCTGCAACCTCCTCAGCACTCGTGGCGCTCCACACGGCGATGCGATCCACCGCAGCCACTGATGTCGGGACAACGAACCGGGTCCCTGGAAGTACAGCGTCGCCACCACGGCTCCGGCCGCTGAAGCAAGCGTCCAGAACGACCACGACCCGCTCAGCCTTTGATCGGCCAGCCACATCCATCAGCCAGGACCGTTTCACGCCTCGCCCGATCAAGTTGTCGAGGTCCCCTCGGGCATCCACGCCCAGGAGCGCCGCGTCCTCCGTCCCTACCGGCAGCCCGTGGCCGGCGAAGTAAATCCACAGCGTTCCCCCGGCCCCGACCTCACTGGCTCGCAGCTCTAGCTCCTGCTCGATCTGCTCCTTCTGGGGCGCCCGGGCGTGCAGGTTGGAGATCCTTCCCCGAGGCACCCCCACGCTCTTCATCAGGAACTGGTGGAACAGTACTGCGTCTCGCTTGGCGTAGGGGACCTTCGCCAACTTGTCGTAATCCTGGATCCCGATGACGACTGCCGCATCCTGCGGCGCAGACTGCCCGGTCATGGGTGGCTTCACAACGGGGAGGACGGAAGCCTCGTCCGCGCTCCCCATGACCCCGGGGGCTAAGAAAACCACTAACAGTACGATCCCTGAGGAGGACAGATGTCTCACCGAGGCAGCTCCATTGTCCGGGGTATCTCGCTGCAACGACTCAACCACTAGATTTCATCAACGTCAAGCATCAAGCAATGTTCGATGCCTTACACAAATCGAGACGGGCGGGAGAGGCGGGGTGAGGGCCCAACGCAGCAAAGGACAAGCGAGCGAGCAACAGGAGAGCGTCAGTCAGGGACCCCGGCGGCAATTTCCACATGAAGCGATAGCAGTGTAGGCGGGGGGCCGCTCTGGGCACCTGACATGCCACCCGCTGCTCATTCCGATCCAGACCCACAGTCCAGCCGTTGACGAGGGTTGATTCTTCCGAGCCGTCGTGATCTAACCTGATGCATGAATACCGAGCCCATCACCGAGTACGGGAAGAGGATCAGGGAAGGGTTGTCCGCAGATCTCTGGTCCGGCCGCGTGCGGAGAGCGCACGAGCGGGTTGCGATCGTGGAGGCCGTTCTGGCGGATGCCGAGGCTGCCGGTGGCCCTGTCAGTCGGGAGTCCCTACGCCGCCATGCTCCCACGGTCCACTGGTCGACGTTCCGCCACTGGCTTCGAGGCTATCAGTCCCGGGAAGGGCCCGGGTGGGAGCGGCTCCTGGATCGTCGCCTCATGCCGGCCCCGTGGAGCTGTCCTACAGAGTGGCGGGTCACGATAAAAGCGGCCTTCTGCCATGACCCCGAGGCGTCGTACGACGAGCTCCGCAAGACCCTCCAACTTCTCTATGGCGAAGAGGCCACTCTCGGCGACAACACGATCCGTAGGATTCTCCAGGAGGCGGGCCTCTGGAAAGCACGCCGCCGCTCGGGTCCGGTGGAGAAGGTGACGGAGCTGCACGGTGGCGGCGGCCTGGTGCTGCTGCTGGCGGCGGAGCTGGAGACCGGCGCGGTGCGGTCCCTCGCCGAATCGGCGCTGTCCGTCGCTGCGGAGCAGAAGGGCGGCGGCGGGATATCTCGTCCCGAAGACGGGATGCGAGACGACCGCGGCCGCTTCACCGGGGAGTACAACGCCCTCCGTCACGAGCGGTACACGGACGCGGGCGTCGACCCCTTCTACCATAGCGTCGCCGAGGTCCGTAAAGAGCGGGACCTGGGCAGCCTCCAGATCGCACGCATGAGTCCGGAGACGCTCAAGGCCCGGCTGTGCAGCGTCATCGCCCTTCCCCTGGTGACGGAGCGCCGCGGAGTCGTCGGCCTGGATGGTCCGATGGGGGGCTGGCTCGCCGTGTTCTCCTCGTATGCCTACAAGGCCGGCAGCGCGGAGAAGACGCTCTCGGAGCTGAAGCTGTTGGGGGCGGGCGAGGCGATGTGGGATGCGCACGCTACGACGTGGGGTGGTCTGGCGGGGCGCTGGTCGGATGGGGGCGGCTGGCGGCAGCTCGTGGCCTATGTGGATGCAACCGCCGATCCCTACTGGACGGAGCGGTTCACAGCCAGTGGGAAGGTCTCCCGGACCGGGCGGGTGCAGCCCTGCCTCTCCCGGGTGTGCCTGAGCACCGGCCCCGGAGTGCCGATCTTCACGGAGGTTCTTTCCGGGACCGCGAAGCTG
>JBDRIT010000183.1:0-22694 GCA_043815665.1 Pseudomonadota bacterium
GCGAGAAGAGTCGGGGCTGAAGCCCCTCCCACAGCGAGAAGAGTCGGGGCTGAAGCCCCTCCCACAGTGAGAAGAGTCGGGGCTGAAGCCCCTCCCACAGCGAGAAGAGTCGGGGCTGAAGCCCCTCCCATCCGGGATCAGCTTCTGGGTTTCCACTCCTGGAACGCGCCCTCACTGAACACGGCCTGTCCCGGGCCTGGGTGTTCCTGGTCACCGGCCCGCAGGACGGCTCCTCCCGGGACGTGAACCCGCTTCACCCAGGCCTCGCCGGCGGGGCCGGTCTCAAAGGTGATCTCGCTGTATGGTGGCACGGAGAATGTCCCGAAGGCGGCCTCCCTGGCCAGGATGCAGCGGCGGAGCGCGCAGCTCCCGTCGATGCGGAGGGGTCTCCGATGGAGGCAGGTGATCTCCATGTCGCCGACCTTGAACGTGTGGTCCGCGGCGGTGAAGACGTCCCGGAGCGTGATCGGGTCGTCGTTGTACTCGACGTAGATGCGGCCGATGGGCGCAACGGGGAGGCCGCCGATGACCACCGGTTGATTGAGGAGGATCACCGAGGGCTTGTCCTCGGAGTTCTTCGAGTCCACGGTGTAGGTCGCCTCGGGCAGGCTCTGTAGCTCGCAGCGCGCCGTCTCCAGGATCACGGGCGATCGCTGCTCCGCCTCGTTGGGCGTGGGTCCCTTGACCTCCACGGATTTGCAGACGTCCACGAGGGCCGGCAGGATGGCCTCGCCGGGTTCGAGGTCGGCCCGCAGGTCCAGGGTCAGGTACCAGGCGTCCCCCGGGGTGTGCCAGGCGCAGAGGAGGCGCAGCTGCGGCCGGTACGGACCGCTGGCCAGGACCTCCTCGGAGTAGGTCACCCGCAGCGCGAGGAGCCGGCCGTTCGGGAGGTCCGCTTCGGCCGCTGCCTCGACCGTCGCCCGGATCGCGTCCTTCGCCGGGTCACCGCTGTTGAAGTTCGGCCGGGCCGCGGAGTCCTTGAACCCGTCGAAGCCCCGGGCCAGGTTGCCGGCGATCGCGGCGGGGTTGCAGTCACCGTTGCAGCTGAGGTCGAAGCTGAACGCGAGGTCCCCGTCGCCGGGGCCCCAGTGACCCTTCCCCCAGGCCGTCCCCTCGCCCCAGCCCGCGGGCAGGGCGAAGGTCACGTCCACGGTGCCCATGGGGGTCTCGGGATCGGGGCTCAGCCCGCCCACCGTCGCCGTGATCTGTGCCGGCTGGGGCTCGGGCTCAACTGTGGGAGGGGCGTCCACGCCCCGATTTCGGCCCGTGGACGGGCCTCCCACAGCGGGTTCGGATTCAGCCGCGACGGCGGGAGGGTCTCCGACGGCCCCCACGGGCTCGGGTGTGGCGTCACGCCCGCACCCCAACGACAGCGAAATTACGACCAGCGACAATCCTTGTACAATCCTTCGCAGCATTCCTGGCCTCCCGGCAGTGATTGTCCCGACCCTATCACAATCGGAACCGACGTTCGACTCGACCCAAGCGAGCGTCCCCTGCCCGGATCGTCGTGGTCGAGCTGGAGGAGGCGGGGGTGCTCGAGACTGTGACACGGCGTCTCTGATGGATGGGAGATCCGATGGCAGGTCGAGGCTCCGATGACCAGGTTGTTCCTTCCGGCGATCTTGAGGAAGGTCTCGTTTGCGATCGCGATCGTGTCGTTGGATCATTCGCAGGTATAGTTGGTCTCCGTCTCCTCGGGGAGCGGGTCCGATCCCTGGGTCATGGTCATGGTCAGGAGCATGACCTCGGACTCGGTGTGAGAGAGGAACTGGAGGTGGTGGGTGCCGGGCTCGAGGCAAGTGCCGCTGATGGTGGTCGAGAACAGGCTGCCCTCGATCTTCTCCAGGTGGACGACCGCGGTCTCGGTGTGGGTGTAGCCGCCCTCGAAGGCGTAGGTGATCGGTCCGTCGTGCTTCAGGGCCGCGGAGAGGTCCACGCTGCCGCCGCCAAGGAAGCTCCCGAGGATCCCCATGAGACCGCCGATCTCCGCCGTCACGCTCAGGGCGATCGACGTCGTTCCCTCCTCCACCTCGAAGGTGTACTGCACATAGCCGGGGGCGGCCTCGGCGAACTCGGCCACGCCGGTGGTCTGGGTGCCGGGGAGCCAGGTGGCGTCGACCTCCTGGGTGGTGTCGATGAAGGGCTTGATGCGGTCGTCACAGCCCAGGAGCCCGTGGGCCGTGAAGATCGCCTCGACCTCGTCGCCCTTCGGCGGGTCCAGGGTCGCGGCCTCCGCGATGGTGGCCTCCGCGGCCCCCTCGAAACCGGTCTCCATCCCGAAGGTCAGCATCGCGTCGAAGAGGATCCGATCCGCCGCCTCCCTGCCGATGGTCTCCCGGATCTCCCAGAGCGCGGAGCCGTAGATCTCGCCGTCGTCGTGGACCTCACCGTAGTAGTCCTCCGGGCACTTCTTGAAGACGCTGAGGTCCCGGGCGGCCCCCGAGAGCGCGCCGAGCGCATACTCAGACGCCTGGGGATCTCCCAGGATGGTGCACGCGAAGTAGTCACCGTAGGCCTCATGGATCGCCCCCGGGGACGCATCGGGTCCGAACTCGTCCACGGGGATCCCGAACAGGCGGTCTCCGCCCACGGTCGCGTGGGTGTACTCGTGATAGATGACGTCCGCGTCCCAACCGAAGTCCACGGCCTCCCCCTGGAAGAAGAAGATCGCGTCGTTCTTGAAGGGGATGTCCGCGAGGTCGTCCTCGACGCCCAGGAAGTCCTGGAGCAGATCCGCCGCCATCTCCACTATCTCCTCGATGCTCTCTCCGGGCACGAACATCGCGTTGTCGATGCCGATCCACCCCTGGGGGATGTCCGGGAGGGGGTTGGCCATCTCCAGCCAGGCCATGACGTTGACGTATCCCTCCAGGGGGAAGTCCATCCCGTCGTAACCGAGGGTGTCCTTGTAGAAGTCGTGGATGACGTTCATGTGGTGGAACAGCATCAGCTCCGCGAAGGCGTCGTCCGGGTCCAGGGGATCCGCGGGGACCTGCACCGAGAGGTAGCTCCCGTCCGCGTCGGGGAGGACGGTCTTCTTCAGGTTGCAGAGCTGCACCTTGACCAGGCCGAAGAGGGGGACGTCATACTCGCGCCACCAGCCGCCGTCCTCGTTCAGGCAGTTGGTGACGTCTGCGTATGGCCCGGCGAGGCTCCCGTCCTCCGTCCCCACGTTGGCGACGGTCACGGTGTGGGTCTCCCACTCGTCCTTGGCCGGGTTGTTCGGGAAGAGGTTCGCCTGGAAGGCGACGTCGGGGGCGACGTCGGCGTCCGGGGTGTCGGTGGCCGCATCCTCGGCGGGGAGGGTGTCCTCCGCCGCGCCGTCCGGGGCGGTGGAATCCGGGTACGCTGCGCCGACGACGCCGTCGCCGCACCCGAAAAGCAGGCCGGTGAGGAGGAGCGCGGCAAACGCCATGCCGTGGCGCATCGAGGCCTTCATCGGATCACCTCGTCCGTCACCGTCAGGATCTCGCCGCTCGCCGCGTCCACGAGGCAGACGATCTTCTGGATCATGGGGACCGTGGGGACCACCACCCGCCAGGCGAGGACCGCGCCCCCGGGGCCGGCCAGGACGACCCGGGCGGCCCGTGCCCCGAGGTCGGCTCCCCGGCCTTCGCCGTGGATCCGATCGAGGGCTGCGCGGACCGCGACCTCGCGTCCGACGTCCCGGGACGAATCCAGGCCCACGAGCCCCGTGGTGGAGGAGGCCATGGACAGGACCCGTCCGGACTTGTCCAGGCTCAGGATCACCTGCCCGCCCAGGACCCGGATCCCCTGCCACCGTTGCTGATAACGGAGGATCGTGCGGTTTCGGGTGCCCTCGGTCTCGATCAACTCGAGGGCCGCGGGGGGCGCCCCCGTGAGCCCGGGGAACGCTGCGAGGAATGCAGCGCCGACGTCCTGGGTTGCGGCGTCGCCGGGGGTCCATCGGAGCCCGCTCACCCGGGAGGGGGTGGCGCGCAGGCGCGGCCAGAGGACCCGGAGGCGATCGCCGGAGGCGCCCTCAAGCCGTGAGAGATCCGCCGCGGCCAGGGCCCGCAGCGTCCCGGTCCCTGCGGCGGTTTCGTCCTCTGCGAAGACGCCCGGCAGGCCCACGACCAGCGTGAGCAGCCCGACCAGGCTCGCGCGCATCCACGTCATCCTGCCCTCCAGTGTTTGGCACCACTCGATCCAGAAGAATGGGCCAGGGGCGAAGAAAAAGACAGGAGCAGCAGCGTGCGTGGTTCATTCTTTCGTGCGGGATCGCGTCAATCGCCGGGGCCGGGCTGCCGGTGGTGGAGGGAGTGGACATGAACGGGAGACAACTGTGGGAGGCCCGTCCACGGGCCGAATCGGGGCGTGGACGCCCCTCCCACAGGGGGAGAGTCGGGGCTGACGCCCCTCCCACAGTGTTTTCCCCTACGAACCGTGGCGCTCGCGGAGGATGTCCCGGGCGCGGACCATGCTCCGCAGCTTGGCTACCGCGGTGTCGTGGTCGTTGACGCAGCGATCCGCGAAGCAGCCGAAGCCGCAATCGGGGTTGAGGAAGATCCGGGCCGGTGGGAAGAACTCCAGGGCCTCCTCGACCCGGGAGGCGATCCACTCCGGGGACTCGGCGGTGTCCGTGCGGGGATTGACCACGCCCAGGCCGATCTCCTTGTGCCCCAGGGCCCGGCCGATGATGTCCACGTCCCCCGCCCGGGGGGTGGCGTACTCCAGCACGAACTGGTCGACGTTCATCTTCGTGAACGCCGGGAGCAGGGGCGCATAGTCGCCGCTGAGCAGCACCTCCTCCTTGCGGCTCCAGTTGCCCCGGCAGACGTGGATCGCGGTGCGCATGTCCTCGAAGCCCGCCACGATCTCGTTGAGCAGCCGGGCGGCGTATTCGAGCTCGGAACCCGCGTCACGGCGGGTCGCGAGGGTCGCTCACATGAAGGTGCGTTTGCCCACCTCCTCGCCCATGACGATCTCCGTCAGCACCGGCTCGTCGAACTGCACGAAGCGGCACCCCGCGTCCCGGAGGTCCGAGAGCTCCTCACGGAGGATGCGCACCACGTCCCCGCCCATCTCGGTCTTGTCCTCGTACACCCCCCGGGTGAACGCGCCGACCCACATGGCGCGGGTCAGGAGGTAGGGCCCGGGCAGGGTCACCTTCATGGGCTTGTCCGTCAGCCCCTGGACGAAGCGGAACTCGTCCACCGCCAGGGGCTCCCGCCGGGACAGCCGGCCCACGCAGGTGGGGTTCTTGATCGCGGAGGCCGGCACGTCGAGGGTGTCCAGGAGCGCTTCGAAGCCCGACTTGTCCTCGATGTGGTCCAGCATCTCGGCCAGGGACATCCTGCGTGTGCCGTCGACCTTGTCGGTGATGAAGGAGTAGAAGCTGTCCCGCCCCATCTCCCCATCGACCACGATGTCCACCCCCGCGTCGAGCTGGGCCCGGACGCAGCGGACCACCTCGGGCTCTGCGATCGAGCGGAACTCCTCCCGGGACAGCTGGCCCTTGTTCCGGGCCCGCAGGGCCTTGAGCAGGTGCCTCGGCCTGGGCCAGCTTCCGACCTGTGTGACTTGAAACATCTCTCGCCTCCGTCCCTGGGCCGGTCCGTCAGACCAGCAGCAGCTTGTCTGTCAACTCCGTCGCCTTGGACAGGGTCTGCGCCAGGGGAGATCTCGCGACGGTCTGATCCCACAGGCGCCGCACCAGATCCTCGTCGTCCATGGTGGACGCATAGGCCTTCACCTCGATCTTCGCGAAGGACGGATCTCCGGCCTCCAGACCCAGGTGTGCCAGGACGTTGGCCAGCTGCCCCCGCGCGGTGATCTCCACGTCGTCCACGTCCAGGCCCGCCTGCGCGATCGCGCTGGAGAACCCCACGGCCAGGTCCCCGGTCAGCGCCGCCAGGAGGACCTCCACCGCGGAGGGGTAGGCGTCCTTCTCCTCGAAGCTCACCGGCTGCCCGATGTCCAGGGAGAAGTTCCGGCAGTAGGCGCGGGCGTGGAGGTGTCCGGCGGCCCGGGCGCGGACCCGCCAGTCATACTCCCTGGCCTGCCGCTTGTCCTTCTCCAGGTTGTCGTCCCGCAGCGCCGACGGGGTCCCTTTCTCCACGAAGTAGCGGGTGTGGTCGTCGCCGGGCAGCGCGCCCAGGTACCGGTGACCGGACATGCGGCACCAGGGGGGCAGGTCGTCGCCGACCGTGGGCTCCCGGCTGCGCATCTCCAGGACGCCGCCGGGCGGGACCTGCAGCATGTGCTCGCGGATCATCAGGATCAGGCCGGAGCCGCAGTCCAGATCGCCGCCGTCGAAGATTGCATCGGGGTGGAGCTCCGACAGCTCCCTGTCGTCTCGGGCCATGGCTCAGTAAGCGACGGATGGCGAGCCGTTGGCCAGCCACTCCACCAGGGCCGCGCCGCCCGCGGGCTGCGCGCCCTCGATCAGGTCCTCCGGGGCGATGTCCCGCAGCTTCATGCAGGGAGTGCAGACGTAGATCTTTCCGCCCCCGGCCACGAACTTGTCCATGAGGTCCTTGAGGGGTGCGAAGGGGCCGCCCAGGTTGATCTTCTCGGCCTCGCCCTTCGCTGCGGCCCAGACCCCGTCGGTGCTCAGGAACACCATGGTGTCCTTTTCGCTGCCCAGCGCGGCGTTCGCGACGACGAACCCCACGGTGACCTTGTCGAAGTCGCTGCGGCTGCTCGTGATGGTGACACAGAATGCTCCGGCCATGATTCAGTCCTCCAGTGGTTGTCTCACGATGAGAAAGAACCTGTCCTCGAATCGCGTCATGTGGTTCCTGGTCATGCGGCACCAGGCGTCCACCTCCGTGCCCGCTGCGTAGTCCCTCGCCACCAGCAGGATCCGCGTCCCCCGGGGGAGCGGCTGGATCGTCTCCTTGAGGAACATGATCAGCTCTCCGCAGCCCACGTCGCCCGCGTCCAGGAGGTGGTCGTGGTTCCAATTCGGGAGCGGAAGGGGGTCGGCCATGGAGGTCCTCCCATGGATGCGCCGTCAGAATCAGCATGGAGAGTAGGACCCGATAAGTCCAATAGGAAATTCCGATAGTTCTCCGGGCGATGGCTCAGGGATGTCGATGATCTCCGGCGGGGAGCCGGGAGAGGACGAAGTCCGTGAGGGCCTTGCAGAGGGGGGAGCGGGCGCGCCGGGGATCGCTGACCAGGTGGACGTGTCGCGTGAGACGGAGGCCCTCCACCTCCACGGTCTCCAGGAGGCCTGCGGAGACCTCGGTCCGGATGGCCCGGGAGGAGATGAAGGCCACCCCGAGGCCGCACCTCACGCCCTCCTTGACCGCGTCGGAGCTGCCGAGGATGCACGCAATGTTCAGCGCGTCGCCGCCCAGGGCGCCGCCGAGGTCCGCGAGGAGGCTCTGTTGGGTGCCGGAGCCCGCCTCTCGCAGGATCAGCGGCTCCCCGGAGATCTCCGCCAGGGTCACCGGCCCCCCGGCGCACCAGCGATGCCCCGTGGGCACCACGAGGACCAGCTCATCCCCCCAGAGGGTCCTGGACTCGAGGCCGTTGGTGCTCTGGACCGATCCCACGAAGCCGAGCTCGAGGACCCCTTCGGAGACCAGGCTGGCGATCCCGTCGGAGTCGCCGATGGTCAGGTCCACCACGACCTCGGGATATTCCTGGCGGAACCCCGACAGGAGGCAGGGCAGGATGTAGTTGCCGGGGACGGTGCTCCCGCCGATCCGGATCGTGCCTTTCCAGCGTCCCAGGAAGGCCTCGAGCTTGAGCTCGACGTTGCGCTTCTGCGCAAGGAGGTCGATGGCATGACCGTACAGCAGCTCCCCGGCCTTGGTCGGGACGACGCTGCGCCCCAACCTGTCGAGGAGCTTCGTGTCCAGGGCCGCCTCGAGGTTGGCGATGCGCTCGCTCACCGACGCCTGGGCCAGGTGCAGGGCCTGCGCGGCCCGGGTGAACCCGCCCAGCTCCACGACCTTGCAGAAGGCCTCGATCTGCCGGAAGTCAAACTCCATCGGTCCCTCCGTTCGCGACCGACCCGACGATACCACTCCACGGCAGGCGGTCCAAGCCGGCGGGATATGGGTGACAGGCCGCGGGCGTTTCTCTATACTTCGGGTATTCCAGAGTGGGGTCGCCATGGAAGCGGGGACGGTCGGCCTGGGGAGCGAGGGCTTGCGGGAGCGGCGCCGCATGATCTGGGCCGAGAACAGCGAGGGCGGGGGCGCCAGCTTCTGCTTCGTGCTGTCCGCGGTCGGAGAGTAACCGGGGATCACCTCCACATCGCCGCGTCCTGCAGCGCTGCGTACGCCTTCTCGGCGTCGCGGCTCGCCTCGAGCGCGCTGAGCTTGTGGTGGATGTACTCCCGCTCCGCGACGAGGAGATCCACGAAGCTGGACCTGCCCTGTCGATACGAGGCGAGGGTGAGGTCCAGCACCTGGCGTGCCTTGGCGGAGAGATCCTTCCCGTGGAGCCGCTGGTTGCGTCGGGCGATCTCGAGGTTGGCGTGGGCCTGCGTGACCTCGTTCTCGATGGTCCGGACCAGCTCCTCCCGCTCGCTGCTCAAGGCCCGCAGGCGCTGGATCAGCTCGTCGATGTAGGCCTGTCGACCCCCGGTGAAGATGTCCTCCCTGGCCGCGGGGCCGCTCGGGAAGGCCATCTGCCCATCCTTTGCGAGGGGCTGCTTCAGCTCGCTCATGCCCGTCGACAGCTCCGGGTAGGTGCGGGCCTGGAGCAGCGCAACCGTCTGTTGGAGCCGCTCGATGCCCAGGTCCTTGAGGCGTAGCTCCTGTCGGCCGTGGGAGCGACGGAGGAGCTCCTTGAGGTCCGGCAGGGAGGTGCTGACGGTGCCCCCCGCGCGCCCGAAGGGGAAGTCGGGAGGTAGGTCCGCCAGGGTCGCCATGCGGGCCGAGGCCCTACGGGAGAGGTCCGCCAGGTTCTTCACCTGCGCTCCGAGTTCCTCCTCCAGCATCTCCGCCTGGAGGACGTCGGTCAGGGCCGCGCTGCCGGCGCTGACCCGCTGGGTTGCGACCTCTCGGAGCTGACCCGTGAGGTCGACCAGCTCCTTGATGACGGCCCGGGCCGCGGCCGAATACCGGTAATCGGCCAGCGCGATGCGCGCCTGGGTGACGGCCATGCGCCGCACCTGCCCCGTGCGCACCGCGGCCTGACGCACCTCGAGGGAGGCGAGGCGGCTCTTGATGGCCAGCGACCCCGGCCCCGTCTGGGATTCACGATCCATGGGCCCGGGGGCCATGCCGCCCTGGGCCGGACGGAGCCCCGTGGAGATGTCGGCGTACTGGGCGATGAGGTTGTCCAGGTATTCGATCTGGGGGAAGCGGCTCTGGGCGGCCTCGAGGGCCTGGTCGGCCTCCCGGATCCCCGGGTTCCTGTGAAGCACCGCCCGGGTGAGCAGGGCCGGGGTCACCCGCCCCTTCAGGGCGCCCTTGCTTCCGAGCTTCTTGGCCAGATCCCCGGCCTCCTTCCAATCCTCACCGTGGCCGACGTGGCCCGGGCCCTCGGACTTGATCTCCGGCCTCTCCCGGGCCGCGTCGTCGGGGGAACCCTGCGGCGCGCGATCGCCCGCAGGAGCGGGTTCGACCCCCGAGGACCGGACGTCCAGCGGGACACCCACGACCTGCTCCAGTCGGGAGAGGGACTTGTACATGTTCGCCAGCGCCCGCTCTCGTGCGAGGCTGAACTGCAGCCAGATCGCCTTGCGCTCCAGCAGCGTCCCGAGGTGTCCGGATTGCCTGCCCTGCTCCTCGGCGCTGTCGAGGGCCGCCGCGGCCTGGGGGAGGAGGTTCGAGTCGTACAGACGCAGGAGCCGCTGCGCGTTGACGAAGTCGTAGGTCCGATCCGCGAGGAGGGATCGGATCGTCATCCGCTCCAGCTGCATCCTGTGCCCCGCTGCGCGTTTGTTCGCCCGGGCCTCGTCGATGCGTGCGCCGATCGCCCCGTACCAGAGGGGCAGATCGATCCCCAGGGTCACGCCCAGGGCGTCCTGACCCGCGTCAGACGCCATGCCCTTGTCTTCGACCGCGATCCAGGTGAGGCCCACCTTGAGGTCGGGCCAGTAGTCCAATCTGGCGAGGTCGATGCCCGCCTTGGCGCCCTCCTCCAGCTCCCGGGCCGCCTCGAGCTCGGGGCGGTTCTCGCCGGCGAGCCCCTCGAGGTCGGAGAGCGGGGTCTCCAGGGTGAACGGCGGGAGCCTCGGCAGGGTCTCCAGGGGGACGTCGTCCCGTTCGAGGAGGGCGTTCAGGGCCTGCCACTGGGACGAGACGAGGTCCAGCAGCGTCACCTCGTCGTAGGCGAGCCGTGCGAGCTCGGCGTGCGCACGGCTGAGGTCGTAGTAGGGAATGTCCCCCTGGCCGTAGGCGGCGCTCCCCAGCTCCACGATGCTGCGAGCGATCTCCTGGTTCTCCCGCACGATCTCCACGGCTCTCACCAGGTAGTGGAGCTCGTAGTACGCCAGGCGCACATCGGTCAGCACGTCACGGATCCGGGCGTTCAGGCGGGCATCGGCCGCATCGGCCTCTCGGGCCGCCATCACCTTCTTCGTCGACAGCTTCCTGAAGAACGGGATGCCCTGGGAGAGGCCGACGGCCACCCGCTGAGGACCGACCCGGGTCTCGATGGGGAGGATGAACACCGTCGCTGTGGCCTGGGGGTTCGGGAGCGCGCCGACGTGCTTCGTCCGCGCACGGGCCGCGTCGAGGCGGGCGCGGCTCTCCTTGATGGACGAGTTGTTGGCGTAGGCCTCCTCCAGGAGTCGCTGGAGGGACATCCGGTCCTCCGGGGTCTCCTCGATGACCGGCGCGGGGTCCGGGGGCACGGTCAGTTCCTGTGCCGACGCCCCACGGGAGACCACCAGGGAGAAGCCGAGGAGCAACATCGGGACTCGGTCACGCATGGGTCGCCTCCCCGTCCGTCGCGGGCAGCCGATTCGCCAGGGCCCTCGCCTTGACCTTGCTCTCCTCCACCAGCGCGTAGAGCACCGGGACGACGAACATGGTGAGCAGCTCCAGGGTCATGCCGCCGAACGCGGGCAACGCCATGGGCAGCATGATGTCGGAGCCGCGGCCCGTGGACGTGAGGATCGGGAGCAGCGCCAGGAGGGTCGTGGCGGTGGTCATCAGGCAGGGCCTGACCCGGCGTTTCCCCGCCTCCACCGTCGCGGCCCGGATGCCCTCCACGGTGTCCGTGGGGCGCTTCGCGAAGGTCTGCTTCAGGTAGGTGGCGATGACGACGCCGTCATCCGTGGCGATCCCGAACAGGGCGATGAATCCCACCCACACCGCGACGCTGAGACGGACGGGACGTACCTGGAACAGCGTTCGGAGGTTGGTCCCGAAGACTGAGGCATCCAGGAACCAGTCTTGTCCGTAGAACCAGAGGAGGATGAACCCCCCCGAGGTGGCCACCACGATCCCGGAGAAGACCATGAGCGTCGTGGCCACGGATCGGAACTGCAGGTAGAGGATGATGAAGATGAGCACGAGGGCCAACGGCAGGACGACCAGGAGCGTCTTTTCAGAGCGCACCTGGTTCTCGTAGTTGCCGGCGAACACGTAGGACGTGCCCTCGAGGTTGAGCCCGGGCAAGTCGGTGAGATCTGCGTCGCTCAGCTCCCGTCCTTCCTTGACTGCCTCCGCACGAACGTGGGCGAGGGCGTCTCGATAGACCTGTTCCTGGTGTTCCAGGTGGGCCTTGGCGCTCTCGACGACGTCGATCTCCCCGACTCTGTCGAGCTTGTCGAAGGTGACGTAGCCGATGAGGAACGTATCCTCACTCTTGATCACCTGGGGCCCCCGCACATATCGAATCGACGAGAGCTGCTCCAGGGGAATCTGCGTCCCGTCTGGTGCGGCGATGAGGACACGGCCCAACGCTTCCACGGAGTCCCTCAGCTCGCGGGAGTAGCGGACCCGCACGGGGTATCTCTCCCGACCCTCGACGGTGCTGGTGATCGTCATCCCGCCGATGCCCGTCTGGATGACCTCCATGACCTTCTTCTTGTGGATCCCATAACGGGCGATGGCTTCTGCGTTCGGCAGGATCTCCAGGTACGGTTTTCCGACGATCCGGTCCGCGTTCACGGCCCCGGTCTTGACCCCGTCCACCTCCTTCAGCAGCGTCTCGATGCGCAGGCCGACCCGCTCGATGGTGTCGAGATCGTCGCCCTTGATCTTGACCCCCATGGGGGTGCGCATCCCGGACTGGAGCATGACGATGCGTGCCGCGATGGGCTGGAGCTTGGGCGCCATGGTGGATCCCGGGATCTCTGCCGCCGCCTGGATCTCCTCCCAGATGTCGTTGGGAGATTTGATATGGTCCCGCCACTGGCGGACGCGGTCTCCATCCTCATCGACGCGGAACTCGGCCTTGTAAGTGATGATGGTCTCGACCATGGAGATCGGCGCGGGATCCAAAGGGCTGTCCGCTCGACCGATCTTTCCGACGACCGTCTCAACCTCGGGTATCCCGCGGATGGCCATGTCCTGCTTGCTGAGCATGTCGAGCGCTTCCCCGATGGACGCATGGGGCATCGTCGTCGGCATGAGCAGGAACGAGCCCTCATCCAAGGCCGGCATGAACTCCTTCTCGAGCTTCGGGAAGGTCTTCGAGAATTTCTCCACCATTGGAGCTCGCTCGGGCATCTCCTCGCCGGGCTTGACGTCCGGTTTGACACCCGGGATGAAGGCGAAGAGGTTGGTGAACCCGAACCAGATGGTCATCGCCAACACCACGAGTGCGACAGGGATGCTCAGGAAGGTGAACTTGTGTCGAAGCGCCCACCGGAGGATGGTGGGGTACGCGATCTGGAAGACGTAGAACACCAGGAGGAGGCTGCCGATGATCACCGCGACGAAGACCGTGTTGGCCGTCGTGCCTTCGCTGTGTCCCAGGGGCATCCAATGGTCCGCAAGGATCATTGTAACGAAAACCACAGCGACAGTGTTGACGATGCCGGCTGCGACCGCGGTACCCCACTTGGGCAGAGAGGGTTTGATCACCCGGTAGAGACCCCAAAGGACCAGGGCGGCTCCGGCCCACCACCAGCCGATCAGGACGCCCAGCCCGAGGCCAAAGGCAACGATGGCGCCGTTGAGCACCTGGCCCATCCTTCGGTTTCGTTGCTCGCTCCGAGTGCCGAGCAGCAAGTGCGCGAGGGGTGGGATGAGGAGAAGGGCGACAGCAAGCGCGGAGATCAAGGCGAAGGTCTTCGTGTACGCCAGTGGTCTGAAGAGCTTGCCTTCGGCGGCCACGAGGGTGAAGACGGGCAGGAAGCTGACGACCGTCGTCATCACCGAGGTGAGCACTGCAGAGCCGACCTCCGAGGCCGCGTCGAAGATCACCTCGAGGCGTTTCTTCTCCGGTGGCGCCTCCGCCAGATGCTTCAGCATGTTCTCGGAGAGGACAATCGCCATGTCCACCATGGTTCCGATGGCGATGGCGATCCCCGAGAGGGCCACGATGTTGGCGTCCACGCCGAAGGTCTTCATGGCGATGAAGGTCATCAATACGGCGATGGGCAGGAGGATCGAGATCAGCAATGCGCTGATGAAGTGCATGACCATCACGATGACCACGATGATCGTCACCAGGATCTCTTCGGTCAGCGCGGTCTCCAGAGTGTCGAGGGTCTCGTAGATGAGGCCCGTCCGATCGTAGAACGGAATGATGGTGACCTTGGAGAGGGTGCCATCTGGCAGCTCCTTTTCGGGGAGGGAGCTGGAGATCTCCCGGATCTGTTCCTTGACGTTCTTGATGGACGCCAGGGGATTCTCGCCATATCGGACGACGACGACGCCTCCCACTGCCTCGGAACCTTCCTTGTCGAGGGCTCCGCGCCGCAGCGCAGGCCCGAGGGACACATTGGCGACATGGTCCACGAGGATCGGGACATTGTCCCGCACCGCCACCACGGCCTTCTCCAGGTCCGAGACGTCCTTGATGAACCCGATGGCACGGATCACCTGCTCCGTCTTGTTGACCTCGATGGTGCGCGCACCGATGTCGAGGTTGGACATCCTCACCGCCTCTACGAGCTGGGCCAGGGTGACCCCGTAGTGGCGGAGGAGATCCGGATCCGCGTCGACCTGGTACTCCTTGATGTATCCGCCGATGGAGGCGACCTCGGCGACCCCCTCCGCCGATTGGAGCGCATAGCGAACGGTCCAGTCCTGGATGGAGCGCAGCTCGTCGAGGCCCCAGCCCCCCGCCGGGTGGCCCTCCGGGTCCCGGCCCTCGAGGGTGTACCAGAAGACCTGGCCCAGGGCCGTCGCATCCGGACCCAGCCGCGCCGTCACGTCCTTGGGCAATGTCCCCGACGGGAGGCTGCCCAGCTTCTCGAGGAGTCGAGATCGGGACCAGTAGAACTCGACGTCTTCGTTGAAGATGACGTAGATCGTCGAGAATCCGAAGAACGAATAGGAGCGGATGGTATCGACCCCCGGGATCCCCAAGAGCGCGACGGTCATCGGGTAGGTGATCTGGTCCTCGACATCCTGGGGTGATCGCCCGGGCCAATCCGTGAAGACGATCTGTTGGTTCTCGCCGATGTCCGGGATGGCGTCGACGGGCACGGGGCTGCGCGGGAGGGCCCCCAGGTCCCAGTCGAAGGGCGCCACGAGGATCCCCCATCCCAGCACGAGCCCCAGCACCAGGAAGACGACCAGCTTGTTCTCCAGGGAGAATCGTATGATTCGATCCAACATCCCGTTCCCCTACTCGCTGCTGTGGCCGTGATGCTGGTGGCCGCCACCGCCCGCGGGCTCCAGGGCCGGCAGGTCGGCGCCTTGGGAAGAGAAGGTCTCCCGCACCTCTCCACAACGGAGCATGCTGGCGCCGAAGTAGGGATTGAGCAGGGCGTCGGACTCCTGGAGCCAGGTGGCGCCGCGGTTCTCGAAGGCCATGGGGCAGAACATCTCATAGTGGCTGTTCTTGCCCGTGTGGCCGAAGGTCCGCTCCATGGCCAGCGCCGCTGCGGAGACCGCCTCGAAGTGCCTCCTCAGTTCCTCGATGTTGGACTCCTTCATGGCGGCCATGGACCGCTTCATCAGCGGCTCCTCGATGGTCTTCCAGGCCCGCTGCTTTGCCGGCGTCAAGAGCCTCGTCTCCACTCCGGTCAAGGCCTCGTGGAGGGTATGGTAGCCACCGGCTGCGACCTCGGCCTGATCCTCCTTGAGTCCACCCCAGACCACGAAGTAGGCGGCGTAGATCGGTTCGAGGGACTGGCGGAATTTTTCGGGAATGACCTCCTCGATGTTCTCGCTCGGCATGCTCATCATGCTGGGCTTCGCGAGGATCTGGAGGGCCGCGTCGATCTTGAAGTTCCCCTTGACGACGACCTCCTCACCCTCCTCGACGCCGGACTTGATCACGTAGTACTCGCCGGCCCTGGGGCCCACGACGACGGTGCGGCCCTCGTATCGGGGGCTGTCCGAGTCAGGTACGGCCACGTAGATGACCGCGCGCTTCCCCGTCAACATCACGGCCGACTTCGGGACCACCAGAGGGAGCAGCCCCGCTTCCAGGCCCGACGGCAGGTAGAGGCCATCGCTCTCCTCGATGGGCACCGAGACCCTGGCCCGGATGAACATCCCCGGCTTGAGCAGCCCGTTGGGATTCGGCACCTCGACCCGGATGTCCGCGGTGCGGGTCCTCGGATCGACGAAGGGCTCGATGAACCGCAGGACCCCCTCCAGCGCCACCCCCGGGTAGGCCTCCGTGGACAGCGCCACCCGCTGACCGGTGCGGAGCCAGGTGAGGTCGGACTCGTAGGCCTCCAGCTGGACCCAGACCACGGAGAGGTCGGCGACGGTGAGGAGGGGAGTGCCCTCCTTGACGTACATCCCCTCCTGGACCTGCTTCTTGACGACGGTGCCGCCGATGGGGGCGTAGATGGTGAGGGTCTCGGAGGCGACCCCCCTGGCCTCGATGGCCGCGATCTGGTCCGCGCTGAGACCCCAGAGGCGCAGCTTCTCCCGGGCGGCCTCGAGCATCGTCATCTGGATGGGGGGACCGGCGGGTGCCTCCTGGCCGGACTCGGGGAGGGCGCCGATGGCAGCCCGGGTCAGCAGCAGCTCCTTCTGGGCGACGTAGAGCTCCGGGCTGTAGAGATCCACGAGGGGGGCGCCGGCGGCCACCTCGAGCCCCGTGAAGTCGGCGTGGAGCTTCTCGATGCGGCCATCAAGCCAGGCAGCGATGGTCTTCACCCGGGTCTCATCGTAGTCGACCTTGCCGATCATCCGGATCTCCACGTCCACCGCCTTGCGCTCGGCGGGCGCGGTCTCGACCTCTGCGAGCTTCCGGGCGGCCTCGGAGAGGACCAGCTCCCGTGGTCCCGTCGCCTCCCCGGATTCCTTGACCGGGACGAGCTCCATGTTGCAGATCGGGCAGATGCCCGGGCCGTCCTGACGGATCTGGGGGTGCATGGCGCACGTGAAGATCTGCACCTTCTCCGGGGCCTCGCCGTGGGCGTGCCCCTCATGGGCCCCGCCGTCGCCGCCGTCGCCGATCCGCATCCCGAGGACGAACGCGCCGATGATCGCCGCGAAGGTCAGCGCGATGGAGGCCCGCTGCCAGATCCACCGGAGCACGTCCACCGTACCGGAGAGCACCTTCGTCGCGGAGATCCTGGAGGTGGCGTCTTCAGCCAGATCCGCGTCGCCCTCAGTCTCGATCTTCTTGTCAGTCATGATCTCGAACCTCGTGCTGATTCTTTCCTGTGGACCGTTGTTCCGCCGGGATCAGGATTTCGAAGCGCGCCCCGACCTGTGGCGTGTCGCCAACCGTGAGGTGACCGCCGTGCCCCAATCCTCGATCTTCACACGATGACTGCAGCGAAATTCGCTGTTGAAACTAGTAACGCACAGAAGATTCGTCAACACCTGTGGTTTGTTCTGCAGCGCTCGCTGCACTGAGGAAATCGACTCTGGCGCGGAAAGTGGAGATTCGCGCGCCGACCTGGTTCGCCAGGATGGTTGATTCGGAGAGAATCCCCCCCTGCTCACGATCCCAACCCCTTGACAGTCAAGCGCTTCTAAAATACGGTGCCGCTGTCTCGGATGGAGGGTGGGGAAGCCGGTGAGAGTCCGGCACGGTCCCGCCGCCGTAAGCGGGGACGACCACGGCAGTTCGCCACTGGGGGCAGGACCCCTGGGAAGGCGCCGATGGTCGGCTGATCCGCGAGTCGGAAGACCTGCCTCCATCCAATTTTTCTGGTTCCTCTTCGCGGAAGGAGGTCGGAATGCGAAGAATTTCACTGTGCTCACAGATCCTCACCATCATCATCACATGGACCCTGGGCGGCGCCGCGTGCAGCAGCGGCGGGGGAGGAGGCGCCGTCGATGAACCCGATATCGTCGCAGCGGAGGACACCCTCAAGGAGGATGTCCCTGCGGAGGATGTCCCCGCGGAGGAAGTCCTCATCCCCGGATGCACCGTGGACGGTGACTGTGCCTCCGCCGAGACCTGCGTGTTGCCCCAGGGCACTTGCGCCTGCTTGCCGCCGAGCTGGTTCGAGGACGGCGCCTGCATCGGGCCGGCCCTCACCGCGACCTTCGACGACGTGGAGCTCGGCGAGGACGGCAAGTGGCTCGGTGAAGATCTCTCCGGCGCGGTGCGCAGCGGCAACGTCGTGCTCGGGAACGGGTACGACCCCGAGTTCCTGTCCTGGGACGGCTTCGCCGTGTCCAACCAGACGGACACCGAGACCCCGGGCTGGACGAACGATGTCAGCGCGATCACCGGCGGCGGGGTCCACGGCTCCGCGGCCTACGCCGTGGGGTACGACTCCGGCTTTGCACCCGCCCCGCCGACCCTGACGATCCTCGACGCCGGGGACGCCGGTGTCGTGCTGAAGGGCGTCTTCGTCACCAACACCACCTACGCGTACCTCTCGATGCTCCAAGGGGACGACTACGCGAAGAAGTTCGGCGGCGAGACCGGCGACGACGGGGACTGGTTCCTCCTGACCATCACCGGCATCGACGTCGGGGGCGCTGACGTGGGGACCGTGGACGTCTATCTGGCGGACTTCCGGGCGGCGGACGCGGCCCAGGACTACATCCTGGACCAGTGGGCCTGGGTGGACCTCACCCCCCTGGGGCCCGTCACGAAGCTGCGCTTCACGCTCTCGTCCACGGACATGGGGGAGTGGGGCATGAACACCCCCGCGTACTTCGCGTTGGATGACCTCAACCGCCTCGAGCCCGTTGCGGGCTTCCATGACCTCGGGCTCGGCGCCGAGGCGGTGTGGGATGGCTCGGACCTGAGCGGCGGGTTCCAGAGCGGGAACCTGCGCTTCCTGAACCACTACAACCCCGAGTGGATGACCTGGGACGGCTTCGCGGCGTCCACGGTGACCGACACCGAGACCCCCGGCCCCGACAACGGCTTCGGCGCGATCACCGGCGGTGGTGACGGGGATGCGGCGTACGCGGTGGCCTACGATGCCGGCGACTTCGGCAACCCCCTCCCCACCATCGAGGTCGTCGGTCCCCCCGCGACGTTCGAGACGATGTCCGTCACCAACACCACCTGGGCCTACCTGTCCATGCAGACCGGCGACGACTTCGCGAAGAAGTTCGGCGGCGAGACCGGTGAGGACGAGGACTGGTTCCTCCTGACCATCGAAGGCCTCGACGCCGGTGGCGAGGTCGTGGGGACCGTGGAGCATTATCTGGCCGACCTCCGCTTCTCCGGCGCAGGCGAGGACGACTACTTCCTCTCCAGCTGGGAGCCGGTGGACCTGAGCGCGCTCGGCGCGGTGGCGGGTCTCCGCCTCGACCTCTCGTCCTCGGACTCCGGCGAGTGGGGCATGAACACCCCGGCCTATGTCGCGCTGGACGCGGTGATGCTTCAGGATTGACAGCGGGCGTCGCGCCGCTGCATCCTGTGCCGATGCAGAGCATCTTCCTACTCGTCGGCCTGCTCTTCGCCTCCCCGCCAACCACCGCGGAGGAGCAGCCGGAGCCCCTCGACGACATCGTCGTCACCGCGAACGTCTCCGAGCGCAGGGCCTTCACCACGGGGCGTTCTGTGGACGCGGTGGACCGGGAGGACCTGGAGCGCCAGCTCCCGGAGTCCGTCCCGGATGCGCTGCAGGACACCCCCGGGGTCCACGTTCAGAAGACCAACGCCGGCGCCGGAGCGCCGTTCATCCGGGGCCTCGTGGGCCCGGAGAACCTGATCCTCGTGGACGGGGTGCGGTTCAACAACTCCACCTTCCGCACGGGCCCCAACCAGTACCTCGCCCTGTTCGACCCCGGGGCCCTCGACCGCATCGAGGTCCTCCACGGCCCGGGATCCGTGCTGTACGGCTCCGACGCGATGGGGGGCGTGATCCACCTGCTCACCCGGGATCCCAGCACCCCGGAGCACCGGTCCTGGGGGTTCTCCGGCCGCCTCACCGGCGCCACGGCCTGGCTGGGACTTGGAGGCGATGTCCAGGGCGACCTGGAGGTGGGCAGGTACCGGGGCTACCTGGGAGGATCCTACAGCCATTCCGGGGAGCTGCGCCACGGCGCCCGGGGAGACGCCCCCGTGACCGCGGCCACCCGGGCCGGGCTCCACCCCCTCTCGGACTTCGCCCGCTCCAGCCTCCGCTTCAAGAACGTGGTGGATCTGGGGCGGGGCATGACCCTGACCGGCGCGTTCTTCAGCACCTTCATCCGGGACGCGGGGCGCAGCGACAACCTCTGGAACGGTGACTACCGGTTCTACGACAACGACGACCTGCTCTCCTACCTGCGGTGGGAGAGCAAGGGCGGCGCGTGGCTGCGTCGGATCCGGTTGACCTTGTCCCACCACCACACGAACGAGGTCCAGCGCCGGACGAGCTGCCCCACCACTGCGGCGGGACGGGTCGTCGACAGGTCCGCGTGCCTCGCGGGGGACGACGGGGATCTCCTGGGCCGTCGCCGGCTCATGGACACGGTCCACACCCCGGGGGTCGCTGCGACCCTGGAGTCCCGGTTCTGGCGGGGGCGCCTCCAGACCCTCCTGGGCCTCGAGGGGTACTTCGACCTCGTGGGCTCCTCCCGGGAGGACGCAAAGGCACCGGGCTGGGGATGGGTGGAGAAGAGTCGTGGCAACTTCTCCGACGGCTCCACCTACCTCTCCGCCGGCGCGTTCCTGCGGGGAGAGGCGGAGGTCGTACAGATCCAGAGCCACGTCCTCGCCCTGGACGCCGGGGTCCGGCTGTCGCACTTCGCAGCGGACGCGGGGGAGGTCCCGGGGCTGGGCGACGTCGCTTATCGCTTCACCGGCGTCGTGGGCTCCGGCGGGGTCCAGTACCGGTACGCGGACTGGTTCAATCTGTACGTCGACTTCTCCCAGGGCTTCCGGGCCCCGAACCTCCAGGAGACCACGGTCCTGGGAAACACCGGCTCGACCTTCGAGGTGCCCAACGGCGCCCTGCGCCCCGTGCGATCCGATACCCTGGAGGTCGGGCTCAAGGCGCGGATCCCCTGGGTGCACCTCCACGGCGCGGCCTTCCTCTCCTGGATCGACGATGTGTTCGATCGAGAGGACGTCCCGGAGGCCGAGTGGGCAGCGCTGGGCCTCTCCGCGGAGGAGGTTGGCGGATACCGGGTCGTGCGTCGGGTCAACGCCACCGAGGCCTTCTACCGGGGCTTCGAGGCCCGTGCGGTCACCGAGCGCTTCCACGGCGTCTCCGCATGGGCGAACGTCGCCTGGGTCGAGGGGGACGTGACCCGCCGGGACGGCACCGTAGAGCCCGGGCGCAGGGTCCCGCCCCTCTCCGGCGCCGGCGGTCTGCGGTACGACCCCGCCCCCGGCCGGATCTCCGCGGAGATCTTCGTCCGTTGGGCCGCGCGCCAGGCGCGCCTGAGCAGCGGCGATCGTGAGGATCTGCGGATCTGTGCGGATCCCGCCCGTCCGTGGACGACGGGGGACACCTGCAGCGGCACCCCGCCCTGGTGGACCCTGAACGCCCGGGTGGGGTGGGCGGCCACGGACTGGCTCAAGGTGGCCCTCCGGTTCGAGAACCTCGGGGACGTTCGCTATAGGACCCACGGCTCCGGGGTCTACGGGCCGGGGTTCAACTTCCTGGCGGATCTCGCTGTACGGTTCTGATTGGTCAGACCTTTTTCTCCAAATTCCTTGCGCACGTGTGGAGCGAAAAGTACAGTGTCTCGTTGTTCATGAGCCCGCGGCGCGCGCGGGCAAACGAAAGAGGATGCTGGAGGTGGAGTCGATGAGATTGAGCGGATGGAGAACACCCCTGCTGCTGGCAGGCGCCTTTGCCTTCGCCCTGGCGCTGGGCTGTGACGGCGGCGGCGGCGGCAGCGGCGACGACGGCGGTGGCGGTGAGGGCGGTGAGGACACCGTGGCGACTCCTGGCGAGGACACCCTCGTCCCCGGGGACGACACCACGGACTGTGTTCCCGCGTGCGGGACCAATGTCTGCGGGCCGGACGGCTGCGGCGGTGAGTGCGGCGTCTGCGACGCGGGCCTCGACTGTACGGCCGGCAAATGCGTGGAGCCGCCCCCGGACTGCGACGCGCTCTGCGCGGGCAAGGAGTGCGGTTGGCAGGATGTCTGCAACTGCGGCGACTGCGCCGCGGGCCTCGCCTGCATCGCCAGCGCGTGCCAGCAGCCCATGGACTGCGGCACCCAGGGGTTCACCCAGGTGGTCTCCCAGGCCAAGCTGGATCTGCACCCCAACGGTGGATTCTACCTGCACTACCAGACCCTCAACCAGGAGACCACGCCCTTCGACGTGATCGTCATCGAGCTGGAGACCGACGCGGGCGGCCCCACGGGCCCCGGGGTCGTGGACGCGGCCTATTCCGGCTTTGACGAGCACGGCATCTGGCTCTACATCCTGAAGGGCTGGGACGGCGGCGGCTACGACAAGCTCCTCGTCCCCTCCCAGGGAAAGATCAACATCGCCTCCCTCTCCAAGGAGATGGGCGGCAGCCTCATTGCGACCCTCGAGGGCGTCCAGCTGGTGGAGGCGACCTACAGCTCGACAGACTACTCGGTCACGCCGGTGCCCCACGGGGAGACCTGGTGCCTGGACGGAATCGAGCTGAACGCACCGATCACCCAGACCCTCCCGGACTGCGTCGCCGAGGGCACGGGGCAGCTCCTCGGGGACAACATCGCAGATTTCCAGCTCCAGAACTGCAACGGCGACTGGATCAACCTCCACGACGCCTGCAAGCAGACGAAGGCGATGTGGTTCGTCGCCACGGCGGGATGGTGACCCGGCTGCGCTGAATACGTGCCCCAGGTTGGGGCCGCATACAAGGACAACCCCGGTATTGGTCTGGACATCATGATCGTGATCGGCGAGAACGCCCAGGGCGGAGCGCCGACCCTCCCGTACTGCCTCCAGTACGCCGCACAGTACGGCATCCCCCCCGAGAAGACCTTCATCGACACCGGCGCCCTGGGGGGGTGGGAGACCACCTTCGCGAACATCTACCCGTACCTGTCCGCCGACGGCAGCTTCGCGCTGCCCTGGGACGCGATCCTGGACGGGGACAACATGGAGTACATCTTCTCCTCCGGCAACCCGACGTTCCCGAGCGTCACCGACGCACTGAACGCGGTCCTCGCCGACTAGATGACCTCGGCGCAAATGATGATGCGGCCTGGGCGAGGAACCGGCGTCGAGGTCAAGGCGCTTCTACGAAGACGTGGTCGAGCCACTTCGAGGAGGAGCAACGCCGAGATCGGCGTCGGGGACCGGCCAGGGGGTA
>JBDRIT010000184.1:0-41196 GCA_043815665.1 Pseudomonadota bacterium
ACCTGCCCGAAGCCCTCCCGAACGTCACAGCATGCACGGCAAAATCGCCCCCATTGGGGGCGACGTCGCCAGAGGCGACGGGGGGGAGGTTGGCCCCTGGAAACGTAAGTTGGTGGTTACATAAAGACCCCCCACGACCCCCCGAGGGGGGAGAGAAGGGAGCCCGGCGAAGCCGCGCGACCGGAGCGGGGGGTTCGGCCTTGCGTGTTGGCCCCCCGGTGCCACTGCGACACCTCCCGTATCACACCACGAACCGCGGACCCAACCTCGATCGCGAAGAACCGATTTCTTGCCGTGCCAAGTGCAACCCAACGAGGGCTTCGGCCCCCGTGCAGAGACTCAGTTCCGCCTCCGCCGCACCCCCAACCCGAGGAACATCAACATCCACCAACCCGCAGCGGGTACGGCGGATACGCCGCAACCACCGCCGTTTCCGCCGCCGCCGCCGTCGGTCACGTCCGCCGGCGGGGGTCCGCCCCCGGTGTCCTCGTCTGGGGGCGCGGTGTCCTCGCCGCCGGCGTCGATCGGGGCGACCACGTCCTCCCCGACGACGCAGCCTGGATCCGTCTCGCCGTCGCAGTCGTTGTCCAGGCCGTCGCAGATCTCCTCGTGCCCCGGGTAGACCGCGGTCGAGGTGTCATCGCAGTCGAGGCCGGAGCAGGTCCCGTCCTTGTCCACGTCCTGGCAGTAGCAGATCCCCACCTCGGAGTTGTTGTCGAAGACCGGCCCGTAGCAGACCTTCCCGGCGCCGTCGTCGCAGTCGCCGTCCCCGAAGCACAGCGGTGTGCAGACATGGGCGCCAGAGACCTGGGCGCATGCGGTGCCGTTGGCGCACTCCACGGGGTCCGTGGCGTTGGGGTTGCAAGGAGCGCCGGCCATGGACCCCTTGGAGTCCAGGCAGTCCAGGGCCCCGGAGGGGGTGACCACGCAGGCCTTCCCGAAGGCGCAGTCCTGGACGAGGGGACTGCAGCCCGCGGGGGGCATGCAGGCGTTCTGGAGGGGGCCGCAGTGCTCCGCGGCGCACGCGTTCCAGTCGGAGACGGAGTAGATCCCGGCGCAGCTGTCGAAGTAGCAGCCGAACAAATTCTCGAGGGCCGCCTGGGCCGCCTGCGTCCCCGTCGCGTAGCAGTCCGAGAGGCACCCGATGCCGTCGGAGCCGCAGGCAGCGACGCAGCTCACCAGGTCGCCGCAGGTCGCCTCACCGGCGCCGGGCTCGAAGCAGGCGATGACGCCGGCCATGCAGGCCCCGCCGAGCATGCAGTGGTTCTTCGCGGAGCCCTGGACGGTCCAGCAGTCGTCCTGGAGGCAGATCATCATGTCATAGAGCTGACCGTACTCCCCGGGGATCGCCGCGAGGGAGCAGTCGAGCATGCAGGCCTGGTCCCAGGCGCAGCCCTCCGCGCAGTCGTAGAGGTCGTCGCAGGCCATGGTCCCGCAGAGCCCGTTGTCGCACTGGCCGTTCGGCTGGCAAGCGTCGGCGCAGGTGCACATCTCGGGGTGCAGGTTGCAGTTGGGGACGGCGACGCCCATCTTCTGGTTGATCCAGGAGATGTAGGCGTCCACCCGGGAGTGGATCCCGTAGCCGTAGCAGGTCGCTCCGCTCTCCTCGTCCTTGGCCACGCTGGAGTTGACCCCGAACACCCGCCACTCGCCGTCGATCTCGAGGAGCCCGGGGCCGCCGGAGTCCCCGAAGCAGATGCCGGTGCCCTCGTTCTTGCTCAGGTAGGTCTTCGGGTAGAAGCTCACCAGGGGCATGGTCCCCGACCGCTTGATCCCGCTGCCGGTGCCGAGCCCCACGTTGTTCACGCCGTAGCCGACGTAGAGGACCTCCTGGCCGATGAAGGTGCCGTCGAGTGCGGCGATGTTCAGGGGCGTGATGTCCACGCCCAGGGCCTTCTTCTCCAGGTGCATCATCGCGACGTCGTCGGTGGTCTCGACGGGGTCGTAGCCGGGGTGGACGTGGACTGCGTCCGCCTGGTAGAGGTACCCCGCAGCGGGGTACCCGTTGTCCCCGGTGGGGGTCGCGTCGGTCCCCACGTAGAACATCACGAACTCCGGATCCTTCGGGGTCGTGGTGCCCTCCAGGACCAGGCAGTGGGCCGCGGTGAGCACCCACTGCTGCGCGATGAGGGTCCCGGTACAGAAGGCGCCGGCGTAGCCCCAATCGGAGTGGGTCACCAGCGCGCCGACGCCGCTCCAGCCGGACTCGGGGAGACCCCCGACGATGGGGCATTGAGCGGCCTCGGTGGACGTGGGGGCGGAGGGGCCGTTCGGGACGCAGGAGGGGAGCACGAGCAGGCAGAGGGGAACCAGGAACCAGCGATGAGCGATCAGCGGGAAACGGCGCATGTCAGCCTCCGGGCTCGGGACAAGATGCCCGGACCCCGCGGCCCTTGTCAACATACGCGCGAAATGCGTTGGCATCGACCATGGTGATGGTGTATCCAAGTTGCATCAGCTGCAACACCATCCAAGGAGGAAGGAATGAAGAAGCTGGCTGTGCTCCTGTTCGGTCTCGTTTTCGCGATGGGCGTCGTTGGTTGCAAGGACAAGGCCGAGGGGGAAAAGGCCCCCGCGTGCGACAAGATCTGCGAGCACGTCATGAAGATCATGTCCGAGGGCCTCTCCGACGATGAGAAGAAGGAGATGGAAGGGGAGAAGGCGGAGTTCATGAAGGACTGTATCGAGGACTGCGACAAGCAGCTCGACGATGAGGCAAAGACCTGTGTCATTGCCGGCAAGACCGAGGATGATCTCAAGAAATGCGAGAAGGACGCCCGGAAGCGCAAGAAGGAGGCCAAGAAGGAGGGGAAGAAGGAAGAGGCCAAGTAGGTCCCCTTCTCCCTGGAGATCGAGTCCCCTGACACAGAATCCGCCCGTCTGCCCGTACGCCCGTTCGCCCGTTCGCCCGTCTACCGTGCGCCCGTACGCATGCTCGATTGTCCCTCGCAGGGCCTCCGGCGAGTTGGTCCTTCGTGCACATTCTTTCTTGACACTGAACAGATGTTCAGTATCCTGAGAATGAACACGGAGGAGACCCCATGGACCCGCGCGTCAACGAACTCGTCGCCAGCCTCGGCCCGGGGATCCTGGTCCGCGTCGGACCCGGTCCGGCGCCGACGCGGCGGATCCGGAGGAGCGGAATCCCCGGGCTGGACAGCCTCCTCCCCGGGGGCGGGTACCCCGCCGGCGGCGTGGTGGAGATCATGGGCGGGGGGCGCGGACACCTGGCCCATCGAGCGGCTGCGCAGCAGTCCCGCGAAGGACGGGTGGCCTGGACCGCGGCGGAGGGGATCCCCGATCCCTGGCATTTCCGGCGTGTGGGGGGAGACCTGCGGGCCCTCTCCCTGGTGCGCATGGGCCGCCCCGCCCGGTACGTCTGGGCCGTGGAGCAGGTCCTGCGCAGCGGCCTCTTCCGCCTGGTGATTGCGCAGGGGACCGGGCCCCGCTCCGGGCGGGTGCTCTTCGACCCCGCGGCCTGGCGACGCTGGTCCGCTGCTGCCGCCGGGGGGGATGCGACCCTCCTCCTCCTCCTCGAGGATCTCCCCGAGCTCGCCACGTTTGCGCGCCCCAGTCCCCTCCGCCTCCGGGTACACCGGGGCTCGGACGGACGCCTCGGGATCCGGGTGGAGCGGATCGCCGGCCGGGCCCCCGGTGCCTCCCTGACCGTGGAGGAGGGGGCGGCATGAAGGACCGGCGCCACGTCGCGCTCGTTTTCCCCTACTTCCTGGCCGAGGTCGTCCGGGAGCGCCGGGGAGGGAGCGCGCGGATCCCCTTGGCGGTCCACGACCGGACCGGTCGGGTGATCTCCTGCGATCAGGCAGCGCGGGACCGTGGGGTGCGCCCGGGGATGCGGGCCACCCAGGTCCGGACGATCCTCTCCACCCTGGGGGTGATCCCCGCGCCCGAGGACGGGACCGAGGCCCTCCGCGGCGCGGCGCGCCGACTCCTCGACCTCTCCCCCGGCGTGTGGTGCCGTTCCCCCGACACCCTCGTGGTCGAGATCGGCTCGATCCTGCCCCTCCACGCGAGCGAGGCGGCGCTGGTCGCGCGCCTGTGCTCTCGGTTGGAGCACCCGCCCCGGGTGCTCCGCGCCGGCGTTGCGGACGGAGGCGCGGCCGCGCGAACTGCCGCGCTCCTCGCCCGGGACGGCGCGGTCGTCACGGTGCCCCCCGGGGACGACCGCGCCTTCCTGGGGACCCTGCCCCTGGACGACCTGGACCTCATGGAGGAGACCCGGCGCTATCTCCAGCTCCTCGGGGTCGGGACCCTGGGGGAGGTGGTCCGGGTCCCACGGGGATCCTGGGAGCGCCGGCTCCGGGAAGGAGCACGGCTCTACGCACTGGCGGTGGGAGAATGGGGGCCCGGCGAGGTGGCCGGGATGGAGCGGATCCTCACCGAGGAGCAGCGCAGCAGGGAGGCGATCTTCGAGCCCCCGGTGGAGAGCGCGGGGATCGTCCTCTTTCGACTCCGCGCCCTGCTGGATCGGCTCGGTGTGGACCTCCTCCAGCGGGCGGAGCAGATCGGCGCGCTGGGGATCCGGCTCCTGGGAGAGGGGGGGAGCCTCCTCTGGGAGGGGGAGGTCCGTCCTGCCGCGCCCACGCGGGATCCCGCCCTCCTCACCACCCTGGCCCGTCTGGGTCTCGACACGCTGGACCTCCGGGAGCCCGTGGGCTCCCTCCAGGTCGAGCTGCGGGAGGTGGGCGCCGAAGGGCTCAAGGTCGACGACCTCTTCTGGCAGGAGCGCAAGCACGAGGAGCGCTGGCGTCACATGGCCGAGCGCCTCTCCGCGGCGGGGGCCCGGTCCGGCGGGGCCCCCGGGGTCCTGTTCCGGGCGGACCTGACCCCGGATCATCTCCCGGAGCGCTCCTTCCGGTGGATCCACTGGGGGGAGCGGCCCGTCGGCGGCGACCCCGGAGGCGTGGATGCTGCGTTGCCCGGGGAGGCTGCATGGCTCGCCATGGCGGAGCGGGGCCTCCCACCGGCGCTCCCCGAGGATCCGGCGGCGCTCACCCGTTGCCGGCCGAGCGTCCTCCTGGATCCGCCGGAGGCCCTGGACATGGATTCCCGGAGCGGCGTGCGCTGGCGCGGCCGGCGCCGGGCCATCCGGGGGGTGCGGGACCTGGGACAGGTGGAGACGGACTGGTGGCGCGAGGACCCGATCTCCCGCCGCTACCGCGCCCTGCGCCTCGACGACGACAGCGAGCTCTTCGTCTATCAGGACGAACACCATTCATGGTGGCTCCAGGGGGTGTTCGAATGAACACGATTCTCCCTGCTGTGCCCCCTTGTGGGAGGCCCGTCCACGGGCCGATTCTTCCTCTGTGGGAGGCCCGTCCACGGGCCGATTCTCCCGCTGTGGGAGGCCCTTCAGGGCCGACTCTTCGGGGCGTGGACGCCCCTCCTACAGGAAGAGGGGAGTCGGGGCTGAAGCCCCTCCCACAAAGACTCGGGGCGTGGACGCCCCTCCCACAAAGACTCGGGGCGTGGACGCCCTCCCACAGCTGCTCTGCCGCGGTTCCGGCCGGTACGAGAACTCCCCTGGGATTGCCCCCCCGGTGGTTCTTCGCCGGTCAACGGGATGCCCCCCGACCCCGACTCGGGGGGCATCCTTCCCTCTTCCGTCCCCTCCGCTGGTGTTCTCCAGCGGAGGGGACGGCGCCCCCCCCCATGGCCTCTCATGACGACTGATGCCCGACCGTGACGACTTCGTCTCGCTGCTCTGCCGCAGCGGCTACACCTTCCACCAGGCCGCCTCCCTCCCCGAGGAGTACATGGAGGACGCGGCCCGTCGTGGCCAGGATGTCCTGGGGATCACGGACCGGGACGGGGTCTACGGCGCGGTCCGCGCCCACGTGGCCGGCCGGGAGTTCGGGGTGCGCCCGCTCGTCGGCGCTGAGGTCACTCGTACCGACGGCCCCCCCCTGCACTTCCTCGCCATGGACATCCAGGGCTATGGGGATCTCTGCGAGCTGATCAGCCGCGGCCGAGGCCGGGCGGACAAGGGGGAGTCCAGGGTGCACATCGAGGACGTCCTGCCCCTCGCGAGCCGCCTGATCCTGGTGCACGCCCACCTGGAGCGGGAGCCTGCGGCCGGCGCGCTCCGGGAGGCCTTCGGGGATCGATTCTACGCGGGCCTGGCCCGCTACGTCGTCGCCGAGGATGCGTCGCGCATCACCGCCGTCCTGGCCCGGGCCCGACGCCTGGAGGTCCTCCCCGTGGTGGCGCATCCGGCGCGCTTCCATCACCCGGCGCGCAAGCCCCTCGCCGACGTCATGGCAGCGATACGGACCGGGATCACCCTCGAGGAGGCGGGCCACCGCCTCCCGCCGAACCGCTGGCTCCGTGCCCTGGATCCCGACGAGCGGGACCACCTCTACGGGGAGTGGCCCGAGGCGCTGCGGCGCACCCGGGAGGTGGCCGAGCGCTGCACCTTCTCCCTGGACGAGCTTCGCTACCGCTATCCCTCCGAGGGGGTCCCCGCAGGACACGAGCCCGATTCCTGGCTGCGGCACCTGGTCAGGGAGGGTGCGCGGCGCCGCTATCCCGGCGGCGTCCACGACGACGTGAAGCGGCAGCTCCGCCACGAGCTGAACCTCATCGAGGAGCTCTGCTATGCGAACTATTTCATCACCATGTACGACATCGTCGCTCGGGCCCGGGCCCAGGGGATCCTCTGCCAGGGGCGAGGGAGCGCCGCGAACTCCGCGGTCTGCTTCGTCCTGGAGATCACCTCCATCGATCCGGTCAGATCTCGACTCCTCTTCGAGCGCTTCATCTCCAGGGAGCGGGCGGAGCCCCCGGACATCGACGTGGACTTCGAGCACGAGCGCCGGGAGGAGGTGATCCAGGACATCTACGAACGTTACGGGCGGGATCGGGCGGCGATGGTGGCCAACTTCATCCGCTACCGGCGGCGCATGGCGGTACGGGACGTGGGCAAGACCCTGGGCTTCAGCCTGGAGCAGGTGGATCGGATCTCCGGGGTGATGCACCAGCTCCGTCGTGAGGACGCGAGCGTCGACGAGGTCTTCCACGCGGCGGGGCTGGATCCCACCCACCGTCGGGTGCGCCTCCTCGGGGAGCTGATGCATCAGATCATCGGCTTTCCCAGGCACCTCTCGATCCACGTCGGGGGCTTCGTCATCAGCGACATTCCGGTCCATCGCATGGTCCCGGTGGAGCCCGCCCGGAAGGAGGGCCGCACGGTGATCCAGTGGGACAAGGAGGACGTGGAGGACGCAGGGCTCCTGAAGATTGATGTCCTCTCCCTGGGCATGCTCACGGCGATCCGGAAGAGCTTTGAGCTTCTCCACGAGCATCGGGGTGTGGAGCTCGACCTGGCCACGATCCCCCCGGACGACCGGCCCACCTTCAAGATGATCCAGAAGGCGGACACCGTGGGGGTCTTCCAGATCGAATCCCGGGCCCAGATGAGCATGCTCGGCCGCCTGAAGCCTGCCTGCTACTACGACCTGGTGGTGGAGGTGGCCATCGTCCGTCCGGGGCCCATCCAGGGGGGGATGGTCCACCCCTACCTGCGGCGTCGGCGCGGCCTGGAGCCCGTGACCTATCCCCTGCCGGAGCTGGAGCCGGTGCTGGCGCGCACCTACGGGGTGCCCCTCTTCCAGGAGCAGGTGATGAAGCTGGCCATGGTGGCCGGGGACTTCACCGCGGGGGAGGCCGACCAGCTCCGCCGCGCCATGGGGCCCTGGCGGGCCTCCCGGGGTTTGAATCCGATCCTGGAGCGCCTCATGGACCGCATGGAGGCCAAGGGGATCTCCCGGACCTACGCGCAGCAGATCTCGGATCAGATTCGGGGCTTCGGCGAGTACGGCTTCCCCGAGTCCCACGCGGCCTCCTTTGCGCTCCTGGCCTACGCGTCCTCCTATCTCAAGTGCCACTACCCGGAGATCTTCGCTGCGGCCCTGGTGAACTCGCAGCCCATGGGCTTCTACCGCCCCCACACGATCCTCCACGACGCGGCCCGGCACGGGGTGGAGCTGCGCACCCTGGACGTGAACCACTCCCGCTGGGACTGCACCCTGGAGCCGGCGGTGCTCGGGGGGGAGGGGCCGCGGCCTCTGCGCATGGGCCTGCGCCTGGTGAAGGGGCTGCGGGCGGATCTGGTTCAGCGGGTGCTCTCGGTCCGAGATGCCGGGGGTCCCTTCCGGGACATGGACGCGCTGGTGGCCCGCACCGGGGTTCCGTCCCACGCCCTCTTCAAGCTGGCGGTGGCCGGTGCGCTGGACGCGCTGATCCCCGGTGAGGGTCTGGAGGTCCGGGAGCAGCGGGTGCGCGCGATCTGGTCCGCCCACCGCTTCTACGCGGACGAGGGGGGGCTCCTGGCCCGGACCCCGGTGGAGACCCAATCACCGGAGTTTCCTGGCATGGACCGGGCTGACCGCCTGGTCACGGAGCACCACCACGCGGGGACCTCGGTGGACACCCATCCCCTGGACCTGATCCGCCCCTGGCTCAAGGAGCACCGCTACCTGGACTCGGCGACGGTGAAACGAACCCCCTCGGGACGCCGCCTCCGCACCGCAGGCCTGGTCATCGTCCGCCAGCGCCCCCCCACCGCCGCCGGGATGCTCTTCGTGACCCTCGAGGACGAGAAGGGCTTCGTGGATCTGGTGGTCCCGCCCTCGGTGCGGAAGCGCTTCCTCACCCCCCTGCTCACCCATCCGATCCTCGCAGCAGAGGGCGTCCTCGAACGGGACGGCAACTCCGCCGCCCTGAAGGTGACCGCGGTCCACCCCCTGTACCTTGCCGATGAACCGATCCAGGGCGCGTCGCGGGACTTTCGCTGACCGGGGGAGGCGGGCCCCGAGGTCTCTCCACGGTTGCCGTTCTCCGACGAATCCACGATACTGGCCCCATGGCACGTGTCATCCTCAAACCTGGCAGAGAAAAGTCCCTCCGCCGCCGGCATCCCTGGGTCTTCTCCGGCGCCGTGGAGCGTGTGGAGGGGGACCCGATGGTGGGGGCGACCGTGGAGGTCGTTTCCGCGGACGGTCAGGTCTGGGGCCTCGGTGCGTGGTCGCCAGCGTCCCGCATCCCTGTTCGCATCTGGACCTTCGCCTCCGGCGAGCCCGTGGACAGGGATTTCTTTGTCGGGCGGGTGCGTCGGGCCTGGGAGGGGCGGGCCCCATGGATGGCCGAGAGCGGGGACACCTGTACGCGGGTGGTCCACGCAGAGGCCGACGGCCTGCCGGGGATCATCGTGGATCGGTACGGGGACCGCCTGGTCTGTCAGCTCCTGTCCGCGGGTGCGGAGCGATGGCGGGGCGTCCTGGCCGAGATCCTGATGGAGGTGGTTCCGGGGATCACCGGGGTCTATGAGCGCTCGGATGCGGAGGTCCGCACCAAGGAAGGCCTGGAGCAGCGGACCGGCGTCCTCGCCGGGGCCGAGCCGCCGCCGCGGATCTTCGTACGCCAGGGGGGCGCCGGGTACCATGTGGACGTACGGAAGGGACACAAGACCGGGTTCTACCTGGATCAACGGGACAACCGGGCTCGGATCGCTCCATGGCTGAAGGGCCTGCGGGTCCTCAACGTGTTCTCCTACACCGGCGCCTTCGCGGTGGACGCTCTGCGCGCCGGCGCGTCCGAGGTCACCAACATCGATGGATCCCAGGACGCCCTGGATCTCTGCCGGGAGAACCTGGCGTTGAACGATCTCGACGGCACCTGCGTGGAGAACCTGCGGGGAGACGCGTTCGTGCTGCTGCGCCGCATGGTGGAGGACGGCGCGCAGTACGACGCGGTGATCCTGGACCCCCCGAAGTTCGCCGACTCCCGGGCCCACGTGGATGGCGCCCTCCGGGGGTACAAGGACATCAACCTCCTGGGCCAGCGCCTGCTCCGTCCCGGCGGACTCCTGGCGACCTTCTCCTGCTCCGGCCTGGTGGACACGGAGACGTTCCGGCGCGCGGTGTCCTGGGCGGCGATGGACGCAGGGCGGGACGTGCAGGTGCTCATGGACCTGTCCCAGGCCGCGGACCACCCCGTCCCCCTGGCCTTCCCGGAAGGGTTCTACCTCAAGGGCCTCCTGGCGCGGGTACTGTAGCGGGTCGCCCTGGCTACGGGAGCATCTTCTCGGGGGCGGCGAGCTTCTCGGGGAGATAGGTGTCCATCACGTAGTTCAGACCCCGGGCGGCGAAAGCCTGCTGCTCCACACGCACCCCCATGTCGAGCATCTGCCTCAGGGCCTTGATCCATGGCTTGTGCTGCTGGATGAAGGGATCGTTCTGATCGCGTCCAGGGCGCGCTTGCGATCCTTCTCGTCCAGGGGGTGGGTGGGGAGATCATAGTCGATGATGTCCTGGGGGGTCACGCCGAGGAGATGCGCCCGGGGAACACAGAAGTACTCGTTCACCGCCGCCGCGTTGCCCGACCCGACCTTCATGGTGCGGTAGATGTTCCCGTACCCGTAGGGGTCGCCGTCGGTGAAGACGAAGACCGGGAGCTCACACATGTCCGAGAGGATCCGGACGAAGCGCCGGTTGGCCCGGGTCGGGACCCCGCCCATGGCCACGATGATGCACTGCGCATTCCGCCAGTAGGCGTGTCCGTTGAGGCGCTCGAAGAGGGCGGCGGTCTCCACGGCCAGGACGAACTTCGCGTCGGTACGGAACTCGAGGCCCTCCACCCGGGACGGGATCGAGTAGCTCCCCCGTCCGAACGCGGTGCAGTCAATCTCGATGCGCTTCCCGGTGGACGGATCGGTGTCGATGACGATGAGCGCTCCGGCTACGGAGCCGTTCTGCTCTGCGGGGATGAAGCCGAGCTGCTCCCGGTTCACCGAGGCCATGGCCTCGATGTCGTCCATGATCGTGTCGGATTCGGACTGATCATTGAACCCCGCCGGGCCCCAGCCCGCCTGACCCGTGTCCCCGGCGCCGCGCTTCGAGGAGCCCTTGGAGGTGTAGTAGACCTCCCTCTTGGAGGCGAAGTCGTCGGTCTCGATGAGGTGCTTGGCGAAGGCCATGAGGCGCACGGTCTGCGCGAAGGTCTTGACGGTCTGGTAGGAGAGCGTCCGCAGTGACTTCCGCTTGCCGATGACGAAGTAGCCCTTCTTCGGCGCGAAGCTGACGTTGGAGAGGCTTCTGATCGGCACCGAGAGGGATGGGCGCCGCCCCAGATCGATCTGGCGATGAATGGAGGACGCAAGGTCCCGAAGCTTTCCCTTCGCCGTGCTTCGCAGCATGTCGGGTCCGCCCGTCGTCGGCGCCGGCTCCTCTTCTGTGGGAGGGGCGTCCACGCCCCGATTGCGGTCCGTGGACGGGGGGCCCGCGTCGGGCTTTGGAGTCCCTGCTGGAAAAAGACCGGGGGTGGGTGGTGTTTTCTTCGCCATGGCCTCAGTCCTTCGCCCGCTCGAGCATGCTGGTGAGGTTCGCGACGACCCTCTCCTCCTCGGCCCGGTCGAAGCCCAGGAGGTCCCGAAGGCCGATGCCGATGTGCGGGATGTACTTCTCGATGTAGTCCCGCTTCCGATCGGCCTCCTTGGCGCGGCGCTGGCGTGAGAGGTGGATCTTGAGCTTCCGACCGATCTCCTGGACCGCACGGACGATCTGCTCCTCGATCTCGGGGTAGTTCGCGATGGCCTCCTTGGACTCCGACGTGAAGGGCACCCAGACCGAGGCCATGTGGATCACGATGGTGATGGGCGCCGCCGGGAGGCCGCCGCGGGGCTGCTGGACGTTGTAGTTCCGCCAGTTGACCTTCGTGGCCGCGATGAAGCAGGCCCCGGCGCCCTGCTGGTAGAGCAGGGGCACGCGGTTGGCGTATCGGAGGAGACGGGCCGGCTGATCCGCCGGCTGGGAGCCGCCGTAGGCCAGCGCTGCTTCGATGATGAACGGGTTTCCTCGGTACACCGCAGGGGGCCGGGTGCAGGAGGCATAGAAGTCCGCGTCCACCACGGACTGGAGGCCCTTCACGAGCTGCTCCTCGCCGATGGGGGCGACACAGCTGGTGGGCGGGTTCATGATCTTCGTCTTCGAGATCCCTTCCATGAGGGCCTCGACCTGGTCCCTGCTGATCCGGGTAGTGTAGGCCCGGGGGCTCAGGTCGGCCGCCTCGCAGATCTGGCCGGCGATCCGCTCGGAGACCCGGCTGAATTCCTGGGTGAGGAAGGCCGAGAGGTATCGGGCGTTGCTGTCCTTGAGCATCCCCTGGAGGATGCCGAGCTCAACGCCGTAGGGGTGCGGCTTGATCTCGTCCGTGGGGGGCGGCAGCTCGGGAGACGAGGCAGCGTAGACCTCCTGGGTGCGGTCCGGTGCCCTGTACTCGATGCGGATGTGCGGGTTTGCGATTGCGGTCTGCCGCAGGTACTCGTCCACGGATTGACGGCCCCGGGTGTACTTGCCCTTGAGCTCGAGGGAGACCTCGGTGCCTTGCGGGGAGATCCAGGGGACCTCCATCTCACGGATGATCTCCGGGCGGTTCTTCTTGGTGTCGATGCGCAGCTCGATGAAATTCGCAGGGCGGTTGAGCGCGGTCCGAGAGATGATGCGGATCGGCTGCCCGGTGGTCAGCATCCCGTACATGCCCGCTGCGGAGATGCCGATCCCCTGCTGGCCGCGGCTCATCTTGAGCCGATGGAACTTCGAGCCGTAGAGGAGCTTGCCGAAGATGTTCGGGATCTGGCCCTTGACGATGCCCGGACCGTTGTCCCGGACCATCACCCGGAATCGCTCCGGCGCGAGCTCGTGGATGCGGACCACGAGCTCCGGCAGGATGTCCGCCTCCTCGCAGGCGTCCAATGCGTTGTCCACGGCCTCCTTGATCGCGGTCAGCAAGGCCTTTCGAGGGTTGTCGAACCCGAGGAGGTGCCGGTTCTTGGTGAAGAACTCCGATACCGAGATCTGCCGCTGCTGCGTGGCCATGGTCTCGGCGGTCTCCACCCGACGGGCGCGTCGTTTCCGGGGGGGGGAGTCCAGAGGAAGGGATCCGCTCATCGGGGTGTGCCTCCGAAGGTGCCGCGTGAGGCCGCCAGACTACGGCGAAACAGCGGATCTGTCAACGGTGATGCGGGGGAAAGAGGATCCAGAAGCTACCCGGTTCTCGCAAGAACTGCCGCGTGCTCGAGGAGCGCGCGCAGGACGGTCAGCTCCAGGTCCGTTGGGCCTGGAGCACGGGATTTGTAGGAGAGCGCCAGGGGCCCGGACCTGAGGAACGCCGGAGCGTCCTCGGGCGTCCGCTCCAGGAGGACCTCCAGGGGGGCGGGTCCGCCCACCAGGACCACCTCCACGCGGCCCCCATCGTCCGTGGAACGCAGTCGGATCGCGTCCACGCGGAGAGCACCGACCGGGAGGGCACCTGCGGCTTCATCAGCGCGCAGCGCAGCGAGGAGGCGGTTCTGCTCAGGGGACCCCTCTGGAGGCGGGGCCGGGGCCGCCTCTGCCGAGGGGAATCGCACCTCCAGGAGGTGGCGGGCCGCCTCGAGGTGCTCGTAAATGTCGGGAACGGGGGTCGTCTCCCCGAGGACGTCCAGCAGCGCGCCGGCCACCGCCCCCGTGTCGTTGCGGGCCTCGTTCGGGAGGCTCCCGAGCCAGTCCCGGACCACGCCGAGGAGGAGATCGTCATCCGGGATGACACCGCGGGGCAGGAACCGACGGGTGAGGCTGTACATGCGCGCCGAACGCGGGTCCAGGAAGCGCCAGGGGACCTCGAAGCCATCCCAGGTGGTGACGCAGCCCGAGTCTGTCGGGAGATCTTCGAAGACGTCGACGAGCAGCCCGTCGGCCTCGGCCAGGCGGGTGACGGGCAGACCGGGGAGGAGCTGCAGCGCCGTGCCCAGCGCGAAACCAATGTTCGTGGAGCCGAGCTGAGAGAGCTCCCCGAGGTTGATCCGAAGATCGTCCGGGGTGGTCCACGGGGTATAGAGGATGTACCCCCAGCCGTCGAAGTCGATCCCGTCCGGGAACTCGTCAGTGAGGCGCAGCAGGGCGCTGACCCCTGCCCGGAGGACCTCGGGGGACAGGCCCTTGTTGAGCCGCTCGTTCTCTCGTGGGGAGTGATTCTCGATGCCCATGTTCCAGATGTGGAGCCGATGTCCGCGCCGCTCGAGGATCGGCAGGGCCCGTCGAAGGCGGTCCTCGAGACGCAGGATCCGGTCGACCCGGGTGGAGACGAAGAAGACCGTTGGTGGGGTCCCGGCGTCCTCGAGCGCGGCCGCGAGATCCTCGATTCGGGGCAGGAGATTCACGCCCCGGACCAGGAAGGAGCGGTCCTGGAGTCCCGGGTCCAGGGTCTCGGCTGCCCCGGCGAGCTGTTCCATGGCCAGCACCACGGGATCCGTGCCAGGACGGAAGGCGTCGGGATCCGGGTTGACACAGAAGGAGCAGCCACGGTGGCTGCGGGTGGACCTGTCCACGGTCCCGAAGTCGGGGTGGCCGTCGAGGGAGCGAACGTAGTCGCAGCCGGGGCCAAGGAGGAGGGAGGGGTGGGGCCTGATGGAGATCGCCAGATCGTTGAGCGGGATCCTCTCGAAGTCGGGGCGCACCCCGTCCTCCAACATCCGGCCGGCCGCGCGCAGCTCCCGAAGATCCAGGCCGAGCCAGACCTCGAGGTGCTCCAGGATCGGCCCGGAGGGGCTCATCTGGAGCATGTGGAAGCGGGCCTTCGGGACCGCTGTCCGGAGCCGGGAGAACGCGGTCTCTTCCAGGCGTTCGTTGAGCAGGACGTGGGTGGCAGGGACTTCGGCCAGGGCCGCCGCCGCGGCCTCCAGCCCGTGGGTGGACGGTTCGTAGAGGTAGAGGTTCGCGCCGGTGGCCGCAGTGCGCGCCTCCACGCCGAGGCTGATCCACCGGCAGGGAACCCCAAGGGACCGCACCAGCCCCTGGATGAACGGGTAGTACTCGTTCCGGTAGATCCGCAGCCGGTCGGTGTTGACGATCTCCAGGAGGACGAGGGACGCTTTCATGGTCGCAGAGCATAGTGCGTGACAGGGGCGACATCAATGCCTGGCTGATACGGTCCCCCCGGGACCGGAAACTTGTCGGGCCGAGGTCCTGTGGGAGGATGTACACATCCGTCTGCCCGGAGGCCCGCTCATGCGCATCACCCGGCTGTTCGTCCTGCTCCTCGCCACGGTCTCCTGCCTGACGGCTTGTGCAGCGGAACCCGACGATCCGACCGGTGCGTGGTACGAGGACGTGGGGGTGCAATCGGCTGATCCCACGAGCGCCTTGATGCACGCCGGTCCCCTGCCCGTGGCCCCGCCCCTCGACTCCGAAGGGGTGACGCAGTACGTCCCCGTGGGCCACGCCCTGATCGCCGTGGAGCGGAACCTCCTGGAGACTCGAGGCGCCCCTGAAGGGGACGCCGTGACCCGCCTGGGACTGATCCGCGTCGGTACGAGTGTCGTCGGCCTCGATCTGCTGGACTGGCGACGCAAGGACGCAGTGGATCTCCTCAGGATCGAGCGGGATCTCGCCGGGGTGATCCACCTGGACCCGAAGCAGATCTGTGACCTCAGCCTCCGGGAGGCCATCTTGAGCGCCTCGCCGGAGGTCCTCTCGTTGAGCTTCGCCACCGGCTCACGGATTCCCCGGAAGATCCCCGCCTGTCTCGAGGCCTTGAACGGGGTGGCGCTGCACCTGGTGGTTCCGGCTGCGGATGGCGCGCTGGTGACGGCGCTCTCGAAGATCGCCGGACTCAAGACCCTGATTCTTCGTGCACCCGACCTCGACGAAGCTGCGCTCAAGGCTCTCGGGGGTGCGGCCGGGCTCCGGACCCTGGATCTCGGCGCCGCGCAGGTCGGCGGCGAGGCCCTTGCGGCCCTTCAGAACCTGGAGTCCCTCGAGTCCCTGAGTCTCTTCGGGACCCTGGCCGACGATCACTCCCTGGAGCACCTGCCCAACCCTCATGGATTGAGGACCCTGGACCTGGGGTTCACCGCAGTCAGCGATGCGGGCCTCGCGCGGATCGCCGATCTCGTGGAGCTGCGGAGCCTGGGTCTCTGGCATACGAGCGTGACCGACGATGGTCTCCAGTCCCTCCGAGCCCTGGAGCACCTGGTCTCCCTGGATCTCGCCGGCACCGAGGTCGGGGACCGGGGCGTCGTCTCCTTGCTGGGCCATGCCGGGCTGCGCCGCGTGGACCTCACCGGGACCCGGGTCACGGACATCGCCCTCGCGACCCTCGCTGTGCTCCCCGGGCTGGAGGTGCTGCGTCTGGGATCCACGAGGGTCACCGACGGCGGCCTCCTCTCCCTGGCCGCCTATCCCAGGCTCGAGCTCCTCGACCTCCGGGGCTGCGAGGTGAGCGTGAGTGCGGTGGAGGCCCTCCGCCTCGTGCGCCCGGAGATGGACATCCGCCACAGCCGGTGATATCCCGGGGGCATGAGCCCCGGAAGTTTCAAACATGCCCTGGTACGTCCCCCGGCCCCCGGCTTCGAGCGGGGCCTGACCATGGCCGGGCTTGGTCGGCCCGATCTGGACCTGGCCTGTGCCCAGCACGATGCCTACTGTGAGGCCCTCGTCGGCGCCGGCCTGTCGCTCATCCGCATGAACCCGGATGCCGATCATCCGGACAGTCCCTTCGTCGAGGATCCGGTCGTGGTGCTCGGCGGCGCCGTGATCCTGGCGAGTCCCGGCGCACCCTCGAGGAGAGGGGAGGTGGCGGCCGTGGCCGCTGCCCTGCCGGAGGCCATGGAGCGGATCCCGCTCCCCTGGGGAGAGCTGGACGGCGGCGATGTGCTGGTTGTGGACGGGACGGTGTTCATCGGGCGCTCGGCGCGCACCGATCGGGTGGGCGCCCGGGGCCTCGCCGGGATCGCCGAGTCCCTGGGGTACCGCACCATGGAGGTCCCAGTCCCCGGGGGACTCCACCTGAAGACCGGGGTCACCGCCATCGGTCCCGGTGCGCTCATCATGACCTCGGACTACGCCGGGACCCTGGAGTTCGAGGGCTTCGATCGCATCGTGGTCCCGGAGGAGGAGCGCTACGGGGCCAATTGCCTGTGGGTGCGGGATCGAATCCTGGTCCCTGCGGGCTGTCCCCGCACCCTGCGCCGGCTCCTGGGACGCGGCTACGGGGTGGTGGAGGTGGATCTGAGCGAGTTCCAGAAGCTGGACGGCGGCTTGACCTGTCTGTCCGTGCGTTGGTGAGGGCCGAAGGATCCGCTACTGCAGGATCGTCCCATCCTCGGCATACATGCGGAGGCGTTGCGCGGGGACGTCGTTGCGGTACTCGCCTTCCTTCTGGAGCTGCCCGTTCTGGTGCCAGAAAGTCCAGATCCCGGTCTTCTGTCCCTCGTCGAACTTCCCCTCACGCTTCTTCTGGCCGTTGGGGAACCAGTAGATCCAGGGGCCTTCCTGTCGACCGACGACGTACATCCCTTCGGATTCCTTCTGCCCGTTGGGGAACCAGCCGGTCCAGGGGCCCACCTCCTTGCCGAACTCGTACTCCCCCGTCTCAGCGATGCGCCCGTTCACGTGCCAGCGGGCGTAGCGCCCGTGGGGGGCGCTCTTCTCGAAGAAGCGGACCGCCTGAAGGGAGCCGTCTCGGTACCATTGGCGAGACGGGCCCTGCTTGACCCCGTCCACGTATTGCTTCTCCACCTGTCGCTGCCCGTTTTCGTACCACTCGATGAACGGTCCGACCAGCATGCCGCTGATGCGGCAGCCCAGCTCCCGACCCTTGGGCGGACGGGCGCCCTGGATCACGGAGTTTCCCGGGCAGACGAAGTTGTCCGTCTCGAAGAGGTAGCCCAGCTCCGGAGCCATATCGGGGATTGGCCCTGCGATCTGCCCCGCCTCGTTGAGCTCGATGACGGGCTTCACCAGCTCCGGAGCGGGTGCGCCGGTGTCATGGAGGCCCACTTCCACGGCCATCTGCAGCGCCGGGTCCTTCCCTGGAAGGTCATCGGGATCCGTGATGGGCTCACCGTTCGCCTTGTGGGTCGATGATTCCACCTTCGCCGGGGCGGCCTCGTCTTTACGGGGAAGGGGCTTCGGCCTCGCCTCAGGCGCCGTCCTGGCGGGGGCTCCGCCGCCGGGGCGGCCTGCCACGACCTTCTCTCCAGGTTCCTTGACGTCTTCGTCCCTGCCGCAGGATGTGAGCGACAGGAAGAGCACCATGAGCAGTGTCCAGCGGACCATTTCCACCTCCTCGAGGTTCTACCCCTCAAGAAGGCTGGAATCTCGGTGTGGTGTCAAGACGTATATCTCAGTAGAATGGCAACATTGGCGGGTACGCAGCGTGAGAGGTCACCAGGAGGACCGATGAAGAAGAACACCCCCGAACAAACGCCCATGGACAACAGGACAGCGGAGATCGAGGAGGGCACCGAGTCCGTCCGCCGCACCATCGTGGGCGGTCGGCCCCTCGACCGGCGGCGCCGCAAGGTGCGGATCCCCATCGGCATCGAGAAGGCGCTCTGCGCCGCGGCGTCGGATCGGGAGTTCCTGGAGCAGCTCGTAATGGCGCGGGCCGATGCGCTCCCAGGGACCGGCCTGGAGGTCTCCCCTGCGGAGGCGGCGATCCTGGCCAGCGTCTCCGAGGAGGCGCTGCGGACCATGATCCAGGCCATCGATCTGAAGCGGCACCGGAAACGCCGCTTCTTCCGCGGCATCGCAGCGGCGAGCCTGGCCGCGACCACCGCCACCGCGTGTATCGGCGAGAACGAGACGGCCCTCAGCGGAGGCGCCGCGCCGGACTGGCCGGACGGAGTTGCGGCGGAGACGGTCAGCGACGTGTTGTTCCCCGCAGACGTCATCGATCAGGAAATGATGGTGCCCCAGGACGTGGGCATTCAACCCGACGAGATCGTCCCGCTGGACATCCAGGAGATCCAGGCCGGCGTCGATCTCGGCGATCCTGACGTGGTCGAAGGCCACGACGGCTTCGCACCCGGCGGCGTCATGCCGGACATGGTCGACGATCCCGACGTCATCGACTCCGAGGTGGCCATGGACGGCGGCATGTGGGGCGACGACGTGAAGGACGAGAAATGAGCGGCAAGCCTATGGACCGACGGCGCCGCAGGGTGCGGATCCCCATCGGGATTGAAAAAGTGCTCTGCGCTGCCGCCGGGGATCGGGAGTTTCGCGAGCAGCTCCTCATGGCCCGCTCCGACGCGCTCACCGGGACCCCCTTCGCGATCTCCGCCGCGGAGGCCATGATCCTGAAGAGCGTGTCCGAGCCCGCGCTGCGGACGATGATCGAGAGCATCGACCTCAAGCGTCATCGAAAGCGACGGTTCTTTCGGGGAATCGCCGCAGCGAGCCTGGCCGCGACCACAGCAGTGCTGGGGACGCAGGGGTGTGTCGTGACGGGGGCCACGATCGAGACTGATACCGTCGATACTGTCGATACCGTCGACGGCATGGGGGAGCGTGGGATGCTCGCAGACGAGTTCACTGTGCCCGAGGTGGTGGACACCGCCCAACCCCCGGATACGACCATGGTCGGCTCGGACACGGTCGAGGTCACGCCGAACGACGTTCAGGACGTCGACGTGGAGGACATGCAGGTCTACGCCGGCATCCCGCCGATGGACGTGAACGAGCTGGATGTCGACGTGCAGCCGATGCCCGCGGGGATCCCTCCGATGGACGTGTCGGAGGAGTGAGCGTGGAGACGAAATGAACAGCGCAGACATCACCCTCATCAACCTCAACATGCTCCTGATCCGCTATGTGGACGCGCTGGAGCGGGAGCTCCACGTACCCCTGGGGCCGCTCTACCTCGTCACCGCGCTCGAGGAGGCCGGGATCCGGGTAGACTTCCGGGACTACCAGATCACCGAGGCCGTCGAGCCCATGCTGCCGTCCGCGGTGGCGGACTTCTGTGCGGATCCGGCGCCGGTGATCGGGCTCTCCTGCATGGCCAATCTCCTGCCCTTCACGATCCTGGCGGCAAAGGAGATCAAGGCCCGCTATCCGGGCCATACCATCATCCTGGGTGGGGTGGGGCCCAAGGCCGTGGAGGAGAAGATCCTCGAGCGCTTCCCATGGATCGATCTCATCGCCCACGGCGAGGGGGAGCGCAGCGCGGCGATCCTCGTGCAGACGCTCAAGGACGGCGGCGATCTGTCCAAGGTGCCGGGCCTCTTCTACCGCAACGGCGGCGTCCATCACACCGAGCCGCCGCCGCGGATCGAGGACCTCGAAACCATCGGTCTCCCGGCCTTCGACCGCATCGACTACTCCCGCTACGCTGGCCACAACGTGATCACGAGCCGTGGCTGCCCCTATGAGTGCACCTTCTGCTCCGTCGCGCCGGTGTGGGGCCGGACGCCGCACTTCCGCGATCCCCATGCCATCGCAAGGGAGATGCGCCTGCTCCACGAGCGCCACGGGGTGGAGCTCTTCCTCTTCCAGGACGAGTTCTTCGTGTCCTCCAAGGAGCGGGTCATCGAGTTCTGCGACGCGCTCAAGGCCATGGGACTCCCGATCCGCTGGAAGGCCTTCGCACGGATCAACCTCACGGATCCCGAGGTCCTGCGGGCCATGGCCGCGGCGGGCTGCGTGGAGATCCGCTTCGGCATCGAGTCCGGGTGCAACGAGATCCTCCAGCGGGTCAAGAAGGGCTTCACCATCGAGCAGGCCACCGGCGTCATCGCAGAGGCGGTGCATCACTTCCCCCGGGTGGACACCTTCTTCATCTGGGGCTTCCCCTTCGAGACCATGGATCACTTCCACCAGACGATCTTCCAGATGATCGCGTTCCGCCTCCTGGGCGCCCGGATCCTGCCCTCCCTGCTCTGCCTTCTGCCCCAGACGGACATCTACAAGGAGTACAAGGACACGCTGACCCTGGAGTTCTTCCCCGGGCTCCTCCCCGAGTACATGCTCACGGGCCACGAGATCTGCGACGACGGCCATCTCCAGGTCTCCGAGGAGCATGCGTTCATCTTCGACTTCATCCAGGAGCACCCGGATCTCTTCCCGGGGTTCTACCATGCGAACCTGGCCGGGAACGTCCTGCCCAAGTTCGAGATCCTGCGGGAGCACGGCTTCTACGCGGCCAAGGCCCATGAGGTCACCGAGGCCGACTCCTGCGGCGCCCACTCCCCCCGCATCGAGGACGAGGGGAACATCGGCGCGATCACCCGATGATTCGGGCGATCGCCACCGATCCGGATCCCAACGCCTCCTGGCCCACGGAGCGCCACGACCCGGCGAACACCGGCCGTCCATTTTGAATGGCAATCTGGGGGGGCGCTGCCAGTCCAATCCGAACCGGGAGCTTGCCGACCGGCCTCCCGAGGCAGGTCATCGAAATCGGAATCAGGAAGTGCCTGACCCCGCATTGTACTGATTGGCTCTTGCGTCCCGATTGGCTCTGTCCCCAACGCAACCCGGGGGGTTCAGGAGAGCGTCTCGGTCCATCCCCGGAAGAGGCCGGTGAAGAAGCGCCGCGCGTTCCGGCCGAGGACGTGGCTGTCGTAGCCGCCCTCCTGGACGACCAGGGTGGGGAGCCCCATCCCTCCGATCATGCGGCCGTTCTCCTCGAAATCCCCGGGCTCCAGCGACCAGCTCCCCGTCGGATCGTTGCGCGCAGTGTCGAGGCCGAGGGCCACCACCAGGAACCGGGGCCGGAACCTCCGGATCCGTGCCAGCGCCCGGGCCAGCGCCTCCCGGTAGGCGGGCCCCTCCATCTGCTCCGGCAGGGGGATGTTCATGTTGGCGCCGACCCCCTCTCCCTCGCCCCGCTCGTCAGCGTGGCCGGAGAAGTACGGGTAGGCGAACTTCGGGTGCCCGTGGATCGAGACCGTGAGCACGTCCGCACGGTGGTAGAAGATCTGCTGCTGGCCGTTCCCGTGGTGGTAGTCCACGTCGAGGATCGCCACGGGCCCCGTCGCGGAGAGGCGGTGCGCCGCGATCGCCGCGTTGTTGAAGTAGCAGAAGCCGCCGAAGAAGCCCCGCTCCGCGTGGTGGCCCGGCGGGCGGACCGCCGCGTAGGCCAGGCGCCGCCCGGCGAGGATCGCGTCTGCGGCCGTCAGCGCGCAGTTCACGGCCCCCCGCGCGGCCCGGTTCGCGTTGGCGCTCAAGGGGGTGAAGGTGTCGATGCAGTAGTACCCGGCCCGGACCGAGAGCTCCACCGGCGGCCGGGCGCGGTTGCGGACCGGGAAGACATAGGGGTAGACGGGGTCCGAGGGACCCAGGCCGGCGCAGACCTTCTCAAAGTAGCGGACATACCCCGGGTCGTGGACCGCGAGGATGTGCCGCTCGTTGTAGGTCTTCGCCAGGACCTCGTCGAACAGCCCCAAGGGCCGCAGGGCACGGAGGATGACCCGGAGGCGCACCGGCGACTCGACGTACCCGCGCTCCCGCACGTGGTGGATGTCATGGGCCTCGTTGGCCACGAGGAGCACGCGGCGGTCGGGAGGGATCTGCGCGTCCGCCGCAACCTCGACGGGGACCGCGTATCGGGGCTCTCGGACCGGAACAGGGTCGGTGTCGAAGGACCGGACGACCCGCTCCACGTAGTCGGGGGGGCAGACCCGCGGGTACTTGCGTTCCAGGATCGCCCGCACGATCTCCCGGGCCGCCTCCGCTTGGAGGGCCCGCCCCGGCGCCAGGGGGTCGTAGACCAGGTACGGCGGATCCGGATCGCCCGGGTTGACCGGCGTTTCGTACGCGGTCCCGGCCAGCGGCCGGGCCCCGAACCGCTCGTAGAAGCGGAGACGGGCCCGGTTCTGGGCGCGGATCTTCGGGTTCGGGCTGAGCGCCGGGTCGTCGGGCAGGCACTCCATGAAGAGGCCGACCGCGCCCAGGGCCCGGGCCTCCTCGCGGACGCGGGCGTACAGCGCACCGCCGATGCCGCGGCTCGACCGGGTCGGCCCCGCGGACAGGAAGTCCAGGAAGTGGAAGCGCAGCTGCGGCGCGTGCAGGACGACCGCGCAGCCCAGCACCTTGCGCCGGGCGCTCTCGGCGACGAACACCAGGGCGCGGAACTGGTAGGCGACGGGATCGCGCAGCTTCTCCGGCAGGCCGACGATCTCCCGCTCCGGCAGGCCCTCGAACCGGCTCCGGAGGATCTCCTGCACCGTGGTGATGCTCGCCCGGTCGACGGGCAGCACCGTGTCGTAGATCCGTCGGATCCGGAACATCTGCACCTCCGAGGAGCGTGTGCGGGTTGGCGAGAGGAACATCTCCGGGCGGACAAGACGCATCATCCGTGTTTCCTGTCTCCAGCCTGAGTATCGGAGGACAGATCCTGGGGTGTCAAGGAGCGGACCCTTCCCTGACGGGTTACCCAGGTGACCACGTGACCTATGTAGAGAAATACCGATGACCCTTGTCGTCTGCGTTGAATGGCATTCAAAAGGTCAACGGTTCGAGGGTTCGATTCCCCATGAACGTGCCCGGGCCAGCGTCGCCTGGCGACGGAGGCTACTCGGGGACGACCACCAGGGCCCAGGCGTCGAGGGTGCCGACATCGTCCTCCCAGGCGTCCACGACCTTCAGGGTCCACTCGCCCTGGATGTCCGCACCCGCGAAGGCATCGAGGACGAAGGACTGGTGGAGGTCGGGGGTGGAGCCGCCGGCCTGGTCCCAGACCACGGCCTCGGCGCCGCCGTGGGACAGGGTGATCCGCAGGTCCCCCGAGAAGGTGTGCGTGACGTCGAGCTCCAGGGTGAGGGACGCGGCCGCGAGGTCGTCCGTGACCTCCATGACGCTGGAGACCCCCACGGGGTCGTTGTCGGGGATCGTGAGCCCCGCGGCCTTCTCGTACCGCGCCCCGGCCCCGGGCGTCGGGTCTTCCGCGAGGCAGAGGGAGCCAGCGGGGGAGAAGCAGTTCTCCCGTACGCCGGACACGCCGAAGGTGGAGTCGCCGACGCGCTTCCGGACCGCGACCAGAATGTCCTTCCAGGAGACGTTGTAGTCGTGCTCGATCGCCCAGAGCATCTTGGACAGGAAGGGCCCGGCGTACTCGTTCGCGGTTGCGGAGACCTCGATCACGCTGGAGAGGATGTCCAGGGTGTCCCAGCCGCCCTTTCCGTTCAGGATCGGACGGACGTAATACTCATAGCCCAGGCAGCCGCCGTAGAGGTAGATCTGGTAGAAGTCCGGGTAGTCCGGCCGGGACCAGAAGTCCGACGCGCCGAGCATGCTGTGCCCGTCGTAGACCACGATCTCGTGCTCGGAGAGCGCCTTCTGGAAGTTGCCGAAGTGCGCGTGATCACCGAGGCCGCTGAACTCCTTGGGGGAGTAGAGGTCGATCTCCACGGTCACGCCGGCCACCGCCCGCGTGAAACGAACCCCCAGGGGCGCGGTCGCCTCCTTGAAGCCCCCGTCCAGGAGCCAGGCGGACATCTCCCGGAGGGAGACCATGCCCGTGTCGTACTCCGACATCTCGTCCCCGATGAGGCCGTACAGGATCACCGTCGTGATCTTCCCGTCCGCGACGAGCTTGTCCCACTCGGGGTAGGTGATCTTGCCCGAGGGCAGCATCTTCGTCAGGGTGATCGCAAGGTCCTGCTGGAGCTCCGTCGCGCACTGGGAGCGATCGGGGTTCCACATGTACCAGTAGATCGACTGGCTCAGGGACATGTGGCCGTCCTTGTCTGCGCACGCGTCCCCAGCGTCGGCCATGATCGAGAAGGGCTTCTTCGGCACCCTGGCGAGGTAGAGCTTGCCCTCGGCAGCGTCGCCCATGGCCCCATGCAGGAGCACCGCGTTCACCCCTCGGATCCGGAAGTGCGTCAGCAGGTCCGGGGAGAGGCCCTCGGCCTCCGCCGCGGTGATCCAGTTGCCGTCGACCCGCCACTCGACCCGGTCCCGGCTGGTTGCGTCCTCGGCCAGGGACTCGAGGTAGAAGTCCCCCCGCTTCGCCAGGGTGGTGAGCGCGAACTGCCCGAGCATCGCAGGGGCCTCGGCCTTGCGGTATGCGGGCGCGTCCACGTCCCCCTCCAGGTCCACCTCCACCTCGATCCCGTCCGGGTTCAGGTAGTGGGTGTCCTCCTTGGACGCGTTGGCCTGGTCCTCCAGGAAGGGGTTCGCCGCGAACTCGTCGGATGCGCCATCACCGCAGCCGACAGCCATGACGAGGGCTCCAAAGAACGCCAGCAAGGATCGCTCGAAACGCATGCCTGCACCTCAATTAAATGCGGTCGAATGCCGGGATGATCGCCGATCACGCAGCGGAATGCAAACCGGTCCTTCGCGCTGGGAACATCGCCTGGCGGACTCTCCTCCGTCACCGCTGATCGCTCCATCACCGCTGACAGAGGCGATGAGTGGCGCTGCAATCGCCGATCGGAGATCAACCTGGGGCCGGCTTCAGTCTCCTTCGAAGGGGTAGCCGAGCCTCCGGAGCGCGGCCCGGAGGGCGGCGCGGAAGGCGCGGGCACCGCGCCACTGGGCGTCGGATTGGAGGGGCGCATCCGACGGATAGCTGAGCGCGTAGGGACCCTCCTCCCAGAGTGCGCGGACCCCCTCCCGCCGCTCCTCCACCACCAGCTGGACCTCCGCCCCGGGGCCAGACAGGCGCACGGTGGTCCGTCCGCCAGGCTGTTGGAGCCAGCCATGGATCGCGAGGCCTCCGAGGTCCACCTGGTTCCTTCGGAACAGGTGGAGGAGTCGGTCGAGGACTCCCAAGACCGGCGACAGAGGGGCAGGGGAATCCACTGCTGCGTCCGTATGGACGGGGGCGTGCTCCTCGCAGCGCGGTGCATGCCGCCGCACGCTGAGCATCCCCTCCCAGAACGCCACCTGGAGCGGGCGCCGGTGCCACCAGAGGAATGCCCGCCCGGAGAGGCTGGCCCAGGGGCGTCCGTGACGGAGCACCAGCAGGGTCTCTGGCCCCACCTCCAGCTCGTCCCCCGTGGCGAGGGCCTCTACATCCGCACTCTCGCCGTGGCGCCGCCCGGCGTGGTAGCGGAAACGTTCCCCGGGTTCGTCCTCGGGGATCAGCTCAAGGCCGGAGGATTGCTCCTCGTGGAAGAGAACCCGGGGGGTCTGCAGGCTCGCCTCGAAGGCGGAGCGGGACGCAGAGCTCTGCCAGGGCAGCGCGTCCAGGATGCCCCGGGCACGCACCAGGGAGGCTGCACAGTCGAGACCGCAGGGTACGTACTCCACGAGGATGCCCGGGAAGGGATTGAGCTCCCATGGGACCTCGCCGGGGAATCGGATGCGGTTCGCAACGTGGAGCCAGAAGTAGGAGCTGCGAAGATGGGACGGCGCCGCTGCGTAGGCCCCGGCACAGCAGGCAGGGTAGCCCAGGAGCGTCCCGATCTCCCGATAGGTTGCGGTGGCTTCCGCATCCGGCAGGCCGGCCTCCAGGGCGTTCGTCAAGGCCACCCCCCGCAGCACATCCTCAAGCCGATGTCCGAAGAAGACCTCGTCCACCGGCGAGGCGCCCGCGTCCACCGCCCGCCGACGGATCACCGGATTGGGGAGGTCTGGAGCTGCGACCCAGCGCGCCGCGTCCGCGCTCTGGAGTGGCTCGACCCTGGAGACGGGCTTGAGCACCAGGGCCCGCGACAGGGGGAGTTCCAATCTGCCCGGGTCGTCCAGCAGGGGAGGGTCCCGGGTGATCCACTCCTCGAAGTCCGGTGCGGCGGTGCCAGCCCCCGGATCCGGGTTCGATCCCCGCACGGCGTCCAGGAGCGCCTCGGGCTCCATGGACCCGTTGTTCCAGGCCAGGCGGAGGGCCGCCTGGATCATGCTGTGGGCAAGGGCCGTGCGGGGCAGGGACCCCCCGCGGGCCTGATCGTCCAGGGCGCGGACCGCGTGGGTCAAAGGGTCTACGTCCTCGCCGTCAAATTCCAGCCGGGTCAGGAGGCGGTTGAGCGGCTCCATGACCGGGTCCCGAAAGGCCCAGGGGAGCTCGTTCTCGTAGAAGGTCCTGCGCGCAGTGTCCAGGAGGGGATCCTCGTAGCACTCCCGCAGGAGCCCGTCGGCGCGGGCGCGGGCCTCGAGGGGGAGCCCTGGGTAGAGGCGCAGGCGCCCGTCGGGGTGCTTCCCCGAGTAGGGGGCCAGGTCCAGCACCTCCAACACCGCGAGGTTGAGGTCCAGCTCCTCCGGCGCGGTCCACGGCGTGAAGGGGATCAGGCTGAGGCCACCGTATTCGCGGAACGCAAAGCGCTGCGGGTGCTCCGCCTCGAGGTCGAGGAGGGTGCGCACCGCGGCGAGGTTCCCCGCGGCGTCGGTGCCCTTGTTGAGACGCCCCAGCTCCCGGGAGGAGAAGCTCTCGATGCCGATGAGGCAGAGGTGGAGGCAGTGGTCGCTCCCCTGGAGGCATGTGAGGGCGCTTCGCACCGCGTCCGCTCGTCGTACCAGGGTGTCGGCGCGGCTGTCGAGGAGGAGGTCAGCCCCGGGGAGATCGGCCTCCAGGAGTTGGGCCGCGACGGCCTCGATGTTGTGGATCACCGGCTCGCCGACCAGGCGCACCCGGAGGCGCCGTCCGAAGGTCGGGCAGGTGGAGGAGAGGGCGGTGAGCTGACGTCTCAGGCGCTCCATGGGGTCCACCGGGGACGGGGAGCGGTTCTCCGGTCGCGCGCAGAACGCGCAGCCCCCGGTTCGAAAGCAGCCTGAGAGATCCAGGCCTTGGTAGAACGGGTTGCCCAGGAAGGGCCGGTTCCAGGTGCACTCGTCTCCGATAAACAGGAACGGCAGGACCTCGATCTCTGCGGCCGCTGGGTTGCCCGGGATGAAGCCGAAGTCCGGCGCATCGGCCTCCAGGAGCTTTGCTCCACGTTCCGCAGCCGGAACCCCGGGGAGCGCGTCCAGCCCTCCGATCAGGCGCTCCACCGCAGCGCCATCCATGACCTCGGTGACCGTCTCTCCGCGGCTGGAGAACTCCATGTAGTGGTAGCGTCGGTCGCTGCGGCCCCGGTTCAGGGCCGCAACCAGAGTTTCGGCCGGCTTGTGGCTGAAGATCACATGATCCGCGTCGAGCGCGTCCATGTGCGCCGCCGCTGCCATGGCGTCCTCTGGGGACATGGGAACCCCGCTGCCGATCCCGTGGAACTCCGCTGCGGCATGGACTCCGAAGCGAACCCACCGCGCCGGGACGCCCCGAGCCCTTGCCTGGCCCAGGAGGTAGGGGAATTCCACCGCCCGGTGGAACCGCTCGATGACCGCGAACTCGATGAGGAGCAGGCTGCGCATCGTGACAGGAGACAACGGGCTGCGGGGGAAGTCAAGGGTGCGCAGCGCTCTGCCAACTCTCCGTCTCCGGAGCTCAAGACCAGCCGCCAGCGTGTTTCCTCGACCGATCCGGAGGGGGAGTCGTAGGAACGGACTCCCCACGTGACTCCCGGCGACGGCGCTTGACCTCATCGGCTTCGCCGAGTCTAATCGCGGGGACTGGAGGACAGTGACATGCCAGAGAAAGTTGTACCCATGACCGCGGTCCACGCGGACGGCGGGATCATCGTGCGGGGGACCGGGGCGCTCATCGAGGGGGTGGGGGTCCGGACGGCGCGGGTGATCCCCGACGAGCGTGGACGCCTCGGCGAGATCCTGCGGGCAGACGATCCCTGGTTCGAGCAGTTCGGCCAGACCTACTTCACCACGACCCTCCCCGGGGTCGTGAAGGCGTGGCATTTTCACAAGAAGCAGACGGACCACTTCTACGTCATGAAGGGCACGGTCAAGATCGCCCTCTACGACGGCCGCGACGGCTCACCCACAAAGGACGTGCTCAACGTCCTCTACCTCGGCGAGCACAACCCGGGTCTCCTGCGGATCCCGCCGGGGATCTGGCACGGCTGGATGTGCACCAGCGCGGTGGAGGCGTATATCCTCAACGTGGTCTCGGAGATGTACGATCGCGCCAACCCCGACGAGTTCCGCATCCCCGCCCGCGGCACCGAGATCCCCTACGACTGGGCTCGCCTGGATGGTTGAACCGTTGGTCCTCGTCCTCGGCGCCCGGGGGATGCTGGGCACCGACGTCATGGCCGCGCTGGCCGCGGCGGGTGTCCCGGCCATGGGGCTGGACCTGCCGGACTTCGACATCACCGACGCGGCGGCGCTGTGCTCCGTATTGGAGAGCTGTGGGAGGGGCGACTACGCCCCGAATCGGCCCGTGGACGGGTCTCCCGCGGCGGTGATCAACTGCGCTGCCTATACCGACGTCGAGGGGGCCGAGGACGACGAGGCCCTGGCCCACCGCATCAACGCGGACGCAGTGGGCGCGCTGGGCCGGCTCGCCGCCGAGGCGGGTGTGTACGTGGTCCACGTGAGCACCGACTTCGTCTTCGACGGGCGAAAGGATGGCGCGTACACCGAGGCCGATGAGCCCAACCCGCTCAGCGCCTATGGCCGCACCAAGCTGGCCGGTGAGCGCGCCCTGGTCGAGAGCGGCTGTCGCCATGGGATCCTCCGGATCCAATGGACCTACGGCCGGGCCGGTCGCCACTTCGTCTCCAAGGTGGCCGACCTGGCTCGCAGCCGGGACCGGATCAAGGTGGTGGACGATCAGATCGGCGCGCCCACGGCGACCACCGAGGTGGCCGCGGCGATCCTGGCCCTCCTCGGCGCCCGGGCCGAGGGGCTGTACCACTTCGCGGCCGCGGGGGTGGCCACGCGTTTCGACGTCGCGCGGGTCATCGTGGGCTGCCTGGGGCTCGCCACGGTGGTGGAGCCCTGCACCTCGGACACCTTTCCGATGAAAGCCGACCGCCCGGCCAACAGCCGGTTCGACTGCACGCGCATCGAGGCTCTGCTGGGGCGACCCATCCGCCCGTGGCGGGAGGTCCTTGCGGAGTACCTGGAGGAGGGAAGATGAGGACGGTTCTGGTCACCGGCGGCGCCGGCTTCATCGGCGCGAACTTCGTGCGGATGCTCCTGGACGAGGAGGACGACGTCCGGGTGGTGAACCTGGACAAGCTGACCTACGCGGGGAACCTGGGCAACCTCGTCGGCTACGAGCACCACCCCCGCCACCGTTTCGTCCGCGGGGACATCTGCGACGCGGCCCTGGTGGACCGTCTCCTGGCAGAGGAGGGCTGCCAGGCGGTCGTGAACTTCGCGGCGGAGAGCCACGTGGACCGCTCCCTGGTGGACCCGGGCACCTTTATCAACACCAACATCACCGGGACCATGGTCCTCCTCAAGGCTGCACTGGACCACGGGCTCGAGCGCTTCGTGCAGGTCTCCACCGACGAGGTCTACGGCTCCCTTGGGGACACGGGGATGTTCACCGAGTCCTCACAGATCCAGCCCAACTCCCCGTACTCCGCCTCCAAGGCCGCGGCGGACCACCTGGTCCACGCGTTCGCACATACCTTCGGCCTGCGGGTCAACATCACCCGCTGCTCCAACAACTACGGGCCCTTCCAGTTCCCGGAGAAGCTGATCCCCCTGATGATCAACAACGCGCTCCACGACCGGCCCCTGCCGGTCTACGGGGACGGGATGCAGATCCGGGACTGGCTCTACGTCCTGGACCACTGCCGCGCGATCTGGACGGTGCTGAACAAGGCAGATCCCGGCGCCATGTACAACGTGGGCGGGTGCAACGAGAAGGCGAACATCGAGGTGATCCGCGTCCTCCTGGACGCGGTGGGGAAGGACGAGTCCCTCATCACCTACGTCACCGACCGACCCGGACACGATCGCCGCTACGCCATCGACGCGTCCCGCATCCTGTCCGACCTCGGCTGGGCCCCCACGGTGACCTTCGAGGAGGGGATGAAGAAGACCATCGACTGGTACCTGGAAAACCGCGCCTGGCTCGACGGGGTCACCTCCGGAGACTACCAGCGCTACTACGACGAGATGTACGCCGGTCGTTAGTCTCTCAACGCCTCCACGTCGGGCAGAAGTCGCTCAGGGCCGGTCCCGCCGAGTAGAGGTGAAGTATCGGTAGAGAGGTTCAGGGTGTCAAAGGGCAGAGTTGCCCGGCGCACAGCAATCAGGTTTAATGCACGAGCCTGACAATGGAGGCCCACCGATGCGCGCACCTCGCCGACTCGTCCTGGTCGTTCTGCTCCTGCTCCTCGCTGCGTGCTCGACTCCGGCGAGTCCGGCCGCCGATGACGTGCAGGAGGATCCGTCCCTCGACGTCCAGTTCGACTTCACCTTCGAGCTGCCGCGGGCGGACCTCCCTGGCGAAGACGCCGGCTCCTCCGACGTCACCGACGAAGCCTTCGACATCCCGGGCACCGGGCCCGGGTGCGCGCCGGGGGACGGCTGCTTCCTCGACCCCTGTGAGGATCATGGGACCTGCCTCTCCGGCTGGTGCGTGGGCCATATGGGCGAGGGCGTCTGTACCCGGCAATGCGAGTCGGAGTGCCCCCCCGGCTGGAGCTGCCAGCAGATCCCGGGGACGGCCCCGGACACGGTCTTCATCTGCGTCTCCGATCACGCAAACCTCTGCCTCCCCTGCGCGACGGGCGCAGACTGCAAGGGGACGGCCGGCGAAGACGCTCCCTGCGTCGACTACGGTCAGGAGGGCAGCTTCTGCGGCGGCCTCTGCCAGGTCGACGGGGACTGTCCCTGGGGCTTCTCCTGTGTGGATGTCCAGACGGTGGACGGCGTGCCGGTCCAGCAGTGCGTGGCCGACGCAGGGGTCTGCCCCTGCACCGGCAAGTCCGTGTCCCTGGGCCTCTTCACGCCGTGCGAAGCCGTCGGCGACGCGGGCATCTGCACCGGGAAGCGGATCTGCACGGACGACGGGCTCTCGGATTGTGACGCCCTGATTCCGGCCCTGGAGGAGTGCAACAGCCTCGATGACGACTGCGACGGAGCGACGGACGAGGGCACCTGTGATGACGCCAACCCATGCACCGACGATCTCTGTCTCGGTGAGGAGGGCTGCAACCACGTCCCCGTGGAGGCCGGGGAGTGCCTGGACGGGGATCCGTGCACCGTGGCCGACCACTGCGAGGAGGGCGTATGCGTCGGCGACTCCGTGGAGTGCGATGACGGCAACCCCTGCACCGAGGATTCGTGCACGACGACGGGCGGCTGCGAGTTCGAGGCCGTCTTCGGGCCCTGCGACGACGGTGACCCGTGTACGGCGGGGGATCTGTGTGTCGAGGGCGAGTGCGGCGGGACTCCGGTGGACTGCGCCTGTCAGCTCGACGCGGACTGCGTGGCCCTGGAGGACGGGGATCTCTGCAACGGGACCCTCGCCTGCGACACCACCGCGTTGCCCTATCAATGCGTCGTGGAGCCCGCCTCCATCGTCGACTGCCCGGCCCCGGTCGGCCCGGATGCTCCGTGCCTCGTCGCCACCTGCGCCCAGGCCACGGGGGAGTGCTCACTCCTCCCCGCCAACGACGGGGCTCCGTGCTCGGATGGAGATTCCTGCACGATGGCCGAGAGCTGCCTCGACGGCCAATGCGCCGGCGGAGGTGCGGTCAACTGCAATGACGGAGACCCATGCACCGACGATGTCTGCCTGCCTCTCCAGGGCTGCGCCCACACCGACAACGATGCACCATGCTTCGACGGTGATGTCTGCACCACGTCGGACACTTGCAGCGCCGGTGCCTGCCAGCCCGGCCCCCCCATGTCCTGTGACGACAACAATCCATGCACCGCTGACAGCTGCGACCCGGTGCTGGGCTGTTCCTTCCCGGCCCAGGACGGTCCCTGCGACGACGGCAACGCGTGCACCAGCGGGGAGGTCTGCACGGACGGCGTCTGTGGCTCCGGCGCGCCGGTGGTCTGCACCGACGACAACGTCTGCACCACCGAGATCTGTCTTCCGGGCCTGGGCTGCATCACCACGTTCAACGAGGAGCCTTGCGACGACGCCGATCTCTGCACCTTCGGCGATCACTGCCACCTCGGGGAGTGCCTCGGCGCGCAGAGTCTTCCCTGTGATGACCAGAATGTTTGCACGGATGACGACTGCAATCCGCTGACGGGTTGCACCTTCGTCCCCAATGACGCCGCGTGCGACGACCAGGATCCTTGCACCGTCAACGACCAGTGCAAGGTCGGCTGGTGTCTGGGTGAGGCCGCCGCCTGTCATGACGGGAATCCCTGCACCGACGACTCCTGCGATCCCGCGGCCGGCTGCACCTTCACCCCCAATGCTGCGCCGTGCGACGACGGGAGCCTCTGCACCGAAGGCGACGGGTGCAGCGGCGGCAGCTGCGGCGGCGCCCCCGTTGCCTGCGACGACCAGGAGGTGTGCACCACCGACGGCTGCGACTCCCAGACCGGCTGCACCCACGCCCCGGTCTCCGACGAGACCTCCTGCGGTGAGGGTTACTGGTGCCAGGCCGGCGTCTGCGAGGACATTCCGTCCCAGACCATCACCTTCGACACCCTCAACTACAACGGCATGACCGGCTGGCCCCTGGACTACGACGCGGGGCCGGACTGTGGTGGCCATACCTCCCAGGAGCAGATGGACGAGCTCTGCCAGCTGGCCGGCTATTCCACGGCCACGGCCTGGGTGAGCGCACCCAAGAGCATCAACAACTGCTACTGCTGGGGCGCCTGCACCAACTTCATCTGGTACTCCAACTGCTGCAGCGGGCAGCAGACGCAGACCATGATCACCCAGGTCACCTGCGAGATGTAGCCCGCATTGAGGACTGCGGAGGGAGAAACGGCCCGAGACTGCAGGAGGATCGGCGACTGCAGCAGATGGGTGGTGAGAAATGCGGGTTAGCGGGCGGGCCAGCGGGCCAGGCGGAGCGCGCCCGTCGGGCCGGCGTTGTGGGCGCAGGCGAGAGAGCAGTCGTCGGACAGCAGCAGGGACGCGTAGGCGCCGGCGTCCCCGGTGTCCACCGTCGTCAGGGTCCAGGCGTCGGGCCCCGCACGCTCCGCCAGCTCGAGCGCGTCGGCCTCCCCGTCCCGGGAGGCGATCAGCACGCGGTTCCCCGCAAGGACCAGGGACGCGTACTCCCCCGCCGCGCCGCCGTCGTCGACGGTCTCCAGGGTCCAGGCCCCGGGTCCGCCGAACGCATACCGCAGGAGGCCCTCGCTGTGGGATTGGTAGGCGACGTGTACGGTGCCGTCCGACCCCAGCGCGATGGACGAGTACCAGCCCGTGTCCCCCGCGTCGTCAATGACCTCGAAGGAGAAGTCTCCGTCCACGAGCCTCCCGTACCGCAGCGCGCCGTCGGAGCAGCCGTCCATGCCGAGCGCGCCGCAGGAGTAGTAGGCCAGGTGCACGGTGCCGTCCCCGGCGAGCGCGATGGAGGGGTCGTTGCCCACGTAGCCTTCGTCGTCGAGGATCCGGGTCTCCCATGCGCCCGGGACGCCGCGGGCGTGTCTCAGATCGCCCTCCAGGAAGTCGAGGTAGACGAGGTGGATCGAGGCATCCACGGCCATGGCGACGTCCTTGCCCGCGGTCGCGGCTCCGTCGACCACCTCGACGACCCAGTCAGAGGGCCCGGCGCGGCAGGCGAGGCGCAGGTCCATCGCCCCCTGGTGGAAGAACGCCACGCAGGGGCGCCCGTCGGGATCCGGGGCGACGTCGATGGAGCGGCCGAACCACCCACCGAGGTCCACCGCGCCCGCGGCGATCTCCTCGACGGCCCAGCCCCCGTCCCCGCCGAGCGCGAAGAGGAGCCGGTCCGACCCCAGGTCCCCGTAGGCGATCCAGAGGTCCCCATCCGGTCCTTGCGCCAGCGCGGCGAAGGCTCCCTCCTCCACCTCCCCGTCGATGGTCGCGACGGATGGATCTCCGAGGTCGGAGGAGCACAGGGGAGATGCCCCGTCCGGGTTGCGCGGGTCGACCGGCTGTGCGTCCTTCGAGCCCGTCTCCTCCGTACCGTCTCCCGGAGGCTCCGGGCTCCGGTCGCTCCCGCAGCACGGCAGGAGGAGGAGCATCGAGGCGACGAGGGCCGTCCTCACGTGTCCTCAGGGCCGAGGCGCCCGCCGTCGTGGGCCGTGAGGAACGCGAGGAACGCGGGGTCCGGCGCCTCGCCGACGAGCCTCACCGGGATGGTTGCGGGCACGCCGCCCAGGATCTCGTAGGCTCGGACCAGCGCGGGGTTGGAGGTGACCCCGGTCTGGTACTCGACGGTCTCCACCGGCGTGTAGTGCTCCTCCATGTCCAGCGCGCCCCAGGGCTCGCCGTACTTCGAGGGCACCAGGGTGGTGATCATGATCTGGTTGATCATGTCCGCGCTCTCCCCGTACCGGATGACCACCGTGGGGTCCGGCGGGGTCAGATCGTCGATGAAGGCCAGCGCTGCCACGGCCACCGCGTCGTGGTTGGCCAGGTTGGTCGACGCGATCACGATCCGCGGATCCGCGACAGCGAGGGTCCCGACGTCGGGCCCGCAGTCCAGGAGGAGCGCCTCGGCCAGGGTCAGGGTCAGGCGGAGCCGGTCCCGGATCTCGGCGCAGTAGCTCAGCTCCGTGTAGAGCGCGTGGAGGCTCGCACCCTTGACGTGCATCAGGTAGCGGCTGTCGTCCCGGAGCCAGCCCACCGCGCACTTGAGGCCCATGGAGCAGCCGGCGATCGCGTGGGAGCTGAGCCGCGGGAGCATCACGATGTGGTCCACCTCCGTGGCGATCCGAGCGATCCGCGGCGCCTCGGGCCAGCGGGTGTCAAAGGGGAAGGTGGCCTCTACGAAGCCCGCATCATATCCCTGCTCGTCGAAGAACCAGGGCTCGGCCCCGGCACCGGTGATCGCATCCAGCAGCCCGTTCTGCTCCATGAGCGCCCGGGTCGAGCCCCAGGTCTTGGCCTCGGTCACCCGTACGAACTCGACGCCGCCCATGTCCCCCGCCTTGACCGTACCCGCGCCCCGAGCCAGCAGCTCCTCGCAGACGGCCCGGACCGCGGCGGGGGAGGTCGCCGCTGGGTGCGCGCTCCCCGAGTTGCAGGAGAGCTTGACGAAGACCGAGTCCCCGGGCGTGAGCCAGGACCAGTCCAGCGACCCGCAGGCGAGGCGGACCGCCTCCACCGCGCTCGGAACCTGGTCCGTCGGGTAGAGGCCCAGGAGCACGGCGTCCGGGTTTCGTGCTGGCCAGGTGTTCGCGCCGATCTCCGGGGGAGCGTCGGGGCCGAGGGCGACATCCGGGCCTTCGGCGCCGGGATCGCCGGAGCATCGCGGGAGCAACACGCCCGCCGCTGTCAGCGCTGCGGCGGTGTGCAAGAAGCGTCGACGGGACAGGCGGATCCTCTTCCTCGATGTTTCACGCATGATGTCCCCCTGATGTCTCAGGATTGTAGAGGGAGTCGTTTGGAAACGGAACCTCTTATGGTACACATGGGGGGAATCCAATTCGCAGATCCGACGTCGGCGCAACGGGGAGGAGGGCACAACATGTCCAGCGACACCTGTTCGGTCTCATCCTGCTTCGGCCACGCCATCCTGAGAGTGGTGCTCGTCACGCTCCTCGCCGGAACTCTCGGCGCATGCAAGAAGGAGGAGGGAACCTCCGCCCCGGTTGAGGACTCCGCCGTGGATGCAGTCGTGGATCTCGTTGGTCCCGATACAAAGGCCTTGGAGCCGAAGTCCTACCGCGAACTCCTCGGCGGCGAGATCACCGAGAAGGTGCGACTGGTCCTGGACGCCCGCTACGAAGGCGAGGTCGACGTGGACGCGCTCAAGGCGTACGTGCTCTCCCGTCAGCTCCGGGAGGCGGACGACTTCACCACCCTCACCACGACCCCGCACTGGTGGGACGATTACCAGGACTTCGCGGAGATCCTGTACTACAGCGCAGAGCACGAGTTCTCCGCGGGGGCGCCTTACCCGGGCTCGGTCTTCATGCCGCACATCTGGAACGACGTGACCTACCGGGTGAGGGAGGTCACCGTCGAGTTCGCCGATCTCTCCGCGTTCTACGAGGCGATCGAGGCCAGGAAGATCTCCCGGACCGACCCCACAGGTGCGGCCTGGACCCTGCTCAGCGCCAACGACGGGATGGCGTGGGCCGTGGAGAACTACGCCCACGCTCTGAACGAGATGGTGGTCCTGGTCACCTGCAACGAGACCTACAAGGACGAGCCGTACAGCTACTATTTCTTCGAGGAGAAGTACGGCAAGGAGCGTGGCTTCGGGGGGCACTACTTCAACATCGCCATGAACCAGTGGCCGACGGAGATGCAGGAGGCGGAGGGGCTCACACCCCACGACGTCCCGATCTGGATGCACTTCGCGTTCCTCAACGGCGAGTGGGACGAAGCCAGCAAGTCCTGGCGCCTGTTCCAGAGCACCCGCTGGGGCGGCTACGAGGATGCGAACATCTACTTCATCGAGGGGCTGCGGGACTTCCTCCAGCCCGTCGAGACCTGCGCCACGGTCCCGGAGCACCCTGAGTCCCACTACGTCAACGACGAGGTGGAGTTCAAGCGGTGCCGGACCTTCACCGAGCGTCTGGAGCACGACTGGTACCGCCTGTGGCGACACGCGTTCAACGTCCCCTCGTTCCCTTTCTGGTGGACCGAGAAGGTCGACCTGCGGGTGGTGGTCGTGGACCTCCGGGGGACCGTGGACGGGGCGCCCGAGTACGCGGAGGAGGACGTCATCGACTGGCAGACCTTCGAAGACGCCGTCCGGGAGGCCAACCCCTTCGTGGACCTCACCATCCAGCGCTACAGCTACGTCCCCCCGCCGGAGCTCCGGGAGGTGCTCGTCGCCAACCTGATCCAGGGGGCGGACTACCCGATGCACTCCGCGGTGGACCTGATGAACACGGACGGCAACTGGCGCTCCTTCACGATGGACTGGCATTACCACTTCGACATCTCCGGCCTCCCGGGCATGCAGGTCTACCTGGCGGACAAGCTGCGGGAGTACTTCGGCGGCGTCGATGCGGAGGGCGCCCCGGCCGAGTACAACCCCTTCGCCGAGCCCTACCACAAGACCGGCGTCCCCTTCGTGGTGCCCGCGCTGTTCTTCCTGACGCCGTACAACGAGTTCGAGGGCACCGTGGGCGGCTGGACTGCGAACACGGGCAACCTGATGTGCGTGCTGGCAGGGCAGTACGGTCTCAGCTGCGAGCAGATCCACGAGTTCATGAACCAGTGGTTCGGCGGGCCCGTGGGGCCCAACCTCAATGCGTGGTCCGACGCGTACGGGCTCTGGTGGGAGATCTTCGTCGTGGACTGGACCTACGCCACCTCGCCGGTGAACAACCTGCGGTGGATGCTGGATCCCCCGCCCTTCGAGGACATGCTCACGCTGGTGCCTCAGATCGGGGAGCTGCTCAAGATCGGCGCGCCCCTGATGTTCGATGACCTCTTCGGGCGCTTCCACCCCTGGGCCACGGGCTTCCCCTTCTGGCTCAAGGAGTCCCTCTCGGATGACGACGCCCTGGCCCTCTCCCGGCAGTTCGCGAGCTTCCAGTTCGCGGAGACCATCCAGCACAACATCGGCTACAAGCACCAGACCACCGTGATCTTCGACAGCCCCTACCTGGGGATGGAGGAGGGCTATGACTACCGGCGGCACAAGGACCTCGGGGAGACCTTCGAGATGACCCCCGAGGGCATCTCCATGCCCTTCTACTCCACCGAGCCGGGCAGCCGGGACTTCCCCATGGACGCCAACTCGTACCTGACCCACAAGATGGGCACCGGGACGCGGCACATGCTCCAGCGGATCTTCGCCCGCCGGGAGGTCATGGCCCTCTGGGAGCAGCTGGAGGCCATCGACCCTGGGATGGGGCTGGACGACGAGGACTTCCAGAAGGCCCTGGCCTCCTACCTGGAGGCGGCGGGCCACGCACTGGCCTGGGAGCACAAGGCGGCCTACGACACGGCCCTCGTCGGCCTGGAGCACCTGGACCGCTACCACACCGAGCGGGGGGAGCCCGACCGGCTCCACACGGACTGGGACGCGAAGGTGACGTTCACTCCGGCGGTGACCGGCATGGACGTCACGCCGGAGCAGCTCGACAAGGACCTCAAGAAGATCGGCGGGATGCAGTAGCCCCGGCGTCCGGAATTCCTGCCGTCGAGAGCCAGACCCCCGAGGGGGCCAACTCGTGTGTGCAACTTGACGCCTGCGGACAACCCGACGACAACCCCTCGGCAGAGTCGGATTGATCGTCGTTGATTCCCCTGGAGGAGCTTCATGCGCAGGTCTTGTATCGTCGCTCGCCGCCACATGAGGTCCGACAGCCTCGTCCCCACCAACCATGGAGACCTACTCAGTCTCCTTTACGGTCGAGGCATCCCTGATACAGATCTGGGTTCGACTCCTGCTCATACCACTCTACTTCGCTCCCCTGGGCGTAGCCCAGGGGAGCTTCGAAGAGCAAGCTCTACGTAGCCGAAGGCGAAGTAGGGGTAGCGATTCGAACCCGGAGGGGAAGTAGCCGTGACCCGGTAATACTCCTCCGGACCCTCCTTTCCAACCCAGTCCATGCAGTTGTACAGGTCAATATCCACCTAGGATTGCTGTCACTGAGTCGCTCGTTGCTCCTGAGAGACAACCAGCCGCACATCATCCGCGAAATTCTGTTCCCCTGCGCGGCTGCCATTCGAATACATCATGTAATGGAGGCGCTCAAGACACCCGTATTGCCGGATGGGTCCGCCACCCTCCGTGGCGGTCCGGCCGGCTCTCCCTCATCTCAGCCGCGCATCGACTTCGAGCGTGAGCCCGGTGCCGCATCCGGACCACTCCCAAGGGCCTACCGACGCCGCACGCCCGAGACGACAGCCCTGTACACAATCGTCCGCGACAACCTCGAGACCTTCCTCGATGACGCCAGCACTCGGCATGTGTCGGGTGCAGGATACCCACGCTTTATCGAGCAGGAATTCCGGCGCTACCTGGACTGCGGAATCCTGCCCAAGGGCTTCGCTCGCCTCCGCTGTCCATCCTGCGGGTTAGAGCGGCTGGTGGCGTTCTCTTGCAAGGGCCGGCTCTGCCCCTCTTGCTGGGCCCGCAAGGCTGCGGATACGGCGGCACACTTGGTAGACCGCGTCTTGCCCGAGGCTCCCTACCGGCAGTGGGTGCTGACCTTTCCATGGGAGGTGAGGTTTCTCCTGGCGATGGACCGGAAGTTCCTCTCGGAGATGCTCCGAGTTTTCCTGCGCACCCTGTTCGCATGGCAGCGCCTGCGGGGTCGTCAGACAGGCATCCCCGACGGCCAACCCGGGCCAGTGACCTTCATCCAGCGCTTCGGCGGGATCCTCAATTTGAATCCACACTTCCACAGCCTGCTCCTCGATGGATTGTTTGTGCAGGGGACGGGCGAGCAGCTCGTGTTCAGGCCGTTGCCGCCGCCCACGGATGAGGACATTCAGCGCTTGACTGAGTGCTTGGCCGAGCGTCTCGGGGCGCTGGCCAGACGCCGCATGGAGCAAGCCGAGCGCGACCCGCCGTGGGACCAGGACGACGACGCGCACGTACTCGTGTCCAACGCCGAGGCCCTGCGTATGCCGGATCCCAGGCCGCAGCTCGACCTGGGGACTCCACCGCCTGAGAACCGGAAGCCGCTGTGCGCGAAGGTGGACGGCTTCTCGCTCCATGCGGAGCGTACAGTCGCCGCCAACGACAGTATGACAGGTACACCAGTCGTCCTACTTCTTCCAAGGTCGGTAGATGTAGAGCACACCGACAAGAAGCGCAGCACCCACAATGAACGCGTTGAGCAGTTGAGCGGCGACGTCATCGTAGCTATGCGTCCTGACCCACCATACGAACACACCCAGGTCAAAAACGATAATTGCGAATAGAATGATAAGCACGGCCTTGGTGCGGTGGGGTATCTGATCCCCTGTTCCCATCCTTGGTCCTCCTGCTCACAATCGAACAATACGGCGTGCCATATTGAGGCCTCGAGAGTGTCCAGAGTACTACATCCCAGGGCGTATCACCTCAGTTCTGGATCGCCGCTCCAACACTGGATGAGTCTGCTCGGTCAATAGCCAACCTCAAGTCGATGACAGGCACCTTCAGCACAACCTCCGGAGACCGCCGAGCCTGTAGTGGGGAGCGACGACAACCACGACCTTGCCGATTCTAGATCTTTCTGACAATTGACATACCACATTGCATTCATCGTGGTACATTCACACTTACGCCAGAGAGGGAGCAGCGTGATGTGCGACGAAAATGTCTTTGAGCCCGACATAGCCGACTTAGAACTGGTTTCTCCGAGGACATACAACCTGACAATAGGCCTCGTGCTAGCTTGGGGCTTCGGAGTTGAGCCCTGTCACGCTAAATTATGGATGAGTAGCTGATCTGCCGCAGGATACATGAGGCACGGGCCGGGAGCCCCCCCAGGTATCTTGGCGGATCTCGGTGGAGGCTCCCGCCCCAGCCCAAAGGCAGGGGCGATGCTACTCGACGTTCTTCCTCGTGTCAGCTTTTTCCATGTTCTCCACTGCATCGACCAGGAT
>JBDRIT010000185.1:0-4992 GCA_043815665.1 Pseudomonadota bacterium
GGCCCGCACCCACGATCAGGGGCCCCCCGTACTGGATGATGTGCAGGTTCCCGCCCGCGTCGGCCAAGCGGTAGCCGTTGATGTCGATGTCGTCGCTCGCCGCGTTGTAGATCTCGATCCACTCGCCCTTGTCGTCGGGCACGCCGTCCGAAGGGTCGTACATGATCTCGGTGATCACCAGGTCCGAGTCCGGCGCGGCGGGGAGGAGGTTCGCCGGGATCCCGGCGATCTTCATCCCGACGGAGACGCCCTCCATGTCGCCGTCCCCGTCCACGTCGATGTCCGCGACCAGCAGCATGTTCAACATCCCGAGGATCATATCCTTGTCCAGGGGGAGCTGGTCCGCGGGGACCGCGTCCAGGGCCTCGATCATCGCCGCCTTGGAGATCGCGCCGCCGATCACCCCTTCAGTCAGGGTCAAGGGACCACACCCATCCCCCTCTGTCGCTGCCTCGATCTGGACATTGTAGGCCTGGGTGTAAGCGCCAGTTACCTCGCCCTGGGTCCAGAACCCGATGCAGGCCCAGGGGGCTGCCCGGCAGGGGACCATGACGTCGTAGGCCGGTCCGCCTGCGGTGAGCAGGCCCTGCGCGTCGATCTGTGCGTTGTCGAACTGCGCCGGTGGGCCCCCCGCGATCGGCGCGTAGTCGCAAGTCTGGGTCTGGACGTCGCAGTCCAGCGGTGCCACCAGGTCCACGGCGAAGAGCCCGAGGGTGAACGGCACCTCGGCCTGCAGCGGCCCCGACGCGGACAGGAGGATCATCGCATCCCCGCCTTCCAGCGCACCCGGGAAGAAGTCGACCAGAGCCGCCAGGAACGTCGAGGCCTCGTTGTCGAGCCCCTGTTCACAATCGTTGACCGGTGCACAGGTGGCCGGTTCCGCGTCCACGTCCAGCGCCTCTCCCGGGTGCCCGCCGACGCCGGGGACGAACTGGGTGAGCTTGCTCGACACCACGCAGCCGGCCTCGCACGAGCCGGCCTCCGAGCAGGACTCCCCGAAGGGACAGACCCCGCAGAAGCCGCCGCACCCGTTGGCTCCGCACACCTTCCCTGCGCAACTCGGTGTGCAGGAGGGGGCGAAGAAGCTGACGTGCATGTTCCCGTGGTGGAAGTCGTACCACCCGTATCCCTGGTCGACCGTCTCGTAGGCCAGGCTGATGTTGTTGCACGCTTCGTTCGAGAGCCAACCCTCACTGCACAGGATCGCCAACGCCTCGTACAGGGCGGGACCCGCCTTGCCATCACAGCCGACGACCCGCAGGTCCGGGTGCTCGTGGAGCGCGCCGATGAACAGCGCGGTGCGCCAGGGGTCCAGGAGGTGGGGTGTCGCGGTGCAGTGGTAGGCGTCGACGCCGTCCACGTCGTGCTTGCATACGATGCGGGCCAGATTGTCCGGCGTGCCGGCCTGGTAGTACGCAACGTCGATGTCGTGCCCCAACGTGTGGGTCCCCTGCGGATGGGCCGGCTGGCCGATGGAGGTCCCCGGGATCGCGCCGTCCGCCTCGCTCATGTCCAGGAGCCCCAGGGGGCCGCCGTTGCCGATCTCCCAATCTGCGGCCTTGCAGGCCACATAGGCCGTCGCGTACCGTACCGCCATCGCCGCGTGGCGGCTCAGCCAGCTCCTGTACTGGTCGTCCCACGTCTCGTCGAGGACGAGCTGGTCGACGTATCCGTACTCCTCCGCGGGATCGAACTGGACCAGCTCCGAGCAATTCGCCTGTCCCCCCCCGCAGAGCAGGGGCGGCAGGAGGGCAGCGCAGTTGGGCCCCGGTCCGTACCCAGGGCCCGATCCGGGGTCGAAGACGCAGGTCGTCCCATCGCAGACGAAGCCTGCGCCGCAGGGGCAGGTCCCTCCACAGCCGTCATCACCGCACTCCTTGCCCGCGCAGTCCGGGGTGCAGGGGTCCACGCAGACCCCCTGGTCGCAGACCAGGCCCGCACCACAGGTCCCGCAGGAGCCGCCGCAGCCGTCCGGGCCGCAGGCCTTGCCTCCGCAGTCCGGCAGGCAGCAGGACCCGCTCAAACAGATCCCGCCGTTGCAGGGAAGACCGTCCAGGGGCAGGTGGTAACATCCCATGTCTGACACGCAGCCGTCCGCGGTGCAGACGTTCTGATCGTCGCAGTCCAGCGCCCCGCCCGGCAGACAGACCAGGTCCTGGCAGGTTCCATCGCCGGTGCAGAGGTCTCCGTCGTCACAGACCCCGCCGTCACCGATGGGGGTATGGACGCAGATTCCACCGTCGAAGACGTCCGTGACGCAAGGTTCGCAGTCGTCGCAGGAGAGCGCATCGACGCCGTCGCAGTTCCCGTCAATGTCATCACCGGGCAGGTCGTCGCCGCAGGGGTGCACCAGGGGCGCCCCGTCGTCGCAGTCCTCGCCGCCGCTCACCTCCGAGGCGTGCCCGTCGCCGTCCGCGTCGGTGCCGTCCATCCCATCGCAGTTCTGGTCCGCCGCGTCACCGACCAGGTCCGCCGCGTCCGGGTTGATCCCCGCCGCACCGTCGTCGCAGTCCGGGCCGCCGCAGCCCGTCGCGACGAAGCCGTCGTGGTCCAGGTCGCAGTTGTTCACCAGGATCGGAACCTGGACCGCCGCTGTTTCGTCCAGCGCGTTCACCGCAACTGCAGCCAGCAGTCTGGCGCCGTCCTCCACCGTCGTCGTGTCCCACGCAAAGTCGAAGGGCGCCTCGGTATCCTGGAGCGACAGCGCGTCGTCGACCAGGAAGTCCATCCCGATGATCTCCGCACCGTCGTCCTCGGCCACCGCACGGATCTGCACCGTCCCCGTCAGCTCTGTGTCCGCCTCCAGGGCCTGGCAGATCTCGTCCACGCAGAGCAGGAGCGCGGCGGTCACCGGGTGGTCGACGAGCACCGTCGTCTCGGCCGTGGTCTCCTGGCCCACGCTGTCCGTGGCCACCACGGAGAGCACCCGCTCGGTCTTCTCATAGGGTGGAAACCACGTGTCCTCGTATAGACCCTCGCCCACCGGATCGAGCTTGGCCATCCATGCGCCGTCCATATACAGAACCACGTCCTCGAGGCCGACGTCGTCTCCGGCCTCCGCCTGTACCGTGAACGGGCCGGTCACAGTGAGCCCGGCGGTAGGAGTCAGGATCACGACCACCGGCGGTCGGTCCACGAGGATCTCCCGGGTCACCGAGGTCTCGTTGCCCGCCGCGTCGAACGCGGTCGCCTCCACGACGTGGATCCCCGCGACCAGGGCCGATCCGTCATACACCAAATCCCAGGGCGCCTCCGGGACCGGCCCCGGCGCCTCGCCGTCCACCGAGAACTCCACCCGATCCATCGTCAGGTTGTCTGTGGCGTCCGCGGACAGCAGGATCTCATCGTGCTGGATCACGCCCTCTTCCGGGGTGAGGAACGTGATCTCCGGCGGCGTGTTGTCCACGACGACCTCGATCTGAGCGCCCGCTGTCTTGTCCGTGGTGTCCCAGGCGGTCACCTCCAACGTGTGCGGCCCGTCGTCGAACTCCGTGGTGTCCCAGTCAGCCTTGTACGGGACCTGGCCGTCTTCCAGAAGAAGGCCGCCATCCACCAGGAACCGCACCTTCACCACCGCGTCGTCGTCCCCGGCCGTCGCCTTCACCTCGACCATGCCCCGAACCACGGCCCCCGCCTCGGGCGCACCGATGTCCACCGTGGGCGGGCAGTCGCCGTTCTCGTCACAGACCCCGAGGACCGTGACGCTGATCTCGGCCTCACCGACGTTGCCGGCTTGGTCTTCGGCCGCAGCACGGAGCGTGTAGCTCCCGCTCCAGAGGTCCGTCGCGTCCCAGGTGAACGCGAACGGACATTCGACGAGCACGCCCAGGGAAACCCCGTCAGCGAAAAGCTCTACGGACATGACGCCCGTGTCGTCCGTCGCATCGACGACGATCGCGACGACCCCCTCGACCTCCGCACCATCCAGGGGCTGGACGAACTCCACCGCGGGCGCGGTGGTGTCACCGACCGCCTCCGGGACCGCGCCCGCGGTCCGGTCCGGCGCTGCGACCTCCAGGTCGGGCGCCACGTCGCCCGCACCCGTCTCGGCGGCGATCACGTCAGCGGGCGCGTCCAACGAGTCCTCTCCCTGCCCCGCGGGCGCAGATCCCCCGGCGCACCCGGCCATCACCACGGCGCACAGGAGCCATGCAACCCTCCCGAGACTGGTCGATGCTCTGTTCATCGGAACTCTCCTCATGGGTCCGGGACCAGGTCCAGGCCACCCGGGCAGCCGTATGACACCGGACCGGAGTACCCGTACAGATAGAGGCCGAAGGGAGACGCTCCGACGACCGTGTGGGCGGCCCCTCCCTCGACCTCGAAGTACCCGACCTCCCAGCCGCTGCTCCCCACCGCCTGGAAGGCCCCGCCCGCCAACGGGGCGCCGTCCAGCGCGACCGCCGCGCCGACGGGCCGCACGATCGTGACCAGGTTCTCCGCGTACCCCTCGAGAGTAGCGAACACGTAGCTCGACCGGTAGCGCGCGGCGGGGACGGCCATCACCAGGGCCGGATCGCCGATGAAGTCCTCGGTGCAGCCCTGGCTCGCCAGGTACTGCGCGACCTGGATCGGGCCCGTCGCCTCCACCAGGAAGCTCGCCCCGGCGAAGGCCTGGACCCAGTCCCCGTCCTCCGCCAGGACCTGCCCGTGGAGCCCAGGGATCGGGGGGCTCGTGGTGAGCACGACGCCGGCCGCGCCGGCCTGGATCCGCCAGAGATCCATGTCGGACGGGCCCCGCGGGGGCGCCTTGGCGCAGGGGACCACGGCTCCCCATACCGCCAAGGGGAGGAGCTGCTCCTCGATGTGCTCCGCGCAGCACCCGTCGTCGCAGGAGGGCGGCTGGACGACGGCCTCCTCGTGCCCGGAGAACACCGCAACCTTCTGCGTCGCGCTGACCCGGCTCCCGCTGAGGTCCCGGAGGGCGAGCACGCTCCCGTCCGCCTGGAAGCTGAGGACCTCGCCCTGCTGGAGTGTGTACAGGGCCTCCGC
>JBDRIT010000186.1:0-9671 GCA_043815665.1 Pseudomonadota bacterium
CCGAAGGCCAGTCGCCCCTCTCCTCCCCGCAAGCAGCCGTCAGCGCAATCACGGCCAGGAAGGCCAGTCCTGAGTTCTTCCATGCATGAAGTGTCGAGATCATGTCATCCTCCCATGGTCGCGGTTGACTCCGCATCACCGTCTGGTGCAACCCACGTGCCAAGAGCACACGGCTCGATGAGGCGCCTCCGCCGGGGGGTTCCGGACCGGAGTCGACTCCGGTCCGGTTTCACCTTGAGGCAGAGCTGTGTCGTCTTGAGACAGGTCAGGCGTCGTGGTTGTCTGCCATCCGTGACCGGTTATACTGACATCCAAAGCCACCATACGGTCGAGCGCCCGGGTCCAGGCGATGGCACGGAGCTTGCGTTTGCATTTGGCGTCCGGTGTCGTGGACGGCACCGGTTCGTTTCGATACCTGGAGGCGGACCCGTCGTCGGGGGAGTGAGCTGTCGTGCAGGGCGTTTGATGTAGCACTTCTCGCCTGCGGGCGGGAGTTGAGGAGGGAGTGATGTCGAAGGAGAGAGCGCGAGTCTTGGTGGATGAGGTGTATTCCGACTGCGATTCGATGATGGATCCGGGAGATCTCATCGATGAGCTGGGGGAACTCGCCCGAGCGGACCGGGAGGTCCTCGGGTTCATGGTCGACACCTTGGACAATCGGACGCGGACGGGCTCCGGCGCGTCGCTCGGCCGCGCCAGGCGGTACCTGATGGTCTCCCTGGCCAGGACGCAGGAGCCCGGGCTGGCCGCGGAGTTCGGGAAGCAGCTCGTGCTGCCGGACGACGGCACGTCCACGGAGGTCTTGGAGATCCGGAATGCCGCGGCCTTTGCGCTCGGACGCCTGGGTTGCAAGGAGGCGATCTCTGTCCTGGAAGAGGCCGCGGCCGCGGGCCACGCGTACGATGCTTGCCGGGAGGCGCTGAAGAAGCTCCGCGAGCAGCTCGGTGCGGCGGACCAGGAGCCCAAGCGGTCCCAACCCGAGCTGGACGCCGAGCTGCTCGCTGCGACGGAGAGGGGTGACAAGGCGGCGGTCCAGGGACTCCTCGAGGAGGGCGCTTCGGTCGCAGCGAGGCATCCGGAGTGGCATCAGACTCCCCTCTCGATCGCGAGCTGGGCGGCCAGCGCGCATGACACCCTCTACGTGGAGATCATGGAGAGGCTCATGGCTCGGGGTGCGGAGGTGCAGGTGGGGAACCGGGAGGGCTGGACGCCCCTGCACTTGTCCGCGTACCATGGGTTGGCCTCACGGGCGAAGGTGCTGGTCGAGCACGGCGCCGACAAGACCGCGGGGATCAACGGTGGGCACTTCGCAGGCCAGACCCCCCTCGATCTTGCGAGGTCGCAGGGTAAACAGGACGTGGTCGGGATCCTCGATACATCGCGAGACGTCCCTTCGCCTGCGCCGGAGCCGAAGGAGCTCCCTGTCGAGCCTCCCGTGCCGGAACAGAGCGATGAACCGGACCTGTGGCCACCACCGAAGAAATGGTGGCAGCTCTGGAAATAGAGGAAACCTCACGGGGAGAGGACACCGAGGAAGTCGACGTCGCGATCGGCGTGATGCGACGGAGGACATTGACGGGACGGAGCGGACCGGGGGACAATGATGAACGACACAGCGGAACGAGTGATGAGCCAGTCATTTGCGCCATATAGCGTTCGCCTTGGTGGGAGCGGTTCTCCGGCGGGGGCCTACATGGCCATCTTCCCGGCCTTCCCGTTGACCTCCGTCGAGATGCTGCGCTCCATGTACGACCGGTTCGTGTTCGTGCGGGACCTGCTGGAGCGTACCGGCGCCTGCCTGTCAATCCCGCTCTCCTCGGTGATCAAGCAGATGGAGCGGTCGTCGGTCGAGAGGTCGTCCATCCCCGGGCACATGGGCGAGGCGGACTGGATCCGCGGCAAGGGCGTCGACCTGGCGGTGATGCTGGCGATCTACCGGGTCTTCCAGTGGATATACGGGACCGCTGCGGTGCCTGTCCTTGTTGGAGGCGATAGCGTCGGACTCCTCGTCGGCATGGCTGCGACGAGGGCTCTCTCCCTGGAGGACGCACTGGGTGTCCTTGCGGTGTGGCATCGGATCGCGTCGGAGGCCAGTCAGGGGCGCCGCCTGGTGCGCCTCGAGTCCCGGGGCTGCCCGGTCCGGGAGGTGGAGGGAACCGTCGAAGAGGTGGACGGCGCGGAGATCTTCAGGATTCGCTCGGATGACGAGGTCAGCGTCGTCGGCGACCCGGAGAGCCTGAACGAGATCGCGATGCGGATCAGGTCCCGCAGGAGGGATGCCACGACCCGCCTCCTGGACCGGACCCGTCTCCTCCCGTTCCACAGCGCGCTGTGCAAGGAGTCCATGCGGGATGCCGAAGAGGCCCTCGCTGCCATGGATGTCATGGCCCCCGAGTCGGACATCATCTCGACCTCCGTGCCGTTGCATCGGCTGCGGACCGCTGGAGACGTCTGGTATTAGCTGCTCGCCCTTGTCTCCCGTCGGGTGGACTGGAGGTGCGTAACGGGCGCGCTCGCTGCAAGCGGGTGCGCGCCGCTGGTGATCGGACGGTCTGAGAGCGGGTGCCTGCTCGGACGAGCGGAGGTGAAGCCCGCTCGCCATCTCTCGAGCCTGGAAGACATCCGGTGCGAGAAGGGCGCCCTGCTCGGATCGGAGGGCTCGATGGAGATCTGCAATCGGCGCAGTTTCGTCTCTGCGCTTGCCGCAGATCTCCTGGAGAGCGGGGGGCGGGTCTTCCTGTTCGATGGCTACAGCGGCGCAGGGAAGACGACCCTGCTCTCCGAGGTGGCCGAGGAGCTGAGGGGCGTTGGACGTACGGCCCTGGTGGTTCACTGCGGTGACTTCCTGGTGGGGACGGCGTACGACGAGATCGAGGCGGAACATCTCCGAGGGCGTGGCAGGGTACCGGTCCATTACTCCCAGGGCGCCCTGCATCGGTACGACGGGTTCCGTCGTCTGATCCACGCCCTGCGCAAGGCGCAGCGCACCGGGAGGGAGGTCACCCTCCGCCTGGACGGTCTCTGGGATCTGGAGCATCGGGACAACTCGAAGACGGTCCTCCACGTCGTACACCCGGAGACGGTCCTTCTCCTCGAGGGGAATGTGTTCCTGAGCGCTGAGGTCAGGGACCTGGTGGACGCGGCCTGGTTCGTCGAGGCCGACGTCGTGGGCGGCGACGACCTCGACCGGGTGCTAGCGAGGACCCGGCGGCGGCAGGGGCGGCAGGCCGCGGCGCGGTACCGGAACAACCTGGTGTGGTTCCGGCGCCCCTTCGTCGAGGAGCACCGGCGACGGAACCTGGCGCTGTTCGATTCCTTCCTCGAAATCGGAGAGGACCAGGTCTCGGTGGTCGACCTCGGCGGGGGACGGTGACCGATGGATGCCCCGGCGAGACGCGTGCTGGTCGACATGGACGGGGTCCTCTGCGATTTCAACAAGGGGCTGACCGAGCGCGGCCTGATCCGTCCCGAGGAGTTCGTGACCGAACGCTACCGGCAGCTTGATCTTCCCCCGGCGCGACTGCAGCGGATCGGGGACTGCGTCCGTTCTCCGGGGTTCTTCCTGGATCTTGAGCCCATCCCGGGTTCCCTCCGAGCGCTGGAGGAAATGCGATCCGATGGGTTCGATGTCTGGATCGTCTCGAAGGCGCCTGGGTTCCCGGGCGCGTGGGCGGAGAAGTTCGCCTGGATCCAGCGCCATTGCCCGGCCTTCCAGGAGCGCGTTGTCGTCTGCACGTCCAAGCACGTGATCCAGGGCGACGTGCTGATTGATGATTCCCTGGCGGTCCTCGAGGAGTGGCGCTTCGGGGGGGGTCTTCTGTTGTAGACCAACCCGCGGATCCGGTACGGGGAGCTGCCCGACCACGTGCGTCGGACCCGGACCTGGGTCGAGACCCTCGTCGCATTGAAGGAGCTCTACACACGGGTGGACCAGGTGACCCCAGGCGAGGAGGAACCATGCTCTGGTGGACCATGAGGAAGCTGCGCTCGAAGGAAAGCGATCAACGCAAGCAGGTCGTCGTAGAGCTCGCAGAGAAGGGGAACGCCAAGGCAGCGAGCGCCATCGCTGCCGCCCTGGATCAGGAAGACGATCACGACACCAAGATCCTGATGCTGGTGGCGTTGACCGATCTCAGGCACAAGGACACCCTCCCGGCGGTGCTGGCCAAGCTCGATGACTCCGCCCACAGGGTGAGCACGCAGGCAGCGCTGGCCCTCAACAGCCTGGTTGCGGAGCACACGGATGAGGTCGTGGATCGGGAGCTGTTCGAGAAGATCAACGGGATGGCGGAGTGGAGCCATTGCGACATCCTCCCCCAGGTCCTGGCCAACATGGGCAATGCCGACCCTGCGTTCAAGGAGACCGCCTTCGAGACGATCCTCAAGCGCTTCAAGTATCTGGCCAAGCAATCGTCCGGCGCCTACGGGGGCATCGGCGGCTGCGCGCTGGCGCTCGGGATGCTGGCGGACGAGCGGGCCTTCAAGCCGATGCTCGACGGGCTCCGTCGCTGCGCCCAGAGTCAGGTCGTGACCATCCTGCGGGGCTTGGTGTCGGGCTTCGGAGACGAGCGGGTGTTCGATGCGCTCCTGTCCGAGGAGGGCGGGATCGACTTCGCTCACGGCTTCGTGTTGAAGCAGGAGATCCTCGAGGGCATTGAGAAGTACGGCTGGCCACACGGCGTCCGCTTCGCCAGGAAGGTGCTGGAGACCACCGATAGCTCCATGCAGGTCCGCCAGGCCAAGCGAGCGTTCGAGGGCATTGACAGCGACGAGGCCAGGGAGCAGCTGGCCGCGCTCGATCGGAAGCTCAACGAGCAGCCGGACGTCAACAAGTACTGGACGGCCGCCTACACCGGCGATCTGGATGAGCTCTCTCGACAGCTGGAGCTGGGTGCGGCGGTCGACGCCAAGACACCCAGGGACCAGACCGCCCTCATCCTGGCCTGTGAGCACGGCAAGTTGGACATCGTGAGGCACCTGCTGGCCGCGGGGGCCGATGTGGACCGGCACGACGTCTACGGGGAGCACACGGCGCTGATCACCGCGGCGCTCTTCGGGCACCTCGAGATCGTGCAGGCGCTGGTGGAGGCGGGCGCCGACACCGGCCTGAGGAACGAGTTCGGGCTCACGGCGCAGCAGGCAGCGAAGAAACGCGGACACGATGAGGTCGCAGCCGGACTCGCCGACCGCTGAGCCAGCGACCCGACCGACCTTCCGACAAAGCCCATTCGGCGGGGGCCCATGTGTGGCCCTCAGGTCTCGGGTCAGTCCGCCGGCTGCTCACTCGGAGCGGAGGTCTCCGCTCTCATGGTGAGAACCCGCTCGATCTCGTCCAACAGGATGATGGCGTTGAATGCAGGTTTCCATATTGGAGAGCTGAAGAAGATGTCGACGCCGCAGGCATCTTCCATCTTTCGGAACGATGCAGCCTTGACACCCCTAAGCCGGGTCTCCGATACTTGACCTCGATGCGAAAAACACGGGTGGAAGCTCCCGCAAACGACCTCTCTCAAGGAGGTGTATGGGCCGGATGGAAGTCCCGAACCATGAGATCGGAATCAGTCTGGGTACACGGAACCTCGTGTTCGGCGTCGCCGACCAGCCGGGCGTTCTTCGGCACCACCGGGGGAACAGCAAGACACCAATCATGGCTGCATGGATGCCTCGCGCGGGCGGTGGACGGCTGCTCGTGGGTGAATCAGCCTTACAGGCGATGTTGCGTCCGGGAGTCGAGGTGGTATGGGATGTGACACGGCGACTCGGTGCGTCCTCCGGTCAGGCGCTTTTTTCGGCAGATGACTCGATCGACGCAGTCCGAGTCCTCGCTATGATCCTGACAAGAGTGCGCGAGTCGGCAGAGGCAGAGCTCGAGCAGGGGGTGTCCCGGGCCGCTTTCGCAGTCCCGGGCTTTTTCGGGGAGCCAGAGCGGGCAGCGCTGAGGGAAGCTGCACGCCAAGCCGGCTTGGAGATCACGCGTTGTGTGGACCGCGTGGTGGCGGAGGCTGCGGCAGATCGTCTGCCAGAGCCTAACGAATGGAGGCGTGCGCTTGTGTGTCGCCTCGGCGCGACCACGTTGGAAGTTGCAGTTGTAGACGCTTGCGGCCGGCAGTTCAAGAAGGTGGGTTGGGACCAACAGACAGGATTGGGAGGTGAGGCCTTCGATGCCGAGATTGAAGCCATCCTTCGCGGGCAACTGGAAGCCCGCTACGGCCCAATCGACCTGACGTTCCCCTGGGAATTGCGCCGAGTGGCCGAGCAGGCCAAGATACAGCTATCGTGCAAGCGGTCCGTATCGCAAGAGGTGTCGTTCGTTTCGCAGGATGGCCTTCACGACGGGACCTTCGTTGACATAGATCGGGACGAGTTCGAGGCCCGGATTCGGCCTCTGGTGAATCGCGTGTGTGAGGTGACCGCAGAGGTCCTGCATTCCACGCGCGATGCTCATCCTGATGAATTGATCCTGACGGGCGGGAGCAGCGCAGTGCCCCTGCTTCGGCAGGTGATGGCCGAGCACTTCGGAGATCGGCTTCACGTCGTAGATGATCCGACTGGGCTGGCGGTAGCGGGAGCGCTGGACCGGGACACCGAGCTCGTCGTTCGCCCCGGATATGGTTCCGAGGCAGCACAGGAACGTTCCGAACTGGGACAACATATTTCCGCGGCACGGCTCCTGGTGGAGAACTATGGCGACCTGATGGACGAAGGGCTGCGTCGGTCCCTGGCGGAGGATGTACGGAGCGCGGACGAGCGCCTCCACTCTCTCGACGCGCAGGCGGCGGCACGCTTACGGCGAGACCTGGCCCACCGGATGGCTGGCGCAAAACAGTCCGGGCTCCTCATGGTAGCGGACAGGATGGCCGGACAGTGTCCTGCGGAGTCGGCTCATGCGTTGTCGGAGGGCGTCGCCGCGTTCCGGCGCGCCCATCGAACAGGGAATGCCTTCCGGGCAAAGGAGGTCGGCGCCTGGCTCGCGAGAGCCATCGAGACTCTGTCGAAAGCTGAACAACCCATGTCTGCCGCCTCGAGCGATATGATCGGAGGAGGAGGAGCCGATCCATGGGCGGCCGGGCGAGACCCCAGGACACCGGACATCGGCCGGATTCCGGAGGCGCCAGAGCCGGTTCGCGATTTCAGTCCTGTCGCCCTTGAGCCAGATGCCGGCGAGACGGATCTCGTGGATTGCACCATCTTCGCTCCCCCCTCAGCGCGCCCCGGGGACGTGTTCATGGTACAGGCCTCTGTTCACACACCGATGGAGGCGGACGTGGCGGAGGCTGTCGCACGCGAGTTCGACGAGGAGGCCGAACACCGGGCGGTGAAGTCCCTGCTAGAGGAGGTCGAACGCGGAGCACGCCTGGTGTTGCACCTGACGATGCGCGGACTGATAATCGAAGACCCGGTACAGGAACTGGTCTGGCGAGGGAGACCGGAGGCGGTCCAGTTCGAGATCGAAGTCCCGGAATCCCATCGTCTCGGTCCCGTGATTGGCAAACTGCGGGTCTGCCGAGGTCAGGTTCCCCTCGGTCACCTCTGCTTCAAGCTGTCCGTAGTCGAGAGCCGAGCATCTCCGAGGCTGGAGGCGGCGGGAGAGGAAGCCGTTCGGTATCGGCGCGCCTTTGCGTCCTATGCGTCAGACGATCGGGTCGTGGTCTTGCAGCGGGTTCAGATACTCGTCGCCGCCGGAATTGAGGTCTTCCAGGATGTACGGAGCCTACGACCAGGACAGCAGTGGGAGAGGGAGTTGTACCGGCACATCGACGAGTGCGACCTGTTCTTGCTGTTCTGGAGCAAGGCAGCCAGCGAGTCAGACTGGGTGTTGAAGGAGGTACGCCACGCGCTGGCTCGTCAGGAGGATCCCGATGCACCGCCAGAGATTCTTCCCATCATTCTGGAGGGGCCGCCTATCGTGTCCCCCCCCGCTGACTTGGCGCACCTGCACTTTGATGACCCGCTGATCTATATCCTCGCAGGCACCACCAGCGCGACCAGAGAAGCGTCCTGATTTCTAAGGGGGGTAGGAGGGAGCCGTGGTTTGGATTGCAGTCTCGCTGGTCGTGGTTGGGTGCCTGGTCGGTGCCTTGCTGGGTCTCTTTCTGTCAGGTGGCATTTTTCATTACCGTGCCGAGGCGGAGCTTTCAAGGGAGCGCACAGTAGAGACCGGCAGGTACTCGTTCGATGTCGACGCGATCACGAAGCTCCCGAAGGCCGAGCAGGAGCTGGTACTCGCGCACCTTGGGGCCGAACTGGAGAAGAAGATCGAACCAGCCCTCGCCGGTCCGCGCCGCCTACTCGAAACCAGGCTTCCGCTGCGGCGGGCGAGTCTCCTCCTCTCGATGGGGACGGTTCCCTTCATGGGTGCGTTGTCGGCCGAACCACTCAGACAGCACCTTTTCCCCGTGCATCCGCTCCCCCTGATCGTCGTCGGATTGGCGGGCTTGTTGACCGCGATATTTATTCCTGGCATATCAGTCAGCGCGTTCGCAATTCTCGCATCTGCAGCCTGGGCACTCGCCACGTTCGGGGCTGAAACTTCGACAGCCTTTTTCGGGCCGACCGTCCAGATTGCGGGGATGGAGTTCTACGTAGTCTACGCAGCTCCGCTTGCATGGCTGGCCTTCGGCATCAGCACGATCGTGCTCTCCGGACGTCGGGCGGGGGCGATCGGTCTCGCGGTGCATCAGGGACGAAGCGTTTCTTGGCAGGAGCAAGTCACCCCGACCAAGCCGAGCTATTCCCTCTCCGGCTACCAGTGCGGCGCCTGCAGGGGATCGTTGCCGGGAAAGGTAGCGATGTGCCCCCACTGCGGCGTGCGCTTCGGCGGGACCCGAAGTATCTATGACAAGCCGCCGCCGGGACCAGTGATCGTCAAATCCGAGGCGTGGCCGGCAACGCGGTCGGCGAGGATCTGGATTCGGTCAGTGGTTCTGCCCACGTCGACCGTCCTCGTTGCTACCGTGCTGCTCGGCGGCCCGTGGGGGGTCAAGTTAACCCTCGGGGGCATCACGCTCGGCCTGTTGGCCCTGATCTTCGCGCACACCCGCAGCCGGGGCAGGGCACTCGCCGGAACCCGGTCGTACGGGGACGTGACGATTACCAATGACATCGGGACATACGACCACAACCTCGGCAGAAAACAGGTCCTGGCCAAGTACGGCCGCGGGTAGACCCGGCGTCGGTGATGTGCCTTATCCTCAACGCGACGCGATGAGTCGATCCGGATCTGCGGATCGGACGAAGGAGCTCCAAGATGGGATTCTGGTACCGATTGTTCGGGCGCAAGAGGCCCGATGCAGAAGACGATGTCCGGCCCGGGATTCCAGAGCGAGCGTCCGAGCAGGTCGCGGAGGTCACTCCCCCGCCCTCTGTGGAGGAGCCCCCATCCCCGCCACCCGAGGAGCGCATTCGGGAGCGCATTCGGGACGGGGGAACGTGCAGAGCGCATGGTCACTGGCGCTGCGAGCTGTCCGGCTTCTCTCATCGAGTGCTCATACGTTGGCTCGCCTTCCCCTTCCCCATGTTCTGATGCTTGCCGCCGAATCACCGGAGATGACCATGGCCAGCTGGGGGCTTCAGATGAAATCGCCGTCGAACTGGGGATACGGAGTTTTCGGATGCCTTCTGGCGGTCACGAGCGACGGAGTCAGCGACAATTGCGGTTTGATTGGCACAAA
>JBDRIT010000187.1:0-2337 GCA_043815665.1 Pseudomonadota bacterium
GGCGACGCCGATTGCGAACGGGAGCACCGCTGCCTGGACGTGCCGGTGACCGGAGGCTCGGAGAAGCGCTGCGTCTCCACGCCGGGCAGCCATGACTTCTGCAGCACGGGTCAGCGCTGCACCAAGATGGGCAACTGGATCACTTACTGGGACTTCGTGCAGAACGGAAACCTCTGTTTCCGCATGGCCAAGTACCCCGACGGGGACGGCTACCTGATCTACGACTCGGCTGGCAGCGAGTACTCCATCCTGTTCTACGACGATTACTCCATCATCGCCTGCCCCTCCATAGGCACGGCGCGTACCTGCAAGACCAGCGGGGACTGCGCCTCGTCCACCGAGTTCTGCGAGATCCCCGGCTCCGGAATCTCCTGCTCCAATAACTACACCTGCACCTTCAACAGGTTGCTGCTCTGCCTGGCCGGCGACGTGGCGGCCTGCCAGCGCACCGAGATATGCAACAACGGCGCCTGTACCGCTCCCAGCGGCAAGTGCAAGATCCGCGGGGAGGTCGAATATTACAGCGGCGACCTGCGCTCCTGTTCCAACTTCAGGATCCCCAAGCACGATCACGCCCAGTACTGCGGAAGCCTGGGCGACGACTGCAACCGGCTGATCGGCGGCATGATGCTCCAGCCCGACGGAACGCTGGCCCCGCTGCCCAATGATCCGGGGCTCATCAAGCTGTGCGCCATAGGGCTGAGCTGCTGCGGATGGTGGTGGGATCCGTTCGGCATTCTGCAAGGGCAAAACACCTGCAGACTGGGCTTCTGGTGTCCCTGATAAACCTGCGTATCTTGTATGCGGGCTAGAGAATCGCTCGAGGAGAAGTGGGGGCGGATGACTCCGGAGGAGCTCGAGGAGGAGGTCCGCCTTCACAACCGTCTCTACTGGGCGGACAACGCCCCGGAAATTACCGACTACCATTACGACCGGCTGGTGCGCCTTCTGAAGGAGGTGAAGCCCGATTCCCCGATGCTCTCCGAGCTCGGTTCGGGGCCGCTCTCCGTGGAGCGCCACGGAGAGGAGGTGGTTCACCGGCAGCCCATGCTCTCCCTGGACAAGTGCTACTCCGGCGAGGAGCTCGACAAGTGGGCGGCCAGGTTCGAGGGGGAGGTGGTCGAGTCCCCCAAGGTGGACGGAATGGCCATCTCGCTTCGCTACCACGACCGGGGCGAGCTGAGCCTGGCCGCCACGCGGGGAGACGGCTTGCGCGGAGAGGAGGTGACGGCCAACGCGCTGACCATCGCTGATATCCCGAACCGCATTCCCCGGGGAGGAGTGGAGGTCAGGGGCGAGGTCTTCATGCGGCGCTCGGTCTTCGCGCGCTACGCGGACAGCTTCGCCAACCCGCGGAACCTGGCTGCCGGCGCCCTGAAGCAGAAGGACCCGGAGCGGACCGCGGAGTACGGGTTGTCCTTCTTCGCCTACGACCTGATCGGCGCGGAACAGGAAACCGAGGTGGACAAGCTCGAGGAGCTCCGCGGATACGGTTTTTCGCCGGTGGAGTACAGGCTATACGGGCGCGGGGACCTGCTCGAGGGGTACGCCTATTTCGTGGCCCGTCGCGACGAGCTGGACTACGAGATAGACGGGGTGGTATGCAAGGCCAACCGCGTGGACCAGCAGCTCAGGCTGGGAAGCACGGCCCACCACCCGCGATACGCCATAGCCTACAAGATGCAGGGGGAATCGGCGGTAAGCCGGCTGGTCGAGGTGGAATGGAGCGTCTCGCGCACCGGGGCGATCACCCCGGTGGCCGTGGTCGAGCCGGTGGTGCTCTCCGGCGCGACCATCTCGCGTGCCTCTCTCCACAACTGGGGAATCGTGCGCAAGATGGGGCTCACCGAGGGCTCGGACCTGACCATGATGCGCCGGGGAGGGGTGATACCCAAGGTGGAGCTGGTGGCCCGGCAGGGTTCGGGGCCGCCCGTCGAGCCTCCGGCAAGCTGTCCCGCCTGCGGCGCGCCGAGCAGGCTCGACCATGATTTTGTCTTCTGCTCGGCGCCGGACAGTTGCCGCACCAGCCGCATCGGCGCGCTCGAGCACTACGTCAAGGTGATAGATTGCGAGGGATTCGGCCGGGCGCTGTTGGAGCAGCTCTACGAGCGCGGCCTGGCCCGGGAGCCGGCCGACCTCTACTCCCTCGAGCTCGAGGACCTGCTTTCCCTGGAGCGGGTAGGGGAGAAGCTGGCCCGCAAGCTGCTCTCCCGCATCGAGTCGTGCCGCAACCTGCCTTTGGGGGTGTTCCTGCGGGCCCTGGGCCTCGAGGAGCTGGGCAGGCACGTGGCCGGAATCCTGGAGGAGCGATACCGCTCCTTCGAAGAGGTGGCCGCC
>JBDRIT010000188.1:0-6075 GCA_043815665.1 Pseudomonadota bacterium
GATCAAGGTGAGGGTTCCGATGCGCCCGGGATGCAAGGCGCTCGACTGAGGCGCACTATTGGTGCGTCGCAGGGAGAGCAACGCAGCAGGGCGGGATGCAGCGGAAGCCGAACGAGCAGGTTGTTTCGGAACGGGTCCTAAGACAAGGTTGGCGCCGGTCACGGTCACGGCACCGTCGGTCTGTGAACTGACGTTCCGCAATCTGACCAGAGCAAGCTGACCCACTACCCAGAAAGACCGCCGCTTGACAGGCACCGGGGCATGGTCAATACTTCCTTTATCGGCCAGTCGATTATTTGTTCGTGCCAGTTGACACCTCGGAGGTGATCCATGATTCGCCGCATCGCCTTCCTCCCCCTCATCCTTGTCTTCACCGCCTGTGATCTCGGGAATCCATCCGGTATAGAGGAGAGCTGCGTCTCGGGGGTGTGGCGAACCTGCGTGACCGAGTCCCTGCGCTGGGGTCGCCGGTTCTGTGGACCCATCGGCTGGGAGTCCTTGTGTCGCGAGCCGGTCTGCACGCCGGACGATACCAACCCCTGCTGGTCCGCCTGCGGCTACGCCTCCGAGAGGCTCTGTGCCGAGGACGGATTCTGGAACGACTGCGGTCCGACGGAGGTGTGCAACGGCCTGGACGATGACTGTGACGGGCAGACCGATGAGGGCCTTTCACGGGAGTGCTGGTGCGCATGCAACCTGGGCGAGTCCCGCTGTGTCAACGGACAATGGCTCCCCTGCGACGACGGCACGGGTGAGGAGTGCCGCCCACCCTGGGAGTGCGGCGACCCCGCCGAGGGTGGGTCGGAATTCGAGGGCCAACAGGTGGAGGTCCCGAAGCTGTCCAGCGGCCACCAGGGCCCCGGCTCCTACGGCAACCAGCAGACCTATTTCCGGCGGCACCGATTTCATTGATGCACCCGATTACGATCGCGACGAGTGACGGTTCCGTCGCCGCCGCCGTCTCCGCCTGGTTGCTCAGCGGCTGATGGCGCCGGCTTCAGCGGAGCGTGCGCAGCGCCCTCTCGAATACGTCCAAGAGCTGACCGCTGTCCTCGAGCCCTACGGACACGCGCAGCAGATGGCGGGAGATGCCGGCGCGTTCGGCCCAGTCCAGCTCTGTGTAATGGGCCAGGAGGGTGTAAGGGCAGGCGATGGTGTCGCCGAGACCGAAGCTCGGCCCCTTGCGGATGGGCAGGGCGTCGTGGAAGGCGGGCATCGTCTCCGCCCCGTCCACGAGGAGGAGTGACAGCAGGCCTCCGTAGCCTCCTCCGGGGCGCAGGCAGGCCTCGTACCGGCCCCTCGTCTCGTACTTCGGGTAGTAGACACGCGCCACCGCCGGGTGGACGGCGAGGGCGTCCGCGAGGCGCTCCCCGTTCTCGTTGATCCGAGCCATGCGGGCCGTGAGATCCCGGGATCCCTCCTCGAGGAGCCGGGCGTCGTCATCGAAGAGCCCGAAGGGCCGGCGCGCCGCCAGGCCGCTGGCCAGGGCCTCGTAGAAGGGGGAGGCGGGGTTGAGGATCGCCGCCCCCCCCATCACGTCGCCGCGGCCGGTGAAGTACTTGGTCAGGCTCGCCACCAGCACGTCGGCGCGGGACAGGAGGTCCTGGTTGACGAAGGCGCCGATGGAGTCGTCCACCACGAGGGGCACCCCCGCCCGACGGGTCATGGCGAAGAGGCGCGGCAGATCGACCGATCGCAGCAGGGGGTTGGCGGGCATCTCCGTAAACACCGCCGCCGGGCGCTCCCCTTCCAGGAGCGCCGCCAGCCGGGCGAGGTCGTCCTCGTCGCCCGCAGCGAAGAAGATCGCCCCGGGGCCCAGCCGCTCCTGCACCTTGAGGGTGTCGAGGTAGGGGAAGCCGAACTGGACGGTGCGCCCGTCGGCCGCCCCCATCGCAACGAGGACGGCGTGGACGTTGTAGATGCTCGACATGCCCGTGGGGAAGAGGAAGACGTCCTCCGGTCCCGAGGCGCAGAGGGCCGCAACGCGGGCCCGGAGCGGGTCCCGGGCGTCCCTCGCCGGTGACTCCCCGCCGCGCAGCAGGGCCTCAGCCCGACGGGAGGAGACGATCTCTCCGGAGTGCTGCCAGAACTCGAGGGCCCGCTTGCGACCCGTCGCCTCGACGGCCACCCCGGCGAGGCCGCGCCAGGCCAGGAGGCGACCTGTCTCCCCGGCCGCCCGGAGGGAATCGACGCAAGCCTCCGCCGCGCGGGGTGAGGCGAAGAGGAAGCCCCCCGCCGCCGCGTTGATCCCGCGCACCGCCGGGTGGAGCCGGAAGCGGGGGTAGCCCGAGCGGAGCTGGTCCAGGACCCTGGGCCGCCCCTCCTCGTAGTCGATCACGTCCTGCCAGCGCGGCAGGGACACGGAGACGGCGTGGGGCGAGTCGGGGATGGGATGACCCAGGGGCAGGTCGCTGCGTGGATCGGACCTCATCATCCTCGGAGCCGGGCCAGGGCCTGGTCGATGTCGGCGATGAGATCATCGGCCTGCTCTACGCCCACGGAGAAACGCACCAGCGCGTCGGTGATTCCCAGCTTGTTCCGCTGCTCCACGGGCACCGAGGCATGGGACATGGTGGCCGGGTGACAGACCAGGGACTCGATGCCCCCCAGGCTCTCCGCCAGGGTGAAGTTCTCGAGGCTCGTGAGGAAGAGGCCGACCTCCTCGAGGCTCATGTCGAAGAGAACCGTCACCACCCCGGAGCCCCCGCTCATCTGGCGACGGGCCGCCTCGTGCTCGGGGTGCGAGGGATGGAAGGGGTAACGCACGAAGAGGGTCTCGGGCCGGCCCTCGAGGTATTCGGCCAGGGCCAGAGCGTTCTCCTCATGGCGCTGCATGCGCAGGGTCAGGGTCTTGAGGCCCCGGGTGATCAGCCAGGAGTCGAAGGGAGAGGGGTTGAGGCCCAGGGCCTTCTGGGCGAAGACCATCTTCCCCTTCCACACCGGATCGTTGGTACAGACCACGCCGCCCAGGCAATCGGAGTGACCGTTGATGTACTTCGTGGTGCTCGAGAGACTGAGGTCGGCCCCAAGCGCCAGGGGCTGCTGGAAGAAGCTCGAAGCGAAGGTGTTGTCCACGAGCAGGGTGCTGCCGGCCCGGGTGGTGTACTTGGAGACCTCCTTGATGTCGATCACCTTGAGGAGCGGGTTGGTGGGCGACTCGATCCAGACCAGCACAGGCTTCTTCTCCAGGATGGTCCGGAAGCTCTCCTCCCGGGTGAAGTCGAGGTACTCGATCCGGACGCCGAACTTCGAGAAGACCTGGTCGAAGAGGCGGTAGGTGCAGCCGTAGATGACCTCCTCGGCGATGACCAGATCCCCCGACTTCAGGGACGAGACCACCGCGGTGATGGCCGAGACGCCCGAGGCGAAGACCGTGGCATGGTTCGCGCCCTCCAGGCTGGCCAGGATCTCCTCGAGGTTGATGAAGTTGGGGTTGCCCGAGCGCGTGTAGTCAAAGCCGGCCTTGTTGCCCCGCTCGAAGGTCGAGGTGAGGTAGATGGGCGGGATGAGCGCGCCCGTCGTGTCCCTGAAATCGTGGCCCCTGTGGATCGCACGGGTGGCGAAGCCCGCCATGGCCTCGGGGCCGTAGAGGTGCCTGGCGAGGCCGGGCACGGAGTCGAGGAAGCCCGGCGTCAGGAAGTGGTCGTGGCCGTTCACGTCGTCGTAGGTGAAGTAGATCTCCACGAGGCTCTTCCTGCCTTCGGGCAGCTGCTCCTTCACCGACCGGTAGAACTGGAACTGCTCCTCGGCGTCGAAGAGGACGTCGCCGCTCACGGAGAAGCCCACGAGCTGACAGCCCGTCTCCTCGATGCGCCGGGCCAGCTCACCCGCCTCCCGGGGGACGGCCATGGACTCCATGCGGCACAGGCAGGCGAAGCCCTCGGGTGAGAAGCGACGGACGAAGGTCTCGCCCTGGTGATCGAGCCAGGCCAGGGTGCCCGCCAGCGTGCGGGCTTCGTCGGTCCAGCGGGCCAGGTCCTCGTCCCAACGCTGCTGATAGAACCGCGGCGTGACGAAGCGCAGGAAGCCGATCTTCCGGGTCAACGCCAGGGCGGCCTCTGCGCTGAACTCGGCCTGCAGGCGATCGAAGCCGGCCAGGACGTGGTCGAAGACCCGATCGAAGGCGGTTGTCTTTCCGACGAGGTCGCGGCTGTTGGCGACGAGGCGGTCCCGGATCTCGGGGACGTGGCCGCCCGCCGAGAGGATGAGATCGGCCTGCAGGCGGAAGAACTCCGCCGCCGGTCCCGTACGGGAGGTGCTGCCGGAGATGTCGAAGAGGCGCTCCACCCGGATCTCCTCCTGGAAGAGCCACTCGAGGGCCTGTCCGCCGCCGATGGAGCCCCCCACCACGGCGTGGAGCGTCTCCACGCCCCAGCCCCTGAGCGCCCGCGCCGCGAGGAGGACGGTGTCCCTGAATGCGAGGGTCTCCGCGTGGGGGCCGAGCTCCCCGGCGCCGGTGGAGGCGCCATAGCCTCCCAACTGATCAACGCAGATGACGCAGACTCGCTTCGTGTCGAGGAACTTCCCCGGCCCCACACAGCGCGTCCACCAGCCGTCGCCCTGGCTCTGCCTTCCGGAGACCGAGGCCCGGGGCGTGCCGGTCAGGGCCGGGTGGAGCAGCACCAGGGGCTGCGCCGGATCACCGAAGACACAGTACCCCAGGCGCGCCTCGTCCAGCGTCGCTCCCGAGGAGAGGGTGAAGTCCCTGAGCACCTGGTGCTGGATGACGGGGTCACCGCGCTCGTCGTTCCGAATCTCGATGGTCATGACCACTCTCCAGGGGGATCGTCCTCTTTGCGGGGAGAACGCAATGGCCGGGCGGGCAGGAGCATCCCTCCCGGTCCTCCGCCTTCGGGGCAAAGTATCGGAGGAGGGCTCCGGGGATGTCAAGGAGTCCCCCGGATGACCGAGGGATTTCGGACCTCAGGAGACCTCGATCCGTCGACCCGGTCGCAGGATCACGCCTGCCCCGGATCGGGAGTCCACGGCGACCTCCAGGGGCTCCTCGAAGGTGAGGTGCCGGAGGTACGGGGTCTCGGTCTCGACGGGACACGCGGCGAGCCAGTCCCTGGCCAGCACACCGGGCTCCTCGTCGGCGAAGTTCACCGAGAAGTACCCGATGCCGAGGGAGGTGATGTTCTGGAAGAAGTGTGTCCCCTGGGAGGGCTCCACGCTGATGTCCTCCAGATCCGTCTCCACGAAGCAGCCGACGTGGGACACCTGGGCCCAGGACACCGGGATGCCGATCCAGCGGTCCGCGGTACCCCACCGCCCCGGGCCCACGAGGATGTAGCGCCGTCCGGCGGCCTTGAGAGCGGCGTTCAAGCGGCCGATCTCCTGGGCGATCTCTACGGTCTTGCTTCGCTTGAAGCTCTCCGGCTTGACGTACACCAGGTCCCGCAGATCCTCGATGAGACCGTGGCCGAGGGCACGCCGTGAGAGACAGATCACATCCTTGTCCAGGATCCCGTCGAGGTCCACGCCGCGGATCCCGGCTCCTGTGCCCAGGGGCCGGATCTGCAGGAAACCGAACTCGTGGAAGTCCTCCGGGTGCTCCCGCAGGTTGACCGCGTACTCGATCTCCACCGGACAGGCGAAGGCCGAGGACCCGAGCTTCAGCAGGAAGTCGAGGACCTCGCCCAAAGGAAAGATCCCGGCCTTGAGGATACCGGAGAGGGTCACCAGAGGGATCCCCGGGCGATGGGCGCCATCATAGATCATCTCGTTCTCGGGTGAGAACACGGACCCCACCGGCCCCAGGGTCCCGTGTCTCTTCGCCACGTCGAGCCCCACGCTCACCAGGTTCCAGCCGGAATCCGGGGAGGCCGCCGAGGTGCCGCTCCGGGACAGGTCCAACGCGGAGAACTCCCGCTGCGCGGTCTCCAGGGTCGCCTCCACCGACGAGAACTGGACGACCCGGGTCGGATGGCGGGGAGAGAAGCGCACGCAGCGGCCCCCGTCAACCACGGTGTTGCCCAGGCCGAGCGCAGTACACGCGACGCCGTCGGCCGCGACGGCACCTGCGACGGGGTAGAAGTCGCGGGAGCGGGCGTTGCCAGCGACGTTCGGGTACAC
>JBDRIT010000189.1:0-7891 GCA_043815665.1 Pseudomonadota bacterium
GCACCGCCCACCCCGTCCCCGGGGGGGGAGGAGCGGAGCGACGGGAGGGGGGGGGCCGGCCGACCCAACGTCGGCGCTCCGAGACCTCTCAGTCGCCGTACCCCTCGGGATGCGCGATGTGCCACTCCCAGGCGGAGCGGACGATCTCCCGAAGATCCGATCTCGTGGGGTTCCAGCCGAGGACCCGCCGGGCCAGGGCCGATGAGGCGACGAGGGCAGGTGCGTCGCCGGGGCGGCGGGGCGCGGTCTCGTGGGGCACGGGGCGCCCGGAGACCTCCTCCACCATCCGGATCACCTCGAGGACGCTGCTGCCCGTCTCCGAGCCGAGGTTGATCGCCCGGGGGACCTCGGCGCCGGCCAGGAGGCGGTCCATCGCGAGGCGGTGGGCGTCCGCGAGGTCTGCGATGTGGATGTAGTCCCGGATACAGGTGCCGTCCGGGGTCGGGTAGTCGTCCCCGAAGATCTTCAGCGGGGGCCGGCGCCCGAGGGCTGCGTCGATGGCCAGGGGGATCAGGTGGGTCTCGGGGTCGTGGTCCTCGCCGTGTCCTGGGATCGCACCGGCCGCATTGAAGTACCGCAGCCGCACAGAGCGGATCGTCTCCGTCCGATGCATCCAGTCCAGGAGCTGCTCCATGGTGAGCTTGCTCTGTCCGTAGGGGCTCACCGCCTCCTTGATGGGAAGGTCCTCGGTGATCGGGAGGCGGTCCGGTTCCCCGTAGACCGTGCACGAGGACGAGAAGACCATCGCGCCGACGCCATGGGCGGCCATGGCCTCCAGGAGGGTGATCGTCCCGCGGATGTTGATGTCGAAGTACCGTGCGGGCTGCTCGAAGGACTCGCCGACGTAGGCCAGGGCCGCGAAGTGGAGGACACAGTCGGGACGGTGACGGTCCACGACGCGGCGGAGGTGGTCCTGATCCCTCAGATCACCCTCCTCCAGCGCGGCCCTGGGATCGAGGGCCATCCGGTGCCCCCGGGAGAAGTCGTCGAGGACCACGACGTGATGGCCGAGATCCAGCAGGAGGCGTGCGGTCATGCCGCCGATGTAGCCCGCACCACCGGTGACGAGGCAGGTGGCCATGGCAGTCCTCCGGGGTCGGATCACTCGGGGTTGCAGTCCGCGGTGATCGAGAGATCATCGACGAGGATGCCCACGCCCGTGGCCGGCGGCAGCCCGCCGAGGTCGTCGAAGAAGAACTCCACGGTGATGTTCTGGCCAGCGAAGGCGGCGAGGTCGATGGAGACGTCCTGCCAGTCGGGGCCCACGGTGACGTCCCCCTTGTCGAGGACCACCACGGCCGCGCCACCTGCGGGGATGACCGAGATCTGGAAGAGGTCGACCCCTGCGGCGGCCTTGACGTTCACCACGAGCTTCATCTTCAGGTGGTAGCCCTGGTCCGCGGGGAGGCTGTAGGTGGACGTGGTCGCGGTGCCGCTGGAGGGAAAGCCCATGCCCATGAGGTCCATCAGGTACACGCAGCTCTCCCCCAGGAATCCAGCGGCGAGGCCGTAGTACAGCGCGTAGGAGCCGCTGGACGAGCCGCAGGCGCTGCTCACGGACCACCCGGGGAAGAAGTCGAAGCCGGGGAAGGAGATCCCGCCGTTGACGATGGTGAACCCGCTGGTGCCGCCGTCGTCGAAGTCCGTCTCCCAGGTGAAGGGCTCGCAGCAGCCCTCGCCGGGGAGGTTGGTGTAGACGCAGGTGTTGGCGACGCAGGCGTCGTCGGTGCAGACGTCGTCTTCGTCGTCGCACTCCCCGGCGTCGTGGCAGCACGCCGGGGCCGGGGTCAGCGTGAAGGAGCAGACCCCCGAGGCCACCTCGCAGGTGCCCACGGCGCAGGGGTCGGGATCCGTGCAGTCCGCGTCCTCCTCACAGCACCCGTCCGCCCCGGTGTAGACGTACTGGCAGACGTTGTCCACGCAGGAGTCCACGGTGCAGAGTTCGTCCCCGTCGTCGCACTCGGCGTCGTCGTGGCAGCAGTCGGGGACGGTGACCGTGGTGAACTGGCAGAGGTGATCGCCGGTGCAGGAGGGGACATCGCAGAGGTCCTCGGCGATGCAGTCGTCCACGGAGAGGCAGCAGCCCTCCTCGCCGGTGAGCTCGTAGGCGCAGAGGTTGTCCACGCAGGCGTCGACGGTGCACAGGTCATCGTCGTCGTCGCAGTCCGCGTCCTCGTTGCAGCAGTCCGGATCCGGCGCGAACTCGCACTGGTGGTTGGTCTTGCAGGTCCCGGCGAGGCAGGGATCCTCCGCGGTGCAGTCCTCGTCCACCAGGCAGCACCCCGGCTCGTCGGCGAGCGCGTGGATGCAGAGGTTGTCCCCGCCGCAGCTGTCGAGGGTGCACTCGGGGTCGAAGTCCGCGCAGTCGGCGTCGGTGATGCAGCACTCGTCGCCCAGCTCCAGGATGCAGTTGCCGTTGACGCAGTGGGGGATCTGGCAGTCCACCACCTTCTCGCCCGCGCACTCCCAGTCCTCGTAGCAGCAGTCCAGATCCGCCTGGTACTTGCACTGGTTGGCCTCGTCACAGGTGTCGATGGTGCAGACATCGGAGTCGTTGCACATCCCCGCGTTGGTGCAGCAGCCGTTGATCATCTGGGGGGTGCTGCATTTGCCCGCGTTGCAGGAGATCTGGGTGCAGGGGTTGCTGTCGTCACAGTCCGCGTCGGTGTCGCAGCAGTCGTCGACCATGTACCAGAAGCACTGGCCGAAGTCGCAGGTGTCGTCGGTGCACGGATCCCCGTCGTCGCACTGGGCGCTGGTGGTGCAGCAGTTGGTCTGGTTGGTGGTCTCGCAGATCCCCGCGTCGCAGATCGCCTCCTGGCAGGGCTTGGTCGTGGCCGGGCAGTCGCTCGCGTCGTGGCAGCATCCTTCGCCGTCGGGGATCCAGTCACAGGTCCAAGTCGCGCAGACGTCCTGGGTGCAGGCGACGCCGTCGTCGCACATCTCGGTCTTGTTGCAGCAGCCGGGCTTCTGGAGATCCGGCCCGTGGACGCAGGCTCCGTCCACGCAGGAGTCGAGGCTGCAGCTCGCGCCGTCATCGCAGTCCGCGGCGGTGGCGCAGCAGAGGGGATCCGGCGCTGCGTCGACGTTGCAGAATCCGCCGATGCACAGGTCCTCGGTGCAGATGTCCCCGTCGTCACACTGCTGGTCCGCCATGCAGACCTTGGTGTGCTGGTTGACGCAGAGGAACTCCACGCAGAGGTCCACGGTGGTGTCGTCGCCGTCATCGCAGCTCTCGTCCGATGCACAGCAGCCGCCACCCTCGACGGTCTGCTGGTAGGAGCAGTGGGACGCGAGGCACTGGTCGACCGTGCAGTCGTTGTCGTCATGGCAGTCGTCGGTTGAGGTGCAGATGCACGCAGTCTCCTCCTCCCAGACCGGGTGGATGCAGGCGCCGGCCACGCAGCGATCCCGGGTGCAGGGGTCGGAGTCATCGCAGTCCGCGTCCAGGACGCAGCAGTCGGACAGGGCCTCCTCCGTGCACTGTCCCTCGACGCAGCTGTTCCCCGTGCAGGGGTTCAGGTCGTCGCAGTCCACGTCCTTTTCGCAGCACAGCGGGTCCGGCAGATCAAGCACGCAGGCGCCGTCCACGCAGGCGCCCTCGAGGCAGGGGTGGTTCACTGCGCAGTCCTCGTCGGTCTCGCAGCAGCCCTCCCCCCCCGTGGGTTCGTACGCGCAGAACCCCTCGACGCAGCGATGCGCGGTGCAGGGGTTGTCGTCGTCGCACTCCCCGTCCTCTTCGCAGGCCACGGGCTCCTCGCAGGCGGGATCGAGCGCGGTGCAGGGCGCATCGGGATCACAGGAGCAGGCGTCCCCGGTCGCGTCGGCTTCGCTGCTGTTCTTGCCGTTGTCGCAGGCAGCGTGGGTGAACCCGAGGACCAGGAGCAAGAGCGCGAAGGGCAGAAGATGTTTCATGGCGACGACTCCGAAGCAGGACGTTGTTCGAACCGCGGGGAGTTTACCGAAAGCTGGGCTGTCAGGCAATCATTCGTGGAAGAAGAGGTAGTACGTGCCGACGCCCGTTGCGGCGAGGCCAGCGGCGCCGAGACCGATGCCCCAGCCGAGCTTGCTGGTCCGCACCGAGGTGTTGCAGCGGCCCGGCAGGTCCCGGGCCTCGGCGTACCCTGCGAAGAGCACCCCCGACGCAGCGATCATCCCGATCCCCGCGGCGAAGGCGAGGGGCTCCCACACCTTGGATCGCGTCGGTGCCGGGGGAGGCGGAGTGACGGGCGGGGCGGGGCAGTCCACCTCCACGGTGAGGTCCTTGAGCACGGTGAACTCGGTCCACGCCGCGCCCTCGGGGTAGATGCAGACCAGCTCGTGGTGGCCCGCACGGGACTCCCGCGGGACCCGCTGGCGTCCGCCGGTCCAGGCGGTCTCGGGCAGGGCCTCACCGTCGACCCGGACCTCCTTCGGCCTCGACGTCCCCTTGATGTCCACCAGGTACTGTCCGCTCAGCTCGTTCATCGTGAGATAGAGGGTCTGCTCTCCCACGCCCTTGACGAGCAGGGCTCGGGGGGGCAGCGGGATCCAACCCTCCGCCTGGGCCGCCACGGTGTGGTCCCCCCGTGGGAGGTCCGCGACCACCGGCGCGATGTGGAGGCGGCCGTCGATGCGGATCTCAGCGCCGGGGACGTTGCAGAGGATCGAGACGCGGACCGGCCGCTCCAGCTCTGCCTGGAGGGCCTTGATCGTGGTCTCCACCTTGGACAGGTACACCGGGGTCAGGCGCAGCCCCGTGCCGTGGAGGTGGAGGGCCTGCTCGTAGAAGTGCAGCGCCTTCTCGGGCTCCAGGAGTTTTTCATAGCACTGGGCCTTCTTCACCAGGATGTTCGAGTCCGGGAAGCTCTCGTAGGCCCCATCGAGCTTGGCGATGGCCGCGGCGAACTCCCCCCGCTCGAAGAGCTCCTTGGCCTCGCCGTAGAGAAGGATCGCCTCGCCGCGGGCCGGGCGGCCCTGGCCGAAGGCACCGGGCGCAGGGATGGTGGTCAGGAGGACCAGGGCCAGCAGGGTGGTGAGGAAGACGCGCATCCCGGGAATTCTACCCGTGCTGGGATCGGAGTCAACCAGCATCCGGACCGCGGGAGGGGTTTCCAGCCCCGGGTCCCCTTCAGTAGCGGATCTTGACGCATTGCGTAACGCATCGCCCCGGAGTATCCTCCCCCCATGAAGCAGTTCTTCCGCAGCCCACCGGGTCTCGTCGTCCTTGCGCTCCTGGCCGTCGGGGGCACCGCCGCGATGCTCACGGGGATCCCGGATCTCAAGGTGGACAACGACGTCCGGACCCTGATCCCCCCGGATCACCCGATCCTGCACTGGTGCGACGAGGTGGACGAGGTCTTCGGGGCCGCGGACGCGATCGTCGTGGCCCTGGACGGGGGGGAGGGGCTCACCCCGGCGCTCATCACCCTCACCCGGGATCTCACCGACGCGCTGTCCGAGCGCTACGACGACGTGTTGAGCGTCACCAGCACGGACACCATCGAGGTCCGGGGCACCACCCTGACCCCGGTGCCCCTGGTGGAGGACGGGCCCGTCGACGCAGGGACCATCACCCGCCTCGTGGAGCGCTTGGACGCATGGCCCGTGTACAAGGGCATGGTGGTCTCCGACGACGGGCGGGTGCCCGCGATCCTCCTCAAGGTGCGCATGAGCATCCCCGTGGAGGAGAAGGACGCGCTCCTGGTGGACGTTCGCCGGATCGTGGACGAGCGCGTCGCCGCATCGGGCCTCGATGTCCGCGTGGTCATCGCTGGGGAGCCGGTGCTGACCACGGAGATCGGGAACCGGATCCACCACGACCTGGGGGACCTCAGCCCCCTGGCCCTCGCCGTGGTGATCTTCATGCTCCTGATCACCCTCCGATCCGTCGGCGGGGTCGTGGGGCCGACCCTGACCGTGGTCCTCGGCGTGGCCGCGACCTTCGGGCTCATGGGCCTTGCGAAGCGCCCGGTGATGACGGTCACCTCGGCGATCCCGGTGTTCATGGTTGCGATCGGCAGCGCCTACGGGATCCACATCGTCTCCCACTTCCGCCAGGCCCTGGGGCCCGGGGTGCGGCGGCGTGACGCCGTCGCGAAGGCCCTGGAGTCCGTCGGGGGCGCGGTGCTGGTCGCGGCGGTGACCACCATGGCAGGCTTCCTCTCCCTGGGGGTCAGCGAGGTGGTGCCGGTCAGGGACTTCGGGATCTTCCTCTCCTTCGGCGTGGGCATGGCCCTCCTGGCCAGCCTCGGTCTCGTCCCCCTCGTCCTCCTCATCGGGCGCCCCGGCCGCGCCGCTTCCCCTGTGGGAGGGGCCTCCGGCCCCGATTCCCGCGACGGCCTCCTCGCCCGCTTCCTCGCCGCCCTCGCCGGCGGCTCCGCGCGTCGGCGCTGGATCGTCGCGGCCCTGGCCCTGGCCCTGGCCGGCGGCATGACCGCCTCCGCCGCGGTGTGGCTGCGGGTGGACGTGGACTCCGTGAGCCTCTTCCCCGAGGACAGCGAGATGTGGCAGGCGGACCACTACTTCGGGGAGCGCTTCGGGGGCACCCACACCCTCTCCGTGGTGGTGAATGGGCCCGGTCCCCGGTCCATGCTGGAGCCCGCGGCCCTGGAGTTCCTGGCGCAGCTCCAGGCCCGCCTGGAGGAGGAGCCCGAGGTGGGGAAGACCGTGTCCATGGCGGACTTCATCCGCCGGATGCACCAGGTCATGAGTCGGGACGATCCGGCGATGTACCGGATCCCCGACGACCGCAGGCGGGTGGCGGACTACATCCAGCTCTACGAGATGAGCGGCGACCCCGAAGACTTCTCCGACGTGGTGGACTTCGACTACGCCACCGCGCACCTCCTGGTGCAGTCGAAGACCGGCGCCGCGACCGCGGCCCGCCGCCTCTCCGACATCGTCGAGGCCTTCGCGGCCGCTCAGCTGCCCCCGGGCTACGACCTGGCCCTCGCCGGGACCATGATCCGCTACGAGGTGGTCAACGACTATGTGGTCCAGGGGCAGCTCGTGAGCCTGGGGATCTCCCTGGTGCTGGTGTTCCTCATGGTCGGGGGGCTCTTCGTCTCTCGTGGCGCCTCCTGGCCTGCGGGACGGAATCTCGCCCGCGCCGTCTCCGCGGGCGCGCTCACCCTGGTGCCGATCCTGGTCGCAGTGGCGATGAACTTCGGCATCATGGCCCTGGTGGACGTACCCCTGGACATCGGGACGGTGCTCATCGCCGCCTGCGCGGTGGGCATTGGCATCGACTACTCGGTGCATTTCCTGCTGCGGTACGAGGACGAACGGACCGGCGGCCTCGCGACGGAAGCGGCCATCCGCGCCGCCGCCCGGGCCACGGGCCGGCCGATCCTGTTCAACGCCCTCGCCGTCTCCGCTGGCTTCCTCACCCTCATGGGCTCGGACTTCCTCTCCCTCCAATCCCTGGCCTGGCTCACCGCGCTGACCATGGTGGTGACCAGCTTCGCCGCGCTCACGCTGATCCCCGCCGGCCTGCGTTTCCGGGACGGACCCTAATCGTCCGTGGATGAGAGCTTCTTCAGATCGTAGAGAAGGGTGAGGGCCTCGAGGGGGGTGAGGGTGTTGGGGTCGATGGACTTGAGCTTGAGGGCCACCGCGGACGGCGTCGCCGGCTCGGCCACCACCGGGGAGGAGAAGAGATCCCCCATGCCCGTCTTCGGTTTGCGCCGCACCGGACGCCCCTTGTTGATCGCCTTCCGGGGGTCGGTGCCGTCCTCCAGGGAGGCCAGGATCTCCTTGGCCCGCCCGATCACCGGCGCGGGGACCCACGCAAGGCGGGCGACCTGGATGCCGTAGGATCGGTTGGTCGCACCCTCCACGAGCTTGTGGAGGAAGAAGATCTCGTCGTTGAACTCCTTGACCGCGATGTTCCAGTTGCAGACCCGGGGCT
>JBDRIT010000190.1:0-5046 GCA_043815665.1 Pseudomonadota bacterium
GACGGGGTATCAACTCTTCCAGACTCTCGCTTCGGCATGATCCTCCCTCTGCCGAAGCGCAAGGCCTCGACGTAAAGTGAAGATCATGGTCCCGAGGATCGGTCAAGCGCGTTCAACGTCGACTTTGCGATCACCCTGCCCGGGAACGTGATCAGTGGTTTGCCGTCCGGCCGCCTTCCGGGTAACATGCTGCCCTGGAGAACGCAAAGAGAACCCCATGGGCGAGCGCGATCAGAAGAGTCCCTACAAGCGACGGCGCACCGGCGAGATGCGTCTTCCGGCGCACGAGAAGCGCTGCCACGACCGCTACGCGCTGCGGGACATGTTCCACTGCTTCGTGGGCGGCCAGAAGATCCTCTCCCTGGCCCTGGACCAGGGTGGGGGCGGCGCCTTCCTCACCATGAGCGTGCTCCCGGGCATCGGGAGCGTCATGGTGGTCGAGGTGGAGAGCGATCTCCAGCAGCGCCAGGTCTTCCTGGTGGCCGAGGTGGCGCGGCGACAGGTGACCCCGGTCAAGGGCGTGGGGATTCGGTGGCTCCGTGCGATCGGCCTCGGCAGCCCCGACAGCCTGCTGGCCTTCGTGGAGCACCACCTGCGCATCCCCATTGCCGACCTGCGCAACGAGGCCGTCCGCCCGCTCGGATCCACGCAGCGGCCGGTGATCGATTTCGAGGCCAGGGTTCTCCGGGTCATGACCCGCGCGGCCCAGGAGGGGGAGCTGGCCGGCCTGATGCGTCGCGGCGTAGCGCGTCCCTTCATGTCCTCCCCCCCGCCGGGGAGTCCGCCGCCGGTCCCCGAGGACACCGTGGATGAGCTGCCCGAGGAGGTCCGGGAGGCCACCGACGCCCTCGGCATGAAGCGGGTGGACGAGGCCGTGTCCTACCGCTTCGGAGGGCAGGCCCACCGCGGCGTCCTGCGGTTCGCCTCGCCCAGGGCCTTCGTCATCGAGAGCGCGTCCCCCCTCCCCGGCCGCAATGGCCGACTCTACGTGGAGTGGTCCGACGAGCACCGCGACGGGGTCGGCGAGGTGGTGCTGCGCGGCGAGGTGGATCGCGAGACGATCTCCCCGTCCGGAACGTGGCGCGTCGAGGCGCGAATCACTGCGCTCTCCGAGGGCGGGAGGCCCGGCCTCTACAAGGAGTTCCTGCTGCGTTATGGGGCTTGATCCCCGGGGTTCATCACCTTCTCACACGCCGCGTCAAAAGCGTTTGCGCAGTGGGTCATCCTATGCTAGTCCTTGTCGTTATGACACGTTGCGCAATAGGGTCAACACCTCTCATCCAGCCCGTTCGGTACACGCCTTCCAAGGAGGAGCCATGAGCAGAAGAGTCAAGAAGGTCGCGGTTCTCGGTGCCGGCGTCATGGGCAGCGGCATCGCAGCACACTTCGCCAACGTAGGGGTGCCGGTCCTGCTGCTCGACATTGTCCCTCCTTTCCTGACTGAGGAGGAGAAGACGATCCCGGCGAAGCGGAACATGTTCGCCGCGGGGGCCCTGAAGAACGCGCCGAAGGCGAAGCCGATCTCTGCGTTCTACAAGGCGTCCTCCGCGGACCTCGTCGAGGTCGGGAACTTCGACGACGACCTCCACAAGGTCAAGGACTGCGATTGGATCATCGAGGTGGTCAAGGAGGACCTGGCGATCAAGCAGGCCCTCTTCGCGAAGCTCGATGCCCTGATCGGGCCCGAGACGATCATCACCTCCAACACCTCCGGGCTCGCGATCAAGGACATGGTCGCGGGGCGCAGCGAGACGTTCCGCAGGAACTTCTTCATCACCCACTTCTTCAACCCCGTCCGCGTCATGAAGCTCCTGGAGCTCGTGGTGGGCGAGGACACGGACCCGGCCATCGTCGAGATGGTCGCAGCCTTCGGTGAGCACTCCCTGGGCAAGGGGATCGTGTACGGGAAGGACACCCCCAACTTCATCGGGAACCGCCTGGGCATCCATGGGATGATGGTGGCCCTCGAAGAGATGGTGGCGATGGGCCTCACGGTGGAGGACATCGACTCCGTCGCCGGCGTCCCCATGGGCCGCCCCAGGAGCGCCGCGTTCAAGACCGTGGACATGGTCGGTCTCGATACCTTCGCGAGCGTGTCCAACACGGTCTACAACGGCTGCCCGGACGACGAGGAGCGGGAGGTCTTCAAGGTCCCCGCGTTCGTCACGAAGATGATCGAGAACGGCTGGCTGGGCAACAAGTCCCGGGGCGGCTTCTACAAGAAGAGCAAGGACGAGTCCGGCAAGAACGTCTTCCTCGCCCTGGACTACAACACCGTGGAGTACCGGCCAGCGGAGCGCCCCAAGTGGGACTCGGTGAAGGCCACCAAGGGCATCGAAGAGACCGGGCCGCGGATCAAGAAGCTCCTTGAGGGCGACGACAAGATCGCCCAGTTCGGCTGGAAGGTCACCGCCCGCTCCCTCATCTACGCCATCACCCGCCTCGGCGAGATCTCGGACGACGTGGTCAACATGGACCGCGCGATGAAGTGGGGCTACAACTGGGAGCTCGGCCCCTTCGAGGTCTGGGACGCGATCGGGGTCAAGGAGTCCGTGGAGCGCATGAAGGCCGACGGCTTTGCCGTCCCCGCGAAGCTCGACGCCCTGTTCGAGAAGGGCGACGGGGTCTTCTACAAGGAGATCGACGGGGTCCGCAGCTACTTCGATTTCACCACCGAGACCTACGCTCCGGTGCCCTGGAGCAAGAAGTGGCTCACCCTGGACACCTACCGCAAGACCGGCAACGTGGTGGAGACCAACGGCTCCGCCAGCCTGCACAACCTGGGGGACGGCATCCTCGGCCTCGAGATGCACTCGAAGATGAACGCGGTCGACGACGACATGATCCGCATGATGTGGGCCGGTCTCGAGAAGCTGGAGCTGTCCGACTGGAACGGGATGGTCATCTACAACGAGGGTCCGAACTTCTCCGTCGGCGCGAACCTCCTGCTGATCAACATGTACGCCAACCAGAAGAAGTTCGACGACATCGAGAGGATCGTTGACCACTTCCAGCGGGTGAACACCGCCCTGCACCGGGCGCCGAAGCCCGTGGTCGCTGCGCCCCACCAGATGGCCCTGGGGGGCGGCTGCGAGATCTGCCTGGGCGCGTCCCACATCCTGGCGCACGCCGAGTGGTACGTCGGCCTCGTCGAGGTCGCCGTGGGACTGATCCCCGGCGGCGGCGGGTGCAAGGAGATGCTGGTGCGCTGGCTGGATCAGATCCCGCCGGGCGTCGACGTGAGCAACCTCAAGTACCTGCAGAAGGCCTTCGAGTTCATCGGCATGGCCAAGGTCGCCCTGGGCGCAGGCGAGGCCGAGGAGATGCGGATCCTCCGCCCGGGTCGGGACGGCTTCGTCACCAGTCGAGATCGCCAGCTCTACAACGCGAAGCACCTGGCCCTGGGTCTCTACGAGGGCGGATACACCCCTGACGCGCCCCGCATCCTGACGGTCCCCGGCCGGGACGGCATCGCCAACATCGACGTGGGTCTCTACTCCTTCGGTCTGTCCGGTTGGGTCTCCGAGTGGGACACCCACATCGCAAAGAAGCTGACCCACGTCCTCTGCGGCGGCGACGTGGCGCCCGGCACAAAGGTGCACGAGGACAAGATCCTCGAGCTGGAGAAGGAGGCCTTCATGAGCCTCGTCGGTGAGCCCCTGACGAAGGCCCGCATCCAGCACATGCTCCTCAAGAACAAGCCCCTGCGGAACTAGGAGGGACGGAACATGAGAGACGCTGTCATCGTCAACGCGGTTCGGACCACTGCAGGGCGCGCCAAGCGGGGCGCCCTGATCAACGTACGTCCCGAGACCCTGGGCAAGATCGTGATCGAGGAGCTCCTCCGGCGGGTCCCCGAGGTCGATCCCAAGACCATCGACGACGTCAACATCGGCTGCGCGATGCCCGAGGGCCCCATGGGGATGAACCTCGGACGGGTCGTGGCCCTCATGGCCGGCCTCCCGGACACGGTGTCCGGCCTCACCACCAACCGGTTCTGCTCGTCGGGGCTCCAGACCATCGCACAGGCGGCGCAGTCGGTGATGACCGGCTGGCAGGAGATCGTCATCGCGGGCGGCGTCGAGAGCATGTCCTCCGTGCCCATGGGCGGGTTCAATTTCTCCGCGGATCCCTGGGCGGCGAAGAACATGGTCGAGATCTATACCCCCATGGGGAACACCGCCGAGCTGGTGGCCGAGAAGTTCGGGATCACCCGCGAGGACCAGGACCAGTTCGCGAACGACTCCCACATGAAGGCAGCGAAGGCCTGGAAGGACGGGAAGTACGACGCGGAGACCCTCAAGGTCCCCTATGTGGACGCCGACGGGAACGAGAAGACCCTGGACATGGACGAGTGCGTCCGCGCCGACTCCACCGTCGCGGCCCTGGCCAAGCTGAAGCCGGTCTTCAAGATCGGCGGCTCCGTCACCGCGGGGAACTCCTCCCCCATGAACGACGCCGCGTCCGTGGTGATGGTCATGTCCCTGGACAAGGCGAAGGAGCTGGGGCTCGAGCCCTGGGCCTTCGTGCGCAACTTCCAGGTCGAGGGCTGCCCGCCCGAGATCATGGGCATCGGGCCCGCGGTCGCGATCCCGAAGCTCTGGAAGCGCTCCGGCGTGGGCCACGGAGACATCGGCCTCTACGAGATCAACGAGGCCTTCGCGTCCCAGGCCAAGTACTGCCGTGACGCGCTCGAGCTGGACCCGGCCAAGGTCAACGTCAACGGCGGCGCGATCGCCCTGGGTCACCCCCTGGGATGCACCGGCGCCAAGCTCACCACCTCCCTGCTGCACGAGATGCGCCGCACGGGCACCCGCTACGGCGTCGTCTCCATGTGCATCGGCGGCGGCATGGGCGCGGCCGGGCTCTTCGAGCTGGCGTAAGCCAGCGAGACGTCCTATCTCTCCGACTCCAGTAGACGACGAACCGCCGCTGCGGCGGCGCGGCCGGATTTGATCGCGGCTTCGGCGCCGCCGCCCTCGGTGCCCGGCGCACCGACGTGGTCGCCGGCGAGCCAGATGCGCGGCGCGGCGCGGGCCCGAGCCG
>JBDRIT010000191.1:0-4509 GCA_043815665.1 Pseudomonadota bacterium
GACGGGGTATCAACTCTTCCAGACTCTCGCTTCGGCATGATCCTCCCTCTGCCGAAGCGCAAGGCCTCGACGTAAAGTGAAGATCATGGTCCCGAGGATCGGTCAAGCGCGTTCAACGTCGACTTTGCGATCACCCTGCCCCGGGGCTACGGGTGTCTCAGTATGCGGTGATGATATATTGCCCAATGGGTCCCTCGCGCGTATACGATGTTTACGGATAATCGGCATACTCGCTCCTTTCCGAGTGAGACTGCAAGCACCGTTCCACGGCGAGGTGGTTGGCATTTTCCCGGGATCGGGTCAAGATGGGCAGAGAGGCACGAATATTGCTGGATACAGCTCGGACCGAGAAATCAGGAGGAGGAGAGATGCGCGCTTCAACCCCACGAGCTGCCTGTCCGGTCGAGTTGTGTCTCAGCGTCTTCATGGTGCTGCTGTTCGCCAGCTTCATCGGGGGGTGTTCATCCGGGAACGGAGCGTCCCCGGGAGCTGACACCGGCCTGGATCTGGGAGCCGACGACATCACATCGGGAGTTGATGCCTCGGGTGACGATGTGCCACCGGCTTCGGGCTGCCTCCCGGAAGAGGGCTGGTGCCCGGCCGGCCCCTGGGGAGAGCCGGATCATTTCTACGGCATCCGGGCCTTCGGTGAGGATGAGGTCTGGCTCGTCGGCCATGATCGGCCGGTCTTGAGGTGGGATGGAGTGGAACTGACCAACCTTGGGGATGCACTCGGGACGACCTGGGCGAACGGCATCTGGGGAACGGACTCATCCAACGTCTGGGTGTGCGGGCACAGTGGGTTCGTCGCCAACTGGAACGGGGCCGCATGGACAGCACATGAGACCGGTGTCGACGCCACGCTCTGGGCCATATGGGGAGCCGGTGACGGGCAGATCTGGGCCGTCGGCGCGCAGGGCACGGTGATCCACTTTGATGGGACGACCTGGGAGCAAGCCACCCTCGAGGGGGACTCGACGAACCTGGACTCCATGATCCTGCGCGGGATCTGGGGTGCCTCGGCGGAAGACATCTGGGTGGTCGGTTCCTGGGGATGGGAGAGTCCGGCAGGCGTCGTCTACCGGTGGAACGGTGAGGCCTGGACAAAGCCGCCGCTGTCCAATCAGGACGGCACGGCAGGTGGGTTCGGAGCGGTCTGGGGCTCTGGTCCCGATGATGTCTGGATTACTGCTCCGGGGACGATGGACTTCCCGTACGACATGTACGAGCTGACGCAGTCGATCCACTGGAACGGCGCACAGTGGTCAGATGTCGATCCCGGAGTCGACGGGTTGTTCAATCGGGTGCACGGCTCCGGAGCGGATGATGTCTGGTTGACCGGCTCAGGCGGCGTGGCCCACTGGGACGGACAGGGCTGGAATCTCGAGGAGACACCCACAGATGGCGGCTACGTCGCTGCGTGGTCGCCGAACCTGGCCTGGATGACCGGAGAAGACGGCGCCCTATATCAATGGTATGGCGACGCCTGGAGCCACGTCGTGTGGCCCGTTCCCGATCTCATGACCTTAGCTGGGACCGGGGACACCATCTGGTCGGCAGGGACCTACGGTACCGTGATCAGCCATGCCGGGGATGAGTGGAGCGTCGAACACCCAGGGGCTGAGGTCGACTTTCACTCGGTCTGGTTGGACGAAAGCGGACGGCCGTGGGTGGCCGGCGCGGAGGGGATCGTCTTTCGGCAGATCCCAGGTGGCTGGGAGGAGATCGGTCCGGGGGGAGAGGACACCCTCTATGGAATCTGGGGAAGCTCCGTCGATGATGTATGGGTCGTGGGCGGTACATCGCCCCGAAAATCATGGGCCTCGGATCCGGGTGAAGGCTTCGTTCTCCGTTGGGACGGCGCAACGTGGGAAACCGTCGACACGCCCCTCACCGTGACCGGCTACGCAGTTACTGGGACGTCGCCGGACGATGTCTGGATCGTCGGAGCCCAGAAGGACCCGGTCCACTGGGACGGCGCCGAATGGACAGCCGTTCCGCTCCCCTACGAGGCAATCCCGGAGCACTCGGCCCTGTTGGACATCGCCATAGATACCGACGACAGGGTGTGGGTCAGCGGGAACCGGATCCCCCCAGACATCGAGACCTGGACCGGGATCATCGCCTGGCTGGAGGACGGAGAGTGGTCTGTGTTCGAGACGGGAATGACCAATGACGTACCTGGGATCTGGAGCGACGGAGTTCAGGCTGTCGGCGCCGGGCAAGGGGACGAGGTGTGGACATGGGACGCAGGCACTTTCACCCTCGAAGAGCTTGGGGAGAAGAGCTTGAACGACGTCTTCGGGCAACCAGGCGGCTCGGTTTGGTTGGTCGGGGACGAGGGACATGTGTACCAGCGGAGCCTGTAGAGGGACCTCTGAGCAGAGAGGGAGGGTCGCCGTATGAGAGGAAGGATGCTCACAGGGATCCTGATGGTGATCGTCCTCGGCTCGGCGCCGACCCCGACGTCTGCGAGCTGCGCAGTTCCAGCCGCCAGCCTCGTCTGGCCCAGGGACGGGATGGAGGAGGTACCGGTGGACGCTGCACTCATCCTGTACGGGAGGGACATCGACAACCCTTCAGGCGGATGGGAGCTGCTCCTGGAATCGGAGACCGGGGAGCCGGCGCCCTTCACGGCCACCCGGACGCTGATGGCGGATGACTACTTCTTGATCGTCGTTGTCCCCGACGAGACCCTGGCGCCGGACACGGAGTACACCGGACTCTTCTCCCAGGCCGAGGGTGAATCCATGCCCCGGGAGTTCACGTTCCGGACCGGGGACGGGATCGGCCAGCCGCCGGCGCAGGCGCCGGAGGTCGACTATCAGGGCGTCGGAGTGCCGATGCAGGACAGCGAGGGGAACTGGTGCATGGACGCGGACATGGAGGAGGCCGGCGCGCTGGCCATGACGATCTCTGGAGACGACCTCTCCGACCGGCTGATCCTGATCGAGGTCCGGGACAGCCAGGAGGTGGAGGTCTTCGACAAGCTCATGTCCGGAGCTTCGGTTCTCGACCGGCAGCTGGCCACCGGTCATGGCATCTGCTCCGCCGGCTTCCCCGTCGATCCTTGCGAGCACTACTGCGTGCGTGCCGCTGCACTGGATCATCTCGGCACGCCAGGACCCTGGTCCGAGTGGTCGTGCAGCGAGGACATCGGGTACTACCAGATCTGTGTCGACTCCGAGGTGCCAGTCCTCTTTGGGAACGAGATCCCCGATGGGATGACGCCGACGGACGAGGTCGCTGCCTGTATGCCGGTGACGGACGGTCTCCCGGGGGCCGAAGGGGCCGGATGCATGGTCGGTCGGTCCCCACCCCAGAGTCCCTGGGGCCTCACTGCCCTGTTCGGCGGCGTTGCCTTTCTGTATGTGCTGCGTAGACGAAGGGCAAGGGTGTCCAGAGGGACACTGTGCCTGCTGCTCTGTGCGAGCCTCTTGTCGGCCGGGTGCGGTAATGGCCCCGAGCCACCGAAGGTCATCGACCCTGCCTCCCTCGCTCCTGACGACTTGGTGTTCGCCGTTGCTCGGGGCGGGGGCATGGCGCAGGACGTCGGCATGGAGTTCTTCTGGGGCCATCACCCCGACCTCACGCTCTACGTGTTCGGGGACCGGCGGGTGCTCCTCCTGACCCTGGGGGCCATCCCGACACTGGGGTACAAGGTCTGGCGGCAGGGGATGGTCCCGGAGCAGACGTTCTCCGACCTCCTGGCCCTGGCCGCAGCGGTCGAGGCGGACGAAGGCGGGAGCTACCAGCGCTGTCCCGCGATGGACGGTCCGACGGAGTTCCTGTACGTCGGGCTCCCCGGCCTCACCGTCGAGGCCTCCTGCCACATGTCATTCGGCGGCTGTCCGGAAGGGGAGGCCGAGCCGCAGGGATGGGAGACCCCGCCGCCCGACGCGCTCGTCGACCTCTTCGGTGCGCTCCTGCCACTCAAGGACCTGCCCACGGAGGTCATGGAGACCGATCGGATCCTGTTCGGCGTCCAGCCGGTCGGCGAACCGTATTGGGACTGCGATCTCACGACCGCCGTCCCCTGGCTCTTTGAAGAGCCGATGTTCCCAGACAACATCCCCGAGGGCACGTACTGGTCCACCATCCTCGAGTCCCCGCTCGCCGGTGAGGTCCGGGGCTTCCTCCGGGATCACCTGGACGACTTTCGGGAGTACTACCCGAGCGCATGCGTCAGCAGGGGAGGGCTTACGTTCCGGATCTTCTACGACGACATGCTCCCGGACGAGGAGGGGTACCCGTTTTGACGAGACAACCGGCCACTCAAGTCACGTTCACGTCGGTCCTTATGTTGATGTGCCTCCTGTTCGGGCTCGTCGGGTGCCCCGAATCCACGGGACGGACGGAAGACGTCGGCGGAGCCCCTGGAAGCGACGAGTCCGGAGTCGCTTGCGAAAGTGGCTTCGCCCATGTGGACTTTGTTTGCGGGAAGCACCTCGTGTGCACCTCGGAGACGGAGTACGAGGAATGGGAGACGGTCCCCTGTTGGGAGGTCGA
>JBDRIT010000192.1:0-25283 GCA_043815665.1 Pseudomonadota bacterium
GACGGGGTATCAACTCTTCCAGACTCTCGCTTCGGCATGATCCTCCCTCTGCCGAAGCGCAAGGCCTCGACGTAAAGTGAAGATCATGGTCCCGAGGATCGGTCAAGCGCGTTCAACGTCGACTTTGCGATCACCCTGACCGGGACCCCTCAGAGCGCCCGGGCGGCGGCGATCACGGCGGCGACGCGGATCCCGCCCGCCCGGAGCACCCTCGCGACCTCCTGGGCCGTGGCGCCGGTGGTGAGTACGTCGTCCACCAGGAGCACCGGTCGCCCGTCCAGGCGCCGCAGGGCGCCCCGGCGCAGGGCGAAGGCCCCCTCCACCGCAGCCCGGCGTCCCGCGGGATCCCGGCCCCCCTGGCCGCCGGAGCGACGGGTCCGGCGCAGGACGTCCCGGACCGGCAGCCCCCAGCTCCGACCCAGGTGTCCGGCCAGGAGCGCTGCCTGGTTGTAGCCCCGGGACCGCAGATCCCGGAGGTGGAGGGGCACCGGCACCAGGGCCGCGCCAGCCATGGGGGGCGCCGCCCAGCGTGCAGCGATCCGCGCCGCCAGGATCCGCGCCGTCTCCGACCGCCCCGCGTGCTTCATGCGCACGATGGCGTCGGCCAGCGCGGCGCCGTACGAATCCGGCGCCAGTACCCGCAGCCCCCGGAGCGAGTCGTCCGCGGCGGTGGCGTGCAGCGGCGTCAAGGACACCGCGCAGATCGCGCAGAACCCCCCGGCCGCGCCGGCCAGCGGTTGGTCGCAGGCCGCGCAGCGCGGGGGAAAGAGGACGTTGAGGAGGTGTTCGAGCGCCATGCCCTTGTTGTTCGAAGACGCGGCCCCGGGGGGAAGCGGATCAGGCGTGATCGTTGTGATACGGGTGGTTGTGGAGGATCGCGAGGCCCCGCCAGATCTGCTCGGCGAGGACCGCCACGGCCAGGTCGTGGTTCAGGGTGATCCGCCCGAACGCGACGAGGTGATCCGCCCGCGCCCGCAGGGCGTCCGTGAGGCCCGACGGGCCCCCCACCAGGAAGACCAGGTCCCGTCCTCCGTTTCGAGCTCCGTCGATGGTGTGCGCGAACCACGGGGAGTCCACGGGGGTCCCCCGGGAATCCGCGGCCACGAGGATCGCCCCCCGGGGGATCGCCTTGTCGAGGAGCTCCGCCTCAGCGGCCTGCCGCTGCGCGGCGTCCCGGGCCCTCTTGAGGGCCGGCCCCGTGACCTCCACGAGGTCGACGCGGCAGTAACGGCCGGCGTGACTGAGCCAGGTCTCGGTGAGATCGGAGGCGGCTGCCTCCTTGAAATGGCCCGGGCGCAGGAGGAGGACCCTCAATCGTCGTCCCAGTCCTCGTGGTCCGTGGGGTCGGCCTTGAGCTCCAGGGGGAGGCGGGGGGCGTCTCCGAACAGACGCTCCAGGTCGTACATCTCCCGAAGGAACTCGTGGAACACGTGGACCGTGACCGTGCCGAAGTCCAGCAGGATCCACCGGCCGTAGGTGCGCCCCTCCGTGGCAGGCGCGGCCAGGCCGGCTTCGAGGGCAGCGGCCTCGAGGGCCTTGGACACCGCGCGAACGTGGCGATCCGACGTGCCGGTACAGACCATCATCACGTCGGTGTAGAAGATGGTCTTGCGGACGTCGAACGCCACGATGTCGATCGCCTTTCGCGCCCAGGCTGCCTCGGCGAGGAGCTGGACGAGGTCCATGTCCACGGGCTTCGAGGTCGGTTTGGTCATCCATTCCTCCGGACCCGAATGTACCCGCGCAGCGCGGCCCCGAAGATCCCCAGAGTGATCAGGACGATCACCAGGGGCAGGGCCGTCATGGGCGCGGCGGGCCAGTTGTCGTCAGGGAGATCTCCGTCGAGGATCAGGCAGATCTGGTCCGGCGGGACCTTGGATTGCTGGGAGAAGAAGCCCAACAGGGCGCCGTAGCGGGGGGGCAGGTCACCACCCAGCAGGAGCCGCCCGTCGCCCTTCATAGAGACCATGACGTCCTCCGGGTGGGCCCTCTTGTTGATCACGAGCTGGCTCTCGAAGGGGCCCAGCTCGGGGGTCGTCAGGAGGTAGGTGCCCTTCTCGGGGACCGGCTCGGGGGTCTTCACGATGCAGTGGGTGAGCGGGGAGAAGTAGAAGTAGTCTTCCTGGTCGGTCTTCAGGGAGTCGATGGTCGGCACGTCGTTGGTGAAGACCACCCGGGTGTGGCTCTCCAGGGCCTCGATCCGCTGCCTGGCGTCGTCGTCGCGGCGCAGGTCGCCGAGGTCCGTAGCGGGGACGCTCCGGTCCAGCCAATACAGGAGGTTGGGATGCGCGATGCGGAGGAAGTAGACCGAGAGGAGCACGCTCACCAGGACCACCGCGGTCCGCAGGCCCAGCTTGATGCGGGCTTCCCGGATCCGACCCAGGCGCTCGAAGTCCTCCCCCGAGTCGACCCAGCCGGGGCCCTCCTCCGCGAGGCGCTCGAACAGCTCGTCGTCCTTCCAGTCGTCGACCATGGATCCGTCATCTCCCTTCGGGTTCGTGAAGTTAGCATACCACACAGAGGAAGGAAACCGCCGATTCGACCTTGCTCCCGGAGGGGGGCATGGCTACAATCGCCCCTCGGAGGATCGATGCAGGGCTTTCGAAAACTCTCGTTCGACCGCCTCATCTGGTGGGGTCTCGTGGCAGCGATCCTCTTCGCACCGCTCGCGGTGGGAACGCTGCACACCCCCACCCGGGCGATCCTCTTCCTGATCACCGGGTCCCTGGGCCTCTTCCTGGCCGGGTCCTTCTGCCAATCCGGCGCCAGGGTTTATATCGACGGCTTCGTCTTCTGGCTGATGCTGGTGGGCGGCGTCCTGTTGTTCCAGGTGGTGCCCCTGGACCCGGAGACCCTGGCGAGCTGGTCCCCCTTGGCGGCCACAATCCACGGGGACATGGCGGAGATGGTCGGCGGCGAGGCCGTCACCTGGATCTCCCTGGACCGCGCGGAGACCCTCCTGTCCTTCGGGCATCTTGTGGCCTACCTCGTGTTCTATCTGGTCGCGTTCAACTACTCTCTGCGGGAGTCCAACGCGCGTCGGATCGCCGGTGTGGTGGCATCGTTGGGGCTCATCGGCGCAGGCGTTGGGCTCCTCCACCTGCTCAGCGGGTCGGACAAGATCCTCTGGTTCTATTCCCCGGAGCTCACCACGAAGCTGCAGCCCTTCACGACGTTCCTGGTGAACCCCAACCACGCGGCGGCCCTGTTCAACCTCTCGGCCCTGGTCTTCCTGGGCATGGGCCGGGACGCGAGCGCTGCCCGGCCGCGGCTGATCTTCAGCCTCCTGTTCACCCTCGCCGCGGCGGGTACCCTGGCGACCTTCTCCCGGGGCGGGATCTCGGCCCTCGGGGTGGCCATGGCCCTGTACTTCGTCGGCGGGAGCCTGTCCCCGGCCACCGGCGAGGAGACCACGGGGTTCACCTCGGGTGCCTTCGTCCTGGGCTCCTTCCTCCTCTTGGCGACCGCCGGGGTCTTCCTCGTCGGGGTGGATGTCCTGGAGGGCCTGATGCGGGACTACGGCGTCAAGATGCCGACCCTGGGCGAGGTGAAGTTCTCGTCCTGGGCCGACGCGCTCGCCCTGGCCCACGACTACCGCGGCGTGGGGATCGGGCGCGGCGCGTTCGGCAGCGTCTTCACCGCCTACAACAACCAGAACCCGGCCCTGGTGTTCCACTTCGTTGAGAACGAGGCCCTCCAGGCGGCGGTGGACTTCGGCGTCACCCTCGCCGTGCCCATGCTCTTCCTCCTGGTCCTGCTGATCTTCCGCCGGGTGATCTGGGGGATGGGCCAGGCGCTGGGGATCGGGCTCGCCTGCGGCATCTTCGCTGTTGGGGTCCAGAACCTGGTGGACTTCAACCTCGAGGTGCCCGGGGTGGCGATCCCCACCCTGGCGATCCTCGCCGCCCTCTCCGGAGGCTGGCGACACAAGCAGCGCCGCAAGGTCCTGGCGCATCTGCGGGTCGGGGCGCTCCGGTGGCTCCTCGTCGCGGTGCCCCTCTTCGTGGTGCCCCTGGCGGTGAACCACTGGCACGCCTACCACGGGGTCGGCACCGCCCGCTCCGTGGTTCGGGCAGCGGCGGCCCACCCCGATCTCTCCGTGGACGAGCGGATTCGGGTGGAGGCCTTCCTCGAGGGCTCGCTCCAGGAGCACCCGGCGGACGCCGAGCTGGCCTTCCTCGGTGCGGCCTTCCATCAGCGCTGGGGTTCTCCCAACCGGGCCGAGGTCCTCCTGGCCCACGCGGGCCGGCGGGCGCCCCTCTCCTCCGGGGTCCATCTGGCTCGTGCGCTCCTCCTGAAGCAGCAGGGGGATCTCCCGAAGGCTGCCGGAGAGCTGCGCTGGGTCCTGGAGCGCTTCCCCCTCCAGACCGAGAAGATCTACCACCTGTTCCTCAGCTGGAGGATCCCCTTCCCCGTGTTGGCGGAGACCCTCGGTGAAGACGGCGACCTGGACGTGCTCCTGGGCTACGGGGACTGGTTGCTCTCCAAGCATTACTTCGGGCGCTGTGAGACCCTCCTCCTGGAGGGCATCAAGCGCCACGGGAGGAAGCTCGAGCTCTTGAGTCGTCTCGGCTACCTCTACTACGGGCAAGGGTACCTGGAGCACGCGGAGCACTACGCCACCTGGATCATCGCGCTGTACCCGGGGGCGTCCGAGGGCTACCTGATCCAGGCCCGGGTCTACGGCCGCGAGAACGAGCTGGACGGGAGCCTGCTGATGTACGAGGAGGCCGTGTCCCGGGCGTCTGACGACGACGGACGGATCCCTGTGGCCCTCGAGTTGATGCGCACCCTGGTCCGGGCCCGCCAGTGGGACCGCTTCGAGGCGCTGGCCTCGGAGATCCGCCTGGCCAGCCACTCCAACAAGGCATATCGGGCCGAGTACTACCGGATCATCGCGTGGCGGGAGGTCCTGCGGGGCAAGCCCTATGAAGCGCTCGCCGCCCTGGAGAAGGCCGAGGGGGCCATGCCCCTGAGCCCCAACATTGCGATGGAGAAGGGGCGGATCTACGCGACCCTGGACGCCTTGGATCGAGCGGCGTCGGAGTTCCGCAAGGCGCTCAAGGTTGATCCGAACCACGCCGGGGCCCGGGAGGCCCTTCGGAAGCTGGAGTCCGCGTCGGGACCGAGGAATCGTCGCTGAGCGCCTGTGTCCGGAGTCGGACGCAGGCACCCCTGAAAGGCCCCCCCGTGACTCCGGATGTCGGGATGGTTGCTCAGTCGTTGAGCAGCGAGGTGAGATCGTCGGTCTGCTGTTCGGCAAGCTCGTCGAGCAGGGCCTTCTCCATCATCGCCAGCTTGATGCGGGTCTCTTCGTTCTCCTGGCCCCTGAACTCCAGGTGGTCACCAGCGCCGAGACCGAGCCCGTACCGCATTCGGACGAGGAGCTCCTCTTCCCGGCTCAATACCTCCTCACCCACCGCCGCGTGGATCTCTTCCCGCGTGAGGGTGCGGAGCTCTGTTTCAACACGGTCCATTCGTCGATCGCTCACAGGGTCCTCCTTCAGCGCCAGACCATCGACCAACACCTGGAATCATACGCTCGTTCCCTGGTCATGGCAAATTCCGGACCACGTTTCGATCGAGGTCGAGCTTCTTCATGAGGTATTCGAGGGACTTGCGGTGGATCCCACCCAGACCGGCGGCCCGGGTGACGTTGCCCTCCGCCTGGTCCAGGAGGTCCGCCCAGTACCGCCGCTCGAAGTCTCCGACGAGGCGGGCCTTTGCGTCCTTGAAGGGCATGACCTCCCCCTCCCCGAGCCGCCAGAACAGCGGGCCGCCGACATCCCCCGCGGGAGGTCCTTCGGGGTCGAACGCATTCGGGGCCGAAGCCCCTCCCATGGCAGAGGAGTCTGGTCCGAAGAGGAGCGCGCGCTCCACGGCGTTCTTCAACTCCCGGACGTTCCCGGCCCAGGGCAGGCGCTGCCACCCGTCGATGGTGCCCCCGGGGATCCGCAGGCCCAGATCCGACGCTCCCAGCTCCTCCTCCAGATCCTCCACCAGGAGCGGGATGTCCTCGACGCGCTGGCGCAGGGCCGGGATCGGGAGTCGGATCACCGCGAGGCGGTAGAACAGGTCCTTGCGGAACCGTCCCTCGTCCACCTCGCGCTCCAGATCCCGATTGGTGGCTGCGAGGATCCGGGCGTCCGATCGCTGCCTGCGCTCGCTCCCGAGGCGCTGGTACTCCCGTCGATCGATGGCGCGCAGGAGCTTGGTCTGCAGCTCCAGGGGCAGCTCCCCGATCTCGTCGATGAGCAGGGTCCCCCCGTCCGCCCGCTCCAGCGCGCCGGTGTGGTCCTCCCCCGCGCCGGTGTAGGCGCCCTTGTCGTATCCGAAGAGGTGGCTCTCCATCAGGGACGCGGGCACCGCGGTGCAGTCGAAGACCTCGAAGGGGCCGTCCTTTCGGAGGGAGAGGCCGTGGATCGCCTCCGCCACCAGCTCCTTCCCCGTGCCGCTCTCCCCCTCGATGAGGACCGTGATCGGGGTGGGCGCGACCTTCTGCAGGGTTGCGAAGAGGCGTCGCATGGCCAGACTCCGGCCCACCAGGCGTCCCAGGCGGTGCCCCCGGGTCACCTCGTCATCCCGCTCCTCCCGCCCGAGGCGGAACCTCAGCATCGCGGAGCCCAGGCGGAGCTTGCAGGCGATGGGGAGATAGACGTCCAGCACCCTCAGATCCCCGAGGAAGGAGCCGTTCTTGCTGCCCAGGTCCTGGATGCGGTACCCCGCAGGGCCCAGCTCGATCCGGGCGTGGTGCTTCGAGACGGTCTCGTCGGGGAGGACCAGGTCGTTGTCCGAGGCGCTCCCCAGGCGGAGGGAGAAGCCAGTGAGGGTCGCCCGGTCTCCCTTGGCCTCGCCGCTGGTGACCTCCACGGTGGCCGTCCTGTTCCGGATGTGCTCTACCGGGGATGGCATGAGGATGGTGCGGGTTCTTTCGTCCATGGGGACCTCACTCGATGCGAAGGGTGATCCCGAGCTGTTCCCCCTCTCGGACCTCCACCTCCTGGCTGACCTCTCCCCCCGCCGGATCGACGAGGTGCAAGGTGTGCGGGCCAGCAGAGGCCTTGATGACGACGATGTTGAGCCCGCCGGAAGCCGAGATCGGCTTCCCATCAAGGGTGAGGGAGGCGTTCGCCGGCAGGTAGCGGACCTTGAGGGACCCCTCGGGCGCCGCCCAGAGGCGCTTGCTGACCTTCCGGGGGGCGGGGTAGTGCAGGGTGAAGACCTCGGTCCGGTGCCCCGGATGGCTGAGCCGGACCTCTGCCCGTCCCTCGGGCTGGAGACGGAGCATGTGGGAGCCGGTCCCCACCGCCGCCCCGTCGATCTCGATGGTCGCCTCCTGGGGGATCACATCGATCCGGGTCACCGACGGCTTGGGCCGGGGCGGCTCGACGGTGACGTCTGTCGCGACGTCCTCCGTGCCCGTGTCCGTGACCGTGCCCGTGCCCGTGTCCGTGACCGTGCCCGTGTCCGTGTCCGTGTCCGTGACCGTGACCGTGTCCGTGTCCGTGTCCGTGTCCGTGTCCGAAGATGTCGGGGCTGAAGCCCCTCCCACAGAAGAATCCGTCGCCGCGTCCGTCGCCGTCGCCTCTTCGACGACCTCGAGCCGGGCCTCCGCCGACCCCTCCGCCGCTACGTCCACCACCTCCGGCGCCGTCGCGGACGCGAGGACGTCTGCCACCCCTGTCACGTCCGTCTCCGCCACCGCACCTGCCTTCGCTGCGGCGCCGTCCGAGGGCCCTCCGTCCGCGACATCGCCCGCGCCCCCCCGGTGCCAGTCGACGACGAGGCCCAGGCCGAAGCTCACCGCGCCCACCGCCAGGAGCAGGATCAACGCCAGGAGGATCCAGCGGCCTGCGCCGATCCGGGGTGCCCGGACCGCGAGGCTCTTGGTGGGGTTCCGGTCCCTGCGGCCGGTCGTGGTGCCGGAGATCGTCCCCGATGCGGTGACCCCGGTGGCCGGCGCGCGGCACCGCTCGGGGCTGTTCCTCGGAAAGCGTCGATCCAGCAGGCCCGCGATCTCCGAGTTGGAGACGACCCAGCCCCGCGCGGCCATCATGGCGGCCAGGGCGTGCTCCAGTGCTTCACCGCTCGCCGGACGCTCAGCCCGATCCCGGGCCAGGCAGGACTCCACCAGGGCGACGAGCTCCGGATCCAGGTTCGGGCAGAGGCTCTCCAGGGACGACCGCTCGCCTGCCCGGATGCGATCGAGGGTCTGCAGATCCGACTCTCCGTCGTAGGGTCGTCTCCCGGCGAGGAGCTCGTAGGCGAGCACGCCGAAGGAGAAGACGTCGCTCTCCGGCCCCAGGGCTCCGCCCTCGGCCTGCTCCGGCGCCATGTAGGGCACCTTGCCGCGGAGCATTCCGGCGGTGGTGAGGACCCGGCCGTCCTGGCGAACCCGGGCGATGCCGAAGTCCGTGAGCTTGACCTCGCCCTCCCAGGACACCAGGACGTTCGCCGGGCTGATGTCCCGGTGGACGATCCCCAAGGGCGTGCCGTCCCCGTCGACCTTGGCGTGGGCATAGGCCAGGGCCCGGGCCACCTGGAGGAGGACGTGGGCGGCGATGTGCTCGGGGAAGGCCTCCTCGGCGCGTCGCACCGCGCCCATGAACTCCCGAAGGTCGGTCCCGGCCACGTAGTCCATGGCCAGGTAGAACTCCCCGTCTTCCTGCCCCAGCTCCTGGACCTGGACGATGTTTCCGTGGTTGAGCCCGGCGACGAGCTTGCCCTCCTGGATCAAGCGCTCCACGAACTCGGGGTCGCTGGCCAGGGAGGGGAGGATCTTCTTGATCACCAGGTGCTTCTCGAACCCCGCCTCGCCGGAGAGCCGGGCCAGATACACCTCGGCCATCCCGCCCGCGCCGAGGCGTTGAAGGAGGGTGAAGCGTCCGAACCGTTCACCGTCGTGGGGGGTCATCCCGTTCGCCACGGGCAGGCACCTCTCTGAGTCAACACGGCGCGGAGCATAGCATCGATCCCCCGCCCGGGCCATATGAAACCCCTGCGCGCGGAACAGACCCGCGGACGGAGGCGTTGACACAGGAGGGGCCCTGGCGGACACTCTCAGAGGGTCCTTTGTGGACGCGACAATGGAGGTCGATCATGAGGAGCTTCGTCCGAACCCTGGTTGCGGCGCTCGTCGCCCTGGCGCTGGCGTCGCCCGCTGTCGCGCAGGAGAAGACCGATCCGAACGAGATCACCGTCGGCGTCGCCCGCCTGACCCTGAGCATGGCCTACGCGTCCGTACGGGTGAACGGCGAGGAGTGGGAGCACAGCTACTTCGAGGAGGATGGCCAGCTCCTGATCCTTGAGGGGATGAACCGGACCGCGGAGGTCGTCCTCCACCTGGTGCCGATGGAGGAGGAGTTCCGGTTCGTGGACGTGACCGTCACCCCCCGGGACTGGAAGCTCGCCCGCCTCGACCGTCAGACGCGGCAGTGGCAGTTCAGCAAGAAGATCACCTTCGGCAAGTGGAAGCCCGGCGAGCGGGAGGAGTGGGAGAAGAAGCAGGGGGACGCAGCGGAGGAGCCGGAGGAGTTGCCCCCCGAGGAGCCGACGAAGCCCGAGCCCAAGCCATCGAAGGTCGACGCCGCGCCCGCCGAGGTGGAGGAGGCGCCCGCGGAGGAGCCGGCGGAGGTGGAGGAGGCGCCTACCGGGGAGCCGGTTGACGAGAAGCCTGGGGAGAAGCCTGCGGAGCCAGCTCCGGAGAAACCCGCTGAGTAGACTGATTGACAGCCTCCTGACCCTCGTCCTCCTTCTCTTGACCGCCTGCTCCGCCCCCCTCCCGCCGTCGCCTCCTCCTCCCCTCGACGCGCCCCTCGACGTCACCACCCGGGAGTGGGTCGTCGGGCTGGTCCTGGACCACGCGTTTCGGGCCCAGCCGCTCCTGCCCCCGAGCGCCCTGGCCGCGCCGGCCCCCGTGGGACCCCTCTTTCAGACCATCGCCGCCCGCCTGGAGAACGGGGGGCCCTTCCTGTGGTCCTGCATGGAGGCCCAGGGCGAGGTCCTCGCCGCGGGCCTCGATCGGGGCCTGGATCCGCAGGCTGCGGGCCTCGATCGGGTGGCCGCAGCGGTGGAAGACTGCCGCGCCGCGCGTCGCGCCTGGCGCGAGGCCTCCGACGACCTGCAGACCTTCTCCACCGTCTGTCGCAGGCCCGGCCGGATCCGGGATCTGGAGGATCTGGTCGCGTGCCTCGAGGCGGACGCGTCGCCCTCTCTTCAGGGGGTGCGACGCCTCGCCGCCGCAGGACGGGGCTGGCGCTCCACCGCTGGCGCCGCGCGGCTCGCAGCCCTGGAGGTGGCCGTCGCTTTTGGAGGACAGCTCCTCGGTGCGGCGCGCCTGCCGCGGCCACCGATGCCCGACGCGCTCTGGTCCCTCCTCGGTCATCCCGCCGAGTTCTGGGTGCGGCTGGAGCCGGCCCTCCCGTCCTATGGCGCCCTTCGGGACGCCCACGCCCGGTACCTGGGGTTCGTCCGGGGCGGCGGCTGGGCGGCGCTCCCGACGGCCGCAGCGAAGCTGAAGAAGGGGCACCGGGGCCCCCTTGTGGAGGCCTTGGGCGCCCGCCTCCGTGCGGAGGATTACCTTCCCGTCGGTCCGATCCCGGCCCGGGAGGGGGGGGAGGTCCTCTTCGACGCAGCCCTCGCCAGCGCCCTCGGGCGCTTCCAGGTGGATCACGGGCTCGAAGAGCGACGCCGCATGGATCGGGACACGCTGGAGCGGTTGAACGAGCCCGCGGTGCGGAAGCTCGCCCGGCTCCGGAGGGGGCTGCGCCGGATGGCGGCGGCGCTGGGGCCGCTCCCCGGGGACGTCATCCTGGTCCAGGTCCCTGCGGCCGTCGCGGCGGTCTACCTCGACGGCCACCTCTGGCGGACGCTGCGGGTGGTGCTGGGGAGCGCAAAGAAGGTCTGGGATCCCAAGACCCGACGCCGGGAGCAACCGCACCGGACCCCGGAGCTGGCCTCCGCGATCGACCGTGTCGTCCTCAACCCCGAGTGGCTGGTGCCCGACTCGATCAAGGAGAAGGAGTACGACCCCAGGCTCATCGACGAGCCCGACTGGTACGAGACCCACGGCTTCCGCATCAAGACGTAAGGCGGGGGCCGGGAGCTCCTGGTCCAGGCCCCCGGGCCGGGGAACGCGCTGGGCCGGGTGAAGTTCCTCTTCCCCAACCCCCACGGGGTCTACCTCCACGACACCCCCGCCCGCAGCCTCTTCAAGAGACACCGAAGGCTCTCTTCTCATGGGTGTGTGCGGGTCGAAGATGCCCTGGAGCTGGCCACATACGTCCTCGCCCGTGACCAGGGCTGGACCTGGGAGAGGGTGCGCCGGGCCCTGACGAAGGACGAGCCCACCGCGATCAAGCTGAACCACCCGATCTCCCTGCGGATCGTCTACCTCACCGTGGACGCCTTCCCCGGCCGCGCGCCCCGCTGGGTCCCCGACTGGTACGACCTGGAAGGGGAGGAGATCGAGAAGGAAGTCGATCGCCTGAAGACCCTCCTCTCACCCCCGGATCCATAACCAATCAGCCGACATTGTGAGCCACGGGCCGAAGGGTGACGCCGACACGGTCGTGTCCGAGGGCGTGCTCCCCGAGGTCGGGTGGCGAACCGAAGGTGGTCTTGCCGACTTTGGAATACCTGGGGTATTTCGGAGGAGGTGAGACGCCAGCCGGCCCGGGGAGTGCGTCCTCGGACCGGCCGTGTCAAGGAACCCTGAGGCGTGTGGCCGGGGCTACCAGAGACCGTCGATGATTCCGGACACCATACCAGTGTTCCAGTCGGCGAAGGCATCTGGAGTAACCGCGATGTCGCCGTCTTCGGCGTAGTAGCCGAGGTAGACCTGGTAGGTCTCCTTGCTGACATCACCGGTGTCCTGGCTCCACATCTCGTAGATCACCAGCTCGTCGCCGTTTTCCATGACGTCAGACATGAGGAGGTACGCAGCGCGGCCGTTGAGGGAGAAGTACCCCTCATAAACGCCGTCGTCCGCCTGACCATCCTCGGTGCCCAGCATCTCATCAGGATCGTCTTTGTCATTGTCCTCGTTGGGGCAGGGCCAGTCGGTAGCATCCCAGGCCGCGTTGTCAAGCAACTCGACGCTCTCGGCCCAACCGACGATGTCGCCATCCCGATAAAACTCAACTGCGTCAATGTCCGCGCCGGGATTGCCGGCGAAGCAGCCCTTCTGGTAAACATTGTCCGGGGAGTCCTTGATGTAAACGATATCCCAAACATTCTCGTAGCCGCCGCCACCGCTGTCGTCCTCGGTGTACTCGTCACCCTCGGTGTAGGTGTCGTCGTCGGGGGTGGTGGTGTCGTCGTCGCTGCTCCCGAAGTCGCAGGCCATGAAGGCCGAGCCCAGGATCATCACCGCAAAGATGCTCAAAAACTTCTTCATTCTCTTCCTCCCGTTGTTGGCGCCATGGCGCCTAAAAGCAAATAGGGCCTTCAAACTGTCAGATTGCGTCCCTTGGCATTCGAAGCAAATTATAGGAGCAGTCGTTCGATTGTCAAGCGCTCAGGGGGCGCTCAGCACGTACGAGGCGCCATGGGACGACCCGTGGGGGGAGTTGTTCATCCGCGACCCCTCTGTTATCGTCGTCGCACTCGAGGATCGTCACCGGAGGAGACGTGGCCCAACCCGACCCCGCCTATTTGAGGCAGCTGAAGCGTCGCGACGAGCGGGCCTTCGACCGCCTGGTCGTCGAGAACCAGGACGCGGTGGTCCGATACCTGGCCCGCATGCTGGGGAATCGAGATGAGGCCATGGACCTGGGCCAGGAGGTCTTTCTGGCCGCGTTCCGGTTCATCGACAAGTTCCGGGGGGATTGTTCACTGAAGACCTGGCTCTTCCGCATCGCGCTCAACCTCTGCAAGAACCACATCCGCTACAAGGAGCGCCGGGCGTCCCGGCGCCAGTCGAGCTTCGACGACGCGATCGAGCAGCAGGACTTCAGCCCCGTGGGGTCCCGGCCCGAGAACCCCGAGGCCCTGGCCCGGGGACGGGAGCTCCAGGGAGTCCTGGCCGCGGGTCTCCAGCAGCTCTCCGCGGACTTCCGGGAGGCGCTGATCCTGCGGGACGTGGAGCTCATGTCCTACGAGGAGGTGGCGGAGCTCACGGGCCTCCCGGCGGGGACGGTGAAGAGCCGGATCCACCGGGCCCGGGTCCAACTCATGCAGTACGTCAAGCGGGCGACTGACGGAGAGGAGCCATGAACGGAGACGACAGTCAGAGCACGCTCCTGGACGACGAGGCGGTCGCCGCCTACGTGGACGGGGAGATGCAGCCCGAGGAGCGGCGGCGCTTCGAGGAGCGCCTCGCCGGGGACCCGGCCCTGGCGGTCCTCGTGGCCGAGTACCGGGAGATGGTCGAGCTGCTCCACGCGGACGGACAGACCCGGGAGGTCCTCCCGCCGGCGTTCCTGGTCGCGGTCCAGCGCCGGATCCGCTTGAAGAGCAAGGGGCAGTGGTACGGGGGGCTCAAACCTCGATTCCCCTACGAGACCTTCGGGGTCCTCGCGGTGATCCTCGTCCTGCTGTACGCTGGCTTCGACGTCCTGTTCCCCGGCGGTGCCACGATCACCGTCACCGCGACGCGCCGGGTCAGCCTCGCCGTGCCGGTGCCCGGGGACCTGCAGCAGCTCCTCGATCTCGAGGGGTTGCGCCTCTCCGGCGCGAACGCCATGGGCTGGTCCCTGGTCCTGGACCGGAAAAACCTCGACGGGATCCGGCCGCAGATCCTTCCCCTCCTGGAGCCCGAGGATCGGGAGTGGCTGGAGTCCCTGTCCCTCGACGAGGGACAGTCGATCCGCCTGTATCTCCTCCCGGGGGAGGTGGACCTCCTGCCCGCCACGATGGAGTTTCGCGTCGCGCCCGAGGAGGCAGGCGACGACCCTTGATGCCGCCGGGGGCCGGTGCTAGACTCGGCCTCGGACGACCCGAACGAGGAGCGTGACGATGAGCTGGACCCCCACCGATGACGAGAAGGGAGACGACGGCGCGCCGCAGAACCACGACGAGCTGGGTACCGCGCCGACCATGCTCTACATGAAGCCCGTGTCCGAGGACGAGACGGCCAAGGCGGTCATCGAAAAGTCCGCGGAGGACATGGGGGGCGAGACCCTCATGATGATGCCGGCGGTCTCCGGAATGTCGGCTGCGGACGCTCTCTCTGACGATGGAACGCCCAGGCAGGGGCCCGGCCCCCTCGCTGGCCCTCTCCCCGAGGGCGAGGGCCTCGATGAGCTGGATTCGGCCAAGACCATGATGTACATGCCCGCGGTGGGAGGGGCGCAGGACTCCCCGGAGGCCCCCGCAGGGGGCTTCTCCGACGAGGTCCAGAGGAAGCTCGCTGAGCTCCGTGGTGCCATGGGCGCCGGCGGTGACGACACCGGCAGCAGCACCATGGCCTACATGCCCGCGGTGGGCGAGCTCCCCGTGGACCAGGCCGTTGACAGGATGTTGGCCGTGACCGGCGAGGTGCCGCTGCGAAAGGCGGCTGCGCCGGTGACCCCCCGGGTGGCGACCGCGCCGGCCTTCCCAGCGGTGGATCTGGGGGAGGCGCCGACGGACGTGAGCGAGGGTGTCGGGGCTGTACCCCCTCCCGCCGTGTCTCCGGGCCCCAGGGTCACCCCGTCGCCGGCGATCAAGCCCGGGCCGGACCTGGATGACGACGACGACGACGACGAGGATCTCTCGGCGCTGACGGGAAAACGCAAGGGCGGGAAGATCTTCCTGATCCTCTTCCTGCTGGTCCTCCTCGGGGCCGGGGGCGTCTTCGCGGCCATGCTCTTCGACTGGGTCGCGCGGCCCGAGTTCCTCGACGCCCTCCCGCACTATCAACTGGACCTGTAGGCAGATCATGGCGACACGATCCTACCTGGCCCTGGAGCAGACGTACGGTGCCTGCAACTACAGGCCCCTCCCCGTGGTCCTCAGCCGGGGCGAAGGGGTCTGGGTGTGGGACGTGGAGGGCCGGAAGTACCTCGACATGCTCTCTGCCTACAGCGCCGTCAGCCACGGACACCGGCACCCCCGCCTGGTGGAGGCAGCGCGGCGGCAGCTTGATCGCCTCACCCTCACCTCCCGGGCCTTCCACAATGATCAGCTCGGCCCCTTCTGCCGGGACCTGGCGGTGCTCTGCGGCATGGACATGGTCCTGCCCATGAATACCGGGGCCGAGGCGGTGGAGACCGCGATCAAGGCGGCGCGTCGTTGGGGCTATCGGGTGAAGGGTGTCCCGCCGGACTCGGCGCGGATCGTGGTCTGCGATCACAACTTCCATGGGCGCACCACCACGATCGTCTCCTTCTCCTCCGAAGGGGCCTACCGGGACGGCTTCGGACCCTTCACCCCGGGCTTCGATCTCGTGCCCTTCGGGGATGCGGACGCGATGGCCGCCAAGGTCGGCCCCGAGACCGTCGGGGTCCTGCTGGAGCCGATCCAGGGGGAGGCCGGGGTGGTGGTGCCCCGCAGCGGCTATCTGCGCAAGGTCCGGGATCTCTGCAGCCGCCGGGGGGTCATGATGCTCGCGGACGAGGTCCAGACGGGCCTGTGCCGCACAGGGCGCATGTTCGCGTGTGACCACGAGGACGTGAAACCCGACGCCTACATCCTGGGCAAGGCCCTGGGCGGCGGGATCCTCCCGATCTCCGCGGTCGTCGGCAGCAAGGAGCTCCTGGGAGTCTTCGAGCCCGGGAGCCACGGATCCACCTTCGGGGGCAACCCCCTCGCCGCGGCGGTGGCCCGGGAGGCGATCCGGATCCTCGAGGAGGAGCACCTGGCGGAGCGCGCCGATCGTCTGGGCGCCGCCTTTCGGGCCGGTCTCGAACCCCTGGTGGGTCGGGGCCGGGTGACCGCGGTCCGAGGGAAGGGGCTCCTCAACGCCGTGCTCCTCGATGCCTCCAGGGGCAGCGCCCGCGGGGTGGCGGAGCAGCTCATGACCCGAGGGATCCTCTGCAAGGAGACCCACGAGAATGTGCTCCGCTTCGCGCCTCCCCTGGTGATCACCGAGGAGGAGCAGGCCCAGGCCATCGACATCCTCGTCGAGGTCCTGGGCTGATCACTTCGTCGCGGCGTCGAAGGTCAGCGCGCCCCCCTTCACCTCCACCGTGACCGTCGCACCGTCGTGCACCCGGCCTCCGATGAGGGCCTCGGCCAGGGGGTCCAGGAGGTGGTGCTGGACCGCGCGCTTGAGGGGGCGCGCGCCGAACGCGGGATCCCAGCCCCGCTCGGCGAGGAAGGCCAGGGCCGCGGGGGTCACGTCCAGGGTGATCTCGCGATCCCCGAGGCGCGCCGCCACGTGCGCGACCTGGAGGGCCGCGATTCGGGCCAGGTCCTCCCGCTCCAGGCGATTGAACACGATCACCTCGTCGATGCGGTTCAGCAGCTCCGGCGCGAAGTGTGCCCGGAGCGCCGCGTGGACGGCGGCGGTCTCACGGTCCCGGTCCGCGGTCTCGGTGTAGGCCCCGCTCCCCAGGTTCGAGGTCATGACGACGATGGTGTTGCGGAAGCTCACGGTGCGGCCCATGCCGTCGGTGAGCCGTCCGTCGTCCAGGAGCTGCAGCAGGATCCCGAGGACCGCCGGGTGGGCCTTCTCCACCTCGTCCAGGAGGACCACGGAGTACGGTCGGCGGCGTACGGCCTCGGTGAGCTGTCCGCCCTCCTCGTGGCCCACGTAGCCCGGGGGGGAGCCGATGAGGCGGGACACCGCGTGCTTCTCCATGTACTCGGACATGTCGATGCGCACCACGGCCTGCTCGTCGTCGAAGAGGAACGCCGCCAGGGCCTTCACCGTCTCGGTCTTTCCGACCCCAGTGGGACCCAGGAAGACGAAGCTCCCCAGGGGCCGCGCGGGATCCTGCAGGCCCGAGCGCGCTCGCCGCACCGCCCGGGCGATGGCCGCGATCGCCTCGTCCTGGTGGATCACCCGCTGCGCCAGGGCCTCCTCCATGTGGAGGAGCTTCTCGCCCTCCCCCTGGAGCATCCGCGACACCGGGACGCCGCTCCACAGGGACACGACCCGGGCGATGTCCTCCTCGTCCACCTCCTCCTTGAGCATCCGGATCCCCCCCAGGGCTTCCAGGCGCTCCTGGCCCTCCACGATGGCGCGCTCGAGCTGGGGGATCTCCCCGTGCTGCAGCCGCCCCATGGCCTCGTAGTTCTGGCTGCGCAACGCCGCCTCGAGCTCGATGCGGGCCCTGTCGAGGGCCTCCTTGGTCTCCCGCATGCCCTCGATGATCCCCTTCTCCGCGCCGTACCGTGCGGACTTCGCAGCGAGGTCCTCCCGGAGGTCGGCCATCTCCGCCTCGAGGGTCTTCAGCGCGCCCTTGTCCGCCTTGTCGAGCACCTGCCGCTCCACCTCGAGCTGGAGGAGGCGGCGCTCCAGGTCATCGATGGCCTCGGGCTTGGAGTCGATCTCGACCCGGAGCCGGGCCGCGGCCTCGTCCATCAGGTCGATGGCCTTGTCGGGCAGGTGCCGGTCCGTGAGGTACCGATCCGAGAGCCGCGCCGCGGCCACCAGGGCCGCGTCCTTGATCTCCACCCCGTGGTGGACCTCGTACTTCTCCTTGAGGCCGCGGAGGATGCTGATGCTGTCGGTCACCGACGGCGCGTCCACGCGCACGGGCTGGAACCGGCGCTCCAGCGCCGGGTCCTTCTCGATCCGCCGGCGGTACTCGTCCAGGGTGGTCGCGCCGATGCAGTGCAGCTCCCCCCGGGCCAGCGCAGGCTTGAGCATGTTGGACGCGTCCAGGGTGCCCTCCGCGGCGCCGGCCCCCACCACGGTGTGGAGCTCATCGATGAAGAGGATGATCGTCCCGTCGGAGTCGGTGATCTCCTTGAGCACCGCCTTGAGGCGCTCCTCGAACTCGCCGCGGTACTTCGCCCCGGCCACCAGCGCGCCCATGTCCAGCGCGACCAGGCGCCGATCCAGGAGCTGGAGCGGGACGTCCCCGGCGACGATCCGCTGCGCGAGGCCCTCGGCGATCGCGGTCTTGCCCGTGCCTGGCTCGCCGATGAGGACCGGATTGTTCTTCTTGCGCCGGGAGAGCACCTGGATCACCCGGCGGATCTCCTCGTCCCGGCCGATCACCGGGTCCAGGCGTCCCTCCCGGGCCCTCGCCGTGAGATCCTGGGTGAAGCGGTCCAGGGCCCCGAGGGTGGCATCAGGATTGTCGTCGGTGACCCGGCGGTGCCCGCGGAGCTGCTGGAGGGCGGGGAGGAGGCGCTCCCGCGTGAGGCCCCGCCTGCGCAGGACCTCCCCGACCTGACCCTTCTCGTCCACCAGGGCCAGGAGGAGGTGCTCCGTGCTGATGTACTCGTCCTTGAGCCCCCGGGCCTCCTTGCCGGCGCGGGTCAGCAGCTTCTCCGTGTCCGAGGAGAGCCGCGGCTCGGCATCGTCGCCTGCCCGCCCGAAGCGCTCCAGGAGCGCGGCGAGGTCCCGATCGACGGCCTCCCGGTCCACCTCGAGGGTGGCGAGGAGCATGGGGAGCAGGCCCTCGGTCTGGCCCAGGAGGGCAGCGAGGACGTGCTCGGGCTCCAGGCTCAGGTGTCCCCGGTTGCCGGCCAGCGCGAACGCGGCCTGGAGGGTCTCCTGGGTGACGACGGTCAGGTTCTTCGGAAGCACGATGTCACCTCCCGGTGCGATCCGGCGCCTCCTCGGTGCGAACCGAGAGGTCCAGCCGGAGCATGCCGCGCTCGATCTCGAGCGCTGTCACGGTGCGGGGCGGCGTCGTAGCGACCCGCCAACGGAACGGGTTGAGCTCGCCCGCTGGCTCGCCCCCCCAGGTTCGGATCCGGTCCCCGACGCGCAGCCCCGCCTCCGCGGCGGGGGAATCCGGGAGGACGGACACCACGCGGATCCCCTCGGGGTCCTCGGTGAGCTGGACCCCCAGGAAGCTCCGCACCAGCCGGCCGTTGGCCTGGAGGTGTGTCGCGACCACCCGGGCCATGGAGGCGGGGACCGCGAAGCCGATGCGGTTTGCCTCGGGGTCGATGGCCGCACAGACCCCCAGGACGACGCCGTCGATGCCCAGGAGGGGGCCGCCGCTGTTGCCCCGGTTGATCGCCGCGTCGGTCTGGATGAAGTCCGTGTATCCGGCGGGATCCCAGACCACGTCGCTCCGCCCCGTGGCGCTCACGATGCCCCGGGTCGCGGAGAAGGCCAGCCCCAGGGGCGTCCCGATGGCCATGACCCACTCGCCCACCCGTATGTCTCGGACCGCCAGGGGGAGCGGGGCTGGAAGGTCCTCCCCCTCCACGACCAGGAGGGCCAGATCCGTGTGGGGATCCGCGCCGAGGACCCGGGCTTCCAGGCGGCGACCGGTCTGCGTCACCGCAAAGATCTTCGTCGCACCCTCGATCACGTGGGCGCTGGTCAGGACCCGGCCGAGGGGGTCGATGAAGAAGCCGGTGCCCTGGCGCTCGCTCGGATCCGTGTGGACCTCCAGCGCCACCACGGACGGCGCCGCGGACGCGTAGAGCGCCGCGAAGTCCGGGAGCACGTCGCCGGGGGACGCAACGGGAGGGGCGGGGGGCGCGGGGAGCTGGAGGGGGGGGCCGATGTCGGCGTTGGCGGTTGCATCGCCTCCCCTGTCCCCGCTGCCCCCGGTGCCCGGCTCCGGGGCGTCCCCTCCGGCGGGGGGAGGGTTCTCCGTGGCGTCCGCAACGTCCGGTGCGTCCGGGAGGGAGGTGTCCGAAGGCCGGAGGGGAGGCGATGCGGCGACGTCCTCCGCCGGGCGCACCCGCACCACCCGCCGGGCGTCTCCGTCGCCACGGTCTTCGCCGCCGCAGGCAGCGAGGGCCGGCAGGAGGAGGAGGACGGGGATGTACGCGGCGGATCTCACTGCGGCGCTTCCTCTCCCCGGTGGGACACCGGGGCCGGTCCGTGGATTCCTCGCTAAAGTAGTGGTACGGAGGAGCCTGTCAATCCGCGCTGGCGCCTCGGGAGCGCGCCACGAAGCGCATGCGCAGGTCGTAGAGGAGCCCGCCCAGGGTGTTGGCCTCGTCGTCGGTGAGGTTGCCCGCGGTCTTGCTCCGGATCAGGTCCAGGAGGTTGATGGTCTGGCGGGCCAACTCCAGGTTCACCACGGCCTTGCCGCCGTCGGGATCCGGGATCTCTCCCAGGTGGAGCATGGCCGAGGTGCCGAGGGAGAGGATGAAGGTGCGGAAGTCGACCCCGTCGGAGTCGGGTGCTCCGGGACCCTCAACCATCGAGATCGTCCTCCTGCTGGAGGAGCTCCTCCTCGGAGAGCACCCGCGCGCCGAGCTCGAAGTCGCCTTCAGAGACCTCGACCTTGGAGAGGCTGACCGCCTTGGTCAGGTCGCTCAGGCCCGCGATGAACTTGTCGTACTCCGCGCGGGTCACAAGGCCCTTTTCAAGGTTCCGGTCCAGGATGCGTTTGTCGAAGAGCAGATCCTTCTCGATCATGGGGTGTCCTCCGCGCGGGTCCGGGCAGAATGTATGGTCAACCGGGGCTCCTGTCAATCCCTCCTGGCGGATCCATGCCTTGACAACCGGTGGATCTGGTTGATAGCGTCACGCCGGAGGTGAGTCTCCCATGCCGCGGAAAGACGAAGGGAAAGGTAGGAACGTCGCCATCGGCAAGAACGGCCACGGGGACTGGGAGGAGGAGGAGGTCTTCCGCCGGGAGGGGACGCCCCCGGAGACTCTGAGCGAGTCCCTGGAGTCCCAGCTCGAGCTGGAGCGCCAACGGGCCCTCCGGGTCATGGCGGACTTCGAGAACCACCGTCGCCGCGTGGAGAAGGAGCGGGAGACCCTCGTCCTCTACGCCAACGAGAAGCTCCTGAAGGAGTTCCTCCCGGTCCTCGACGACATGGAGCGCGCCGTGGCGCAGGCCGAGGCCGGCGGCACCGAGCAGACCCTCGCCTCCTTCGTCCTGGGCGTGCGGCTCATCCTCAACCGCATCGTCGGTGTCCTCGAGCGGTCGGGGGTGAAGGCCTTCGACGCGGTCGGTGAGCCCTTCGACCCGACGGTTCACGAGGCGGTGATGCAGCGGATGGAGAAGGACGCGCCCGCCTCGTCCGTGCTGGAGGAGCTCGAGAGGGGGTACATGCTCTACAATCGCCTCCTCCGTCCCACCCGGGCGGTGGTCAATGCCCTGCGCGCCCCCCGCCCGGTTCCAGAGCCGGTTCCAGAGCCGGCGCCGATGCCCGAGCCCGCGCCCGAAACCGAGGACTCGGCACCGGAATTCGACGTCGGCGACGTGGCGGAGGATACCGCCGCGTTCGAGGACACCGGCGAGGAGCCCGCCGCGCCCGCGGACGACGCGGAGCTCACCGGCGGCGCCTTCGAGATCGACGAGGACGCCCTCGGCTCCCTCGATGACTGGGAAAAAGAGTTCAGCGACTAGGAGCCAGAGGTGGCCTCCACTGCGTCGATCATCGCACACAGCTCCGTGTACCACGGACCGTCCAGGGAGATCGCCGGGCCCACGGTGAGGGGGGTCTCCACCTCCTTGCGGGCCTCCAGGAGCAGCCGCGCAGCGTCCCCGGACGGATCCCCCCAGGCCAAGACCAGGCGCGTCGGCACGAAGCGCCGCGCGGGGAGGCCGGCGAGAAGCTCGCCGAGCCGCGGGGCGGGGTAGGTCAGGTAGAGGTGTCCTCGGGCCGGGAGGAGCCGGGCCGCAGCGTCCAGGATGTCGTCCATGGTGGCCGTCACCTCGTGTCGGGCCATCGCCGCTGTGGCGTCCGGCGGGGTCCGGCCCGCGCCGATGGGGTGGAACGGCGGGTTCGCGTAGAGCACGTCGGGGCGGTGGTCCAGGTCCCCGGGGACGGTGTCCCGCAGGTCCCCAAGCCGGCACCGCATACGTTCCTCGAGCCCGTTGAGCGCCGCGGTGCGCAGCGCTGCGTCGTGATAGATCTCCTGGAGCTCCAGCAGCTCCGCGGCGCCGACGCCGCCGCCGGCCAGGATCATCGCCGAGATCACGCCGCTGCCGCCACAGAGCTCGAGCCCGTGACCCCGGCTCCCGCGGCCCCGTCGGCTGAGCACGAACCAGGCCAGGAGGAGGGAGTCCACCGCGAAGCGGTACCCGTCCGCAGGCTGGCTGCAGCGGAGACGGCCGTCGAGGATCGGGGTGTCGGTCATGGTCCGGCCCCCTCGAGGAGGGCCAGCAGCCTTGCGAGGTCCAGCTCTCCGGCACGCAGGACCACCGGGCCGTCTCCGGTGAGGTCGAGGACCGTGGAGGCCAGGCCCGCGCAGGGCGGCGCGGCGTCGATCCAGGCGTCGGCCGCGGCCACGAGGGCGGGATCCAGCGCGTCGGGATCGGCGGGAGGGGGAGCGCCGGCGAGGTTGGCGCTGGTGCCGATGAGGTAGCCCCCGACCCGGGCCGCGAGGTACCGGGCCGCGGGGTGGGCGGGCATGCGGAACCCCGCGGTGCCCATCGGTGCGGCGGGCGCGAGCCGCCGGGCTGCGTCGGGCTGGAGGGGGACGACGAGGGTGAGGGCGCCGGGCCAGGCGGCGCGGGCCAGCACCTCCAGCGCCGGCCTCGTCCGCGCCGCGGTCGCTGCCCGGGCGACCTCGAGGGAGGGGACCAGGATGGGAAAGGGGCGCGGGCCGGCGATGCCCTTGATGGTCAGGATCCGCCGGGCAACGGTGCCTTGGGTGGCGTCGCCGCCCATGCCGTAGAGGGTGTCGGTGGGGTAGAGGACCACCCCCCCGGCCGCGACGAGATCCCCCGCGGCGCGGAGGCCCGTGGCGTCCGGTCGGATCACGGGACCGGCCACGGCCCCACCCGTCGTGGCGCACCGGTCTCCGGGGGGGGCGCCGGAGCCTCCGCCGCAGCGCGCAGCGCGGGGCCGAGTCCGGCGAGGAGATCGCTGGCCAGGAGGCCGTAGGGACCCGAGGCGCTGGCCAGGAGATCGCCGGCATGGGCATGGGCCCAGACGCCGAGGCAGGCGGCATCCCAGGGGGGCATCCCCTGGCACAGGAGCGCCCCGATGACCCCGGTGAGGACATCGCCGCTGCCGGCCTTGGCCATGGCCGCGTTGCCCGCCAGGTTGATCGCCGCGTGGCCGCCGGGGGCCGCCACGACGGTGCCTGCGCCCTTGAGCACGGTGACGCAGCCCGTCTCGTCCGCCGCCCGCCGGGCCATCCCCAGCCGGTCCTCTGCGATGTCCGCCTTGTCCACGGCGAGGAGCCGCGCCAGCTCACCGGGATGGGGGGTCAGCACCGTGTGGCCCCCGCAGGTCCGCAAGGCGCCGGCATCGCCTGCGTAGGCGGTGAGCGCGTCCGCGTCGATGACCTGGGGCAGGCCCTGGTCCACCAGCCAGGCGACCAGGGCACGCACCCCGCCGTCGATGCCGAGCCCGGGCCCCACGGCGATCGCCGTCCTGCCCGCCAGGAGCCGCCCCAGCGCCGCCTCGGGGCGGCCGTCCAGGTCCAGGGTCTCGAACATCAGGTCGGGCACCTCGCCGAGGACCTCGCCGCCGACGCGGTCCCGGGTGGCCACGGTGCAGAGCCCGGCACCGGAGCGCAGCGCGGCCTGTCCGGTGAGGATCGCGGCCCCTCCCTTTCCGGGGGAGCCGGCGACCACCAGGAGGTGACCGAAGCGGTTCTTGTGTCCGTGGGGAGGGCGCACCGGAGGCCGCGGCGGATCCCCGGGACCCGTCAGGAGGGGCACCCCCGGGGTCTCGAAGACCCGTCGTCGGGGGAGGGAGATATCCACCAGGAAGAGCTCCCCTGCCAGGGCGCGGCCGGGGTGCTGGACGAGCCCCAGCTTCACCCCGCCGAAGGTCGCGGTGCGGTGGGCCCGGAAGGCCTCCCCGAGGATGCCCCCCCGGTCCGGATGGACGCCGGTGGGGAGATCCACCGCGAAGCGATAGGTGTCCAGCGCGTTGAGCGTCGCAAGGAGGCCCCGATGCCAGACGTCGAGCTCCCGGGTCAGCCCCGTGCCGAACAGCGCGTCCACCACCGCCTGGACCTCGCCCAGTCCGTGGAGCTGCTCCTCCAGGGGCCGGCCCCGGTCCAGGATGCGCGCGGGGATCCCCGCGCGTACCGCCACGTCGAGGTTGATCCGCGCGTCCCCCCGGATGTCCTCGGCCGGCCGCGTCAGGACGATCTCGGGGGCCCAGCCCCAGTTGGCGAGGTGCCGGGCGATGACCGAGCCGTCGCCGCCGTTGTTCCCCGGACCGCAGAACACCGCCACCCGGCCCTGTCCCGTCGGCGCCAGGGCCTCGGCCAGGAGGGCCGCCGCCTGGCGCCCTGCGTTCTCCATGAGCACCACCCCGGGGATGCCGAGGTCCTCGATCCCGTAGGCGTCGAGCGCTCGCATCTGCGCCGCGGTGTAGGCCTGCATTCCGGCCTCCCCGGTCACCAGGCGATCCGTTCCAGCATCTCCTGGACCGCCGTCTCCATGCCGACGACGATCGCTCGGGCGATGATGCTGTGTCCGATGTTGAACTCCACGATCTCGTCGATCGCGGCCACCGGGTCGATGTTGGTGTAGTCCAGGCCGTGGCCTGCAGCCACGTAGAGCCCCCGGTCCGTGGCGAGCCGCGCGGCGTCCTCGATGCGCTCGAGCTCCGTGGCCCCCGTCGCATCCCGCCAGTGATCACAGAAGCGGCCGGTGTGGAGCTCCACTGCGTCTGCGCCCAGCTCCTTCGTCGCCTTGATCTGCTTCGGGTCCGGCTCGATGAACATGCTCACGCGGATCCCGGCCTCCCGGAGGCGCTCCACGAAGGGCCGCAGCTTCATGCGCTGCCCGGCGACGTCCAGGCCGCCCTCGGTGGTGAGCTCCTCGCGGCGCTCGGGCACCAGGGTCACCAGCTCCGGGCGGACCTTCAGCGCGAGGGTCAGGATCTCCTCCGAGGCGCCCATCTCCAGGTTGAGCTCGGTCTGGACGGTCTCCCGGAGGATCACGAGATCCCGCTCCTGGATGTGCCGTCGGTCCTCCCGCAGGTGGATCGTGATCTGGTGCGCCCCGGCCAGCTCCGCGAGGGACGCGGCGAAGACCGGGTCCGGGTACTTCGTGCCCCGCGCCTGCCGGATGGTTGCGACGTGATCGACATTGACGCCAAGCTTCCGTTCCATGATGCCTCCATGTTCCGCCTGATGAATCCCACCGCAGGAGGGGTGTGTCAAGCGACAAGCGCCGGGTGGGCGGGAGCCCTGCCGGGCACGGGGTCCTCCCAGGGCAATCGCAAAGTCGCCGCTCCCCCAGCGGTCTATCGAACTCTGGCTCGACTCGGCTGGAAGAATGGTCCGTTGCCGTTGCCGTCGCCGTCGCCGTCTGACGATCGATCACATCTTTTCGCTCTTCGCGATC
>JBDRIT010000193.1:0-14845 GCA_043815665.1 Pseudomonadota bacterium
GACGGGGTATCAACTCTTCCAGACTCTCGCTTCGGCATGATCCTCCCTCTGCCGAAGCGCAAGGCCTCGACGTAAAGTGAAGATCATGGTCCCGAGGATCGGTCAAGCGCGTTCAACGTCGACTTTGCGATCACCCTGACCCTAGATCTCGTCGATGATCTTGATGAGACCGAGGGAGTAAGGGGAGGCGAGGTCGGCGTGGCGGGGGACGACGCGGAACGCGAAGCCCGTACGGCCCGCCTGGTCGAAGGGACAGGTACCCGAGAAGCGGTAGCGGCCCTGTCCGAGATCCTCGCCGGTGTTGAGATGCACCCGCCCGGTCTCCTCCAGGGTGGAGTCGGGCAGGACCCTGCCGTGGATCATCTCCACGCAGACATCCTTCGCAGAGAGCTCCCCGAGGTAGAGGGTGAGGCTCACGGGGGACGCGCCGCCCACCGCCGGCTTCTTCTCGGGGGCCCACTCGAGGCTGTCGGCCCGGACTGCGCCCCACGCACCGATGACCTTCCTCCGCCACGCGGCGAGGTCCTTGGCACGCGCCAGGTCCGCGTCCCAGAGCCGGTGGTAGCGATTCGCCGCCGGGAGGTAGTAGTCCGAGACGTATTCGCGCACCATCCGGCAGCTGTCGAAGCGGCGACACACCACGCCCATGGAGGCGCGCATCATCTCCACCCACCGCCGGGGCAGCCCGTCGCGACCCCGGTCGTAGAACATGGGTGCGACCTCCTTCTCGAGGACGTCGTAGAGGAGACGCGCCTCGATCTCGTCCTGGTAGGCGTGCTGCTCCACGGGGTAGATCTCACCGCGGCCGATGGTCCAGCCGATGCCCTCGTCCGCGACCTCGGCCCACCAGCCGTCCCGGGTGCTCACCTGAAGCGCCCCGTTGGCCGCCGCCTTCATGCCGCTGGTGCCGCTGGCCTCCTTGGGGACCCGCGGGTTGTTGAGCCAGACGTCGACGCCCTGCACCAGGTATCGGGCCACCTCGATGTCGTAGTCCTCCAGGAAGAGGATCGTCCCGGCGACCTCCGGCCGCCGGGAGAACTGTACGATCTGCCGCACCAGGTCCTTGCCGGATTGGTCCTTCGGATGGGCCTTCCCTGCGAAGAGGATCTGGAGCGGTCGGTCCTTGTTGGTGAGGAGCTGCACGAGGCGCTCGGGATCCCGGAGGAGCAGGGTGGCGCGCTTGTAGGGGGCGAAGCGCCGCGCGAAGCCCACGGTGAGTGCGTCCGGGTCCAGGAGGTCGCGGGCCTCGCTGATGCGGTCGGGGCTGGCCCCCTGGCTTCTGAACTGCGCCGCTGCCTGGCCGCGGGCGAAGGCGACGAGGCGCTCCCGCCGCCGCTCATGGGTGCGCCAGATCTCCTCGTCGGGGATCGAGGCCAGGCGGGACCAGATGTCGCCATCCCTTGCGGCGCGCCAGCTCGGGCTGAGGTACCGGTCCAGGAGGGACGCCATGTCCGGGGAGACCCAGGTCTGGAGGTGAACCCCGTTGGTCACGGAGCCGATGGGGACCTCTGCGGGGGGGAGCCCCGGCCAGAGATCGCTCCACATCCTCCGGCTCACCTCACCGTGGAGCCGGCTGACGCCGTTGGCTGCCGTGGAGAGCCGCAGCGCCAGCACCGCCATGTTGAAGCCGGCGTTGCCCGGGCGCTCCCGGCCCAGGGACAGCAGCTGCTCAGGGGTCAGGAAGAGGTCCCCTGCATAGGCCCCGAGGTAACGCGTGACCAGCTCCTCGGGGAAGACATCGATGCCGGCGGGCACCGGGGTGTGGGTCGTGAACACGAGCTGCCCGCCGACGATCTCCCGAGCCGTGTCGTAGTCCACCTTCTCGGTACGAATGATCGAGCGGATCCGCTCCAGGGCCAGGAAGGCCGCGTGCCCTTCGTTGATGTGGTAGACGCGGGGCTTCAGGTCCAGGGCCTCCAGCGCGATGACCCCGCCCATGCCCAGGATGATCTCCTGGCGGATCCGCATCTCCTGATCCCCGCCGTAGAGGTCCGACGTGATCGAGCGGTCTGCGGGGGAGTTCTCAGGGTGGTTGGTGTCCAGGAGATAGAGGAGGTTCCTCCCGACCCGGACCTCGTGGAGCCACGCCCGGACGCTGCGACCCTCCATGGGGATGTGGAGGGTCAGGGGGCCCTGCTCCCCGTCCATGACGAGGCGCATGGGCATCGTGTGGAAGTCCGACGCCGGGTAGAGCTCCTGCTGCCAGCCATCGGGGCTCAGGTACTGGTGGAAGTATCCGTGCTGATATGCGAGCCCGATCCCGACCAGGGGGACGCCCATGTCGCTGGAGGACTTGAGGTGATCCCCCGCCAGGATGCCGAGGCCCCCTGAGAAGATCTGGACGCAGTCGGCGATGCCGAACTCCGCAGAGAAGTACGCAGTGAGGAGCCCCTCGCCCTCATCCCCGCCCTGCTTGTGGAACCAGGTGGACTTGTCCGCGAGGTAGGTGCAGAGGGACTCCCCGGCCGTCATGGCGTTGTGGACGAAGGAGTCGTCCCTGGCCAGCTCCTCCAGCCGCGCCGGGTCCATGAGGCCAAGCATGCGGACCGGGTTCTCCCCGCTGGCCTTCCAGAGGTCCGGATCGAGGTCCATGAAGAGGCGGCTCGTCGCGGAGTCCCAGGACCAGCGGGTGTTGTGGGCCACCTCCCAGAGCTTCTCGATGCGCTTGGGCAGCCGCGGCTCCACGAACACGGTGCGAACAGGCTTCATGCGATCCCTCCCGGTCGTTCACGCAGGGGCCCGGACGATAGCCTGGAAGCGGGCTTCGTTCAATCGTTAACGCTCCTAGACAAAGGCGTGGACCCTCTCCCGCCAGGCGGCGGGGACCTTGGAAGCAAGGATCTCCTGGACCTCGTCGGGGCTGTAGCTCCTGGAGAAGTGGAAGAGGGCGACGTGGTCTCCCGTGAATTGCTCCAGGCGGGCGAGGATGTCATCCAGGTGGACATGGCCGCCCTCCCGGATCTTCTCCATGGGCTTGCGGTCGTCCAGGAAGGTGGCCTCGACGATGAGGAGCTGGGCGCGCCAGCAGGCGGCCGGCATTGCGTCCAGGGCCTCGGGGAGGGTGTCGGGGACGTAGGCCACCAGGGGCGTCCGGACCACCTCGAAGAGATCGTCGTCGTTGCCCGCGGCGCGGAGCTCCCGGATCTCCTCCCCGGGGAGGCCCCGCAGATCGCTGCGCAGCCTCCGGGTCTCCCGCTCGAAGAGGTAGCCCAGGGTCTCCAGCCGATGGAAGGTGGAGAAGGCCCGCACCCGGATGTCGCCGCGCAGGGCCAGCTCCGCGCCCGGGGCCGCGCCGAAGATCCGATAATCGAACTCGACCCCGGAGATCTCCTGCCAGCGGCTGAGGACATCCACGAGGCCCTCGGCCAGCCCGACGGGCGCGAAGAGGTTCGCCGTGTTCATCCCCAGGAGCCGCCGCGCGCCGAGCCAGGAGACCAGCGCGCCTACGTGGTCCGGGTGCCCGTGGCTGAGGAAGAGGTGGTCCCCGCGGAGGGTCTCCGGGAAGAAGAAGCCCATGTCGAGCGCAACGCCGAGCTCCTTGATGTGGAGCGATGTTCCGAAGCCTCCGACGGAGCGCCCACGGAGCGTCCATTTTCCGATCGTGCGCTCGATCACCGGGACCCTCCTGTTGGGGTTGCTGTCCGGCCATGGTAGCGTATCGAGGGGCGACGCGCAGCATGAAAGGGGCGCAGATGGACAGTACGGAGCTCACCTTCACCCTCCGTGACCTCCTCCTGGAGGCGGGCTTCGCGGACGTGGGGACCTGTCCGGCGACGCCCCCGGAGGGCGCATCTCAGCTGGATCGCTGGCTCGCCGAGGGCCTCCACGGAGGCCTCTCCTACATGGCGGTTCGCCCCGAGGAACGCAAAGACCCGTCACGGTACCACGCGGCGGCTCGCTGGATGGTGGTGGTGGTGGCCCCGTACCCGGGGGAGACCCTGGCGATTCCTTGCGAAGACGGCGGAGGCCCCCTGCGCATCGCCGCGTACGCTGCCCGCATGGACTACCACGAGCTCCTACGGCGTCGGCTCCACGGCGTCCGGCTGGCGATCCGGGGACGGATCGGGCTGAGGGGCCGGGTCTTCGTGGACAGCGCCCCGGTCATGGAGAAGGCCGTCGCGGTCCACGCCGGCCTCGGCAGGATCGGCCGCAACGGCTGCTTCATCCATCCGGCCCACGGCTCCTGGGTCCTCCTCGGAGGGCTCACCGTCGACCGGGATCTCGTCCGGCTCCATCCGGCGGGGCCCCTCGGGGACTGCGGGGATTGTGAGCGGTGCCAGGCCGCCTGCCCCACCACCGCCCTCAGCGGGGCGGGGATCCTCGATGCCCGACGATGTCTCTCCTACTGGACCGTGGAGCACGCGGGTCCGCTCCCGCAGTGGATCCGGGAGACCATGGGACGCACGGGGACCCTCTTCGGTTGCGACGCCTGTCAGGCCGCCTGTCCGGACAACACGGGACGGGGGAGGGGGGAACTCGAGATCCCTGAGCTGGGACCTCATGCGCAGCTTTCGGGCCTCTCTGTACAGGATCTGGAGGGGATCGGTGCGGAGGAGTTCTCCACCACCTTCGGCGACACCCCCCTCGGTCGGATCGGCCTCTCGGGGCTCCGCCGGAACCTTGCGGCGATCCGCGAGGGGGGGCCGGGATCGCGGCCTCTCGGAGACGGCCCAGAGTGAGGCCACGAGATCATCGGGAGCCCAGAGGGGCATGAGGCCGCGCTCCCCCGGGAGGACAGCGAACGCGCTCAGCACCACCGCAACCTGACTCTGACCCCGCTGTCGCTTCCATCGCTCCTCGGTCCAGCGACGGGCCAGCCTCCTGGCCTGCACCCACTGCCCCGCCCGGGTCTCCTCCGTGGCGCCAAGGCCCGCCAGGAGGCCGTCACCGGGGAAGGCCCTGATCATCGCACGGAGATCCCTGAGCTCTTCCTGCGCGACGGGTGTCCCGCCGTCGTCCTCGTAGTGGTCCTCGAGCCACGACAGCGCCCCGACCCGCTCCAGGGTGGGCTGCTCCGTGGGCAGCATCAGCACCCAGAACACCACGCCGGCGAGGCCCAGCGCGCCCAGAACTGCGAAGGGACGCAGCAGCCGTGGCCCCCGGTCCATGATCCCTGCGCCGATGTGCCAGGTGATCCACAGGAGGGCGACCCCGACGGGAGCCCAGGCCCAGGCGCCGGAGAGGCCAACGGCGTGACCGAGGGTCCGGGTGGCGTATCCTCCTCCGATGAGCGGCAGCGTGGCCTCGCGCAAGGGGTTGTAAAACGCCGTCGGGAAGCCCTGGGTGACCAGGGAGCTCGCGCCGGTGACCGCAATGGAGACCAGCACCAGCCCGGCGAGGAGGAACCTCGCCGGGCCCCTTCCGAGCCCATCGAGGGTCTCCAGCCACAGGAGGATCAGGAACGCGGCGAAGGGCACGAAGCCCACGATGTACCGTGGGCCGAGGGTCCACCCGCCGCGCCAGAGGGAGTGGCAGGTGATGAACAGGGTGAACAGAAGCACGACCGCCGTCGCAGTGGACGCTGCGCCGAGGACCGTTGGCCCCCGAAGTCGGCGGAACAGCCACGGGAGGGCCAGCACCGCCGGAACGATGAGGGCGAACCACGGAGCGAAGAAGAACATGCCGTTGTAGGGCGCCAGGAAGGAGCCCCTGAGGTTCTCCAGCTCCGGCGCGCGTATCCCCATGAAACCGTACGCAATGTCCTTGACGAACTGGGGGTTCTCCAATGTGGTATAGGCGGTCCGCCAGGGCGCGCCGAAGGCGGCGGTGTGGAACCACCCCATGAGGAACGCGGGGGGCACGCAGCCCGCGCAGAAGGCGAGGAGGAGGGTCCATCGGCGGGTCCGCAGGGCGCGCACCAGGATCATCATCCCGACCGCCGCGGCGCCCACCACGGACGGGTACTCCACGACCACGGACATGGCGGTGGCCATCCCCCCCAGGATGACCAGGAGGTGCCTGCGCCGCACCGTCTCCGGACGACTCCCGATCTCCGCGAGCGCGAACCCCGCGAAGAGGAGGAGCGCGGTGAGCTGGTGTCCGGCGACCATGTGGGAGTAGGTCGTGAACATGGATCCGAGGCCCAGGCCCAGGGTGCCGACGTCCAGGAGCCAGGGGTCCTCGACCCACCGGGACGTGTAGCGCCGGAACCCCCAGAGGAAGAGCAGGCCCGGGAAGACCATGAGCGCCAGGCGCAGGAACAGGGTGACCTCACGGTAGTCATCGGTGTCGCCGATGACGCTGTAGGCGGCATATGCGGGGACCGCCAGGAAGGAGGTCCCCGGGGCCTTCGCCGAGTACAGCGGCCCCGGGCAGTCCGGGGGCTCCAGCTCCGGGTCGTCGCAGACCAGGGCCTTGTCGTTGACGTAGCCCCAGCGCTCATACACCGGTCCCACGTCCTTGAAGCTGCGGTGGTGGCTCTCGCGCCAGCCGATGATGAAGCTGCCGTGATCCACCATGGCCGCGGTCATGTAGATCCGGACGCGCTCGTTGGGGTTGTTGATGGGGAAGTAGAACAGCGGATAGATGTAGAGCACGGCGAGGACGGCGAAGACCCCCACGGTCCTGGGATCTGGGCGCCTCATCTCTCGCCCTTGCCTTTCGGCTCCCAGTAGTGGAACACCGTCACGTCGCCGAACTGCGCGTGGCCCTGTCGCTTGAATCGGCGGATGGCCCGGTTGAAGACCTGGCGGACCCGCTTCTCGCCCCGGTCCGTGACGAACCAGAGCCCCGTCGCGTGCTCTACGTCCGAGGGCTCCAGCTTGTTCGGCGCCAGCACGACGTGACGGTCGAAGTGATCCACGTACCAGGCGTTCCCGGGGGGGTGGAGGATCACCAGCTCGCCCGGCTTGATCCGTTCATCGATGCGGCGTGCCGCATCCTGGAAGTCCTCGGTGTCATCTTCGGGCAGGTACCCGAAGAGGAGGATCAGCGCGGCCGCGAAGAGCGCCACGGAGAGCCCGGCCAGGGCCCTGTGACGCCACGTCCATGCCCCGAAGATCCGCTGGAACTGCACCCTCTCCCTCCGTAGGTGCCGGATGATCGCACAAAACCGGTTAAAGATCCATCCGTGCCTGGTGTACCATCCTGTAGCACAGCGCACTGCACCCGCAAGGAGGCGAACGTGTTCAAGCAGCTGGTCCGCTCCGCAATTCTGCTCTCCCTCACCCTGGCAACGGCCCCCGCCGCCGCGGACGGGCCCCGGGATCCGGCCACCTGGATCCCCCTCGACGAGGACGCGGTCATCAAGGAGCTGAAGAACCGCGAGGAGGCCCGCGTCAAGGCCGACACCGAAGCCACCGACGCGATCCGGGCGGCGCTGGCAGCGAAGGCCGCACAGAAGAAGGACGCCCGCAAGGACCTGCGCTCCGCCCTCGCCGCCGGGAGCTATCCGGCGTCCACGGAGATCTTCTCGACCCTCTTCCACTTCCCCCCCCAGGCCCAGTTCATGACCGGGACCTGCTGGTCCTTCGGGGCGACCTCGTTCATCGAATCCGAGGTCAAGCGCCTGTCCGGCGCCGAGGTGAAGCTGGCGGAGCTCTATCCCGTCTACTGGGAGTACGTGGAGAAGGCCCGGGAGTTCATCTGGACCCGCGGCGGCTCCACCTTCTCCGAGGGGTCCCAGCTCAACTCGGTGACGCGCATGTACGCGAAGTACGGGGCCGTTCCCCTCGAGGCATACAAAGGCGTCATGGAGCCGGATGGCCGCCACGACCACCAGCGCCTCTTCCTGGAGATGTCCGACACCCTTGAGCACTTCAAGACCGTGAACCGCTGGGACGAGGACCTGATCATCAAGCACATCCGCGACATCCTGGACCGGCACCTCGGCGCGCCGCCGGAGACCTTCACCTTCAAAGGGAAGACCTACACGCCGAAGTCCTTCCTGGAGACGGTCCTGCGCATCGATCCCGACGCATACGTCCAGTTCATGTCCACGACCCTCGAGCCCATGTGGGCCCAGGCCGAGTTCGCGGTCACGGACAACTGGTGGCACGACACGACCTACTGGAACGTGCCCCTCGAGGACTTCTACCGGCTGCTCCCCGCGGCGGTGCAGGCGGGGTTCACCGCGGGCATCGGCGGCGACGTCTCGGAGCCCGGCAAGGTCCCCGAGCTCGACATCGCATTCATCCCCTCCTGGGACATCCCCTCGGATTTCATCGACCAGGACGCCCGGGAGTACCGCATCTGGAACCACTCCACCGGCGACGACCACGGCGTCCACCTGGTCGGCTACAAGCGCCTCGGCGACCATGACTGGTTCCTGATCAAGGACTCGGGCCACTCGGCCCGCAAGGGCAGGCACCAGGGCTACTACTTCTTCCGGGACGACTTCATCAAGCTGAAGATGCTCACGGTCATGGTGCACAAGGACGCCGCGAAGGCGTTGCTGGACAAGATCGCTGCGGAGCAGCAGCCGAAGAAGGTCGACTAGCCGAGTTCGACGAGCAGCAGCGTCAGCGCGTACAGGCCCAGGATCACCGAGACCATCAGGATGTTGGAGCGCCGGAACCGGCGGACCCACTCCTCCGCCGGCGCCTCCAGGAGGCGGGCGCGCAGCCAGTCGATGCGGGTGCGGAGCGCCGGGTGGGTGAGGGAGCGCTTCTTGTCCGGGACCAGGTTGAGCCTTCCCAGGCGCTCCAGCGCGTCGACGAAGGGCTCCGGGCTCCCGGAGAGGGCCACCGCGACCATGTCCGCCTGGTGCTCGAACCGCCGCAGGAAGAAGCTGAAGATCGTGAAGATGTAGACCCCGTCCAGCCCGATGATCAGGACGCTCCCGGTGACGCTGTCGCCGAGGCCCGTCTCCTCGAGGAGGGGCACCAGGGCCAGCAGGGACCAGATCAGGAAGACCCCCGCCGAGAGGGCGAGCAGGTAATTGAACGCGGGGTGCCGAAGCTTCGAGTGGCCGATCTCGTGGGCCATGACCGCGCGGATCTCCGGCAGGGTCAGGCGCCGCAGGAGATGATCCGTGATGAAGAACCGCTGGTACCGCCTCAGGAGGCCCGCCACCGCAGCGTTCGCGATGTTCTGGGCCCCGGTGCGCCAGACAATGATCCGGGCGATGCGGAGGCCCGCGCTGCGCCCCAGCTCCCGGAGCTCCCGGTCCAGGGGCTCCAGCCCCGGGATCTCGGCCATGTCGGTCCGGGGATACAGGTACCGAACCATCGCAGGGGAGACAGCGAAGACCAGGAAGAACAGGAACGCGCCCGAGCCCATCGCGAACGCGGGGTGATCCCCGGCCCACTCCGCCAGGGGCCCGCCGGACAGGAAGAGGACCCGGTAGGCGTTGAGGTAGAGGAGCTGTGGGACCATCACCACGCCGAGGAGGCGGAGGGTGCCGCCGAAGACCTCCCGGCTGGAGGGTCGGATCCCCCGGAGCCGTGCAAGGGTTCGCACCACCTCGACCCGTACTGCGAGGAACGGAAGGACGAAGGGGAGGAGCAGGAGGAAGTCACCGATGAAGGGCGTGTGGGCCGGCAGCACCACGGCGGTGAGGGCCTCGGGGAGGTACCAGACCTGGATCTGCACGTAGTAGAGCGACACCAACGCGACGATGGCCAGGGACTGGAGCCGCCGCAGACGGCTGGCCGATCGCTGGAGCCCGGGGTCCCGGACACGACTGAGGTCCAGGAGGATTCGGCCCGCCAGGTGGTGCAGGACCACGATCAGGAGGGCCGCACCGAGGGACCACATCATCACCACAGCGCCCAGCTCCGTGGTCATCGCACCGATCGGTGGGTCCCGCAGGTACAACAGGAGGAGGGGCACAAGGAGGACGAGGATCTGGCCCAATGGCGTTCCTTTAGGTTCCCAATCGAAGGTCCATGAACTATAGTCTGTCGCCGGTTCTGTTCCAAGCTCGGAGAGGCCGATGATGGCAAAGAACATTGAGGAGTTGGTCGTCGCGCTGGACGGCCCGGCGGGGGTCGGCAAGTCCTCCGTCGCCGGACGCCTCGCCACGCGCTTCGGGCTCACCTACGTCGAGACCGGCGCAATCTATCGCGCCGTCGCCTGGAAGGCCCGGGAGACCGGGGTCCCCATGGACGACGAGGACCGCCTCGCAGCCATCGCCGAGAGCATGGACATCGACTTCCGGACTGGGAAAGGCGGCAACCGCGTCCTCGTGGACGGCGAGGACCGCACGGAACCGCTTCGGGACCCTCAGATCGGTCAACTGGCCAGCAGGATCTCGGCCCTCCCCGCGGTGCGGACAGCGCTCCTGGAGCACCAGCGCGCCTGGCGGCTTCGAGGACCCATCATCGCCGAGGGCCGTGACATCGGCACCGTGGTCTTCCCCGACGCGGACGTGAAGATCTTCCTCACCGCCACCGCGGAGGAGCGGGCCCGGAGGCGGCAACTCCAGCTCCAGCGCAAGGCCATCGACGCAGACTATGATGACGTCCTCGCCGAAATCAACGCGCGGGATCACGGGGACAGCACCCGCGCCGTGGCGCCGCTCAAGCCGGCGGAAGATGCCACGATCCTGGACTGCACGGAGATCGACCTGGACGGGGTGGTGGAGCTGCTCTCACGGCACGTGGAGGCGGCTCGGGTGAAGCGGTCCGCCGCCCCGCCCGCGGAGGAAGTTGTGGGCGGGGGAGCCCCTCCCGCAGCTCGGGGGAAGAAGGGCTACCGGTCGGGGTTCGTGGCGTTGATCGGACGCCCCAACACGGGGAAGTCGACCCTCCTGAACCACCTCCTCGGCACCAAGGTCGCGATCGTCAGCGCGAAACCTCAGACCACCCGACACCGCATCCTCGGGATCCTGACGCGCCCGGACAGTCAGATCGCGTTCGTGGACACCCCGGGGATCCACGAGGCGGGGCGGGAGCTGAACCGGGTCATGGTGGCCGCGGCCATGAACGTCCTCCCGGACGTGGACGTCGTCTGTCTCCTCGTCGACGCAATCCGGCACCAGAAGTCCCCCGAGCGGGAGGTCGAGCGCGTGGCCTCGATCCTGAGCGCCATCCGGGAGGCGGGGAGACCCTTCATCCTGGTCATCAACAAGATCGATCGGGTGAACAAGCGCCTCCTCCTCCCCATGATGGAGGCCTTTGCGGAGGTGGGCGCGACGTCCATCGTCCCCGTGTCCGCCCTCAGCGGTGACGGCCTCGACTCTCTGGTCACGGCCCTGCTGGATGCGCTGCCCGAGGGCGAGCAGATGTACCCGGACGAGCAGGTCACCGACCGGGGCGAGGGCTTCATGATCACGGAGACCATCCGTGAGAAGGTGCTCTCCTACACCCACCAGGAGGTCCCCCACTCGGTGGCGATCACCCTGGACCGGATCAAGGACATCGAGAAGCCGCGGCGCCTGCGCGTCATCACGGCGACCATTCATGTGGAGAGGAACAGCCAGAAGGGCATCATCATCGGGAAGCAGGGCCAGATGCTGGTGCGCATCGGCACCGCCGCCAGGCTCTCCCTCGAGGCCCGCTTCGGCTGTCGGATCAACCTCGAACTCCACGTCCGCGTCGAGCGGGACTGGTCCCGACACGCAAAGGGGCTCAAGCGGGTGGAGTACGAGCCATGAGGCGTCCCGTTATTGCCATCGTGGGACGGCCCAATGTGGGCAAGTCCACCCTGTTCAACCGGCTCATGCACGAGCGGATCGCCATCGTCGAGGATCACCCTGGAGTGACCCGGGACCGCAACTACGGCAACACTGTTCTCATCGATCGCCCGGTGACCCTGGTGGACACCGGGGGCTTCGACCCGAGCCCGGACGATCCCTTCCTGGATGCCATGCGGGGCCAGGTCGAGCTGGCCATCCAGGAGGCGGACCTGGTGATCCTCCTCTTCGACGCCGGGGACGGGCTCACCCCCGCGGACGCGGACATCGTCCGAATGATGCGGGACGCAGGGCAGCCGGTCGTCTACGTGGTGAACAAGGTGGACGGCCAGAAGCGGGAGGCAGACGCCGCGGAGTTCTGGAACCTCGGCATGGACGAGCTCCTCCTGATCTCCGCAGCGCACAACCGCGGCATCCTGAACCTCGCCGAGGCCCTCGTCGACCTCCTGCCGGGCTCCGCCGAGGAGACGGAGCCGGATCCCTACGCCGACCTCCCAAGGATCGCCGTGGTGGGCCGCCCCAACGTGGGCAAGTCCACCCTGATCAACAACCTCCTGGGGGAGGTGCGGCTCCTGACCAATGAGATCCCGGGGACCACCCGGGATGCCATCGACACCCCCGTGGAGCTGGAGGACGGACGGCGCTACCTCTTCATCGACACTGCGGGGATCCGCCGCAAGGCCAGGATCAGGGACCTGGTGGAGCGCTACAGCGTGATCCGGGCGCTGGGGAGCATCGAGCGCGCCCACGTGGTCCTCCTCGTCCTGGACACCAACCAGGAGCTGTCCGACCAGGACGCCCGCATCGCGACCCTCGCCATGGACCACGGGCGCGCCTTCGCGGTCATCGCCAACAAGTGGGACCTGGTGAAGAAGGGCACCAACACGGCCCGGGACTACGAGCGGGATCTCAAGGATCGCCTCCCGTTCCTCGGCCACGCGCCGGTGCTCTTCGTCAGCGCGCTGACGGGACAGCGGGTGACCAAGATCGGTGACCTGGTTGACAGCTGCATGGTGCAGTGGCGTCGCCGCATCCCGACGTCGGAGGTGAACCGCTTCCTCCTGGAGCTGGTGGAGCACTACCCGCCGCCGGCGCTCAAGCGCAACAAACACATCAAGTTCTACTTCGCAACCCAGGCGGACACGGAGCCGCCACGGTTCGTCTTCTCCACCAACTTCCCCAAGAAGGTCCCGGAGACCTACAAGCGGTACATCTCGAACCGGATCCGTGAGAAGTACGGCTTCCCCGGGACGCCCCTCCGCCTCCATTTCCGTCCCCGTCGCCAGGACGACGGAGACGAGTAGCACCTCTCATTCGAAGTGGAACGGTCTCCGCGTGGAGGTCCGGATCCGGGTCGGCCCCTCGGGGTCACGGCGCCGGATGGTCAGGCGGGATCTCAGCTGTCTGCAGGTCACGGCGATGGAGAGGGTGTCGGGCTGGGGACGGAGGCGCCGCAGGGTGAGGGCCACCAGCTCCCCCCGATGGTTGAGCAGCGGAGCGCTCCAGAACCCCCCGATGTTGGTGTAGTGGAACGCGGAGAGGGGTGGCTCCGCCGGTTCGGCCAGGAAGCCGTAGAAGATGCTTGGCATGTTCCCGGTGGGGTTGTCCACGGAGAAGACCAGCGCCCCCTCCACGCCGATCTCGTCGGGCGCCAGGGGCACCGGAGGGGTCTCCTCGAGGGTTTCCCGGCAGCGGATCAACGCGACGTCGAGGTCCTCGAGCGCACGCAGCTCTTCGAGGGCGCACGTTCGGCCCCGGGTCGCACGGGCCTCGACGTGGCTCCAGTCCCGGACGAGGTCACCGGAGACCAGGATCCAGATCCCCCGCTGGGGGACCTCGATCGCGACCCCCTGGCCGTACCGCCGGGGGACCGTCTCGGGGTCCATCGCCGGATGCTCCGGCTTCGGCAGGACCTCGACCTCCCAGAGATGGTCCACCAGCCGCAGCTTGAGCGCCTGCATCTTCCCGTAGTCGAGCAGAGGCGGCGTCTCGTCCGCGATGGACCGGCCCGCCACGGTGAGCGCCAGGAGGAGGACGAAGATCGATCTCATGGCAGCGCGAGCATGCGCTCCAGCGCGACCCGGGCCTGGGCCATGATCTCTTGCGGCAGGAGGATCTCGTACTCGTCTTCGAACCCCTCGAGGACCGCGGCGAGCTTCGGGAGCGTGGTCTTGTACATGTTCGGGCACAGGGACGTGCTCAGGGGCAGGACCCTGCGATCCGGGAAGTCCCGCGCAAGGCGCCGTACCAGGTTGATCTCGGTCCCGATGACCACCACGGCGCCTGGCCCCGCCTCACGAACAACGTCGACGATGAACCGGGTGGAGCCCGCAGCGTCCGCGGCGGCGACCACCGGGGGGGGGCACTCGGGATGGACGACGATCCGGGCGCCAGGATGAGCGCCTCGTGCTGCTGCCACGTGGGCCGGGGTGAACCACGTGTGCACGTGGCAGTACCCCTTCCAGACGATGACCTTGGCGCCACGGACCTCGTCGTCGGTGAGGCGGCCCGCGGGGGCGTAAGGGTTGTACACCGCAACCTCGTGCGCAGGAACGCCGATCGCTGCAGCGGTGTTGCGCCCGAGGAACTCGTCGGGCACGAAGAGGATCCGTTCACCATGCTCGAAGGCCCAGCGGAAGGTCTGCGCCGCGTTGGAGCTCGTACAGACGATGCCGCCGTTCTCGCCGCAGAAGGCCTTGGTCTCCGCGGACGAGTTCATGTAGGTGACCGGGATCACGGTCTTGCCATCGCCGACCTGGTGGAGCCGCGCCAATGCGGCCTCCATCTCACGCCGATCAACCATCTCCGCCATGGGACATCCTGCGTAGGGATCCGGCATGAACACACGTTGCCCGGGCCCCGCCAGGATCCGCGCGGCCTCGGCCATGAACCGGACACCGCAGAAGACGATCCGCGTCGCCTCGGGGCGCGCCGCGGCGGCGCGGGCGAGCTCGAAGGAGTCGCCCTTGAAATGGGCGAGATCCGTGACCTCCAGCCGCTGGTAGTGGTGGGCGAGGATCACGAGCCGATCGCCCAGCGCGTCCTTGACCTTCAGGATCCTCTTGCGGTCGGCGTCCATGCTCACCTCCGGGAGGATGGTACTCGCGCTCCGAGGACCAGACAACGCCAACGTGCCTGTGGGCCAGGGCAATCGCAAAGTCGCCGCTCCCCCAGCGGTCTATCGAACTCTGGCTCGACTCGGCTGGAAGAATGGTCCGTTGCCGTTGCCGTCGCCGTCGCCGTCTGACGATCGATCACATCTTTTCGCTC
>JBDRIT010000194.1:0-10347 GCA_043815665.1 Pseudomonadota bacterium
GCTCGCCGGGGCCTTCGAGCGCATCAACAAACGGCAACTTCGGGACAGGAAGCGCCGCATCGTGGTCCGGATGCAGGAGGCGCCTGACTGATCCATTTCGAGTTGAGTGAAGGGCCCCCTGCCGCCGGGGTCCCTGTCAGAGGCGCTGATATCGGTTGGTACGATGCTCTGTAGTTCCCCGAAATAGGATCGGCGCTACCATAACCTCAATAGGAGCTCATCCAGTGTTGACGGGCGGTCCAATGTTGAGCAGGTAGTGCGTCCAGCAGCAGCGCGAACATCGGGCCTTTGATTCCAATTGACATGGTGGCTCCCTCCTTGATGTGCTGGCGCATCATGTCATCCAGAGACGCCGGCCTCAAGCCGGAACGCCGCCCTCCCCCGGAGGATCAGTGCTCCGGGCGCCAGAAGGCCGGGCAGTTCATCTGCGTCGTCTCCCCACAGACGGCGGCGCAGCTCTTGCCTTCGTACCACTTTTGATACGAGATGCTGACGCACTCTGGGACCTCGGGGAAGGACTCCTCGACACAGGCCGCCTGGGAGGTGAAGCCCTCGTGGCAGCCCCAGATCTCCTGGAAGTCGGGGCAGCAGGTCTGACAATGGAATACGCAGGCGCCAGCCCCCTCCGGGCCGCCGGCGTCCTCGCCCCCGTCGCGGACATCCGGCTCCTCGCCGCACTCCGGATCCCCGACCCGGGTCCCGGCCACGGGGTATTGGAAGTCCTGGATGGCGTCGTAGGGACCGTACCCCGCGGCCCACTTCGTGCACTGGACGATGCCGTACATGGACTGTGCGTCGCTGTCGCAGCTGTCGTTGAAGCGGGCGTGCCTGCAGTGGATCGCCCAGAAGGACCCCACCCCGTACAGCGCGTTACACTCATCGTAGCAGTCGTCGTGGACGATGCAGCCTGCGGCGACGCCGCAGGAGAACGTCTGCCACTTCTCCTTCTCGCCGGAGGACTCGTCCGCGCCCGCCACGCAGTACCACGCCTCCTTGACCTTGCAGTTCGTGGTGGTGCAGCCGAGGCCGCATGCGCCCCGGCAGCGCGACCCGCTGATGCCCATCGCGGAGGCCGTCGGGGCCGGCGGGAGGGCGAAGGGGACCGTGCCGTCGATCGCACCGAACTCGTCGAAAGGGAAGAAGCCGAACACCACTGGGAGCGGCACCTCAGGTCCGAAGAGGAGGTGAGTCGCCGCGGCGCCGGACCCGTCCGGCGCGATCTCCGGGAAGTAGCGGCAGCTCGATCGGGCGGCCGCGTCCAGGGCCGCGGCGACTCGGTCGGTCTCGAGGTACTTCGAGACTATCTGCCAGGGCAGGAGCAGCGCGGCCATCGCTGCGGGCTCCAGATCCGCCCCCCCGTGGCAGCCGATCTCCAGGGGGATCAGGGTGAGCGCCTCGGCCATGGGACCGACGGTCAGGGCCTCGAGCGCGGCCCGCTCGACCTCCGTGAGCGCGCCTAGGCCGTCGACGGTCACGCCGTCCACGGTGAGGCTCCCCTCGCCGGGGCCGGTGATGGAAACGGTCACCTCGACGCCACCCACTTCGGAGTACCTGGCCAACGCCTGGTCGGGGCCCAAGGGCATGGCCAGGAACTCCACTACGGTCCCCGCCAGGAGATCCATCCGGATGCCCGACGCACCCCCCTCCGGACCTTCGGGATCGATGTCGATGTTCGCGCCCCCGCCGCCCACACCGTTCCCGCCTCCGCAGGCGACCATGGACACCCACGCACAGACCAGGAACACTCGGACCATGGAACCAACTCTCACCACCGACCTCCAGGGAATCTCGTTGGACCAGGACCGGAACGACCGACCCGAAGTCTACCCCACCCGGCCTCCCTTGGGAATCCTCCGCGAGGCTGCTCCACGCCTCCTCCGGAACCCGTAGTGTACCAGAAACACGATCGAGCTGTAGCTCTTCAATATAGGATCGGCGCCTTTCAGGGGCGCTCCGGAGGGGGTGTGGAGGTTTCCATCGACTTCCTCTATCGGACATGGAGGAAGAAGCGTATAATCCAGGGTACTCGCCCATACAGCGAAAGAAGGAGAAGCCCCATGAAACGGATCTTTGCTCTGGTTCTGATCGTGCTCGCCTGTTCCGTGCCGTTGGCGGCCCAGGCCGACTGTCCCGGTGACTGCGTGGAGACGTGCAGCGCCGGGCCTTCCGAGGACTATGCGACTTGCCTGGACTCCTGCCTGGCCGGTTGCACTCCCGACCCGGTTCCCCCGGTTCCCGAGCCGACTCCGGTTCCCGAGTCGTAGGAGACGGAGAGAGTCCTGATGCCATTCACGGGGTTGACGCCGTCGGATCTGTGGTCGTTCAGTCAATTTCTACTTCTCAGGGGAGGTGTCAAGATGAAGAAGGGAGTGTTGTTGACGGTTCTGGTTGCGGTTTTGGCGTTCCCCATGAACTCCCATGGCGGGACTTCCAGGTCCTGTTCGGAAGCCGACGGAATGGTGGTGACCTGCGTTGGCAGTCCGATGCCTGCCTCGGATGATGATCAGCCTTGCTACGCCGGGGGCAAGTACGTGGGCAACTGCTCGCTGGACAACCCCTACTACCACGTCTTCAGTGGCGTCTGCTACGCGAGCCTGGAGGCCTGCAAGAAGGCGGACGGAGATCTGGCGGACACCCCGGGCTCCGGGGGCTGTGTCCGCTGCGGGAAATAGGGGGCTGAGCCGTGAGGAAGTGACCGGAATGGGAACCACGACGAGAGCGCTGCTCGGATGGGTGATGTTGGGCGGCCTGGTACTGGCCTGTCAGCCGTCGGCCACGGCTCCCCGCGGCACGGATGCGGCAGCGAACTCCCGAGAGCGTTTTCCCGGCAAGGCCGGGATCGAGTGGGTGTTCAGCAAGCCGGCCGGGCTGTACTTCGCGAAGACGGAGACGACGGAGGCCCAGTTTCGCGCGTGCATCGAGGACTCTGCCTGCAGCTGGGACATCTTCGGAACGAGCGCGAAGGACAGCGAATGCAACTTCGGATACGAGGAGCGGGGCAGCCACCCGATGAACTGCACGACCTTGCCTGAGGCCAAGGTGTTCTGCGCGTGGGCGGGCGGACGGCTCCCGACCGCGGGGGAGTGGGGCGCGGAGGCCTCGAACGCAGGGACCCGGACGTACCCGTGGGGCCGCGCGAAGCCGAGCTGCGGGCGAGCGGTGATGGGGGACGGCCGCGGGATGCACGGGTGCGGCCGGGAGGGAACGTGGCCCGTGTGCTCCCGGCCCAGCGGGAACAGCGTGAGCGGTCTCTGCGACATGAGCGGCAACGTCTGGGAAGACTGTACTCCAGCTGACGGGAGCCATGGCATGTGCGGGGGCTCCTGGCGCTTCGACTACCCGGACGAGGCCCGGGCGTCCAGCCGCCGTACCGGGGGCAATCCTGACGGCCGGGGCGGCCCCTACGGGTTCCGGTGCGTCCGCCCGTCCCCGTGATGTACGATTACACGATCGAGCCTCTCCGAGGCGCTGATATCGACTGCAACGATGCCCCGCGCCTCCTGAAAACAGGATCTGCGCGACCAGAACCTCTGGGCGGGCTCACCCAGCGTTGTCGGGGCGATCGAATGATGACGAGGAACAGGTATCGGGCAACGAAAACTGCTCTATTAGATGACAGTTTACACTCGGGAGAGAGAGAATGAGGAAGCAGCTCCATCCAGCCTTTCCGGTCGCACTTAATTCCTTGTTCCTGGGGTCGGTGTTCTTGTTCTGCGGCCTGGCCAGGGCCGGCGAGGCGCCGGCGGGGTTCCTCGGGGTGCCATGGGAGGTCAGCGCCCCGCAGATCGTCGAGACCATGAATGAACGGGGCTATCGGCAACTCACGGGCGCTGCGCCCGGCAGCCTGGAGTTCAAGGGCGCCTTCGACGGGGTCCCCTGCCAGCTGCATTTTGGTTTTCTTGGCGGCTCCTTTTACTCAGCTTCGGCGAACTTTTGCGCCCGGGCGGACCACCCCGCGGCGCCACTGGCGACCTATCGGCAGATCGTCGAGAACTTGAGTCAGAAGTATGGTCCGCCCGCGGTTCGCAGGTCCGAGACCCTGAAGACCAACGACGGGAAGGAGCACCCCCAAGAGGCGGTGGCCTGGGATCTCGTCGACAGCAAGACTTCGGACAAATACAGTATCCGCGTCCAGTTCACCGTGACCTGGTTCGCTGATGACACGGGCGACCAGTATGTCGTCAATATCTCCTACAATGCTGACAGCCTGGGCGAGAGGCTCAAGAAGAAGGAGTACTGAGCACCACCAACCTTCCACACAGTCAGGATCCTGGAGGAACAGATGAAGCGGTTAGTGGCCAAGAAGTCCCTGGTACTGGTGGCGCTCCTCGCCATGGCCTGCATGGTCGGTCTCACATACGCGGCGGACACGCCCACGGCGCAGCCGGTCCAGGAGAAAGGGTCCGGCCTCGTCCAAGATGCAAGCAAGGCCGTGACTACGGCAGCCGCAAGGGCAAAGGGTCGTGATGGTGCGGCGTGCTCCAGCAATGATGAATGCGAGAGCAACGTCTGCGAGGGCGGGAGCTGCTGCACGGCCCACGGTGCTCCTTGCGACTCGGCCTCTCATTGTTGCGGGCATCAGAGCTGCACCAGCGACAAGTGTCCGGAATAGGAAGTGGACGGCCGCGGGTAAGGCGCATCATCCATGTTTCGCGCCTGTAGCTCATTATTTATTACTTCCGCATGGAGGACAGTCCTCCCGCCCTGATGGAACTTGGCAGTGTTGTAGCTGAACAGCAGTGTGGCTGTTGGGGGACGGCGACGAGAGGACGGTCGTTCGGGCACCGGAAAAGCTCGTCCCGGGGCATTTATGGCGCTCACAGTTGTATGTGCATTGAGCTTCCAGTGCCTATGTGCATTGAGCTTCCAGTGCCGGGGTCAGCGGTGCTACTCTCGCTCATGTACCAGCAGGCGCCTACCATGGGTGCTTGAGAAGACACTGAGGGAGGGGAAGGGATGGCGAGGAAGAACACTGGGCGGATTCTGGCAGAGGAGCTCCACCGGATCCTCGAAGAGTTCAAGGACCTGGATGAAGAGATCGGGATGCTGCTGGAGGAGAGGAAGCGCCTGGCTACCCTGGCCCACAAGCTCTTGCAGATCCTGCGGACCGTGACAAGCCAGAGAGTGGCCGACAGGCTCATCGAGGAACTCGGGCTGGCAGATCTCCTCGCCAAGCTGCCTGGTGTACCCGGACGCAAGCATGCGGCCCCCGTCAAGGTGAAGCGTGTGAAACGCCAGCAGCCAGCAGCTGCTCCAGAGCCGGTGACAAAGGCCGCAGCACCGGCTCCGGTCCGGGCGAAGAAGGCCACCCCAGCGGAAGTTCCTGCCGTCCTGGAGAAGGGCACTGGTGTCCGGATGCTCGCAGGCAAGTATACGGACTGGGCCGGGATCGTCCGTTCGATCATCGTGAAGGGGTCGAGGGTCACCTATGCTGTTACACTGAGGGGGGCAGACGGGAAGTCGGCTCGCACCCAGGTCACACCGAGGAGCATGGGGAAGAAGTGGGTCGTGGACGCAACAGTGGTCCCGCCCAAGAAGAGGAAGGTCAGGAAGACCAAGCGTAAGGGTGCCTCGAAGAAGAAGGCAGCAGGGAAGTCCAAGGCGAAGTGATCCCGCAGATGCCCCCCAGGCTTCCCCGGATGCTCCCAGATCGACCTTCCGGGGCGGCAGGGGGGGCATCCCCCCCCGTTCCCTTCGCTGTCCTTGACCCCGGCCTCCACTTCCAGGAAGATCACCCCGTGGTTCAGAACAGTGAAGTGTGGCCGAGGCCTGCTGGGTGATGGGGAAGCAGGTGCACATGGCTACGAGCTTGCAGAGGCGATACATGAAGATTCTGAGGCTGGTTGTGGTGGGCCTCTCCCTTGTCCTCTCCACGACCTGCATCCAGGAGGCGAAGTGGACGTGGACCGGGGACACTGACACCCTCGCGGATGGGGTCGCCGGGGACGGCAAGGGAGATGTCGGAATACCGGATGTCCAAGGGGGGGAGACTCCCCGCCTGAAGGACACGACGGATACCACCGTACGATCGGACACCCCCCCGGGCACGGAGTTGCCTCTGGAGACCGTAGACCCCTGCGGTGACGGGGACTGCCAGGAGGCTGATGGGGAGAACTGCCAGACATGCCCCGTGGACTGCTGTCCGTCCGCATGCGGGGACGGAGTCTGCCAGAAGGACGAGTGCGGGGAGTCCATCAGTACCTGCCCGGCCGACTGTTGCATCTGCGGAGACAAGGCCTGCAATGTGGGTCCACCATGCAACGAGACCCAGGGCAACTGCCAGGCGGACTGCTGCGTCTGTGGGGACGGCCAGTGCAGCGGCGTCAACTGCAACGAGAACCTGGAGGGGTGCCCGGTGGACTGCTCGGTCTGCGGGGATGACCACTGCACCGGGCTTGAGAGCGTGGAGCCGGACAATCCCCATGTCTGCATGATGGACTGCTGCGGGTCGTGCGGGGACAAGATCTGCAAGGGCGGGGAGTGCCACGAGGACGACCCGGGCCACCCGAAGTACTGCGATAAAGACTGTGAGTTCGCGTGCGGCAACCAGGACTGCGAGCCGGGGGAGAACCCGTTCTCCTGTCCCCAGGACTGCGAAGACAAGGCCTGCGGGAACAACCTGTGCGAGCCGGGAGAGGGGTACGGCTCCGCGGTGCTCTGTCCCGACGACTGTGGCGCCAACTGCGGGGACTGCCTCTGTGACGGAGACGAATCCAACATGACCTGTCCCCAGGACTGCGGGTACTGCGGCGACGGGACATGCAGCAGCGCTTGTCCTGAGATGAACGAGTCTGTAGAGACCTGCCCGCAGGACTGCTGCAACGATGGCAACCCGTGCACAGAGGACGTGGCCACGGCAGTCGGGGATTCATTCCTGTGCGACCATGTTCCGGATGACCTGGCCGGCTGCGAGGAGTTCTTGAAGTGCACGACGGGGGATCTTTGCCAGGGGGGGGCATGCAAGCCTGGCGAGGGGACCGTGGCGTGCGATGACGGGAATCCCTGCACGGATGATTCCTGTGAGGGGGCGGTGGGCGGCTGCGTGTTCCTTCTGAACGCGGATCCGTGCGAGGATGGAGATCCCTGCACAAGCAACGACACGTGCTCCGAGGGCGTCTGCCTCTCGGGTGGGCCCACAGACTGCGACGACGGCAACCCCTGCACGAACGATGTCTGCGTCTCCGAGGGTAGCTTCGGGTGCGCGCACGCCAACCAGGACAACGGCGTCGCATGCCTCATGGACTGTGGCGGCCCCCAGGCCACCTGCCAGGAGGGACTCTGCACCTGCCCATGACGCATGCCCGGGACCGCTCCCGGGAGGCTCGTCGGACCAGAGGTAGCCCGCCCCGGGGCCGGGCGCCGACGCCCTGCGGTGTGGACATCGCCGGCCCCTCTGGATAGGATCAAGTCGTCCTGGGGAATCTGCGGGTTCGGAGAAGGTGATGCATACTGCCCCTACGTTCTCCCGCTCGATCGGTCGATGTGGAGCCCTTCCGTGGCTCAGCCATTGCGGATTCCACCTCCTGCTCCTCCTCTGCCTCTCCGGCTGCGGAGGAGCCGTGAGCGGTGGGGCTGGGGACATCGTCGGTTCCCGGGACGGCCTGGAGGACCGACGCGGCGGGATCGACCTCGAGGACCTCCCGGTCCCCGGGGATGAGGGGGTCGTAGACCCGGTGGATGTCCCCCGCGAGGGCCGGGGCACAGCGGACCAGGAGCCGGACTGCCCGACCTCGAACGCGCCTCCTGGCTGTCCCTGCGTGGACAACACGGACTGTGCGTCCGGGTTCTGTGTGATGCACCTGGGGGAGAAACTCTGCACCGCTGAGTGCATCGAGGAGTGCCCCCCTGGGTATTCCTGCGAGGAAATGCTCTCGGGGGGCATGGACACCGTATTCATCTGCGTCTCCGACTTCCCCTCGCTCTGCCTGCCCTGTGCGACGGACCAGGACTGCGATTCCGCTGCGCGCTGCGTGTGGTATGGCCCAGAGGAGGGGACCTTCTGCGGTGCGCTGTGCAGCGAAGCGGACGGGTGCCCAGACGGGTACGAATGTGAGCAAGCAGAGACCGTCACCGGGGCAACGGTCGGTACATGCGTGTTGGCGCAGGGGGTTTGCCCCTGCACCGCGTACGCTGTGACCCAGCACCTGTGGAGCCTGTGTGAGTCGGTCAACGGGTTCGGTGCGTGTCCCGGGACCCGGGAGTGCGGGGCGGGAGGGCTGACCCTCTGCACAGCGCCGGCCCCGGCCAAGGAGTTCTGCAACGACCTGGACGACGACTGCGACGGTGTGACCGATGAGCCGCCCGCGTGCGACGAGTGTATGTGCGGGGACGGAGATTGCGTGGAGGCCGGGTGCCACGAGGGGTGGAAGGAGGGGCTGATGACCTGCGCGCCGGACTGCGCAGTGTGCGGGAACGGGCTCTGTGACCCGGGAGAGGGACCGGTGAAGTGCCCGGAGGATTGCTGCGGCGGGTGCGGCGACGGGCTCTGCAAGGGCGGTGAGTGCGGCGAGGACACCCCGGAGGACCCTGCCTTCTGCCCGTCGGACTGCGGGGAGATCGCGTGCGGGGACGCCGCGTGCGAGCCGGGTGAGAACCCGGTCGACTGCCCGGAGGACTGCGGGAAGTACATCTGCGGGAACGGGACCTGTGAGCCGGGGGAGAACCCCCTCGAATGTCCAGAGGACTGTGCGGAGGGATGCGGCAACTGCGAGTGTACGGGCGGCGAGTCCTACACCACCTGCCCCATCGACTGCGGGTACTGCGGGGACGGGTATTGCATCGACACCTGCCCATACCTGGGAGAGACCGCTGCTTCGTGCCCCCTGGACTGTTGTTTCCCCAACTGCGCCGGGAAGGAGTGCGGCCCGGACGGGTGCGGGGGCTCCTGCGGCTCGTGTCCCGGGGGAGTGTGCGCCGGCGGAGTGTACGTCACACCCGCGGCGTGCGTTGCAGGGACGTGCCTGCAGGGGCAGCAAGTGGGCTGCGACGATCAGGACCCCTGCACGACCGACGGGTGCGAACCTCAGACCGGGTGTGTCCATGCACCGGCCCCGGGGCAGCCGCCCTGTGCGAGCGACGGCGTCTCGTGTACGACGGACGTCTGCTCGGACGGTGTCTGTATGCATATCCCTCAGGGAGACTGGAAAGTCTTCGATGGACATTGCTACATCTACATAACACAGATGATAAATGGATATTGCATATATATGGATGTTGGGTGGGTTTGTGTATTGGATATGTGTAAGATGGAGTCGATGGGCCACCTTGTTACGGTGTCCACGATCCAGGAGAACTCGTTCGTGGCCGGTCTGGGGCCGGCACCGTTCTGGATTGGCCTGTTCGGCCAAGTAAACTTCTGGTACTGGGTGACCCAGGAGCCCTTCATCTGGTCCGGCTGGAATCCCGGCGAGCCCAACGGCGGATTTACAAACACTTGGTGCGTTGAGATGCTCCAGGGCGGGAAGTGGAATGATATAGCCTGCTATGTTGGCCATCCGTATGTTTGCGAGAAAGACCAATAAACCTCTAGAGAGCTGACCAACAAACTCAAGCCGCCTTCAAAACCTGGTTGAGCACGTGGCAGTTGGTGTCCCTTGCCTCATCCGCAGGTCTGCGGTGGGCTCACTGGTCCCCGAAGCTGGATTATTCCGAGATCATTGAAGTGTCCGAAGGCCATGCCACGGATACGTCATCGGTCGAAGTAGGCTCGGAGGACTCGGCACCCCTGACGCCATAGGGCCGGGAGGTATAATTGTCGCTGGGCAGATGCGCCTGCCAAGAGGTATCCTTGGGAACGGAGGGCGCGATGTCGGCATGTACATTCTCCAGAGCGCACGGTGGGCGGTATTGCCTGCTGCTCCTCCTCTGTCTCTCCGGGTGTGGAGGGAACGGGGAGGCCGTGGGAACGGACACTGGTTCAATGCAGGACGGTGGGGACGGTGCCGTCCTGGCCGATGGGGTCGACGTGAGAAGTCTCCTGGACACGGGGGACCAGCGGGCTTTGGATACGAAGGACTCCTTGCTGGTGGACCAGGCAGCAGAGGATCTTGCTCTGGAATGTTCGGAGTCGAACGCTCCCCCACCTATGGGTTCACTTTCGTTACGGCCCGGTGACTCACTCACCATCCCGAAGATGGCTTTGTCGATCAGCTTCACAAGATTTGTTTCCTCCTCCCATGTGATCCAAGTTACGGGGCTGCTGACTCTTACCCCCACGTGATCCGGTTCCATGGGAACCTTGGCCCCATGCGGACTTCGGCTCACGTCATGGCGCGGCAGTCGGGGGGGCCGAGTAGTCTGCGGATGCCCTCTCCACCGGTGATCTTGATGCGGACATGGGCTTCGGGG
>JBDRIT010000195.1:0-64177 GCA_043815665.1 Pseudomonadota bacterium
GGCCAACCGGTTCGCGAGGAACGCGCGCCCGACGTCGAGCAGGGACGGCGCCTCGGGGATCCGCACCCCGAGGAGCGCGAGGACCCGGAGCCCGGTCCGGATCGCCTCCCGCTTCCGGGCCCGCGCGATGTCGCCCTGCATCTGGACCTCGTAGGCGCGGATCGTCTCGTCCAGGGACGTCGCGTGCTCCACGACCCGGTCCACGTACCGCTCCATCTCCACGAACTCCGTGGAGAGATAGGCGGCCTCGGCGGCCTCCACGTGGAGATCCAGGGCCAGGGCCCGGCGGTCCCGCCAGGTCTCCTCGTCGCAGAGGTCGAGGGCCACGCGGAGGTAATTGAACGCCGTCCTGTACGCGGTCGAGGCCTTGGACCGTCGGGCGGCGATGAGGTTGAACTCCGCGAGCTCGAGCCGCGTGGCCCTGTCACCGGCGAGGGACCTCCCGGCGTTGAGCTGGTTGACCACCGCGAAGATCCGTGCCGGGAGCGCGTCCTGGGACACGGCCTCGAGGATGTGATGACCGATGGCCCAATGGACCGCAGCGCGCTCCTCCTCGGGGATCATGTGATACGCGGCCTGCTGGATGCGATCATGGGCGAACTTGAACGCCACTGCGCCATAGAAGAGCTCCTCGGGGACCTCCTCCACCGGTCCCTGCTCCTCGAGATCGAAGTACTTGTAGGTCTCTCCGAGCCCGAGGATGAGCTGCTCGCCGACGGACTCCTTGAGCAGGACGAGCACCTCGCCGGGGCGCCGGTCCAGGGCCAGGGCGAGGGTCATGAGGTCGAACTGGCTCCCCACGCACGCGGCCGCACTGAGACAGCCCATGGCGTCCTCCGAGAGGGCGCTGACCTTCCGGTCCAGGAGCTCGTAGAGGTCTCCGGAGCTCTCCCGGATCGCATCGATCTCCCAGGTCCAATGCCCCGAACGCATCTGGAATGCGATCCAGCCTTCCCTCTGGAAGGTCCGAAGGCAGACCCCCAGGAAGAAGGGATTGCTGCCCGAGAGCTCCGTGACGACCTCGGCCAGGGGCTCGACCTCCTGGAGCGTTCGATCCACCGCCTCGGCGACGAGCTGGGTCACCGCCGGGGTCGAGAGGGGCCCGAGGGTGATGCGCTCGGGGGGCTGCCCGGCGGCCTCAATCTCCTCGAGGAGCGCACGCAGGGGATGGGCGGCGTCCACCTCGTTGTCCCGGTAGGCCCCGATGACCAGCAGATGCCGCCGCTCCCGTGCGGTGACCAGGTGGGCCAGGAGCCGGAGGGACGCCGCGTCGGCCCACTGGAGATCGTCGAGGAAGAACACCGTGGGGTGGTCCGCACGGGCGAAGACCCCGACGAGGTTGTGTACCGCCAGGAGGAACCGGTTCCGGGCGCCAGCGGGGGGAAGCTCCGGCGGGGCCGGCTGCGGACCGATGAGGTGGTACAGCTCCGGCGCGACGTCCCCGATCACGGCGGCGTTGGGCCCCATGGCCTCGAGGATGCGCGTCCGCCACTCCTCCTGCTCCGCCTCGCCCCGGGTGAGGATGTCCCGCATCACCCGGTGGAGCCCCTCGATGACCGCACCGTAAGGGACGTCGCGGGTATACTGGTCGAACTTCCCCTCGACGAAGATCCCCCGGGACTCCGTGACCGGCCGATGGATCTCACGCACCAGCGCGGTCTTCCCGATCCCTGCCCGCCCCGCGACGAGGAGCATCTCCACGGCCCCGGTCCGGGTGCGCTCGAAGGCGTCCAGGAGGGTCCTCACCTCGAGGTCGCGGCCGTAGAGCTTCTGCGGGATGATGAACCGCTCGGACACGTCCTGGGCCCCCAGCTGGAAGGGCTGGACCCCGCCGCTGGTGAGGAGCTGCCGTAGGCAGCGCTCGAGATCCGCCTGGATGCCCCGGCCGCTCTGGTAGCGCGCCTCCGGCTCCTTGGAGAGCAGCCGCTCGACGATGTCCGAGACCACCGCGGGCACCTCCCCGGCCCCGGCCCACAACGGTTCGGGCCGACGGCTGATCACCATGCGGACCAGGGCCTCGGGATCTTCAGAGTCGAAGGGGGGCGCCCCCGTGAGGGCGTGGTACAGGGTTGCGCCGAGGGAGTAGAAGTCGGTCCGGTAGTCCAGGTCCCGGTTGACCCGACCGGTCTGCTCCGGTGAGACGTAGCGGAGGTCCTCCTCGATGGCCGCCGCAGCGCGGGGGTGCACCACCTGCGCCGGCTGGCGGGAGGCCAGACCGAAGTCCACCAGTTCGACCACCCCGGTGCCCGAGTTCACGAAGACGTTGTCCGGCGTGATCTGCTTGTGGATGACGTCCCTGGCGTGGAGCCGTGTCACCACCGCGGCCAGCCGGAGCCCGTAGGCGAGCACGTCCCGGAGATCCAGGGGGCCCTCTTCGAGGAGACGGGAGAGGGGGAGCCCACCCTCGTCCTCGAGGACGAGGAGGAAGCCGTTCTGGTGCTTCACGAGGTCCCGTGCCCGGGGCGCACCCTCGATGTCGATGTTCCGGAGGATCTGGAACTCGTGGCGGATCCGGGCGATCTCGTCGACGTTGGGGATCTCCTTGCGGTGCCCCTTGATGAGGACGGGCCGCCCGTCGTCGAGGCCGATTCCCCGGTAGATCACCGTGGTCCCGCTGTCCTGGATCACCTCCTGGATCTGGAAGCCGGAGAGGTGGCTCCCCACCCGCTCCTTGCCGTCGTCTTCCCGACCGGGCCGCGCAATGGTGCCCTCCCAGAGCGGGTCGCCGCCCGCAGCCTCCGCTGCCCGGGCCACCTCGACCCCCTGGAGGCGGTCGAGGCGGATCCCGATGCCCTCGAGCTCCGGGACCGGGATGTCCCCGTCCGGGATCGCCTCCCGGCCCTCGAGGGCCCCGACCTCCGCCAGGGCGTCGCGCAGGGCCGCCGCGTTCCGATAGCGGTCCAGGGGATCCTTCTCCAGGCAACGGAGGATCACCTCCTCCAGGCGGAGCGGGTAGTCCATCTGGATCCCGGACGGCTTGGGGACGGGCCGCGTGAGGACGCTGGCCATCATGGACGCGGGCCGCCGCCCCTCGAAGGGGACGCGTCCCGTGGTGGCCTCGAAGAGCATGACGCCGAGGGAGAAGATGTCTGCCTGCCGATCCACCGTGCTGGCGTCGTCGTACTGCTCCGGCGCCATGTAGTGGGGCGTCCCGAGGATCGTCCCCGTCGCAGTGTTCTGCTCCTTGAGATCCATCCACTGGTGCTTTGCGACCCCGAAGTCCATCACCTTCGGAACCACCCGCTGCCCCTCGCAGTGGAGGAAGATGTTCGAGGGCTTCAGATCCCGGTGCACGATGCCGCTGGCGTGGGCGGCGTCGAGGCCGTCGGTGATCGAGATGAAGAGTTCGAGCACACGCCGTGTCGGCAGGGGCAGGCCGACGTGCTTGAAGTACTGCTTCAGGGTCACGCCGCGCAGGAGGTCCATGACGATCGCCGTGGTCCCCGGGAGCTCGAGGATGTCGCGCACCGTGAGCACGTTCTCGTGGACCAGGTTCGCCTGGATGCGCGCCTCGTCCACGAAACGCGACCGGAGGAACTCATCCTTCTGGTAGTGGGGATGGAGCACCTTGATCGCAACCACGTGGCCGAGGCGCGTATGGGTGGCCACGTGCACCGTGGCCATCCCACCGCTGTCCAGCTCGCCGGCGAGGCGGTAGGCCCCGTAGCGGGTGCCCTCGGTCATCTCCCCCTCGTCACTCGGGCTTGCGCACGGGGAAGAGGAGCTCGCTCAGGAGCTCCTCCGGCGGGGTCCGGGTCGGATCCGAGTAGCCGGTCATCATGGGCGGCCCCGCGATGACGTACCCGTTCTCCCCACACCACGCCGCCAGCAGACCGATCGCCGCCGCGGCCGTGTCGTAGGCTCCCTTCTCCAGCCTGGCGGCCACGGTGGTCTCCTCCACCCGCTTGATCTGGTAGACCTCGTGCTGCACGGTGACATCCCTGGTGGCGGTCACCGGGACCCGAATCTCGGTGAGGTACGCTGCAGGATCCTGCACCTGACCGGGATCGTTGAGGTACACAAAGGTCGGCGGCCCCATGACGTCCAGACCGGAGGACGCGACCCACCCCATCACCCCGGAGAGGGCGGCCCCGAGGTCCTCGTAAGGGCCCTTGTGGAGCACGAACGCGACGGTCTGGGGACCCACCACCCGCACCGACGGGGCGCCGAGGGGGCGCTGCTCCGGGCGGGCGAAGAGGGCGTCGTCGGCCTCCCAGGAGATCCGGGTCATCCTGTCCTCGACGAAGCGCTTCCCGCCGGCGGTGACGATGCTCTTCAGCGGCACCTGGACGCCGTCGACCTCGCGGTAGGTCAGGATGTCGTGGACCACCGGCCCCGGGGTGCCGCCGAAGCTCCCCGGGTACTCCGATCGGGCCAGGAGCCCCGTGTCGTCGTAGAACTCCATCCGCACGGACACCGGCGCGTCGGGATGATCGACCTGCAGGCCAGCGGTGACCTTCCCGTTCACCTCTCCCGGACCGAGGGAGGTGAACCGGAAGGCCGGGTCCTTCAGCGGGTAGAGCCCCTCGAGGCGGGCGAGATAGAGCTGGGTGGGCACCATCTTCGCCTCCTCGGGGAAGCAGTCCAGGACCACGCCGTTCATCACGTTCCAGCACGCCGCGCCGACGTAGCCCATCTGCATCTCGCCGGAGTGCATCCCCATGTACATCTGATCCGGGGCCCTCCACACCGAGGTCATCTCGTAGGGGACGCCGAGGTAGAGCCCCTTGGACTCCACGGTGTACGCAGCGAACTTCCCCGCAAGGGCCTCGCGGCCGCCGGCGGCCGCGATGGCGCGGTCGACGATCGCAGCGGGGTCAGGCTCCGCCCCCACTGTGGGAGGGGCGTTGAAGTCGAGTTGAGCGGACGAAGCTCCGCTCTTACGAGACTTATGCCCCTTGGGTGCCACGCCCCGATTCGTGGGAGGGGCCTCTGGCCCCGACTCCCCGATTGTGGGAGGGGCGTCCACGCCCCGATTCCCCCCCGTGGACGAACCCACCGCAGGGTCCACGGCCTCGGACTTCTTCTCGTCACCCTTGCAACCAACGACCAGGAACAGAAAGGCAATCGCCACCACGTGCGCGCGCATGAACGCCTCCAGTGCAGAGGAAACCCCAGGAGAGTAAAGCAGGGATCGGTGATTGGTTCAAGAAGGGAGGCGCTGGGCCTAGAACAGGAGCTGGGTCTGCAGGGTGATCACGTTGCGCCGGTAGTCGCTCGCCTCGGGGCCGCCGGGGGCCTTCGCATAGCCGATGGTGTTGAGGGTGTTTGCGTACTCCAGCTTCACCGTCGCGTTGTGACCCGTGATGTAGTAGTTGACGCCGACACGGAAGTTCAGGATCTGGTTGTCCTTGTAGGCCTTGCCGTCCAGGGGCTGGGCCCACTCGAAGCCGAACACGGGCTGCAGATCCTTCCACATGAAGCCCAGCTCGCCGAACATCGCGGTGCTGGTCTGGATGTAGGCCTTCTTGGAGCCGTAGGAGTAGAACATGAAGCCGGTGTTCAAGGTCGCGGCCATGTCGTTGCCCAGGGGCCAGTCGATGAAGACGTCGCCGGTGAGCGCGTAGTACAGGCCCTTCTCGCCCTTGGCGTTCGCGCTCCCCTCGGGCTGCACGTCGAAGCCGTAGCCGATGCTCAGGTGCTTGGCCTTGCCCAGGTAGGTGCCGGTGTAGAAGAACTTCGGATCCGCGCCGAAGAAGTCGTAGGAGACGCGACCGGTGAACCGGGGGATGTCGTTGGTCGCGGCGGGGCCGCGGAAGCCGTTGAACACGCCCACCCGGTAGTCGAGGTTCCCGGCGATGACGCCCCGGGCCTCGATGCCGTAGTCCCGCCAGATGCGCGTGGGGCCCCAGGCGGTGAACACGTCGCCGTGGTAGTCCAGCCCCATGAGGGAGGCGGCGCTCTGCCGGTTGTTCCGGGAGAAGGGCATCAGGATCATGCCCATGGCGACCTTCAGCTCGTCGAAGAACCGGAAGTCGATGTAGCCGTCCTGGGTGAAGGTGTTGCCGATGTTCCCGTTCCGGCCGAGGTTGGGGTTGTCGGTCTCGAAGAAGAAGTGGATCCACTTGTTGACCTGGCCGGCCAGGATCACCCGGGTCCGGCGCAGGAAGAACTCCTGCCCGATGCCGTTGTTGTCCGGCGTGATGGGCACCAGGGCGTCGGCGCCGGGCTGCTTCTTCGCCTGGATGAGCTGCATCTGCGGCTGGATCAGGAACCGAACCTGGATCTTGGGCTCGTCCGCGTTCTTCTCCGCGGCCATGGCCGGCGCCGCAGTGGTGGCGACCGCCACAAGGAGACCGGTCAGGAACGTCAGAAACCTCATCATCTCCATCCTCCTTCAGAGTAAAGCACAAGAACCAACGGGTCCTCAAACGCCCGGATGGTACTCCCGTCCGGGCGCCCGTCAAAGAAATGCGGGTCTACAGGCACGATTCCGCCAGGATCTCGGCGAGGTCCACGGCCTTGAGCTTGTCCTCGCAGCCCTTCTCCGCGATGCCGTCCTTGAACATCATGAGGCAGAAGGGACAGGCGCTGACGATGGTGTCGGGGTTGACCTCCATGGCCTGGTCGATCCGGAACTGGTTGATCCGGGTGCCCTTGTGCTCCTCCATCCAGACCCGACCACCGCCGGCGCCGCAGCAGAAGCTGGTCTCCCGGGTGCGCTCCATCTCGACGCGCTCCAGGCCCGGGATCTGGTCCAGGGTCTCGCGCGGCTGGTCGTAGATGTCGTTGTACCGGCCCAGGTAGCAGGAATCGTGGAAGGTGACCTTCCTGGCCGCAACTCCCTTGACGGGCTTGAGCAGGCCCCTGGCCACCAGGTCGCTGAGGAGCTCCGTGTGGTGCAGCACCTCGTAGTTGCCCCCGAAGTCCGGGTACTCGTTCTTCATCATGTTGTAGCCGTGGGGGCAGATCGTGATGATCTTCTTGATCCCCATCTCGTTCCAGGTCTCGATGTTGGTCTGGGCCTGGATCTGGGCCAGGTATTCATTGCCCACCCGGCGGGCCTGGTCGCCGCAGCAGGCCTCGTCCGCGCCGAGGACCGCGTAGCTGATCCCCGCGTGATCCAGGAGCCTCACCAGGGCCTTTGCGATCTTGATGCTGCGGTCGTCGTAAGAGCCCGCGCAGCCCAGGTAGAGGAGAAACTCCGCTTCGGGCTTGTCCGCGAAGGTCGGGACCTTGTCCTCCCGGGTCCAGGCCCCCCGGTCGCCCATGGCCAGGCCCCAGGGATTGGACTTGTTCTCGAGGCCGCGGAGGGCGACGTTCAGCTCCTTGGGGTTGTTGCCGTCCATGAGCAGGAGGAACCGCCGCATCTCGACGATCCGGCCCACGTACTCGATCTGCTGCGGGCAGTTCTCCTCGCAGGAGGCGCAGGTGGTGCAGTCCCAGATCGCGTCCCACTTGGACACGTCGATGAGGCTCTCCTCGGGCTCCCCCTCCTTCGTGCCCAGGAGGAAGGGCTCCACCACGGGCAGGTAGTGCTTCTGCCGCTCGGTGAGGTCCTTGGGCCGCAGGGTCTTGTCCGTGAGGGTCGTGGGGCAGTTGGTCATGCACCGCCCGCACTCGGTGCAGGTGTAGATGTCCAGGATGTCCTTCCAGGTATAGTCCTGGATCTTGCCGGCGCCGAAGGTCTCCTGCTCCTCGATGTCCTTGATGGGGCGGAGCGCCTTGCCCGGCCGGAGGTTCACGAGGAACACGTTCTGGATGACGGTGAGCACGTGCATGTGCTTCGAGTAGGGCAGGTAGTTGAGGAAGAAGAACAGCGCGCCGATGTGGGCCCAGTAGAAGGTCTCCTCCACCCCGAGCGCGGTCCCGGCGCCCATCCCGACGCCCTTGTAGATGCTGGCCACCGTCGCGCCGATGGGCGCCCAGGCCTCCTCGATGGTGCCCGGGGTGACCACGAACTTCGCCCCATCCATGAGGAAGTCGGACAGCATGAGGAAGCCGATGAGGAAGAGGACCAGGTTTGCGTCCCAGGACAGGGAGATCCGCCAGGGCTTCAGGACGAACCGTCGGAAGAACGCGAAGCCGATCATCACGAGGACCGCGAGCTCCGAGAGGTCCTTGGCCAGGGTGTAGACGTTCTCCAGGCCGCCCCAGAACCAGAAGAGGGTCCACTCGGCGGAGAACGCCTGCCCGACCAGGGAGATGGAGCGGAAGAGGAGGACGAGGAAGCCCCAGAAGATCCCCGCGTGCATGAGGCCGGCGAGGGGCTCCTTGAACATCTTCTTCTGACCGATGGCGACGGTCAGGACCTCCTCGACCCGACGCCAGAGCTGGTCGAACCGCGTGTCATCCGGCTTGGCCTTGCGCATCACCCGGGTCTTCTTCCACGCGGACCATGCGAAGAAGCCCATGGTGGCCCCGAGCGCCACCAGCATCGCGATCGCCTTGATTGTCATTCCCTGCCTCCTTCCGCGTCACGCCTGAATCCACGCTCCCAGACGGGGAGGCCCATGGTCAGGCACTTCTTGTGCCGGTGGCTCAGGGCGGTCCCCTCGGGGATCTCGTCCATCCTCTCGTAGCCCCCGACATCCGACAGGATCCCGTCCATGCGCTCCACGTAAGCCTCGACGTCGCTGCGGAAGACCAGGACGCCGCCCGGGCGGAGCCGGCTGCGGATCGTCTCGAGGAACGCAGGGGTCGAGACCCGCTTCTTGATGTGCTTGTTCTTCCACCAGGGGTCGGGGAAGAGCAGGTAGACCGCCTGCGCGGCGTCCGGGGTGACGAGGCTCGGGAGGAGCTCCCGTGCGTCCCCGTAGACGACCCTCACGTTCTCCGCGCCGAGGCGGTCGAGGCGGCGCAAGGCCATCCGCACGTACCGCCCCCGCGCCTCGATGACCAGGAACCGACGGTCGGGATGGGTCCGGACCATCTCCTCGATGAAGTGGCCCCGACCGCAGCCGATCTCGATCTCCAGGGGGGGGGTCTCCAGGAAGGTCCGCAACGCCGCTGCGTCCTCCTCGGAGGTGAGCGGATCGAGGTAGCGCGGGCTCTCGAAGCGGGGACGGCGAAGGCCCTTTTCGACCCACTTCTCCCCGGAACCCCCCAGCAATCCCCGCTGTAGTTGCGACATCCCGCCCTCGAACGACGCCGCCTGCGCGCCGCGTCACAAAGTCACGCCCTGGAAGAACCCGATGGCTTATAGCATCACGTCGAGGAGGCTGTCAATTCGCCGGGGAGGGGTCTGCGTCAGGGGTCACGATGGGGATGGTGAGGTCCATGGGCCGCCCCTCGCGAATCAGGGACAGGGTGAGGATCTTGCGCGACCAGAGCTCGCGCCAGACGGCCTCCACCTGCCCCGGGGTCTCGATGGGTTGACCGTTGATGCGGCGCAGGACGTCACCGACCTTCACGGGGCCGTCCTTCATGTCGTCCCTGAGGATCCGAACGATGCGAAAACCGAGGAACGTCTCCACAGCGTCGTACGCGGGCATGGTGAGGTACCAGCGCATGATGGGCTGGAGCCCCTCCTTGATGACCGCCTCGTAGTCGGCGCGCAGGATCCGCAGCTCCCGGGGCCCCTCTTCGACGAGGACCGGGGTGACCGCGACGCGGGACTCGGGCTGGGAGCAACCGGGCCAGAGCGCCAGGAAGGCGAGCGCGACGAGGCTCAGTCGGCCAGGACGCCGCAGAAGCGCTTCGCCTCTCCGAAGGAAGTGATGGGGATGCACTTGTACGCCTCCCGGCAATCGTTGTCGTCGTCGCAACGGGACATGCAGAAGGCCTTCTCCTGATCCGGGAACTCGATGCACACCGAGTGTGGCTGGCAGTCGCCCGGATAGCATGGGGTTTCGGTGCAGTACCCGCCGGGCAGGGTCTTGTCGCAGTAAGTCCCCGTCGGGCAGTCCCGGTTGAATGAGCACTCGTCCCCGATCATGGGGGTACAGGCCCCAAGGAGCAGGAGCACGGCCACGATCACGAGCATTGTCGTCGAGCGGTTCATGGTCGGATGGTACACATCGGGGGGGGCCATGTCATTTGATTTCGTGGGGCTTGTCGAAGAGGTAATTCGCGTAATCCACCCGTGCCTGCTGCACCAGGGTCTCGAACCGGGTGGGATCGGTGATCTTGAAGTGGTGGACGCCGGACTGCCGGTACTCGGGCTCGCCATAGCCCTTGAGGAGCCGCGGGAGGTCCGAGAGGCCGTTGCCGAGGCGGATCTCGAACTCCACGCCGGGGACCCTGAACTCCAGGATCAGCTCCTGGAGCGCGGCCTCGATCTCCAGGAGGCTCTCGTCGTCCTGCGCGTACAGGACCAGGACCCGGCCCTTCTCGGGGCGGAGGTAGATCCCGCCGACCTTGCCGTAGTACCCGAGTCGCGGGTGCTTCTCGGGGCTCGAGTAGCGCTTTCCGAACTCCTCGATGAGCCGCAGCAGCCCGTACAGCTGGTGCGCAGCGCTCTGCACCACGGACATGGCGGTGACCACGATCTTGTTGTGCTCGGCGACCACCTCGTCCGGGAGGAAGTAGCCCAGCTGCTCCACAGTGCTCTCCAGCTTCGAGAGGTCGAAGAGGACCTGGTCCGGTGTGGTGCCCAGGGGAAAGAAGGTCACGTAGCTCCAGCCCGCGCTGACGTCCGCCAGCTCGTGGGGATCCTTGATCCGGATCCCGGCGTCGATCGCAGGCTTGATGCCTTCGTGTCCATGGTGCCAGTTGATGATTGTGTCGCGCCTCATACCGCCTCCTGTCGGGCGGCGGAGTGTAGTCGGGCCTCCGTGGACTGTCAACTCCCGGCCCGCTCCTTGATGATCCGGGTCTGGACCTCGGCGGGGACCGGCTCGTAGCGCTGGAACTCCATGGCGAAGGCCGCGCGGCCCGACGACATCGAGCGCAGCGGCGTTGCATAGCCGAACATCTCGCCCAGGGGCACCAGGGCCTCGATCTTCTGGCTGCCCTTGCGGAACCGGCGCATGTTGACCACCTTGCCCCGGCGGCTCCCCAGATCCCCGACGATGTCCCCGATGTACTCGTCCGGGGTGGCGATATCCACCTTCATCAAGGGCTCGAGGATACGCGGCACAGCGAGGAGGGCGGCCTTGCGGAAGCACATCCTTCCCGCGGTGCGGAAGGCCATGTCCGAGGAGTCCACCGTGTGGGCCGACCCGTCCACAAGGACCGCCTTGACCCCCACGACCGGGTAGCCGGCCAGGACGCCCTCCAGCATGGCATCCTCGATGCCCCGCTTGATCGAGGAGTGGTACTCCGTGGGCACTGCGCCGCCGCGGATGCGGGACTCGAAGCCCAGGACCTCGTCCTCCGAGGGCTCGAAGGCGATGACCACGTGCGCGAACTGGCCGTGCCCACCGGTCTGCTTCACGTGCCTGTACACCATCTGGATCGGGAGAGAGATGGCCTCGCGGTAGGCGACGGAGGGGATCCCGACCTCGCAATCCACGGAGAAATCCATCCGGAGGCGATCCACGAGGACCTCGAGGTGCAGCTCCCCCATGCCCCCGAGGACGAGGTCCTTGGTCTCTTCATCGTGCGCGATCGTGAAGGAGGGGTCCTCCATTGCCAGGCGGGACACGGCCTTGGCCAGCTTCTCCTGCTCCTTCTGGTTCCGCCCCTTCACCCGTACCCGGATCACCGCCTCGGGGATCTCGATGGACTCCAGGAGGAGGGGCGCCTCCACGGCGCAGAGGGTGTTCCCCGTGATGGTCTTCTTCAGGCCCACCAGCGCGACGATGTCACCAGCCTCGGCCGAGGTGATCTCCTGGCGCTCCCGCGCACGGATCCGCATGATGCGGCCGATCCGCTCCTTGTGACCCGCGGTGGCGTTGAGGACGGTGTCGCCGCTCTGGATCCGCCCGGAGTAGATCCGGATGAAGGTCTGCTGCCCCACGTAGGGATCATGGATGATCTTGAACGCGAGGGCGGAGAAGGGGTCCGACTCCCGGGGGTACCGGCTGTGGGTCTTTGTCGGATCCTCGAGGTCGGTGCCCACCACGGCGCCCGCACCCAGGGGAGACGGCAGGTAGTCCACCACCGCGTCGAGGAGGAGCTGGACGCCGCTGTTCTTGTAGGCGGCTCCTGCGAAGGCCGGGACGATGAGCATCCGCTCCACTGCGTAACGGGTGACCCGGCGGATCTCCGTCGCAGAGATCTCCGCACCCTCCAGGTAGGCCTCCATCAGGACGTCGTCGAACTCGGACAGGGCCTCGAGGAGCGTCAGCCGCGCAGCCTGAACCTCGGGCAAGACGTCGTCGGGGATGGCGACCTCCGTGCGTTCGTAGCCCTTGTAGCACCAGGCCTGCATCTCCACGAGGTCCACCACGCCGCAGAAGCCCTCTGCGTCAAAGAGCGGGCACTGGTAGGCCACCGCGTTCGCGTCGAGGACGCCCCGCATGGCCTGTATCGTTCCCGGGAAGTCCGCGCCCGCGCGATCCATCTTGTTGATGAAGGCGATGCGCGGGACCCGGTGGAGGTCCGCCTGGGACCAGACCTTCTCGGACTGGGGCTCCACGCCGCCCACGGCGCAGAACACTGCGACCATGCCATCGAGGACACGCAGGGAGCGCTCCACCTCCAGGGTGAAATCCACGTGTCCGGGGGTGTCGATGAGGTTGATGCTGTGTCCCCGCCAGGCGCAGGAGATGGCGGCGGATGCGATGGTGATGCCCCGCTCCTGCTCCTGCTTCATGAAGTCCATGGTCGCCGCACCATCGTGGACCTCGCCGGTCTTCCGAATCACCCCGGCGAGGAACAGGATCCGCTCCGTGACCGTGGTCTTGCCCGCATCGATATGGGCCGCGATACCGATGTTTCGTGTCTCTGAGAGGCTGGTCATCCCTGCTCCTGGTCATCTTCAGGGGGCGATACGCCCGGAAGGTCGGCGCATGATGCGGATCAGGGGGTCCGGAGTCAAGAGAGGAATGCGCTGCGAGCCTTGTGGGAAGGCCCAAGGCTGGATCGCGACGTCCCCGTGGTGATTGACACCACGGCACAGTCCTCGGATACTTGGTTTACGCTAGCGAGAATTTGTTGAATCGGTTCAACGCAAGGAGGCGGCGACCAGGGGGTCTCCGGGTCCGAATACCCACCCGGGTGCCTGCAGGTTCCCGACGATGGACATGAAGTACTGGCGAACCCCTCTGGACATCGAGACGCTCCATGTGCCCCGCGGTGACGTCAGGATCATCGTCGATCGCTGCAAGGGCTGCGCGTTCTGCGTGGAGTACTGTCCCAAGGACGTGCTGAGGATGTCGGACCGGTTCAACGCCAAGGGCTATCACCCGCCCGAGGTGATCAAGCAGGGCGAGTGCGTGAACTGCAGCCTCTGCGAGATGATCTGCCCGGAGTTCGCGATCTTCAGCGTCCTCGAACGACAAGGAGGGTGAGAGGTGAAGGCTGACCCCCGAAGTGTCCTCACAGGCGCCCATTACTTCGACGGAGACTTCGCGTGCGGAGAGGGGGCGATGGCGGCGGGCTGCAGATTCGTGGCCGGCTACCCCATCACGCCCTCGACGGAGGTCGTGGAGCGGATTGCGGGCCGGTTCCAGACCATGGGAGGCACCTTCATCCAGATGGAGGACGAGCTCGCCAGCATGGCCGCGGTGATCGGCGCGGCCTGGACCGGGACCAAGTGCATGACCGTGACCAGCGGGCCGGGCTTCAGCCTGATGATGGAGAACATCGGCCTGGCGGCCATGATGGAGACCCCCTGCGTGGTGGTCAACGTCCAGCGGGGTGGGCCCTCCACCGGGCTGCCCACCATGACCGGCCAGGGGGACATGATGCAGGCGCGGTGGGGCTCCCACGGGGACTACGAGATCATCGCACTCTGTCCCCAATCCCCCCAGGAGTCCTTCGACCTGATGATCGACGCGTTCAACCTCTCGGAGATCTACCGGGTGCCCGTGCTCTTCATGATGGACGAGTGCGTGGGGCACATGACCGAGCGGGTGGTGATCCCGGAGGCCGACGCCATCGACCTGGTGCAGCGCAAGCTGACCGACAAGAAGCCGGGGGAGTATCAGCCCTACGCGATCCCCGAGGGCGCCTGGGTCCCGGAGTTCGCCAGGGCCGGTGACGGCTATCGCTTCCACAGCACCGGGCTCACCCACGACGCTCGCGGCTATCCAGTGATGAGCGCGGCCTGCCAGGAGGAGAAGGTCCTGCGCCTGGTGAACAAGATCAGGATGAACGCCGACGACATCGTCCGCTTCGATGAGGAGGCCACCGAGGGCGCGGACGTCATCCTGGTCACCTACGGGATCACCGCCCGGGTCGCCCGCCAGGGCATCGACATCGCCCGCAGCAAGGGCGTGAAGGTGGGCGTCATCCGCCTCATCGTGGTCTGGCCCTTCCCGGAGAAGAAGATCCGGAGCCTGGCGAAGGGGATCAAAGCCTTCGTCGTGCCGGAGATCAACTACGGCCAGATGGTCCTCGAGGTCGAACGCTGCGCGGGCGGCCAGGCGAAGACCGTCCTCGTTCCCCACGGGGGCGGCGGGGTGCACGACCCCAAGGAGATCGCCGACGCGATCCTGGAGGCAGCGAGATGAGCAAGGTCCTCGACCACGACATCCCCGAGCACCCCATCGCGCCCTACCTCCGCATGGACCGGATCCCGCACATCTGGTGCCCGACCTGCGGCATCGGCACCGTGGTCCGATGCTACGCCTCCGCGCTCGAAGAGGCCGGCCTCGACCTCGACAAGACGACCATCGTCTCCGGGATCGGGTGCACGGGGCGGGTGGCCGGCTACATGAACCTGGATGCCTTCCACACCACCCACGGGCGGGCGATCCCCTTCGCCACGGGGCTCAAGATGGCCCGGCCCGAGCTCAACGTCACGGTCTTCTCTGGAGACGGCGATCTCTCGGGCATCGGGGGCAACCACTTCATCCACGCGGCCCGCCGCAACATGGATCTGCTGGTGGTCCTGGTCAACAACTTCATCTATGGGATGACCGGCGGGCAGAATGCGCCCACCACCCCCCTGGGTGCGCGGTCCACCACCATGCCCTTCGGCAACTTCGAGCGCCCCTTCAACCTGGCGCACCTCGCGGCGAGCTGCGGGGCCACCTACGTCGCTCGCTGGACCTCCCTGCACATCCGGCGGCTCACCAACTCCCTCACCGAGGCCATCGGGCTCAAGGGCTTTCGTCTCGTGGAGGTCATCACCCCCTGCGCGACGGTCTACGCCCGCCGGAATCGCCTGGGGTCCGGGTTCCAGCTGATGAAGTTCTATCATGACAACGCGAAGATCGAGCACGGCGCGGACACCAGGGACGTGGACATCGACTTCCAGAACAAGCTGACCTGCGGGGTCTTCGTCAACGCGCCCTACCCCACCTTCCTGGAGGCGATGCACGCGCATTACGACGAGAAGTTCGGCGACCGGTACGTGCCCCTGCCGCCGGAAGGAGGGTGGTTGCATGAGTAGGACGGAGATTCGCATCACCGGCTTCGGGGGCCAGGGCGTCGTCCTGAGCGGACACATCATCGGCAACGCCTGCTCCATCCAATCCGACAAGCACGCGACGATGATCCAGAGCTTCGGCCCGGAGGCGCGGGGGAGCGCGTGCAGCGCGACCCTCACCGTGGACGACGACGAGATCCTCTACCCCTACGTCTCCGACCTGGACATCTTCGTCGTCATGTCGGGAGAGGGTTACAAGAAGCACAAGGCCGAGCTCAAGGACGGCGGCGTCCTGATCTACGAGAGGGATCTGGTCGAGCCGACCTTTGAGCGGGGCCAGCAGGCCTTCGGGATCACCTCCACCCGCATCGCCGAGGAGGTGCTCGGTCGCAAGATTGTCCAGAACATCGTGATGCTCGGCTTCTTCGCAGCGGTGACGGAGCTCGTTCCCCGCGCTGCAGTCCGCAGGGCCGTGGAGCATTCGGTCCCCGGGGGCACCGAGGAGCTGAACCTGAGGGCCTTCGACGCCGGGTGCGCCTACTACGACCGGGAGTACGGCGGCAAGCAGAAGCGCTGACGGTTCCAATGACGGGAGGTTGGATGGTGAAGGACTCCAAGGATCCCAGAGGGGGAGCCCGACCGGAGGGCGTGAAGCGGGCGGTGATCATCGGTGGCGGGATCGCGGGCATCCAGGCAGCCCTCGATCTCGCCGACGCCGGGATCGGTGTTGTGCTGGTGGAGAGGTCGCCGACGTTGGGGGGGCGCATGGCCCAGCTCGACAAGACCTTTCCGACCATGGATTGCAGCATCTGAATTCTCGGGCCCAAGATGCTCGATGCCGGTCGGCATCCACGAATCCAGGTCGCAACCACCTCCGAGATCATCGGCCTCGAGGGCAAGGCGGGGGACTTCACGGTCCGCATCCGGACGCACCCCCGCCTCGTGAGGGAGGACCTCTGCGTCGCCTGTGGGCTCTGCGTCGAGGCCTGTCCACAGCTCGCGGGCAACGAGTTCGACGTGGGTCTCAAGGCCCGCCGCGCCATCTACCGCCCCTTCCCCCAGTCGGAGCCGGCCGCGTACGTCATCGACCGCGACGCATGCCTCAACGACAGGATCCTGGTCTGCGACCGATGCGTGAAGGCCTGTGAACCCCGGGCCATCGACTTCGACATGCCCCTCTCGGAGTTCGACGTCCATGCCGGCGCCGTCCTCGTCGCGATCGGCTTCCAGGAGTTCGATGCGCGGGCCCTGGGCCACTACGGGTACGGCCGGTTCCCGGACGTGGTCACGAGTCTGGAGCTGGAGCGGATGCTCAACGCCACGGGGGTCACCGGCGGCCATGTGGTGCGGCCCTCGGACCGGAAGACGCCACGACGCATCGTCTTCATCCAGTGCGTCGGCGCCAGGGGCGAGGGCGGCAGGCCCTACTGCAGCCGGTTCTGCTGCATGAACGCGGTGAAGGACTCGATGCTCGTGCGGCAGCACGACCCCGAGGTGGAGGAGATCACGATCCTCCATACGGACATCCGGGCCTTCGGGAAGGGCTTCGACGACTTCGTCCAGCGCTCCAGGGACGAGGCGAGCGCGCGCTACGTCCGGGGGCGACCCTCCAAGGTGGACCGGAATCGGGAGACCGGGGGGCTCGAGATCTTCGTCGAGGACACCCTCCACCATGACCGGGGACGACTCCCTGCGGACCTGGTGGTCCTGTCCGTCGCCGCGGCCCCCAACGACGGCGCAGCCGAGCTCGCCGGAAGGCTGGGCATCGAGGCAGACCGCTACGGCTTCATCGCCCGTCGGGACCCCGCGATCTCCGCGGTGGAGACCACCCGGGAGGGGATCTTCGTCTGCGGCAGCGCGGTGGGACCGCAGGTCATCCCGGATTGCGTGGCCCAGGCCTCCGCCGCAGCCGCCAGGGCCCAGAAGTTCCTGGCCGAGGACCGGGGCGAGCAGGTCGCCAGGGACGTGGCGCCCAGAGACCTCACCGGGCCGCCAAGGGTGGGCGTCCTGGTGTGCCACTGCGGATCCAACATCGCCGGGGTCCTCGGGACCGAGGAGCTCACGAAGAGAGCCTCCGGCCTGCCGGGGGTCGTAGCCGCGGCGGAGCACCAGTTCGCCTGTTCGTCCACGGGACAGGGTGCGCTGGAGGAGATGATCCGGGAGCACGACCTCAACCGGGTCGTCGTGGCGGCCTGTACCCCGCGCACCCACGAACCGGTGTTCCGGGGGACCTGCGCACAGGTCGGCTTCAACCCCTACCTGTTGGAGATGGTGAACATCCGCGACCAGTGCTCCTGGGTCCACGCCGCCCATCCGGAGCTGGCCCAGGAAAAGGCGCATGATCTGATCCGGATGGGGGTGGCCCGCGCCCGGCATCTGGAGCCGCTGATCGAGACCGACGTCCCGATGATCCAGGCCGCCCTCGTGGTCGGGGGCGGCATCGCCGGCATCCAGGCGGCGACGGACCTCGCCGACCAGGGCTTCCCGGTGACCCTGGTGGAGAAGGAGGAGGCCCTGGGCGGGTTCCTGCGAAAGCCCAACCTGCGGCACCTCTACCCCACCATGCGCCCGGCCGCACAGGTGCTGAAGGAGAAGCTGAGGCTCCTCGAAAGGAGCGGTGCGCGGGTGCTGATGGGGACCGAGGTGGACCACATCTCGGGTTACGTGGGCAACTTCGAGGCCACCCTCTCCGGCGCGGTGGAGGAGACCCTCCAGGTCGGCGCGATCGTCCTCGCCTTCGGCGCCTCCCTCTACACGCCGACGGGGGAATACGGCTACGGCGGGTATCCCAATGTCGTGACGAGCCACGAACTCGAGGGAATGCTCTCGAAGCGCGGGGGTGAAGGCGTGCTCGGCCGCGGGAAGACCGGGACCGCAGCGTTCATCCTCTGCGTGGGCTCCCGGGAGCCCGACGGGTTCACCGGCTGCTCCCGCTACTGCTGCCCCACCGCGATCAAGCAGGCGACGGAGCTGGCCGGGCTGGGGATCCAGTCGGTGATCTTCTACCGTGACATCCGCACGGTCTCCACCGGCGCGGAGGAGATGTATCGGGAGGCCCGGGGCCTGGGGGTGCTCTTCAGCCACGTCGGCGAGGGGCAGAGGCCCGCGGTCCTCGGCGACGGCCGGGCCGAGCGCGTCGAGTCCTTCGATCCCCTCCTCGACCGCCGCATCTCGGTGCCCGTGGATCTGGTGGTCCTGGGCGTGGGGATGGCGCCGCGCCAGCCGGAGACGGCGAAGTTCCACGACCTGCTGAAGGCCAGCCTCGGTCTGGACGGCTTCTTCCTGGAGCGCCACCCGGAGCTGGCCCCGGTGGAGACCGCGGTGGAGGGGGTCTTCATCGCGGGCACGGTGCAGGGCCCGAAGGACATCGTGGACTCCGTGGCCCAGGCCTCGGCTGCGGCGGCCCGGGCCGCGACCTATCTCGCCCACGAGCGGGTGAAGCTCGACCCCGCGGTCGCGGTCGTGGATCCGGTCAAGTGCCGGGCCTGCGGGAGATGCGTGGACCTCTGCCTCTTCCATGGGCCGAAGCTCGTGCAGACCCCTGCCGGCCGCCATGTCGCAGAGGTCAACGCCAGCCTCTGCAAGGGATGCGGCACCTGCGGGAGCTGGTGCCCGTCCGGGGCGATCACGTCGCACCACTTCACCGATACCCAGATCCACTCGATGATCGAAGCATTCTTCGGCTAGGAGAAGTCGACGATGACGGCGAGGGCGAAGAAGCAATGGAATCCCAGGATCGTGGTCTTCGCCTGCAACTGGTGCTCCTATGCCGGCGCCGACACAGCGGGAGTCTCCCGGATCGAGCACCAGCCTCATTTCCGGATGATCCGGGTGATGTGCTCCGGGCGGATTCAGCCCGGCTTCGTCCTCAAGGCCCTGGAGCAGGGGGCGGACGGCGTCCTCGTCTCCGGCTGCCACATCGGTGACTGCCACTACGTCTTCGGCAACGAGCGTGCGCTGGAGCAGTTCGACAAGACCCGGGCGGTGGTGAGGCTGCTGGGGCTGGGCGAGGGCCGCGTCCGGCTCGAGTGGATCAGCGCAGCGGAGGGCGGACGCTTCGCCGCGGTGATCAATGAGTTCACCGACCAGGTCCGGGGTCTCGGCCCCAGCCCACTTGCGCGGGGAGCAGCTCGATGACCGGGACGGGGCAGATCAAGAGGACCGACCTGGCGGAGATCGCAAGGAGCACCAAGGCATGGGCCTGCTACGATTGCGGCAAGTGCACCGCCACCTGCCCCCTCACCCGGGCGGGGGCTCCCTACAGCCCCCGGCGTCAGGTGCTGGCCACCAACCTCGGCCAGCGTGACGAGCTGATCTCGGGCGGCGCGCTGTTCACCTGCCTCACCTGCGGACTCTGTGATTCCCGATGCCCGTCGGGGGTGGAGTTCTCCGACCTGGTCAGGAAGCTCAGGGAGCTGGGCAGGGCGGAAGGCGCTGTGCCCGATTGTCCCCACGGCGGCGCCCTTCAGTCCGTCATGCGCATGATGGCCGCGGGCGGCGCCCGGCAGAACCGCCTGGAGTGGGTCACCGACGACCTGAAGGTGCAGGAGAAGGAAGGCAGCGTCTACTTCTTCGCCGGCTGCACCATGTACCTGGATGCCTACTTTCCCGAACTCGGCGTGACCACCCTGAACGGCACGCGGGCCGCGATCAAGGTCCTCAACCGCCTGGGGGTCGAGCCCGTGGTTTCCCGGGAGGAGAGATGCTGCGGTCATGACCTGCTGTGGACCGGCGACCGGGAGAACTTCGAGCGGCTCGCCAGGCACAACGTCGAGCTCTTCGCCCGCAGCGGCGCCACCACCCTGGTCGCTCCCTGCGCCGAGTGCCTGCGCACGTGGAAGATCGACTACGCTCCCTACTTCCAAGGCCCGTTACCGAAGACGCTTCATTTCACCGAGTACCTGGCCGGGAACCTCGAGGGGCTGGAGTTCAAGGGGGGTGCGGCCCGAAAGGTGACCTTCCAGGACCCCTGTCGCCTGGGTCGACAGCTGGGCATCTACGACGCCCCGCGGACCGTCATCGCGGCCCTGCCCGAGACCGAACTGGTGGAGATGCGCCACTCCAGGAAGAACTCGACCTGCTGCGCCGGCGGTCCCTGGTCCAGCTGCGACCGACACGCCAAGGAGGTCCAGACCCGGCGCCTCCGGGAGGCGAGGACGACGGGCGCCGAGGTCCTCGTCACCTCCTGCCCGAAGTGCCAGGTACACTTCAAGTGCACCATGCAGGATCCGCTCTTACATGATGAAATAACGATGGAAATGCGCGACATAGCCGAGCTGGTGATGGACGCGCTGGACGGACACCGGGAGCACCGGGATGGCCCTGACCGAAACCGAGGGGAGGGATCTCAATGAGTGACAGAGCTGGGGGCAACGAGCTCCGGGTCGGTGTCTTCGTCTGCGATTGCGGCTTGAACATCGCCGGGGCCGTGGATACGCAGGCCGTGACGGACTACGCACGCACCCTGCCGGATGTGGTCTGTGCCGTCCGGAACAAGTACACCTGCGCGGATCCCGGGCAGAACGAGATCAAGGATGCGATCCGGGAACACCGGCTCAACCGGGTCGTCGTCGCGTCCTGTACGCCGCGGCAACACGAGCCGACCTTCCGACAGTGCGTGGCGGAGGCCGGCCTGAATCCCTACCTCATGGACATGGCGAACCTGCGGGAGCACTGCTCCTGGGTGCATCCCGGGGACTGGGACGGGGCCACGGCCAAGGCCAGGGACCTGGTCGCGAGCTCCGTCGCCCGGGCCCGCTTCCTCGAGGCCCAGGACGAGCTGTCCGTCCCGGTGACCGACGCCGCCCTGGTCATCGGCGGCGGGATCGCGGGCATCGAGGCCGCCATCGAACTGGCCGACGCCGGTCACCAGGTCTACCTCGTGGAGAAGGAGGCCTCCATCGGCGGAATCATGGCCAAGCTGGACAAGACCTATCCCACGATGGATTGCTCGATTTGAATTCTCGGCCCCAAGGCCATTGATGCCGGTCGGCATCCAAAAATTGAGCTCCTCACCTACTGCGAAGTCGATGAGGTATCGGGCTACATCGGGAACTTCACCGTGAAGATCCGCAAGAAGGCGCGGTACGTGGACCACACGCTGTGCAACGCGTGCGGCGAGTGCCACAAGGTCTGCCCGATCTCCAGGCCGGACGAGTACCAGATGGGGCTCAGCTCCCGCAAGGCCATCTACATCCCGTACCCCCAGGCGGTGCCGTGCAGCTACATCCTCAACATGGACGACTGCCTGGGCAACAACCCCATCGCCTGCGGGGAGTGCGCCAAGGTCTGCGGGAAGAGAGCCATCGACTACGACGACCGGGACGAGATCATCACCCGGGAGGCGGGGGCCATCATCGTGGCCATCGGGCTCGACGTGTACGACCCCACGGAGATGGACGAGTACGGGTACACCCGCTTCCAGAACGTCATCACCTCCATGGAGTTCGAGCGGCTGATCTGCGCCGGCGGCCCGACCATGGGTCACTTCATGCGCCCTGGTGACCACGAGCGCCCGAAGCGCATCGGCTTCATCCAGTGCGTCGGCTCCAGGAATCCCGGGGGGGGCAATCCCTACTGCTCCAACATCTGCTGCATGAACACGATCAAGGACTGTCTGCTCCTGGCGGATCACTATCCCGACGTGGAGAACACGGTCTTCTACCAGGACATCCGCGCCTTCGGGAAGTCCTTCGAGGAGATGTTCCAGCGCTCCAAGGAGGTCGGGACGCGCTACATCCGGGGCCTCCCCGGGGACGTGGAGGAGGACCCGGAGACCGGGAACCTCTTCGTCACCGTCGAGAACACCACGACGGGGTCCCTGGAGCGACACGAGTTCGACATGGTCGTCCTGTCGGTCGGGGTGGTCCCGCCCGTGGACCGGGACAAGATCTCGGCGCTGCTGACGCTCTCGAAGACGTCAGACGGCTTCTTCATGGAGTCCCACCCCAAGCTGAAGCCTGTCGATGCTCCGACCCGGGGCGTCTACTTCGCCGGCTTCTGCGAGGCCCCCAAGGACATCAAGGACTCCGTGTGCCAGGCGGGGGCGGCCGCCTCCCGGTCCGGGGGCCTGCTCAACGCAGGCCGGATCAACGTCGAGGCCATCACCAGCCGCATCGATCCCGACCAATGCAGCCGGTGCGGCCTCTGCGTGGCCGCGTGCCCGTACGGGGCCATCGTGGGGGAGAAGAAAGAGATCCCCACGGTGATCGAGGCCTCCTGCGCCGGGTGTGGCTCCTGCGGGGCGACCTGCAGGTTCGGGGCGATCACCATGCGCCACTTCACCGATGACCAGTACATGGCCCAGATCCGGGCGGTGCTGGCGGAGGATCCGGCGGAGAAGGTCATCGTCTTCGCCTGCAACTGGTGCTCCTACGCCGGCGGGGACATGGCCGGCATCTCCAGGATGCAGTACCCCGCCAGCAACCGCATCGTCCGCTCCATGTGCTCGGCCCGCATCTCCGAGGAGATGGTCCTGGAGGCCTTCCGTTGCGGTGCCCCCGTGGTGCTGGTCTCCGGGTGCCACTATGCGGACTGCCATTACATCACCGCCAACCGGGCCACGGTCAAGCGGGTGCAGCGCCTCTGGAACCTCCTGGAGAAGAAGGGGATCCGCCCGGAGCGGCTCCAGCTGGAGTGGATCAGCGCCGCGGAGGGCCGGAAGTTCGCCACGGTGATGGGCCAGATGGAGGACCTGCGGAAGAGGGTCACGAAGGACGAGATCGAACAGGGCCTGGAGGCGCTGAAGCCGAGGCCCGGGAAGGCCAAGGGGGAAGCATGACGACCATCGTCCAGCGACTCAGGTGCATGATGTGCGGGTTCGAGTACGAGGAACACGTCGAGGAGGGCGTGGATCGGGAGCGCTCCTGTCCCAAATGCCGCTCCAACAGCATCCGCCAGCTGAAGACGAACGCGGGTGGGGAGTAGGCACCATGGCAGGGAAGGAGACGGACAGGGGCGGGACCGTCCAGGTCGGGTTCGGGTTCCGGCGGGAGTTGGCCGAGAAGCTCCAGGGCGACCTGGCGCGGTTCTGCTACCAGTGCGGGGCGTGCGTGGGTGACTGCGCTGCGGCCACCTACTCCGACGAGTTCAACCCGCGGGAGATCATGCTCAAGGTGCTCTACGGCCTGGGCGAGGAGCTCCTGGGCGAGACCTCGGTCCTGTGGCAGTGCACCAACTGCTACAACTGCCACGAGCGCTGCCCCCAGGACGTGGGGCCCGTGGAGGTCATCATCGCCCTGAAGAACATGCTCGCCGATCGGGGGCGTTATCCCGAGGTGGCCGAGTCCATCATCCGCACCTTCGAAGAGACAGGACGCACCACCCGGCTGAGCAGCGCCATCGATCGGCGACGGGCGGAGTTCGGCCTGCCGCCATTGTCCGCGGTGCCCATGGAGGAGCTTGAGGTCCTGCTCCGTCCCCGGCCCGAGGAAGGAGGAGACGCGTGAAGCCGCAGGCCTTCTTTCCAGGCTGTCTCATTCCGGTCATGTACCCGGGGATGGAGTTCGCCATCCGCAGGTCTCTCCACACCCTCGGCGTCGAGGTGGTGGACCTCGAGGGCGCCTCGTGCTGTCCGGACCCCATCTACTTCAAGTCCAAGGACAAGATCTCCTGGCTCACCGTCGCCGCGCGGAACCTGGCCCTGGCGGAGGCCCTGGGGCTCGACATCTTCACCAACTGCTCGGGGTGCACCGCCACCCTCTCGGAGACCCGTCATCTCCTCGCAGGCGACGAGGCCTTGAAGGCCCAGGTGAACGCAAGGCTCGCGGAGATCGGGCGGGTCTACCGGGGCACGTCCGGGGTGCGGCACATCGTGGCCCTGGTCCGGGATCTCGTGGGCTACGTGCGGATCGCCGAGACCGTGGTCCGACCCATCGAGGGGCTGAAGGTCGCGATCCACTACGGTTGCCACCTCTTGAAGCCGAGCCACATCATGGGCGTGGACGACCCCGACAACCCCACGGTCATGGAGGACCTGGTGCGGGCCCTCGGGGGCACGCCGATGAGACACGCCGCCTGGTCTCTGTGCTGCGGAAAGGCCTGCCAGAAGGAGGGCATGTCCCTGGACATGATGAACGCCCTCTTCACGAGCATCGCCGCCGAGGAGGCGGACCTCCTCTGTGTCATCTGCCCCACCTGCTTCAACCAGTTCGATTTCGGTCAGGCGAAGGTGGCGAAGGCGTTCGACAAGGTGCTGGAGACCCCGCCGATCTACTTCTTCCAGCTCCTGGCCTTCGCCCAGGGCGTGCCCTACGATTCCCTGGGCTTCAAGCGGCAGCGCTACAAGCCCGAGTGCCTGAGGCGATACGAGTGATCCGGTGGTGCGCCTGCGGGCCTACCTGCAGCGCTGCCAACCGGACGTGGTGTAGGCCTGCTCCAGCCTCTCCCACAGAGCGTCGGTGTCGCAGGTCATGACGATGAGGCCCTGGAGCATGCCGGATTGGTCCTGGACGTAGTCCGGAAGGACGACCTCCTCGTGGAATCCCAGCTTCAAGCAGATGTTCCGGGCACCGATCTGGGGCTTGGCCATCTTGACCACGATCTTCTTCACGTCCTTCTTGACCGCCAGGAGGTACAGGTCTCGCAGGAGGATCATCCCCAGGCCCTTGCGCTGGAATCCTCCCGCCACGATGGCCCGGACCTCTCCCAGATGCGCACGCCATCCCTCGCCGGAGAGCTCGAGGGCGCCGTCCCCCACGATCTCGTCGTCGACCACGGCGACGAGACGCGTGATGCCCTGCTCCTCCGCGGTCCGGATCCGCCGCTCCACGAGCTCCTCTCGGGTCACGTCGCCCCTGAGATACTTGCGATCCTCGGCGGAGAGGGAGTGAAAGAACCGGATCGACCTGCCGAGATCGTCCAGGGTCAGCGGCCTGATGACCACCTCGGAACCGTCCTTCAAGACCTCCTTCGTCTCCATGGAACACCCTCCCTGCTGCGGGGCAGCCCCCCCAGAGTGCCGACGCGGGACGCGCCAGGCAACTTCGAAATCGACCGCCACGGCACTTTGATGAGGGGGAGTTTTTTCAGACCACCCCCTTGCAGAACAACACCTCTGCGGAGGGATGTCAAGGAGAGGGGAGAAAAGCATGCGGAGTTGCGGGATCCCCACTCCGGCCAAACACGGTGTTGACAGCGCGCCAGCCCCTGGCTAGTATCGCGCCCGCCCGGAGAGATGCCCGAGTGGCCGAAGGGGCACGACTGGAACTCGTGTGTACCGAGAGGTACCGAGGGTTCGAATCCCTCTCTCTCCGCTGTCGTCGACAGGCCATTGGGCCCGTCGGCGTTTCTGGCTGGGGTCCTGCGACGGGTGAGACGGACAATCCGTCAGGTCCGGAAGGAAGCAGCGGGCCCGTCCTTCCCGTGTGCGGGACCCCGGCCACCTTTCATTCCGCCGAACCACAGGCAAGCCATGGCGTACTTAGCACTCGCCCGGAAGTATCGTCCCCAGGTCTTCGATGACATCATCGGACAGGAACACGTCACCAGGACCCTGAAGAACGCCATCCTCGCGGACCGAATCCACCACGCGTACCTCTTCACGGGGATCCGGGGCGTGGGCAAGACCACCGCTGCGCGGGTGCTGGCGAAGGCCCTCAACTGTGAAACCGGGCCGACGGTGACACCGTGCAATGTGTGCACCGCCTGCGTCGAGATCACCCGGGGCGCAGCCATGGACGTCCTGGAGATCGACGGTGCGTCGAACCGGGGCATCGATGGCATCCGCGAGCTCCGCGAGACCGTGCGCTACAGCACCGCACGGGAGCGCTTCCGCATCGTCATCATCGACGAAGTGCACATGCTCACGGAGCCGGCGTTCAACGCGCTCCTGAAGACCCTCGAGGAACCCCCGGCCCACGTGCGGTTCATCCTGGCCACCACGGATCCCCAGAAGGTCCCTGCGACGATCCTGTCCCGCTGCCAGCGCTTCGACTTCCGCCGGGTGGATGCGGCGACCCTGGTGGCCCACCTGGCGCGTCTCTGCAAGGCCGAGGACCACCAGGTGGAGGAGGACGCCCTGCGCACCGTGGTTCGCGAGTCCGGGGGCAGCGTCAGGGACGCGCTGAGCCTGCTTGACCAGCTCCTGGCCGCTTCAGAGGGCCCCCTCACTGGCGCGCAGGTGCGGGACATCCTCGGGGTGGCAAACCGGGCCTGGGTCATGGATCTCCTCGAGTCCGTCTTCGCCGCGGACACTCCCGCCGCCCTGCGCCTCATGCGGGACGTCTACATGACCGGGTATGACCTGCGCTCGTTCCTGCTGGAGCTGGTGCAGAGCGTCCGGGACATGATCGTCCTCTCCCTCACCGGCGGCGACACCGGGCTGGTGGAGCGCACCGGGGAGGAGGTCGATCAGCTCAGCGCGATGGCCGCGAACCTCAGCGCCCACGACATGGACAAGACCTTCCGGATCCTCCTGGAGGGCACCGAACAGATCCGTCAGAGCGAGCTCCCCCACTTCGTGGCCGAGGAGATCATCCTCCGCCTCTGCAACCTCCGCCGCACCGCGGACATCGGCGCGCTGGTGGGGCGCCTGGAGGCGCTGGAGAGGCGGCTGCGAGAGGGGGGGGGAGAAGACGTCGGGGCTGTGCCGGAGCCCGAACCGGAGCCCCTTGTGGGAGGCCCGTCCACGGGCCGAAATCGGGGCGTGGACGCCCCTCCCACAGTTGAACCCGAACCCGAACCCGAACCCGAACCCGAACCCGAACCCGAACCCGAAACCGACGACGACGACGACGGAGACGTCCCGGTCCCCGACGACCCGATCCCGGCGCTCGAGGAGCCTCCGCTCTTCTCCCCGCCGGAGCCCGAGCCGGAGTTCGAAGAACCCGAGCCCGAACCCGAACCTGAGCCCGAGCCCGTCCCGGACCCGCTGAAAGCCATCCTCGCCCTCGCGTACGAGCGGGATCCGCTGAAGGCCGGGGTGCTGACACAATGTGAGATGCTGGCCCCGGAGCCCGGGAGGATCGAGATCCGGCTGGCCGAGGGGGCCGCAGATCTCCTCGACGAGGAGTGGTTCGTCGGCCTCGCTACGGAGGCCCTGGGAGCGGACACGGAGGTGACCCTGGTGGAGACCGGCACCCGCAACCTGGTCGGGTCGGTGGCGAACAAGGCCACCCGGCACCACGCCAAGGAGACCGAGCGCAGGAGGGAGGAGATCCGAAAGGCGTCCCTCGTCGGAGCGGTGAGGGACCTGTTCGGCGCAGAGGTAGCGGACGTCCGCCTCGAGGAGACGAAGGATGAGTGACCAAGGTTCGGGCGGCTTCGCTGACCTGCTGAAGCGGGCCATGGAGGCGAAGTCCCAGCTGGAGCGGATCCAGCAGGAGACCGCGCGATGCACCGCGGAGGGCGACGCGGGCGGCGGCGCCGTGCGCGTCGTGGCGAACGGCGCCGGGGAGGTCGTCTCCATCACCATGGAGGCCTCCCTCCTCGAGGCCGGCGACGCGGAGATGATCCAGGATCTGACGACCGCCGCCGTGAACGTCGCGCTCCGCAACGCCCGGCAGCTGGTCTCCGAGGCCGTCGGGTAGGCGGCGGGCAGCCTGGGACTGGGGTTCGGCATGGATCCCGGTACCGGAAACGACTGAGCCATGTCCGCCGCGCTCCCTCCCAGCGTCAGGGACCTGATCCTGCACCTCTCCCGGCTGCCCGGCGTGGGCCACAAGACCGCGACGCGCCTCGCGTTCCACCTCGTGAACCACCGCCAGGAGCTGGCCCCACGCCTCGCTGAGTCCCTCACCGCCATGGCGGCGCGGGTCACCCTCTGCGAGTCCTGCTTCAACATCTGCGAGGCCCCCCGCTGCCCCATCTGCGAAGACCCGGCCCGGGCCGACGTGTCGGCCCTCTGCGTGGTGGAGGGGGTGACCGAGCTCCAGGCCGTGGAAGGCTCGGGACGATTCCACGGCCGTTACCACGTGCTCCACGGACTCCTCTCCCCCATGAAGGGCGTCGGGCCGCAGCAGCTGCGCCTCGACCGCCTCCCCGTGCGATGCAGGGAGGAGGGCCTCTCCGAGGTGGTCGTCGCGACGAGCCTCACCTCCGACGGCGAGACCACCGCGCTCTACATCAAGCGGCTCCTGAGCACCAACGGGGTCGCAGTGACGCGCCTCGCCTCCGGGGTGCCCTTCGGCGGGACCATCGAGTTCTTGGATTCGGTGACGCTGGGGAAGGCGCTGGAGGATCGGCGCCCTATTTGATCTTGTTCACGATGAGGTTTCCGTTCCCGCTGCGCTTCGTCCCCGCTGCCTCCACCTCGTATTTTGCCCGCAGGTACCAGGTCATGGGCTGGATGAAGCGCCCGACCACGGCGCGCTCGAGCGCGGGGAGCTTCGCCAGCTCGTCCACGACGCTGCGCAGGCCCTCGGCCATCACGCCGCCGCGGACGCCCTTCCCCTGCCAGGTGACGACCCAGGGGATCTTGGTCCCGTGATCCTCGCGGAAGTCTGCGAGCTTGATCTCCAGGGCGTGGGTGGCGGCGAGGATCTTCTCGTTGTCCGCGACCAGGGTCCAGCCGTGGAGCGCCTCGCCCTTGCTCTCCGGAGGCAGGAAGGCCTGGAACAGGACCGTATGATCCTTCTTGACGCTCTTGAAGTTGATCCAACGCCGGGGCTGCAGGCCCGGGGAGGCGGTGTTCAGGATGCGGGTCACCACGGCGTAGCCCTTCACCGCGGTGACGACCTTCTTCGTCTCGCTCTTCATCTTGAGGGTGCCGTAGACCTCGGCCCGGGCCCAGACGATCACCTCGAAGCCCTCCCCCTTGGCCATCTCGACCCGACCGGTGCCGGGACGCCATGCGGGCACGAGGGGTCGCACCTCGAGATCCGCGGAGATCTCGTCGGTGTCGATGTGGAGGTCGAAGCGCGCAGCGGTGCCGCCCAGGCGGACCTTGCCGACCTCGAGGGAGAAGGGCTCGGCGCGCTGCTTCCATGCGCCCGCTGAGGCGATCTCCTCGATCTTGTACCGGGCCATCTTGGCCTTGCGGCCCTTCCCCGCCTTGACGATGGTCCCGTGGACGAAGGCGGTGCCCTTCCCGCGGCCCATGTTCGTCGCGCCGATGCGGATGGTGAAGGCGGGCCTCTTCGTGGGGTGGATCGTGAAGGAGTACTCCTCGGTATAAAAGGCGCTGTCCTTGTACTGTTCGACCTTGAGGGGCAGATCCGCGTTGGTGATCTTCACGGCCTCCCCCGCGTAGGGAGCGAACTCGGTCGCATGGACGGGGGACGCGAGGAGCAGGGCGATGACGCTCGTAAATACGGCCTTCATTCAAGGACCTCCAAAGCCTTCAAAAGAGCGGCCTTCGACGCCGGGGTCAGCGGGCCATTCACGGAAAGGATCGAACCTCTACCAGAGGTGGTCCAGCATGTCGGGATGCGGACGCGGGATGATCTCCGTGCGCACCAGGATGCGGGACTCGAGGATCCCCTCGCCCGCCTCCATCGCTGCCTCCACGTCTGCGAGCGCGCCGGTGACGATCCAGAGGCCCTTGCCACCCATCCCGTGGGCCAGGCGGAGCTCCAGGAGCTCCACCTCGGCGGCCTTGCACGCGGCGTCCGCGGACAGGATCGCGCCGGTGATGCTGTAGGTCTCGAGGATCCCCAGGGCGTCGAGGTCCGGCCGCCGGGTCCGTCCCGCTGTGAGCGCCTCGATCACCTGCTCGTGGGCGCCGGGCAGGAAGAGGTGATCCACCAGGACCTCGCGCCCCACCTCTTCGCCCGCGGCGAAGGACTCCTCCACCTCTGCGACGGAGCCCCAGAAGAGCGTGACGTACCGGCCCGGCGCGATGGGGTGGGCGCTGATCAGGGTCACCGCAGCCTTCTTCACCACCGCATCGGTGACGACGAATCCCCGCGCGAGGCTCGAAACCTCGAGGAGTCCGATGGCCGGGTGAGAGATCATTCGCGATGTCCCGCTATACGATCCGGAAGTAGTCCTTCAAGACGCAACGCCGCTCCCGGGTGAAGTGGGGGGCGTAGGTGAGGCCCTCCCCGGTGGGACTTGCGATGGTGAAGCTGCAGTAGCCCTCCGCGTTGAGGCCCAGCCCGGAGCCCCCGGGCGCGTTCTTCACGAAGATGGAGCAGTCCATCGTTCGGGCCATCCGGTGGAGGTTGTCCAGGTTCGTGGAGTACATGATCGCAGTGTGGCGGAACCCGTGCTCGACGCGCTTGGCCATGTCGATGCCCTCGTCCGCGTCATTCACGCGCACCAGGGGGATCACGGGCATGAGCAGCTCCTCCTGGACGAATGGATGTTTTTCGTCGACCTCGGCCAGGATGATCCGCGGATCGTCCCGCACGTCCACCCCGGCGTGCTTGAGGATGTACGAGGCGTCCTTCCCGACGAAGTCCTTGTTGGGCCCGCCCTTGGGGTTGACGACAAGCTTCTCGAGCCTCGGGAGCAGGGCATCCTTGACGAGGTAGGCCCCCGCGTCCCGGACCATCGCGTTCTTGAGGCGGTCGTAGATGGCCTTGACCGCGAGGATCTCTTTCTCGACGACACAGGGGATGTTGTTGTCCAGGGACGCACCCATGACGATCATCCGGGCAGCGGCCTCGATGTGCGCGGTCTCGTCCACCACGATGGGCGGGTTTCCGGGACCCGCGGCGATGACCTTCTTCCTGCGCTTCATGGCCGCGTCCACCACCCCGGGCCCGCCGGTGACCACCAGGAGCCGGATGTCCGGGTGGTCCATCAGCTCGTTGGCGGACTCGATGGTCGGCTCCCCGATCACGGTGAGCACGTTCTCCGGTCCCCCCGCCGCCATCATGGCCTGGTTCAGCATGGCGATGAGGTGGTTGCTGATGTTCCTGGCACGGGGGTGGGTGTTGAAGACCACGGTGTTGCCGCCCGCGATCATGCCGATCGCGTTGCAGATGATGGTCTCCGTGGCGTTGGTGGTCGGCGTGATGGAGCCGATGATGCCATAGGGGGCCCGCTCCATGAGGGTCAAGCCGTGGTCACCGGTCCAGGTCACCGGGCGCAGGGCCTCGAGCCCGGGGGTTAAATTCGCAGCGAGGAGGTTCTTGCCGATCTTGTCCTCGACCCGCCCCATCTCGGTCTCTTCGACGGTGCGTACGGACAGGTCCTTCGCGTTGCGGCGCGTGACCTCCCGAATCGCCTCGATCATCCGGGCGCGGACCTCCAGAGGAAGGTCCTGGAGCTGGTGGAACGCGTCCATGGCCCCGGCGGTGGCGGAGGCCACGTCAGGGAAGACGCCGTAGCGCCCCGATCCCCTGCGCGCCGCGGCCGGAGCCGGCGCGGGGCCGGGCTTCGGAGCAGCGGCCACGCCTTGCGCCGTGGGCTCGGCCGCACCGAGACGGTTCAGCACCTTCTCGACGATCTCCTGGATCCTGGATTCGTCCAACTGCATGGCGTTCCCCCCTCAGGGGCGGCGGCTCACTCGACGGGATCGTAATTGCCGCTCGAGTCGTCCTCGAACTTGTTGTACCGGCTCTGGCCCTTCACGTCGAAGGAGTCGACGATGGCCATGATGGTCGCATCCACCGGCCGATTGTCGGTCATGATGGTCTGGCGAGCGGAGCTCCCCGAGGCGAAGAGCACGACCTCACCGAGGCCGGCCCCCACGGAGTCAACCGCCACGACGATCTTGTCCGACTCGCCCAGATCGAGATCGATCTGCTTGACCAACAGGAATCGCAACCCCTCGAGCTTCTCGTCCTTGCGGGAGGCAACGACGGTCCCCACCACTCGCCCCATCAGCATGACGGTCCCTCCGGCTACTTGCCGGTCTTCTTCGACAGGTCCTCGGACCGACGACCCAGGGGAAGCACCGCGTCGATGTTCGCGTGGGGACGCGGGATCACGTGGACAGAGACCAGCTCGCCCACGCGCTCGGCCTGCCGGGCGCCGGCCTCCGTGGCCGCCTTCACAGCGGCGACGTCGCCGCGCACGATCGCGGTGGTGTAGCCGCCGCCGATCTTCTCGTAATGGACCAGCTCCACCTTGGCCGCTTTGACCATGGCATCGCAGGCCTCGACCATTCCGACAAAGCCTTTCGTCTCGATCATTCCAAGGGCATCGGCCATCTCATTACTCCTTCAGGTAGCGTTGCCACAGAAGGGTCCAATGCATAGACTCTCCAGGGGGAGTGTCTACCACGCCCGTTGATACGGCTGCAAGCCGTTTTTTCCTGAGACCCGGCGCCCCTTGCAGACCTCTCCGGACTCGCTACAATGGCGCGCACGTTGGCCCCATGGAAGTGTGACATGATCCCACTGCTCGACATCTCCCGCACCCACGCAGGTCTCGAGCCCGCGATCGAGGGCGCCCTGGCCCGGGTCTTTCGATCCGGGCGCTACATCCTCGGACCGGAGGTCGCCGCCTTCGAGGAGGAGGTCGCCGACTGGCTCGGCGTGCCCCACGCCGTGGGCGTCTCCAGCGGCACCGACGCGCTGGTGGCCGCGCTCCAGGCCCTGGGCGTCGGCCCCGGGGACGAGGTCATCACCACGCCCTTCACCTTCATCGCCACCGCAGACGCGGTCCAGCGCCTCGGCGGCGTGCCACGCTTCGTGGACGTGGACCCCGCGACCCTGAACCTGGACCCGACCAAGGTCGACGCCGTGGTCGGAGACCGGACCCGTGGGATCCTGCCAGTGCACCTCTTCGGCCAGTGCGTCGACATGGACGCCATCCATGCGGTGGCCGAGCGCCACGGGCTCTGGGTCCTCGAGGACGTGGCCCAGGCCATGGGCGCACGCTGGGGTGATCGCCTGGCCGGAGGTCTCGGCGTCGCAGGCTGCTTCTCGTTCTTCCCGTCGAAGAACCTCGGGGCGCTGGGGGACGGCGGCCTCGTGACCACCGCGGACCGGGAGCTGGCCGACCGGGTCCGGTGGATCCGCGCCCACGGCGCGGAGCGCAAGTACTATCACAGCATCCCCGGGGGAAACTACCGCCTCGATGCGCTCCAGGCCGCGGTGCTGCGGATCAAGCTCCCGAGGCTGGCCGCATGGAACGAGGCCCGGGCCGAGCGGGCCGACCGCTACGACCGCTGCTTCGAGGCTGCAGGCCTCGTGGACGAGGGGCGGGTCCGCCCCCTGGGCCGCCAGCCGGGGTCGACCCATGTCTTCCACCAGTACGTCGTCCGGGTTCAGGACCGCCCAGGGGCCATGGAGGCCCTGAAGGCCCGGGGCATCGACCACGCGATCTACTACCCGGTCCCCCTGCACCTCCAGGCCTGCCTGGGCGACCTGGCCGGGCACGCGGGGGATCATCCCATCGCCGAAGCCGCCTGCGGAGAGGTCCTCGCGCTGCCGATCTTCCCGGGAATGTCCGACGCAGAGCAGGACGCCGTCGTGAACGCGCTGGCCGCCGCCCGTCCCGCAACGACCCGCTAGGAGGAGCCATGCGTATTCTCGTCACCGGCGGCGCCGGCTTCATCGGCTCGCGTCTCTGTCACCGCCTCCTCGGGGACGGCCACGACGTGGTGACCCTGGACAACTTCGATCCCTTCTACGACCCGGCGATCAAGGAGCACAACATCCGCGCCCTCGAGGCGCGGGCCGCGGGACGCTTCTCGCTGGTGCGCGGGGACATCCGGGACATGGCGGCCCTGGACGCGGCCTGGGACCTGGGCCCCTACGACCGCGTCGTGCACCTGGCGGCGAAGGCCGGGGTCCGCCCCAGCCTCTCCAACCCCGGCGACTACCTGGCGGTCAACGTCATGGGCCTCGTCAACGTGCTGACCTGTTGCCGGGATCGCGGACCGACGAAGCTGGTGGTCGCCTCGTCGAGCTCCGTCTATGGGAACACCTCGGGCGCGCTCCACGAGGACATGCCCGCGGACCGGCCGGTGAGCCCCTACGCCGCATCGAAGCGCGCCGGGGAGCTCCTCTGCCACACCTGGCACCACCTCTACGGCCTCGACATCACCTGCCTGCGGTTCTTCACGGTCTTCGGGCCCGGACAGCGGCCCGAGATGGCGATCCATCTCTTCACCCGGCTCCTCTCCGAAGGGGACCCGATCCAGATGTACGGCGACGGGACCACGAGCCGGGACTACACCTACATCGATGACATCGTCGACGGCGTCGTCCGGGCCCTGGAGCAGGTCTCCGGCTACCGGATCTACAACCTGGGGGGCGGCCGACCGGTCCCCTTGCGGGATCTCATCGGCCTCATCGGCGCCGCCCTCGGGGTCACCCCCCTGATCCAGCAGATGCCGATGCAGGCCGGCGACGTGGAGCACACCCAGGCCTCGGTGGAGCGGGCCAGGGAGGACCTCGGCTTCCAGGTCACCACCAGCATCGAGGACGGCATCCCCGCGTTCGTGGAGTGGTACCGCCAGATGCGCTCGGATCTGGAAGAATGAGCATGGAGCCCGCAGCGAACCTCGTCCTGGAGGACATCAGCCTCCTCCTCACCATGGCCCCCTCCCTCCACGAAGCGGGGGATTCGGTCCCGGTCGGCCTCGGCGCGATCCCCGACGCGGCCCTGTGGATCCGGGACGGGCGGGTCGCGTGGGCCGGCGCCGCGGCCCGGCGCCCCGTGGGGATCCCCACGGACACCCCCCGGGAGTCCGCAGGAGGCGCCCTGGTGATGCCGGGGCTGGTCGAGTGCCACTCACACCTGATCTGGGGCGGCGACCGCGAGGAGGACTTCGAAGACCGGTGCCGGGGCGTCAGCTACGAGGCGATCCTCGCCCGGGGCGGCGGCATCTACTCGACGGTGGCCGGCACCCGGGCCGCCTCGGAGGATGATCTCTACGTCGCGGCCCTGCGCCGCATGGACGAGCTGGTCCGCCAAGGCATCACCACCGTGGAGATCAAGAGCGGCTACGGCCTGGATCTCGAGAACGAGCTGAAGATCCTCCGGGTCGCGGCGCGCCTCGACCACGCCCACCCCCTCTCCGTGGTCCCGACCTTCCTCGGCGCCCACGTCGTAGGACCGGAGCATCGGTCGGACCCGGATCGCTACGTGGACCTCGTGGTCGAGGAGATGCTGCCCGAGGTCGCGGCCCGCTCCCTGGCGCGGTTCTGTGATGTCTTCGTGGAGGACGGCGCCTTCAACCTCCCCCGGGCGCGACGGATCCTCCGCAGGGCCGCGGACCTGGGCCTGGGCTGCAAGGTCCACGCGGAGCAGCTCGGCTGGAGCGGGGGCGCCGCCCTGGCCGCGGAGGTCGGCGCGGTGAGCGCGGATCACCTGGACTACGCGACGCCCGCGGATGCCGCGGCGATGGCCGCCGCGGGGACCACCGCGGTCCTCCTCCCCGGGGCGACCTTCTTCCTGGGAAAGGCCCGGTTCCCAGACGGCCGGATGTTCCGTGACGCTGGGGTCCCCGTGGCGCTCTCCACGGACTGGAACCCCGGCAGCGCCATGACCTCGAACCTCCTCCTCATGGCGACCTTCGGCGCAGTGCGCTGCGGGCTCGGCCCTGCGGAGGCCCTCCGCGGCGTCACAGCGGAGGCAGCCCGGGCCCTGGGCCTGGAGGGCACCGCAGGCCAACTTGGTCCCGGCGCGCAGGGAGATCTGGTGGCCCTGGACGTCCCATCCTGGCGCACACCGGTCTACCACTTCGGCGGCCACCACGTTCGCACCGTATGGAAGGGAGGAGAGCGAATCCATGGCTGATCACACCCGGGACGTGCCCAAGGAGGTGACGTCCCATCTCAAGGCCCTCAAGGCCGCCGCGAAGGATCTGGACGATCTCCTCAAGACCTTGAAGAAGGCCGAGGACGCGCCGCTCCTCGAGGACACCGCGCTCCGGGCCTTCCGGGCCCGATGGGAGGCGACGGAGCTGGACCAGGGGCGCGGCGCGGTCTCCTCCTGGATCGGCGACCTCGCGCAGCGCCTCAGGACCCCCGTGGCCGACGCCCAGGCGACCTTCGGCGCAGCGCTGGAGGACCGCCTCAAGGAGGCCGGGCTGCCCCTGCGCGGGCGCTGGCCCGAGTGGATGAGCGGCCCCTTCCGCGTCCAGGCACGGCCCACCCACGGGGACGCCGCCCTGGCCTGGGGGCCCGGCGTAGAGCCCCTGGACCCGGTGCCCCTCGACGCTACCGCTGTGGCGGAACGGATCCCGGCCGTCGCCGCGGAGCTGAAGGCACGCTGTGAACCGGAGGCGTTCCCGAAGCGACTCCTGAGCGCATGGCGCATGGCCCTCGCGGCAGAGGGACGCGCGGACGGCGATGTCCCCCTGGGGGACCTCGTCTCCCTGGTGGCCTTCCAGGCCCAGGGGCCCAGGTTCCACGAGCGACCGTCCCGGGGAGCGTGGTCCGTCCCCTATGATCGGGTCCAGCTCTCCTATGACCTCGCCAGGCTTCGGTTGGTGGAGTGTGACGGGATGCTGCTGCGACTCCGTGTCGCGACCCGGGATCAGACCCGACACAAGGGTCCCCTCTGGCTGCCGGACGACGCAGCCGGCAACGGGACCTTCTTCGCCGCAGCCCGCTTCGAAAGGAGACCTCGATGACGACGGAAGACACCTCCAGAACACCCGACCGCCGCTGGGCCCGCCGCATCATCGAGGTGGTGGGCTCCCATGGGATCCCGCCCGAGTGGGGGTTCCAGTCCTTCAGCGTCGGCCTCGATCCCTGGCTGGACGTCATTGACAACGACTACCTCCGCACCTTCATCGGCGAGGACGGCGGCGCCGCGTTCAAGCTGGTCGTGGGGGCCTACGGCGGGGGGAAGACCCACTTCCTGTACACCGTTCGGGAGCGAAGCTGGCTCGCGGGCTACGCGGTGGCCTACGTCCCGCTCTCCAAGGACGAGACCCCGTTCCACAAGATGGAGCTCGTCTACGCAACGGTGGCCCGCAACCTCACAGGGCCCCGCACCGAGGAGCAGGTCTTCTCGGGCTACGAGAAGGGCATCGGTGCGATCCTCGAGGAATGGACCCGGGAGCTGGTGGCCCGGGTGGGCAGCACCCCCGAGGCGCTCCAGTCGGTCCTCGACGGGGTGCTCTCCCAGGTAGAGAACATCAACTTCTCCCGTGCGATCCGCGTCGCGGTGGAGGCCCTCGCCCGGGGGGACGTGCACGTCTTCGAGCACATGAAGGGCTGGCTCACGGTCCAGGGCTTCGAGCGGGCCGCGTTCCGGGAGCACGGGATCCTCCGGGCGGTGGATCGCAGCAACGCCTTCTCCATGCTCCGCAGCCTGGTCCAGTTCCTCAAGGCGGCGGGCTACGCGGGGCTCGTGGTCCTCTTCGACGAGGCCGAGGTGGTCCCGTCCATGAGCAGCCGGGAGAAGCAGCATCTCCTGGCCAACCTCCGGGAGCTCATCGACTCCTGCGGACACAACGAGTTCCGCAACACCATGTTCTTCTACGCGGTGCCGGACTACAGCTTCTTCGAGGGGCGCCTCAACGTCTACGAGGCCCTCAAGCAGCGGCTCACCACGGTCTTCGAGTTCGACAACCCCACGGGGGTGGCCATCGAGCTGGAGCGGACCCAGGGGGATCCGGAGGAGGTCCTGGAGGAGATCGGCGCCCGCCTCTTCGACGTCTACCGCGCTGCATACGGCTGGGAGGGTGACTGGACCGAGGTCGCCGACCGCATCGGCGGCCTCGCCCGGGACGCCTGGCAGCGCCGGGGCGGGGACATCGGCTACAAGCGCCTCTTCGTCAAGGGCGCCGTGCGGCTCTTCCATGCCGCCCGGGCCGGCCGCCTGGCCGCGCTGGACGATGCGAGCCTGCTGTCCGGAGGAGGGATCTCGTGAGCCGACAGGCCGACCCTCGCGTCCGCCACCGCTTCCTGGGCCGGGGCAACCTGATCCGGTGGATCCGCGGCGGACGTCAGGCGGTGGTCGCGTTCGACTACGGTCGGGTCCTCACCGTGCGGGGAATGGACCTCTCGCAGGTGCTGGAGGACGGCCCCCGGGGCCGCTCGATCCGGCTCCCCAAGGGGGCCGTGGCGCCCATACCCAAGGAGTACGGCAACGGCGACCGCTTCGTCATCGAGGCCTTCCGCCTGGGGATCGTCCCGGAGCGCGGGATCCTGGACTGGACCTACGGCCGGGACGGGGAGCTCAGCTACCTCTTCGAATGGCTCCGGGATCCGACGGAGGCGGTCATGTACCTCTTCGGGGACTACGGGAGCGGCAAGACCCATCTCCTGGGCGCCCTGGGACAGCGCGCCCTCGACGAGGGATGGGCCGTTGCCCGGGTCCCCCTGGATCCCCTGGACAGCCCGCCCTCGTCCCCGAAGCGGGTCTACCGCAGCCTGCTGCGCTCCCTGCGCTGGCGGGAGGACGGCGTCGATCACGACGCACAGGACCTCCTGCGCCGCGCCCTCGATGGCGGCCTCCGGGGCGCCGCCGCGGACCACCGCTTCCTGGCGCCCTTCGTCAAGGCCATGGACCGGGGCAAGGACGAGGAGACCGCCTGGCGATGGATCCTCGGCGAAACCGTTGACGCCCAGCAGCTCCGGCTCCCGCTCCTGCACGACCACACCACCGCCAGCAACATCTACTCCAACCTGCTCACCTGCCTCGGCTGGACCGCGGCAGCCCACGCGGGACGGAAGGGCCTCCTCCTCCTCCTGGACGAGGCGGAGATGGTCACCGCGGTCCACTGGCATCGGCAGCTCCACCGCGGGATCAACTTCATCGTCGGCCTCTCTCGGGCCGCGCAGCACCACGACGATCTGCGGGACGAGGCGATCCGGCGGTCCCCGGATGGTGCGGTACACAAGGGAGAGCGGAGCGGCCTGATCTACTCAGGCCACGTGCCCATGCGCTACCTCTTCGAGGGGGTCCAGGGGGACCGCCACACCAAGGTCCTCTTCGCGGTCACTCCCACCCGGCTGATGCAGCGCCTGGTCGAGGAGCACGACTTCGACGCGATGGACATCGAACCCCTGCCGGTGGACGCCCTCGAGGCGCTGTTCCGCACGTTCACCGCCCATTATCAGCGGGTCTACGGTCTGCAAGTGCCCCAGAAGGACCTGGATCGGATCCGGGACGCGCTGGTCTCGGACCTCGAGGAGCACGGGGTCCAGCGCCGCTACGTCAAGGGAATGGTGGAAGGCCTCGACTTCCGACGCTTCCACCCCGGGCGGCACCTCGACGATCTCCTGGGGGTGAATCCCTTTGCGAAGACCGGCGCGTTCGGTGACGTCTGGTGAGCGGGAACCCGCCCCCTGTCGGAGGCCCTCCAGGGCCCAATCCCCGCCAGCTGCTGCGCCGCACCTGGCCTGTCTTCTTCCGCCGCTTCGGCCGCCTCCTGCCGGTCCAGGAGGCCGCACTCGCGCCCGTCGCGGCGGGGCGGAACACCGTGGTCTGCGCGCCGGCCGCGTCGGGGAAGACCGAGGCGGTCTTCGCCCCGCTCCTGGAGCGGATGCTGCACTTCCACCTCTTCGAAGAGAACCGGGTGTCGGTGCTCTACGTCGCACCCACCCGGGCCCTGGTCAACGACATGGCCGCCCGGCTCAAGGACGCGGCCACGGCCCTCGGCCTCTCCGCGGTCCGTCGGACCGGGGATCATCGCGAGCTCGTCACGGACCAGCCGGCCCCGATCCTCCTGACCACCCCCGAGTCCCTGGACTCCCTCCTGTGCCGGCACCCCGGGATCTTCGCAGCACGCATGGCCGTCATCCTGGACGAGCTCCACGTCCTGGATGGTCACCATCGCGGCGATCAGCTCCGGGTCCTCATGCGGCGCCTGGAGGCCGATCGACCCGATGGGATACGATACGCAGCCCTCTCCGCGACCCTCGCTGACCCGGTCGCCATTGCAGGACGTTACTTCCCCGTGGAGGCGCTGGTGGAGGGCCCGCCCCCCCGCCCCTTCCGCCTGGAGATGGTCGAGACCGTGGAGGAGATCCCCGCGGCGGCGGCGCGCCTGGAGGCCTCGAAGCTCCTCGTCTTCTGCAACACGCGGGCGCGCACGGAGGAGGTCGCCAACATCCTGCGCAGGTTGGTCGCGCCGGTCCCGGTCGCCATCCATCACGGGAGCCTCGACCGGCGGGAGCGCCTGGACATCGAGGCCGCGGTGCGTGAGTGGCGCCGGGGGATCTGCGTCGCAACGTCGACCCTCGAGGTGGGCATCGACATCGGCGACGTGGACGCCGTGGCCCTGGCGGATCTCCCCTCCCTGCCGTCGGCCTTCCAGCAACGGATCACCCGGGGCAGCCGCCGCTACGACCACGTGCGGGTCGTGCTGGTGACCCCCACGGAGGAGGATCGGGACGCTGCACACATCCTCCTCGACATGGCGCGCACGGGGACCGTCGAGGAGCGTGACGCGCCCCCGGACCCCTCGGTCATCGTCCAGCAGATCTTCTCCCTGGGCTACGCACACCGCGACGGGATCACCCGGGAGATGATCTCCGGGCTCCTGGAGCCGGTGTTCGGGGAGGTCGACACCCGACGCATCGTCGAGCACCTGGTTCAGCAGGGACATCTCTCCCTCCAGCACAACCGCCTCTTCCCCTCTGAGGAGATCCTCGACCTCGGCGACAAGGGCCTGATCCACTCCAACATCCCGGACACCCGGGAGCGCGAGCTCGTCGACGCGGCCACGGGTCGGGTCCTCGGCCGCGGCGCCCTGGGGGTCGCCGCGGGGTCGGTGGTGCTCTTCGGGGGCAGGATGTGGAGCGTGGCCTCGGTGGAGGGAGGCCGGGCAGTGCTCTCGGCCGCCTCCGGCGAGGGCGGCGCCGCGAAGTTCCGGGCGCGGTCGGACGCGGGAGCCTTCGCGCGCTACCTTCCCTAGCGGCGAGGGGACCAACACGACGCGGGCGGTAAAGACTCTCTTGCCCTGGGTCGGCGTGTACGCGGGGAACAGGGCCCAGGCGTCCAGAAAGGCCTCCAGGCTCGGCATCACCGGCCCCCGATAGCGCTCCACTCCATTGCAGGTGATCACCACGGGCTTCCCCGGGTCGACAATCTCCTCGTTGAGGTACACCACCAATCCCTTCAACGCGCCCTTGCCGCCCGTTGTCACCTCGATGCGGTTGTCCACAGCCGTCGCCCGGACCTTCACCCGGCCCTCTCCCGCGACGTACAGCCACCGGACCAGGCGGCCCTCGGGCTGCAGATCGAGGGTGTAGCCGAGGTCTGCATAGGACCGCAGGCGGCGGCGACGCATCCACTCCATGACGTTGCCATTGTCGTTCCATTGGAAGTCGTGGTCCCCGGGGAACATCTTGAACTCGTGGTCGAAGCCCCGGGCCTCCATGTCCCTGGCGGCCTCCCTGGCGTTGGACGGCGCGCAGCGGTGATCCGACGCGGCGTGGATCAGGTACACCCCCACCATCGCCAGGTTCTCCATGGGCCCCATCTTTGAGGTCCGCAACCCGCACCGCACGTTCACCGTCGCCCAGAGATCCGCGAGCCAGGTGCCGAAGTACCAGGCCCCCATGCCCCCTGACGAGTACCCGGCCAGGTGGATCCGATCCGGATCGACGTGGAAGCGTCGGACCGCGTCCCGCAGGGTGTCCAGGATCCGGCGCCGACCGCGCTCGGTCCGCCACCTTCCCCACTCGAGATCCGGGGACACCAGGATGAAGCCTGCGGGTCTGGGATCGTGCCGCCAGTACTGCCGGTGGACCCTGAGGCTGTGGCCCGGCGGGTTTCCGTGCATGGACACGATCAAGGGCCACGATCGATCCGCGGTGTAGCCCTCGGGGAGATCGACGAGGTAGCAGCCCTTGTCCATCTGCACCACGTCGCCGTCGGGCAGCGCGGAGGTGTCCGTCCAGGGGGGCGCGCCCCGGAGGACCGAGAGGACCTCGTCGAGGGAACAATGCTCCAGCACCGCCGATCGATTGGCCGCCACGGGGCGGGAGAGGAATCGCGCCGCAGGCTGCGCGCAGTCAGGCGCCGGTGAGAGGACGACGATCGTGATGAGTCCGGCGAGGGCGATCATGGACCCGAGGATAACACACACGGGTTAGGTGCCGGCATGAAGAACTTGGACAAGAGGAACTGGGGCCCCCGCCTGCGTAGGCCCTAGACCCTGTTCGTGTTCTACAACAACCATTTCAAGGGGAAATCCGTGGAGAACGCGATCGATCTCCTGGACCTGCTGGCGGGCGGTTGACACCCCTCAGACACCGATCTATAGTACCCCGCAGTCTCTGTATGGACGCCGTGCGCGACCGCGAGGGAGGAATTGATGAGGAACCGTCATCTGCTGGTCATCCTGGCCGTGTTTTTCCTGGCCAACTGCGGCGGGGAGACGACCGGTCCCAGGTACGCGGGGATCGAGAGCAAGGGATTCAAGACCCCTGAGACAACCCCGGAAGGCCAGGGGCTCGGCACGAAGCTCGAGACCATCAAGGGCCGCAAGCCAACTGCGGTAAAGGACGAGGCGCCCCCCGTCCCGGCGGAGACGAAGTTCTACCGGCTGACCCAGGCCTTCGAAGGCTCCGGCTACCTCCATGCCGCGTTGAAGCACGAGGTCAAGGAGGAGGACGTCGCCGGAAAGGTCCCCTACGTCAGGGTCTCCTACTACGACAAGATGCCCGAGGTGGCGTTCATCCACGACTCCTTCGACAACGCGACCAACCGGGTGCAGTACGTCTGGAACGACAAGTCCGAGATCATCGCCGCCGAATACCAGAACCGGGCCGGTGCGATGCTCAAGAAGTACCTCTTCTGCCCCCAGGGGGAGAACCGCATCGACGTGCACGAGCTGAACTCCTTCCGCGTCCACAAGGGCTACACCAACCGGGTCGCGCTCACGGACACCAAGATCTCCGTCACCTACGTGGACGGCCACGACGAGAAGGGCGTCCTCCCGCTGTGGCCGGACTGTGTGCAGCTGGACCCCATCACCCAGACCGCGAGGGGATTCGAGAGCCCCTGGGGCACCGCCAAGATGGAGTTCCTCTTCTCCGAGAAGGGGGAGCTCCTGGTCGCCGCGCGTTACAACGCCGCCGGGCAGCTGGACAGCGACTACGAGGGGATCTCCAAGCGTGAGCTGAAGTGGGACGAGAACGGCCAGCTCGTGGAGGAGGTCGTGTTCGACAACGCCGAGCAGAGCTACCACGTGGTGTACACCCGGAAGGACGGGCTCATCGCGGAGCGGAAGATCCTCGGCCCCGACGGCAAGAACCAGGCGGACTACCTCGGCGTTGCCTTGTACGGCTACACCTACGACAAGCGTGGGCGGGTGGCCACCGAGACCCACACCGACCCGGACGGCAAGGTGCTGGGCACCATCGAGTTCAAGTACAACCGCAAGGGATACATCACCCAGGAGACCCACCTGGACGCCGGCGGCAAGGCCACTCGCACCTTCGTCCACAAGTACCAGAAGAAGGGCCTCCGGACGGAGTACGAGGTCTATGACGGTGCGGCTGAAGACGGGAAGCTCGCGCTGGACGAGAACCGGGTCGCCGTCTACCACTGGTCCTACGACAAGGAAGGAGAGCTGGTAGAGATCTCCCACAACGGCCCCGAGGCCAGCAAGCTCGTCAACGACCTCACGGGCGTCGCAAAGATCACCTGGGGCGAGGACAGGGAAGACAAGAACCACCGGCAGAAGTTCGAGCACACGTCGACGGTCGACGCAGCGGGCAACATCGTGAAGCAGAAGCGCTTCATCGTGTTCATCGACACCCTCAAGAACGAAGAGACCGGCGAGGAGCAGGACGACACCCGCACAGAGACCTGGACCTTCCGCTGGGACTATGTGGACGGCCAGAAGACCGGCGGAACCGAGACCCAGCTGGACGCCAGCGACCAGCCCGCGCTGGTCCGCACCGTGGACGCCGACCAGAAGGTACTGAGCGTCGTCAAGCTCGACTGGAGCGGCGACGGTCACCTCACGGACAAGGCCTGGTTCGACGCCACCGGTGACGTCAAGGCCGTCAACGAGAACGGCGCCCACAGGACCACCTGGACCTACAACAGCTACGGCAAGGTCTCCGACGAGATCTGGACCGACCTCGCCGACGCCGCGATCATGACCAGGATCTACGAGTACGACGAAGAGGGCAAGCTGACCAAGACCACCGCTACGGACGCCGAAGGCAAGCCCTTCGTACCGGCCGCCCTCTAACGAAGCTCCGCCTCAGACCGACGAGAATCGCTGGATGGTCACGGCTGCGGGCCTGAAACCTGACTCATCTGTGAAGAGGTCAGGCTTTGAAGATGTGACCTGCGATCCCGGGTTCTACTCGACGAACTGCAGCACGATGGTGCGGTGTGCGAGCTCCTGCGCGACGAGCTTCTCACAGCCACCCTTCAGCGCGACGGAGTTGTCCAGGACGGTGAGCCGCCAGCGCCCGGTCTCCAGGACCAGGTCCAGGTCGTCGGTGGGCATGAGCCACGCGTCGGCGGCCTCCAGGGACGGATGCTCCACGCGGGTTGCGTAGTGGCGCCGACGCACGCGACAGCCCGCCCCGGCCTCGAAGTCCGTGTGGAAGGCCGGCCTGGGCGCGCTCTTCAGGCGGAGATCGTCGATCAGAGGGGTCGTGGGGAGGGACGAACCGGAGGCCATGAGGTAGAGGAGCCGATCCCCCTCGTCATGGATCTCCAGGCGCACATCGGGCAGCCCCGTGGAGTCACCGGTCACGACCTCCCAGTGTACCCGATAGACTCCGCCGATGCGCAGGAGAGGGAGGTTCCCGAAAGGTGCTGACAGACGCAGCGTCGCCACGTCCGGCGGGACGTCCCCCATGGCCTCGGATGGAGCCTCGTCAGAGGCGAGCTGTGCAGGGCTCTCTGGTTCGAGTTCGAAGACCAGGGCCACCCACGCGAAGCGCCCGCCCGATCGCTCCAATCGCCCGGGGTCCTTCCGGTCCGCCAGGCGACCTCGAAATCGCAGCAGGCTATGCTCGTTGTCAAGAACCTCCGGGGCCCGATCCGCGTTCACCTCGATCTCCGGCCTGCGCACCGGCACAGGGAGGAGCGGATCGCGCTGGGGCACCCCCGGGAACGAACACCCGGTGCTCAGGACGAGCCCCGCGACGAGACCCGGCACCCAGCGCCATCTCCCACCTCTCTCCACGGACGACCTCCCCTCGATTCGAACTCCAATCCTGATCTCGGTTATACATCCTCCAGGATCCCGCCCGCAATGCCCTGTCGATCGCCGGTATAATGGTTTACCGGTCCCATGGTTCCTGCTATGATCCCCCCCATGAAGTTTGACGTGCGCGCGAAGACTCATACTGGGCTCGTTCGGAAGGAAAATGAGGATTGCCACCTCGTTCTGGACGGCCAGGGTCTCCTCGCTGTCGCCGACGGGATGGGGGGTCACGCCCACGGCGAGGTGGCATCCGCCCTCGCAATCCAGACACTCGAGAGCTTCTTCGCGCTCGGCGACGACCGCGTCCACATCGAGGAGACCTTCCAGACCTCCAAGGCGCGGGGCGACCCGGCCGCCGACGTCGTCTTCGAGCGCTTCCTCCTCCGCACAGCGATCGAGAGCGCAAACCTCGCCATCTACGAGAAGGCGAAGGCGGATGAAGCCCTGCGGTCCATGGGGACCACCATCGTCGCCCTCTACGTCATCAACGGCTGCGCCTGGGTCGCCAACGTCGGGGACAGCCGGCTCTACCGGTTCCGCGACGGTGCCCTGACCCAGCTCACCGAAGATCACAGCCTCGTCAACGAGTACCTGAAGCTCAACCTCCTCACCGGCGACCAGGCCCGGGCCTTCCCGATGAAGAACATCATCGTCCGGGCCCTCGGCCTCGCCGAGTGGGTCGAGGTGGACACCTTCGAGATCGACGTCGCCTCTGGGGACCAGTATCTCCTCTGCTCCGATGGACTCTCCGATCTCGTGCCCGAGGAGAGGATCAACGAGATCATGGGGGGCGACGACCCCGACGAGGTCATCGAGGATCTGGTCCAGGCGGCCCTGGACGCCGGGGGCCTCGACAACATCACCGTTCTGCTTGCGCGACTGGAGGAGTAATGCGCGGTCTCCCGGTCCTCTTGCTCCTCGGCGCCGTCCTGGGCGGTTGCTCGACCTCACCCTGTGAGCGCCTCACCGACGAGCTCTGCGCCACCCGTGGCGACGACGACGCGCTCTGCCAGGCACGGCGGACCGGCTCCGACGAACAGACACGTCTCGGGGACCTCCAATGCAAGCGGGCGCTCTTCCTCTACCAGGCGGAGCGTGGAGGCGGAGCGCGATGAAGGTCCTTCAGACACTGGGCAAGTACGAGCTCATCGAGAAGATCGGCGCCGGGGGGATGGCCGAGGTCTACCTCGCACGCCTGAAGGGCATCGAGGGGTTCCAGAAGGAGGTCGTGGTCAAGAAGATCCTGCCGGGGTACGCTCGGAACATGTCCTTCATCCGGATGCTCGTGGACGAGGCGAAGCTGACGTCGGTCCTCCAGCACCCCAACATCGTCCAGATCTTCGAGCTCGGGAGCCAGGACAACGTCTTCTACATGGCCATGGAGTATGTGGAAGGAAAAGACCTCCTGAAGATCCTGGCCAAGAGCGCGGAGAAGAAACAGCGCCCGCCGGTGGAGATCGTCTGCCACATCATCTCCGAGGTCTGCAAGGGCCTCCATGCGGCACACAACGCGATGGACATCAACGGACAGCCGCTGAACATCATCCACCGCGACGTGTCCCCGTCGAATATCATCCTGGGCCGTGGCGGGCACGTGAAGATCATGGACTTCGGCGTGGCCAAGGCCCGGACCCAGGAGAGCAGCGGCTCCCGCCATGTCCTCCGCGGCAAGCTGGGCTACATGTCCCCCGAGCAGGTCCGCGCGGAGGAGATCGACCACCGATCCGACCTCTTCTCCCTCGGGGTCGTGCTCTCCGAGTCTCTCACCCTGAAGCGCCTCTTCCTCGGGCGGACGGACCTGGAGACCCTGATCAACATCCGGGATGCCAACATCGAGAAGAAGCTGGCCCGGTACAACTACATCCCGGAGGGTCTCGCCGACATCCTCCGGAAGGCCCTCGCCAAGGATCGGGACGAGCGCTACGAGAACGCAGCGGAGTTCCAGGAGGCCATCGACGACTTCCTGTACAAGAACAAGTATCGGGTCAAGAACCAGAACCTCGATGAGTTCCTGGTGGAGCTCTTCGGAGAGGATCTCTACACACGATCCGAAGAGGAGGACGACGAGAGTTCGCTGTCCACGGCCACCGCCGTCGGCGGCGTGCGGGCGGACGACATGCAGTCCGCGTTCACCACTCCGACACACCAGGGAGTGAAGACCTTCGGTGCGACCCCCGGCGCGCTGGAGGCGGACGAATACCTGGAAGAGAGCGGCGGCGGGGAAACCACGGCGCCCGCGGTGATCGAGGACGAGGCAGCGACGCCCCGCACAGACGAGGCCCCCACGCCCATCGAGACGACGCCGCCTCCGTCCATGGACGACGACTTCGAGCACGACTCCTCGTCCCCCATCGTGGGCAAGGAGCTGACGGATTATCAGCAGCTCATGGGCCACGATTTCCGGTTCCGGAACACCGCGGGATACGTCTTCGGCCCCGTGGACTACGAGAACATGGTCAGCATGGTGCAGAACGGGGCCGTCTCCGAGGAGGAGGAGGTCTCCATCGACGGGGGCGATTGGAAGAAGGTCCAGGAGATCACCGCGGTCCGGCGGATCTCCCCGGCCGAGTCCCTTCGCACCAGGGGCATCCGGGCCATCTACTCCGGGACCCTGTCGCGCCTGATCATCCCGAAGATCTTCCACCAGGTCACGAGCCGCCGCCTCACCGGCAAGATCCGGTTCCACCGGGGCACCGCCCAGAAGGAGTTCTTCTTCCGCAAGGGCAAGGTCGTGCACATCGCCTCGACCCTCAAGCACGAGATCGTCGGCTCGTTCCTCCTGCGCCGCGGCGCGGTCACCCAGGAGCAGATGCGGCAGGCGATCGGTCGCGCGCAGGAGTTCGGTGGGCGCATCGGGGATACCCTGGTGTCCCTTGGAATCATGAGCCCCTACCAGCTCTTCGAGCTCCTGGACCTCCAGTTCCGGGAGAAGTTCCTCCAGCTCTTTGAGTGGGAGACCGGCGCCTACGAGTTCTTCGAGGGGATCCCCTCGCCGGTGGAGATGTCCCCAGCGGACGCGACCGTCTACCACTTCCTGTTGGATGGGTTCCGAAAGCACACCGTTGAGAAGGAACTCGTAGACTTCCTCACACCCTTCAAGGAGGCGGTGGTGCACATGGTGCCGAACCGCTACCTCCGCGTGGAGGACCTGCCCCTGAATACCCGGGAGAGCCGCACCCTCTCAAAGCTCCAGAAACACCCGCGGGTGTCCGAGGTCCAGCTCGAGGCCAAGGAGAAGGAGCCCCTCCACATGGCCCGCTACCTGATGGTGATGCTGTATCAGACGGAGCTGTTGCAGTTCAAACTCTAGCCCCAATTTCTCACCAGACAGGGATCTCGATGTGAGGATCACTTCACTTCTTCGAAGTCCGCGTCGATGACGCCGTCGTCCTGGGGGACGTCCTGCGCGGCTGCGTCGGGACCCGGGTGGGGACCGGCACCCTCGGGACCGGCGGCGCCCGCCTGCTGGTACATCATCTCAGCGACCCGGTGAGAGGCCTTGGTCAGTGCGTCCAAGGAGGTCTTGAGCCGTTCGGCGTCGTCGCCCTTCAGGGCCTCCTTGACCTCCCCGATCGCGATCTCGACCTTGGAGACGTCATCCCCGGAGAGCTTCTCCTTGAAGCCAGCGAGGTTCTTCTCGATCTGGTAGACCATGCTGTCGGCCTGGTTCCGAAGCTCGATGTGCTCGCGCTTCTTCTTGTCCTCGACCTCATGCTGCTTGGCCTCGCTGACCATGCGGTCGATGTCCTTCTCGTCCAGTCCGCTCGAGGACTTGATGACGATGTTCTGCTCCTTGGCGGTGGCCTTGTCCGTGGCCTTCACCGAGAGGATCCCGTTCGCGTCGATGTCGAAGGCCACCTCGACCTGGGGGATGCCACGGGGAGCGTTGGGGATGCCATCGAGGATGAAGCGACCGAGGGTCCGGTTGTCCCGGCCCATCTCGCGCTCGCCCTGGAGCACGTGGATCTCCACGCTGGTCTGGTTGTCCGCAGCGGTGGAGAAGATCTCGGTCTTCTTCGTGGGGATCGTCGTGTTTCGCGGAATGAGCCGGGTCATCACGCCGCCCATGGTCTCGATGCCCAGGGAGAGAGGCGTCACGTCCAGGAGCAGGATGTCCCCGACCTCACCGGCGAGGACGCCGCCCTGGATCGCCGCGCCGAGAGCCACCACCTCATCGGGGTTGACCCCCCGGTGGGGCGGCTTGCCGAAGAAATCCTCGACGCTCTGGAGCACGAGAGGTGCCCGGGTGGAGCCGCCCACGAGGACGACCTCGTCGATGTCCTGGGGCCGCTTGCCCGCGTCCGCCAGCGCCCGCCGACAGGGCTCGAAGGTGCGCTCCACCAGATCCCCGACGAGCTGCTCGAGCTTCGCGCGGGAGATCTTGAGGTTCATGTGCTTGGGACCCGCCGCGTCCGCGGTGAGGAAGGGGAGGCTCACGTCGGTCTCCATGGTGGAGGAGAGCTCGATCTTGGCCTTCTCCGCGGCCTCCTTGAGTCTCTGGAGCACCATCTTGTCCGCTGCAACGTCAAGGCCGGTGTCCTTCTTGAACTCGGCGATGAGGTACTCGATGATCCGCTGGTCCAGGTTGTCCCCGCCCAGGTGGGTGTCGCCGTTGGTGGAGATGACCTCCACAACGTTGTCTCCGACCTCCAGGATCGAGATGTCGAAGGTGCCGCCGCCGAAGTCGTACACCGCAATGACGTGGTTGTTCTTCTTGTCCATCCCGTAGGCCAGGGCGGCCGCGGTCGGCTCATTGATGATGCGCTTGACCGTGAGCCCCGCGATGCGGCCCGCGTCCTTGGTCGCCTGGCGCTGGGAGTCGTTGAAGTACGCCGGCACCGTGATCACCGCCTCGGTGACCTCCTCGCCCAGGTAGGCCTCAGCGGCCTGCTTCAGCTTCTGCAGCACCTTGGCCGAGATCTCCGGAGGGGAGTAGACCTTGCCCCGGATGTCCACCGCGACGTCGCCGTTCTGCGCCGGCACGGCCTTGTAGGGGACCATGCTGATCTCTTCGGTGACCTCGGCGTGCTTCCGGCCCACGAAGCGCTTGATGGAGAACACCGTGTTCTCGGGGTTGGCCACCGCCTGCCGCTTGGCCACCTGTCCCACGAGGATGCCGCCCTTCTCGTCAAAGCCCACCACTGAGGGGGTCGTTCGCGTGCCTTCCTGGTTCTCGATGACCTTCGCTTCGGATCCTTCCATCACCGCTACGCAGGAATTTGTCGTGCCCAGGTCGATTCCGATGATCTTGCCCATATTCGTTTCCTCCCGTTTCGGGGGACGTCCCGTCCGTGATTTCGGGGCTAAGATAATGGGGGTCCGGTGCCTGTCAAGCAGGGGCGAGAGCCTTGACAGTCAGGGGGGAATCGCCGTAGTGTTCCCATCACGAATTTTGGGGGTTCATCAATGCTCGAGACGCTCACCCAGGGATTCCGGAATGCCCGGAACCGACTCAAGGGATACCGCGAGCTCTCGGAGGGGACGGTCAACGAAGCCATCCGGGACATCCGGATCAGTCTCCTTGAGGCCGACGTAGAGTACCACGTGGTCTCTGCGTTCCTCAGCCGGGTCAAGGAGAAGGCCCTCGGTGAGGTTGTCCAGACCCGGATCAAGCACAAGGGCCGGGAGCTCTCCGTCAGCCCCGCCGAACACTTCGTCAAGATCTGCCACGACGAGCTCGTGGAGCTCATGGGAGAGGGCGACGAGACCCTCAAGGCCGGCCCCGGAGAGCTCACGACCATCCTCATGGCCGGGCTCCAGGGCTCAGGAAAGACCACCACCGCCGCCAAGCTCGCGAGGAACCTGAGGGAGGCCGGGAAGCGTCCGCTGCTCGTCGCCGCCGACGTGTATCGCCCTGCGGCGATCCGACAGCTCCAGGTCCTGGGTGAGCGGTTGGAGGTCCCCGTCTTCACCATCCCGGACGTCCAACCGCCGGAGCTCTGCGAGCGGGCCATGGCCCACGCCCGGGAGCACAAACGTGACGTCGTGATCTTCGACACCGCGGGCCGTCTGGCCCTCGACGAGTTCCTCATGGCGGAGCTCGAGGAGATCGTCACACGCACCAAGGTGGCGAACATCCTCCTCGTGGTGGACGCCATGATCGGCCAGGACGCGGTCAACACGGCGAAGGAGTTCAACCGCCGCCTGGAGCTGGACGGCGTGATCCTCACCAAGCTCGACGGCGACGCACGCGGGGGCTCGGCCCTCTCCGTCCGCGCTGTCACGGGCAAGCCGATCAAGTTTGTCGGCATGGGCGAGGGGCTGGATCAGCTCGAGATCTTCCGTCCTGAGGGCCTCGCATCCAGGATCCTCGGCTTCGGCGATGTCGTCGGGCTCATGCAGGACTTCGAGAAGGTCGTCGATGAGAAGAAGGCCGAGGAGGACGCGGCCCGGATGCTGTCCGGCCAGTTCAGCCTCCTCGACTTCATCGAGCAGATCCGGATGATCCGGAAGATGGGATCCCTCAAAGATCTCATGGAGAAGCTCCCCTTGTTCCCCGACGGCCTCCCGGAAGACATGGACGTCGACGACAAGGCCCTGACCCGCATCGAGGCGGTCATCAACTCCATGACACCGAGGGAGCGGAACCGACCCGACCTCATCGAGAAGAGCAGAGCCGCCCGCATCGCCAAGGGCTCGGGGACCGACCAGGGCGCAGTGCACGATCTCCTTCAGCGCTTCGGCGCCATGAAGGACATCATGGGCAAGGTCGGAAAGAACCCGGGAATCCTCGGCCGGATTCCGGGTTTCAAGCAGCTGTCCCAGGCGCGCGCCTTGAAGGGAATGAACATGGAGGACATGTTCCCCGTCCAGGACCCCACCGCCATGGACCCCATGGGGGGGCAGGGTCTGCGGAAGCAGATGCGCGCCTTTGACAAGGCGAAGGTCCGCAAAAAGACCAAGCAGGCAGCGCAGCAGAGGAAGAAGCAACAGAAGAAGAAGAAAAAAAAGTAGGCCCCAATGAACCGCACCGGCATCACCGCCCTCCTCGCCTTCGCCACCCTCCTCACCGCCGCCGCCCCGGCCTTCGGCCAGGGACAGATCGAGCTCGAGGGGGACCGGCAGCGCAAGCTCCTTCGGTACATGGACCTTGCCAAGGGTTGCCCCGCCGAGGGGCTGCTGCGGGGAATGGATCCCAACATCGACTCGATCCTGGTGAACCTCCTCCACGACAAGGACACGCCCCTGCGCTACCGGCTCTACGCGGTGGACTGCCTGGGATACTTCAACAACAAGCGCTCCCAGCAGGTCCTGGCTTCTCTCCTGGGTGACCCCACCTGGGACAAGGTCTACCGCCTGCGGGCCATGGGCGCGTCCGCCCGGGCAATGGGGGTGGATATCCTCGAAGAGCTCATGGAGGCCTGCAATGATCGGGACGCAGAGACCCGCGCGGCGGCCGTGGGAGCCATCGGCTGGATCAACGTCCAGCGGGCCCACTCGTTCCTGCAACACCTGAAGACCCGGGAACGGGATCCCGAGGTGATCCAGGCCATCACCGAATCCCTGAAGCGCATCCCCGCGGATCCCATCCGCCCCCCGGACACCGGCATCTGATTCGAGGCCCACGCACCGGAGGAGGAGTCATGTATTTCCGAGGCACCATCCCTGCTCTGCCGACGCCCTTCCTGGACGGCGCCCTGGATCTCGACGGACTCCGTCGGATCATCGAGCACGTGAGAGCGGGCGGGGTGGACGGGCTCCTGGCCTGCGGCACCACCGGCGAGACCCCCACCCTCTCGGCAGCGGAGTGGCGGGCCGTGGTGGAGGCGACCGTCGCGGCGGCCGGAGACCTCCCGGTGATCGTCGGCACGGGGACCAACAGCACCGCGTCCACCGTCGAGCAGACCCGCCAGGCCGCGGACCTCGGCGCGGCGGGCGCGCTGGTGGTGGTGCCGTACTACAACAAGCCCACGCAGGCGGGGATGCTGAACCACTTCGAGCTCGTCGCTGCTGCGTCGGACCTGCCGATCATCCTCTACAACATCCCGGGCCGGACCGGCGTGAACATGGAGCCGGCGACGGTGATCGCCCTGTCGCGGATCCCGAACATCCGGGGGATCAAGGAGGCGAGCGGCAGCCTGGATCAGGCCTCTGCGATCGCCGCAGGCGCGGATGACGGGTTCTCCCTCCTGTCGGGGGACGACTCCCTGACCCTGCCGCTGCTGGCCGTCGGGGCCCGCGGCGTGATCTCCACCTCGGCGGCCGCCGCGCCGGCCCTGATGACCGCGGTGACAGCAGCCTGGGACGCAGGCCTGCCCGAGGCGGCACTGGCGGCGCACCGGCGCCTCCTGCCACTCTTCCGACAGCTCTTCATCGAGGCCAACCCTGCACCGCTCAAAGCGGCGCTGTCGATGCTGGGGCTCTGCCGCGACGAGGTCCGCCCTCCCCTGTTGGCCATGAGCGGTCACCTTCGAGGACACCTCGCGGGGATCCTCGAGGATCTCGGGGTGCTCACATGATCATCCCCATCGCGGTCTCCGGCGCGCTCGGACGCATGGGACGCGCCGTGGTACGCCTGGCCCGCGAGGCACCGGATCTGGAGGTCGTCGCCGCCTGGGAACACGCCGGTCATCCCGGCATGGGCACCACTCATCCGGACGAGCCGCGGGTTGAGATCGCTGCACCGGGCAGCGGGGACCGGAGGCCCGGGGTGGTGGTGGACTTCTCCACCCCGGCGGGCGCCTCGAGGGCCCTCGAGATCGCGCGCAGCGGTGGCATGGCCTTCGTCTCCGGCACCACGGGGCTCGATGCGGCCTTTCATGCAGAGGCCGCGGCCGCGGCCCGGGACATCCCCGTCCTCGTCGCGCCGAACATGAGCGCAGGCGTCTACGTCCTGCGTCAACTCACCGAGACCCTCCTCACCCTGATCGGCGACGACCCGGACTTCGACCTGGAGCTCACGGAGATCCATCACGGCCGGAAGAACGACGCGCCGTCAGGCACCGCGCTGCATCTCCTCGACGCCATCCGGTCCCATCGGGGAGCCCGCGTCGTTCATGGCCGCGAAGGCGCGCCGGGGCCACGGCAATCCGACGAGGTCGGGTGCCACGCGCTGCGCGGCGGCGACGTCGTGGGGGAGCACACCCTCTACGTCTTCGGCCAGGGGGAGCGCCTGGAGATCAGCCATCGGGCCACGTCTCGGGACGTCTTCGCCCGGGGCGCGCTCCGCGCGGCCCGCTGGTGCTTCGAGCGTCCCCCCGGGTCCTACGACATGGACAGCCTCTTCAAGGCTGCGAAAGATCAATGACCGCGGACGTCAGGACCGCTGCAGCCCCGCTGATCCGCCTCGCCCTCGAGGAGGACGTGGGCGCCGGCGACATCACCACCGAGGCCTGCATCCCCGCCGGAGCCCGGGGCGCGGCCCGGATCATCGCCCGCGGCCCCACGGTGGTCTGCGGGCTGTTCCTCGCCGAGCAGATCTACTCGGCACTCTCGGACGAGGTCACCTGCCGGGCGCAGGTTGGCGAAGGCACGCGGGTGTACACCGGGCGCGAGTTGCTCCGCCTCGAAGGACCGCTGGGCGTGCTGCTCACCGGGGAGCGGGTGACCCTGAACTTCCTCGGGCGGCTCTGCGGAATCGCCGCCAACGTGCGTCGGTTCCGGCGACGTGCCGGCGACGGAGTTGCGCTCCTCGACACACGGAAGACCACTCCGGGGTGGCGGGTGCTGGAGAGGTACGCGGTGCGGATCGGCGGCGGCGTGAACCACCGGACAGGTCTCTACGATCAGTTCCTGATCAAGGAGAACCACATCGCGGGCGCGGGAGGGATCGTGAATGCGATCCGCCGGGCCCGGGACCACGCAGGGGATCGCCCGATCCAGGTCGAGGTACGGAACCGGGAGGAGCTGGTGCTGGCGGTGGAGTCGGGCGTTGACTCGATCCTCCTGGACAACATGACCCCGCCGCAGATCCGGGAGATGGTCCGTCTCGTGGGCGGCCGCTGCGTCCTCGAGGCGTCCGGGGGAATCAACCACCGAAACCTGGCCGCCTACGCAGCCACGGGGGTGACGCGGATCTCCGTGGGCGCGCTCACCCACTCGGCCCCCAACGCGGATCTCTCCATGCTGGTCATGAGGGACGGGAGCAGGGCATGACGATCCCCCTGGAAGCCGCAGCGCGGGCGCGGTTCCCCGAGGTGTGCCGGTTTCCCCTGCTCGACTCCACCAACGAGGAGGTCCGCCGCAGGATCGATGCCGGCACCTGTCGATGCGGCCTCGTGGTCCTCGCAGATCGGCAGACCAACGGCCGGGGGCGCCTCGGGAGGACCTGGGCGTCCCCCGCGGGAAACCTGCACATCAGCTTCGCCCGACGCCTGGACGAGCCCTCTCACCTCACCACGGCCATGACCCTGGTCGCAGGGCAGGCCCTGGCCCAGGCGGTGGAACAGGCCTCCGGTCTGCGGCCTTCGATCAAGTGGCCCAACGATCTCCAGCTCCGCGGAAGGAAGCTGGCGGGGATCCTCGTCGAGGGGCACCGGGGCTGGCAGATCATCGGCGCCGGGGTCAACGTGGGGATCGACCTGTCGGAGCTCCCTGAAGACCTCCGCAGCAAGGCGACCTCCCTGCGGCTTCACCTCGCGTCGCCGCCGGAGCCGTCAGCCCTGGCGGCCCGCTACCTGGAAGCCTTCATCTCCCACGAAGCCGGGCTCCTGCGGCGGGGTGCGCTCAACATGGAGCTCTGGAGCCGATACTGGGGTGACCGGGGACGCCGGGTCACGGCCTGGTTGGGACAGGTCCCTCTGGAGGGAGTTCCGGAGGAGGTGACGGCCCTCGGGGTCCTGCGGCTCCGGGACGACGAGGGCCGGTTACACGACATCCGCAGCGGGGAGATCCTCCACCTGCGGCATCACAGCGAGTACGACGAAGGGAGGCGAGATGTTCCTGGCGATTGACGTGGGCAACACCCACACGGTCTTCGGCCTCTACCGGGACGGCACCCTGGAGCACCAGTTTCGTATGGAGACCCGTGCCCAGGCGACCCAGGACGAGCTCATGGCCTTCCTCTCGAGCCTCTTCTCCTCCGAGGGGCTCCAGCTGTCGGAGGTCCATGGGGTCGGCGTCGCGTGCGTCGTCCCGACGCTGCTCTACTCCTTGAGTCGCCTCGGGCGGAGCCTCTGGGGCCATGATCCCTTCGTCGTGGACCACACCGTGGACGCCAGCCTGACGATCCGGCTCTTCCGACCTGAGGAGGTCGGCGCGGACCGCATCGTCAATGCGTCTGAGGCCTTCCACCGCCTCGGGGCGTCGATCCTCGTGGACTTCGGCACGGCGACCACCTTCGACGTGGTCTCACCGGAGGGGGAGTACCTCGGTGGGTGCATCACGCCGGGGGTGACCGTCTCCATGGAGGCCCTCTACCAGCGCGCCTCCAAGCTCCCCCGGGTCCACGTGACCCGGCCTGTGCGTGCCCTGGGACAGAGCACCGTGGAGGCCATGCAGGCCGGCGTCTACTTCGGCTATGCGTCCCTCGTGGACGGCCTCGTGACCCGGCTGCAGGGGGAGCTGGACTTCCCCTGCCGGGTGGCCGCCACCGGGGGCCTGAGCCAGCTCTTTGCGCGGGACGCAAAGACCATCGAAGAGGTCTTCCCCGATCTGACCCTGGACGGGATCCACCGCATCTGGAAGCTGAACACCCCCCAATGACGGAGGAGTCGACATGCTGGCCCTGGTGACCATCAGCCCCCTGGACAAAGGCGAAAGCCTCAGCGAGTTCGTGGCGCCCATCGTCGGACGGATCGCGGACAGCGGGCTCTCCTACAAGCTCACCGCGCTCGGGACCATCATCGAGGGCGACGCGGACGCGGTGTTCGACCTGATCCGTGATTGCCATCGGGAGATGCGCAAGGTCAGCGGACGCGTGGTGACCCACATCGCCATCGACGACCGGGAGGGCGTCACCGACGCCCTGACCCGAAAGCCCGCCGCGGTGGAGGCGAACCTGGGGAGGACCTTGGACCAGTGACCCACGGTGAAACCGCGTTCGAAGAGGAGATGCGCTTCCGCCAACACCTCGCCCACCTCCCCACGCTGACTCTCGTCGCGGTGGCCTGCAACGCAGCTCTGTACTTCCTCATGGCGCATCGGGCGCAGGGGCTTGAGGCCAGCCTCCCCCATCTCCTCCTCCTCGCAGGCGCCAAGGTGGATCCGCTGATCCGGGACGGGGAACTCTGGCGCCTCTTCGCGTCGGCCTTCCTCCACGGCTCCTTCTGGCACATGACCATGAACGTCCTGGGGATCCTCACCCTGGGATGGTACATGGAGAACGCCTCGGGCCCCTATCTCTACGTGGTCCTCTACCTGGGCTCCGCGTTGGGCGCGGCGGGAACCTCCTACCTCCTGGGGGACGTGACCTCCGTGGGTGCGTCCGGGGTCCTCTTCGGCCTCATGGGCGCGACGGCCACCTGGACCATCCGCCACTGGCGACGTCTTCCCAGCGTGCTGCGCACCTATGCGCTCGTGATCCCGGCTGCGGCGACGGCCGCGAGCCTGTTCTACGGCTGGTCTCTGGACACCGTGGACAGCTGGGCCCACCTGGGGGGGTTCGTGACCGGCGCGCTCCTGGGTCTCTTGGCACCCTTCACGCGAACCCGGGAACGGGTCGAATCCCCGCTCACCCTGGCCGGAGCCATCCTGGGTCTGGTCCTGCTGGTGTCCTCCCTGGCGACCATGGTGGACCGACTCAACCTCCACCTTCCCCCCCTGGAGCCCGGTCTCCAGAGCCTCGCCTTGAAGGACGGGATGCTCCACACCCCCGCGGGGCCTCTCTGGATTCCCGGGCGCCTGGACGAGACGAACCAGTGCATCTCCGAGCCGGACCTCTCCCCCGTGGAGGTCCTGGAGATGGGTGGGGTGCTCTGCTACACGGATCCCTACTTCACGGCGGTCCTCATCGGGACCGAGGAGCGGATGGCACGCGTGCCCATGTACCAGGAGGCGTTCCTGCGTGAGCACGGAGACGATCCGCGGACCTTCCGTGCCATGGAGTTCCTGTTCCACCGGAGAGGGGACGGCATGGTGACGGGGATCGCGGTCTTCCGACCGCTGCTGCCCCGCTACGCCCCGCTGTTCCAGGCCCTGGCGGCTGCGGAACCGCAGTAGCGCATCAGGATCACGCCAGCGGTGACGCCTCCGACTCCTGCTCCCAATCGACCTTGAGGCCCTCCGCGATGCGGAGGAGCATCCTCGAGGCCGGGTCATCCGGGGCCTCCAGCACCAGGGGCGTCCCTGCGTCCCCTGCGGTGACCATGGCCGCGGAGATCGGGAGGTGGCCCAGGTAGGGGACCTCGAAGGCCCTGGCGGCCCGCTTGCCGCCGTTGCGCCCGAAGAGGTCGGTCTCCTCCCCGCAGTGGGGGCAGGAGAACCCCGCCATGTTCTCCAGGATCCCCAGGACCCGGATCTCGAGCTTCTTCGCGAAGGTCACGCTCCGCCCGGAGTCGAGGAGGGACACGTCCTGGGGCGTGGTGACGATGATCGCGCCGTCGAGGCTCGGCCCGAGGAGCTGAGCCACGGACAGGGGCTCGTCACCGGTCCCGGGGGGGCAGTCGATGACCAGGACGTCCACGTCGGACCAGTCCACGTCGGCCATGAACTGCTGGATCGCGCCTATCTTGACGGGGCCGCGCCAGATCACCGCCTCCTGGGCGCTGGGGAGGAAGAAGGACATGGAGACGACCTTGACGCCCCCGGCGGACAGGACGGGCTCCACCCGCCCGTCCACCACATGGGGCTGGGCCCCCTCCACGCCGCACATCAGGGGCACGTTGGGCCCGTGGATGTCCACGTCCATGAGCCCCGCCCGGAGACCCATCGTCTGGAACGCGTGGGCCAGATTCACCGCCACCGAGGTCTTCCCCACCCCACCCTTGCCGCTCATCACGAGGATCTTGTGAGGGATCCGATCCATGTTCTCCCGGGCCTTCATGCGCTGCTCCAGGGTGCTCGGCCTGTCGCTACCGCCAGGATTCGCGCCGCAGGTCTTGCTCATCGGTAGGCTCCTTTCGTTGCCTGTGGATTCGAGGTGGGGACAAGTTACTCCGGTGCTGGAGGAGTTTCAACCTCCCACTGGAGTCTCGCCAATTGACTTGACGCCGCACCGCCGCTAGGCTGCGGTCCTTCGGACCGGAACCGGCGGCAGAGACCGCGAGCGAGGAGAACCAATGGGGATCTGTGAGAGCATCCTGGACGTCATCGGCGGGACCCCGATGGTGCGGCTGCAGCGGGTGGTGCCCACGGGCGGCGCCGAGGTCTACGCGAAGTGTGAGCATACCAACCCCGGCGGCAGCATCAAGGATCGGATGACGAAATACATCATCGATCGCGCCATCGAGACCGGGGACCTGGTGCGCGGCGGGACCATCGTGGAGAACACCTCGGGGAACACCGGGGCCGGCCTGGCCCTCATCGCTGCGGTGTACGGCTGCAAGCTCATCGTCACCCTCCCAGACAAGATGAGCCTGGAGAAGATCAACACCCTCAAGGCCTTCGGCGCGGAGGTCGTGGTGACCCCCACCGCCGTCCCCGCAGACCACCCGGACAGCTACTACGAGACCGCGAAGCGCATCGCCCGGGAGACCCCGGGATCCTTCTACGTCAATCAGTACCACAACCCGGTGAACATCGAGGCGCATCAGCGCCTCACCGCGCCGGAGATCCTCGAGGACATGGACGGCCGCATCGATGCGATCATCGCCGGGGTCGGCACCGGCGGGACCATCAGCGGCATCGGCCGCTACATGAGGGAGCACTCCCCCGGGACCCGAATCATCGGCGTCGATCCCGTGGGATCCGTGTACTACGACCTGTTCAAGACAGGCTCCATGCCCGAACCCCACGTCTACAAGGTCGAGGGCATCGGCGAGGACATGGCCTGCGCGGCCCTGGACATGTCCGTCATCGACGACATGTTCCAGGTCAACGACCGGGAGTGCTTCGTCATGGGGCGCCGCCTCGCACGGGAGGAGGGCATCTACGCGGGCGGCTCCAGCGGCGGCGCGGCGCACGTGGCGGTGAAGGTGGCCGCGGAGATCGGCCCTGGCAAGCGGGTGGTCGTGATCTTCCCGGATCACGGGGACCGCTACCTCTCCAAGATGTACAACGACGACTGGATGAAGGAACACGGATTCCTCGATGACGACGCCTAGGGAGGACCACCCGATGAAGTTCGACACCCGCGCAATCCACGCCGGTCAGGATCCCGAGGAGCGTACGGGCGCGGTGGTGGTCCCGGTCTTCCAGACCTCCACCTACGCCCAGGCGAGCCCCGGCGTACACACCGGCTTCGAGTACTCCCGCACCCACAACCCGACCCGGGATGCGCTGCAGGAATGCGTCGCCTCCCTCGAGGGCGGACGGGCCGGGATCGCCTTTGCGTCGGGCCTGGCGGCGGAGGACGCAGTCCTCCACCTCCTCGAGGCCGGAGACGAGGTGGTGTGCACCGACGATGTCTATGGCGACACCTTCCGCCTCTTCGAGCGGGTCTTCCGCAAGCACGGCATCGACTTCAAGTGGGTGGACACCACGGATCCAGGGATCATCGAGGCAGCGTTGAGCCCCAGGACGAAGCTCGTCTGGGTGGAGACCCCCACCAACCCCATGCTCAAGCTCACGGACATCGCGGCCGCGGCGGAGGCCGCACACCGGGTCGGGGCCCTCCTCGCGGTGGACAACACCTTCGCCTCCCCGGTCTTCCAGCGGCCCTTGGAGTTGGGCGCGGACATCGTCCATCACTCCACCACCAAGTACCTCGGCGGACACAGCGACGTGGTCGGCGGCATCCTGGTGGTGCACGACGACGAGCTTCGGGACCGCCTGAAGTTCCTCCAGAACGCGGTGGGCGGCGTGCCGGGTCCCTGGGACTCCTGGTTGACCCTGCGGGGTGTCAAGACCCTCGGCGTGCGGATGCGGCGGCACTTCGAGAACGCCCTGGCCCTCGCTCGATACCTCGAGGGCCACCCGAAGGTGGAGCGCGTGGTCTACCCCTGGCTCGAGTCCCACCCCCAGCACGCGTTGGCCCGGCGCCAGATGCACGGGATGAGCGGGATGATCACGATCCTCCTGCGCGGGGATCTCGACGGAGCCCGCCGCTTCCTCGAGGGCTTTGAGATCTTCACCCTCGCCGAGAGCCTCGGCGGCGTGGAGTCCCTCATCGAGCACCCCGCGATCATGACCCACGCGAGCGTCCCTGCGGAGATCCGGGCGACCCTGGGGATCTCGGACACCCTGGTCCGGCTCTCCGTGGGCATCGAGGATCCCGAGGACCTGATCCGCGACCTCGACGGTGCGCTGGCCCACATCTGAAATCTGAACCCAACCCCTTGGCCTTGACCACAGAGCCTGTTAGGATCAGCGTGCAACCCTGAAAGGGAGGCGTCCCATGAACCGCATCGCGGTCGCAACCGTCATCCTCATTGCAGCCTGCTCGACGGATGTCACCACCTCCGGCCCCGGCGGCCCCCAGGGCGACGCCGGCGAGGACGTGACCTGGGGAGAGTGGCGCGGCGGGGACGGGGATCCCCCCCCCGACCCCAGCGCCTGCCCGGGGGACCAGGACGGCGACGGATTCGGCCCCGGGTGCCCCGCCGGAGACGACTGCGACGACACCAACCCCTGGTTCACGACCTATTGCCCGTCCTGCGAGACCGAGCTCCAGCCCGGCTGCCCCTGCTCGGAGCCGGACAAATCCTTCCCCTGCTACGACGGAAACCCGGCGGTCCTGGGCATCGGGGTCTGCGTCAAGGGGGACCAGACCTGCGCCGGTGGGTACTGGTCCCAGTGCGTCGGACAGGTGGAACCCGAGAACGAGACCTGCGACGAGCTGGACAACGATTGTGACGGGCAGACCGACGAGGGGGTCCTCTCCCCGTGCGGGGACTGCGATCCCATGTGCAGTCACGCGGAGGCCGGCCCCGGCAGCTTCTATCCCTTCGAGCTCACCGACGGGAACCACGACGGCGTCGCGCTCACCCTCGACGGGGAGATCATCCTGGACTCCACCAAGTCCAACCTCCAGTCGATCTGGATCGCGAACTCCGGGGAGTACACCGTCTCCAAGCTCTCTACGGTCACGGGGCAGGAGCTGGGGAGGTACCACCTCTGCACGGACCCGTCTCGGACCGCTGTGGACATGTTCGGGGACGTCTGGGTGGGCTGCCGGGGGGACGGGAAGATTGGCAAGATCTCCATCAGTGAGCTGGGCTGCGTGGACAAGAGCGGCGACGGGGTGATCCAGACCTCCCGTGACGACAACGGGGACGGGGTGATCTCCGGTGAGGAGATGCTCCCCGAGGGGCAGGACGAGTGTGTCCGCTTCGTCGTCCAGCCCGATGGCGGCGGGGCCGCCCCCCGGGCCCTGGCGGTGGACAAGGAGAACTACCTCTGGGTCGGGATGTCCACGACGGACCGCTACATGCGCCTGGATCCCGAGGACGGCAGCGTGAACCGGCAGTTCGACGTCCCCGCTGGCCAGTACCCCTACGGCGCGGTCATCGACAAGGACGGGGTGCTCTGGGCCTCACACAGGTCAGGGCACGTCCTGGCGCGCCTTGACGTGAACCAGGATCCGCCCACCCAGGACTTCTTCACCCCGGGGGGCTGCGTCGAGCCCTACGGCATCGCGGTGGATGCTGGCGGAGACATCTGGATGGGGAACTCCGGGTGCGACGATGTCCTGCGCTTCAACCCGGCTTCCCAGACCTTCACGAAGGTCCCCGTGGACATCGGCCTCGGGAACACCCGGGGCGTCGCCGCCTCCCAGGAGGGCTTCGTCTGGATCGCACACCACACCTTCGGCACCTGTGACCCGGGACGCCACGTGACCCGCATCGACATCTCGAACAACGCCAAGACGGCTTTCCCCCTGGCGGGGGAGACCACGGGGCCCGTGGGGGTCGCTATGGACTTCGACGGGCATCTCTGGGCGGTGAACCAGTGCACATCCTCGGCCACGAAGATCGTCGCAGCGACGGGGGAGGTGGTCGGCACCTACCCCGTGGGTCAGCATCCCTACACGTACAGCGACATGACCGGATACTCCCTCCACTCCTTCACCAACCCCGTCGGGTCCTACCAGCACCTCTTCGGCGGCTGGGGCATCCGGGTGGTGTGGACCGGCCTCATCGTGGACGCCTACCTCCCCCAGGGCACCTGGATCAAGGCGCGGGTGCGCAGCGGGATCACCCTCGAGGGGACCCTCGCCGCAACCTGGTCCCCGTTCTTCGGTCCCTTCCCACCGGAGCAGTTCCCCGTGGACCTCACACCCCTGGAGCTGTCCGGACACTACATCCAGGTAGAGGTCGCCCTCTTCTCCGAGGAGGACGACACGTCCCCCCTGATCAAAGGCATCGAGATCTCCTGGGAGTCGGGACAGGAGCGTTGAGGGCCCGTGACGAAACAAAGTGATCAAGGTGAGGGTTCCGACGCGCCCGGGATGCAAGGCGCTCGACTGAGGCGCACTATTGGTGCGTCGCAGGGAGAGCAACGCAGCAGCGCGGGATGCAGCGGAAGCCGAACGAGCAGCTTGTCTCGGAACGGGTCCTAAACACAAAGGCCCCGGGGAATCCCCCGAGGCCTCCATGTCTGATGAGCCGTTTACCGTCCTGCTCAGGACCAGCTAGGGCAGCCGTCGGAGCAGTGAGCCACTCGCGGAATCTGGAAACGGGTCATGTTGGACCTCCTTGTTGAGTTGCCGAAGCACACAGGAACACTCACCACAATATAAGAGGAAGAAGCCGAGGGTCAAGGTGTAACGCCCCTCGACCCAGGGTGATCGCAAAGTCGACGTTGAACGCGCTTGACCGATCCTCGGGATCATGATCTTCACTTTACGTCGAGGCCTTGCGCTTCGGCAGAGGGAGGATCATGCCGAAGCGAGAGTCTGGAAGAGTTGATACCCCGTC
>JBDRIT010000196.1:0-5423 GCA_043815665.1 Pseudomonadota bacterium
GAGGGAAGATGGAGGAATTGCCGAAGCCGAGCACGATGTTTCCGGATGGAAGCCGAGGACGTTGTCTCGGGATCCCCTTCAATTGTCTTCCCTCCCCCCCAGGGGGAGGCGCCGAAGGCGGGAGGGGGCGAGCCGACACAAGCCCCGATCCTTCCCCGTGGGGAAGGTGGCCCCGGCTCGACGAGCCGGGGTCGGATGGGGCTGGTCCCCGTGCAGAGACCTCCCCATTGAGCCCCGCCACCGGAGTGGGTTTGGATCACCCCACCAAGGGGGCCGGGGTGGCGCTGCCTACAACGTCAGGTCCAGGGAGGAGATGGGAGAGAAGTCTTTGGCGTCGAGGACCGAGTAGGTCGGCGCATCGCTCGGTGCGAGGATGAGGGCGTCTCCTTGCGGTCGGAGACTCATGAGCGTGGCCTCGGTCCAGAGCGGCTGTCCGAGGGTGCCCGAGGCCACGTCGATCTTGAACAGGGCGCCGTTGCAGAGGCCATAGAGGCGCTCCCCGTCCGGGCTCCAGGTGTAGCGCTCGAGGCCCAGTCCCGACTCCTGGAGCACGGTCCGGGAGAGGTCATGCAGATCGATCCGGGCGAGGTCGTGGAACTTGTTCCCTCCCCAGCTCCAGCCGTTGTCCGCCGCATCGTTCCCGCCGCCATTGCCCTCCTCGTGGAGGAAGAGCCACTCCCCGTCCGGGGAGATGGTGAACACCGGCATGTGGTCCCCATAGTCCAGCACCCGCCAGGCGAGGCTGTCCATGTCCACGACGATGAGGCCCACGGGCTCATCCTGCTCGTCATACCCCCACTCCTCCTCCATGACCTCCCGCCTGGTGAAGCCCACCGCGCGGCTGCCGTCGGGGCTGATGGCCACCGGTCCGAACCCCGGGAGGGTCTTCACGAACTGCCGGTTCGCCAGATCGATGACGGAGATGGGATCCTGGCTGACCTGCACGGACTTCTTCAGGCAATGGGTCGGGGAGAGCACCGCGAGATCGCTGTCCGGCACCAGCTTCAGCTCGTCAGCGCAGTTCGGGAAGAGGATCTGGTCCTCCACGGTGCCCGTGACCGGATCCACGAAGGCGACGGTGGTCTCGTTCATGTCCGCAGCCCAATCGTAGCTGCCCCAGGTCACCAGGAGCCCGCGGGAGGGGCGGTGGTAGTCAATGTCGCGCAGGCGCTTGCTGAAGCTCATCGTCTTCACCGCACCGGTGTCCGTCTCCAGGACTGCGAGCTTGCAGCAGTTCACTGCGCCGAGCCAGCAACCGCCCTCGCCGTCGTAGTTCGCCTCCTCCCAGTCGGTCAGGGGCAGGTTGCTCAGCATCAGGTACCGCCCGTCGGGGGTCACGTCGAGGACGCCGTAACGCGCCCCGAGGGGGGGTGCGGGCCCGACCTCGAGGGTTGGCAGATCCAGGCGGCGGACCTCCTGCTCCTCCTCGTCGAGGATCCAGGCGACGTCGCCGTTGGGGGAGAAGTTGATGCGGTCCGCATCGTGGATCCCGGGGATCACCATGGGCTTCCCAGAGGGCAAGGGCTGGACGACGAGGACCCGTCCGGGGGAGAGCCACCCTGCGTCGGGGCCCGGGACCCCCACCATGGCCAGGAGGAAGCGACCGTTGGGAGAGAGGATCACCTCATGGTAGACGTAGAGGTACTCCCAGCTGTAGGTCTCGGTCTCCTCGTCGTATTGACGGTTCGTGAAGTAGTCGCCCATGTCCCGTCCCCGGTCCTGTCTGCCGACCTGCTCCAGGTCGTCGGAGGCGCCCCCCTCCACCACGTCGCAGGCAGGGAACACCAAGGCGCCCAGGGCGCCCAGGATCAGCAGCCAACGTCCCAGCAATCCAGTTCGTCGCGTCATTCGGAGCCTCCTCGTCAGGGCGCACGTCCCGGGTGCGATCCGAGGGATCGCGCGTCCGGCCGTGCAGGGTTTTCGTACGCCGACTGGTTGAGCAATTCCCGTGCCCGTTGGACGAAAATAGGCCTCGAAAGCCCCCAAGTCCCCTGGAGACCTCGGCGTGATATCAATGGAGTAGGCGTACTCCACCAGAGAGGTTCCGGGACAGGCCTGTCAGGGAGTGTGTACGGATTCCCCAACTCCGACGGACCTGTAGAGGCCGATGGTGCCCCGGTCAACGCCGGGATAGACGCCGCTCTCGTCCACGGCTCGCTCCATCTCGCCGTGTCCATGAAAACAGGCTCTCCCGCTGCGCGGTGGTTGACCTGCGCCCGGGAGAGCGGGAACATGCCGGAGCAACGGGACGGGAGGCCGGGGACGAGATGGAGGACTGGCTCGAGCGGGAGGAGGCCCCGGAGGGCGTGACGGTGGTGCGCATGCGCCACGGGGAGCAGAACCGGATCTCCGGACCCTTCTGCGACGCGCTCCGTGCCCTCCTGGAGGACCTGGCACGGGATGACGGCGTCCGCGCCGTCGTGATGACGGGCCACGGGCGCTTCTTCTGCAACGGCCTCGACCTGGCCTGGGCGGGAGGGCGCCCCCGGGAGGAGGTCGTGGCCTTCATGGACGGGCTCTCGGGCCTCCTGAGAGACACGGCCCTCTTCCCCAAACCCATCATCGGCGCGATCAACGGACACGGGTTCGGGATGGGCGCGATCTGGGCCTCGGGGTTCGACGCCCGGGTGGTCCTCGCCGACCGGGGTTGGGTCTGCTTCCCGATGTTCGAGTACGACCTGCCGCTCACCCCGGGGATGATCGCGTACTGTGAGCACGGCCTCGGGACCACCACCTTCCGCGAGATGGCCTGGACCGGGAGACGCTACTCGGCCCCCATGGCGGTGGCTGTCGGCTGGGCGGCTGCGGCCGTCGACGAGGCGACCTTGATGGAAGAGGCGCAGGGATGGGCGGCCCTCCTCGGCGGGAAGGGCCGCACCGCGTTCTCTCTGACGAAGCAGGCCTGGGCCCGGCCCGTCGTCGAGGCCATCGACACCCTCGACCCGGCAGCGAACCGGGCCTACCCGGAGGTCCCGACCGGATGAGGGCGATGCTCCTGACCTGGGTCCTGGCCCTCTCCGCCTGCGGCCTCGGCGCACCGGCTCCGTTCCCGAAGGACGGCGTGGGCGTCGAGGACGTCGGCGCAGCCCCGGAGCTCCCCGAGGCGCCGGACGTCACCCGGGAGGACACCACTCCACCCACCGGGATCTCGGCCACGATCACCTTTGACGGGCGGTTCGATGACTGGGCGGGCGTTTCGGTGGCTGTCTCGGATGTCCCCGGGGACGGCGGCCCCTCGGGCATCGACCTGACCGCGCTGCGGGTCGCGGATGACGGCGCCCGTCTCTACCTGGACCTGGACGTCGGCACGGAGATCGAGCTGGACTGGGGGAACGGGCTCTCCCTCTTCCTCCGCTGCGAGGAGGGTGAGCGGGAGATCCGCTGGGATCCCGGGCTCCGGAGCGGGCACCTCGTCGAGGGGACCCAGAAGATGGAGCTCGAGTACGGGGATCTGGGCTTCGTCGCCGCCCCGGTGACCACGGCCTCCCGGTTCGAGATCACCCTCGCGCTGGACGCCCTCGCAGTCCTCCTCGGGGACTGCGCACGGGACGCCGTGCGACTCCGATTTGAGGACCGTTCCGTCGCGGGGGACACCCTCCCCGACGCCGGCTGGTTGTCCTGCCCGCTCTCCGGAGAGGAGATCCCCCCGCCCGCGCTCCCTGCCCTGGCCCGCGCACCGGGGACCCTCCGAGTGGTCACCTGGAACGTCCTGTGGTCGGGGATCGTGGATCCCGGTCTCACCCCGAGCTTCCGTCGGATCATCCAGGCTCTGGATCCGGACGTCATCGCCCTCCAGGAGATCCTGGAGCACGGGGAGGTCCATACCCTCCTCCTGGAGTGGTTCCCCGGTGAGTGGTGGGAGTACGCTGGCTACGGAAACATGGTGACCTTCTCCCGCTTCCCCCGGATGTGGGACTGGCCCGGCTCCTACCAGCCCCTGGACTCCCGGGTCTCCGTCGCCGCGTTCGAGACGCCCCAGGCCGGGATGTTCGTGATGTTCAACGCGCACCTCTCTTTCGGCGATCAGGACGAGGAGCGGCAGCAGGAGGCGGACAGCTTCATCGCGTACCTGCGGGATCTGCAGACCCCCGGGGGCCTGGTGGACATGCCCGGTGGGACCCCCTTCGCCCTGGTGGGGGATCTCAACCTCGTGGGCGACCGGGCCCAACTCGACACCCTCCTCACGGGAGCCATCGACGACACCGCGACCTACGGGGAATCCCACCCGCCGGACTGGGACGGCTCCGCCCTCGAGGATCGCTTCGCGCTCCAGGCCGGCCGCCGGGACGCGACCACCTGGAGGGCCGAGGGCGGCGGCTTCTGGCCCGGCAAGCTCGACTACGTCATCCTCCCGGACAGCGTCGTCTCCGTGGCCAACGAGTTCGTCCTGGACACAGCGATCCTCCCCGCGGACCTCCTGGCCGCCTACGGCATGGAGGCCACGGACACCGAGGTCTCGGATCACCTCCCCGTGGTGGTGGACCTGGTCCTGCTCCCTGTCCCTGGCTCGGATTGAATGAGGGTGTCCCTACCGAGGAACAAACGGGGCTCTCCCATTGTCGAAGCCGGAACGTTTGAACGACCAACGAGGTGACCGATGAAGACCCCTGCCTGGATGTTCGTGTTTGTCATGGTGCTGGCCCTGGTTGCCTGCAAGGGCGGTGAACAGACGCCGACCAGGGAGGGCGGCGGGGCCGCGCAGGGGGAAGAGGGGCGGCAGCTCGAGGAGAAGAAGGTCCCGGTCCAGTCGTTGACGCCTCCGACCCTCCATGAGCCCGAACCTGAGGCCGCGGCTGTCCTGAAGATGCTCGAAGAGCTCCCTCTGATGAAGGAAGAGAAGAGGGAGATGGACCAGGCCCCCGGAGCAGCGATGGATGGTCTGGCCAGTGCCGATCGAATGATCAGCGACAGGACGGTGGTCGGCCTCCTCGGCTCACGGTCCGACGACGCCACCGGCGTTGTTCTTTCCGTGGCGGCACCTGCGCCCGCCGGTGCAGCGACCTGGGGCGAAGGAGACATCACCGTGGGCGGCGCGTTCGGCGGCGGCGAGGGCATCCTCGCACAGAAGGCCAGGAGCGGAGGTGGCGAGGACGGGCCCGACGAGCCCGAGGAGCCGGTGAAGACCTGGCAGCGGGCGCGGGTGGTCCCGAACATGTCCCGACTCATGGTGGGCGACGAGGAGGAGCTGCCCCTCAAGGGGATGCAGGTCCACGTGCGGGTGGACGGCTTCCGGGCCCGGGTGGTCCTGGACCTCCACTACTTCAACGACCGGGACAGCCAGTTGGAGGGGACCTTCAGCCTGCGCCTCCCCGACGGTGCGTCCCCCTACTTCCTCGCGTTCGGCGGGGAGGTCATCGCCGCGGACGGGGCCCCGGAGGCTCCGACCTTCCAGTCAGCGGAGGCCTCCCGGGCCATGGATCCGT
>JBDRIT010000197.1:0-41704 GCA_043815665.1 Pseudomonadota bacterium
AGGCTCGATCGCGATGAGCGAAAAGATGTGATCGATCGTCAGACGGCGACGGCAACGGCAACGGACCATTCTTCCAGCCGAGTCAAGACAGAGTTCGATAGACCGCTGGGTGAGCGGCGACTTTGCGATAGCCCTGCCCCCTCTCCCGAGGCCGGTTGACCGCCCCCCGCCGTTCGGGTAACGTCCCCTCGACAAAGACACATCGCGGCCACCAGGGCCGCCTTGGGAGGGAGCCATGCACCACCTGGAGAACCTCAGGAATACGGACCCCGAGATCCACGATCTGATCGTGTCGGAGGAGCGCCGGCAGTTCGAGAAGGTCCGCCTGATCCCGTCGGAGAACTACGCGTCGGCCGCGGTGATGGAGGCCACGGGCTCCGTCCTGACCAACAAATACTCCGAAGGCTACGCCGGCAAGCGCTACTACGAAGGCCAGCAGCTGATCGACGAGATCGAGCTCCTGGCCATCGAGCGCGCCAAGGCGCTCTTCGGTGCGGCCCACGCGAACGTCCAGCCCTACTCCGGCTCCCCTGCGAACCTGGCCGTCTACTACGCGCTCTTGAAGCCCGGCGACACGGTCATGGGCATGGCCCTCCCCCACGGGGGTCACCTGACCCACGGCTGGAACGTCAGCATCACCGGGGACTTCTTCCGCGCTGTCCAGTACACGGTCCACGAGGAGACCCACCTCCTGGACTACGACGCGATCCGGGAGATGGCCAGAAAGGAGCGACCGAAGCTCCTCATCGCCGGCGCGACCGCGTACCCCCGGCTCATCGACTTCGCTGCCTTCCGCAGCATCGCGGACGAGGTCGGCGCGTACTTCCTGGCGGACATCGCGCACATCGCCGGCCTGATCGCCGGAGGCGCGCACCCGAGCCCGGTGCCCCACGCGCACGTGGTGAGCACCACCACCCACAAGACCCTGCGCGGCCCCCGGGGGGGCATGCTCCTCGTCACCGAGGCCCTCGCTGACCAGGTGGATCGGGCGGTGTTTCCGGGCCTCCAGGGCGGCCCGCACAACCACACCACCGCCGCGGTGGCCGTGGCCCTCAAGGAGGCAGCGCAGCCGGAGTTCCGGGACTACGCGGCCCAGGTGGTGGCCAACGGCAAGGCCCTGGCCGAGTCCCTCATGGAGAAGGGCTTCAAGCTGATCACCGGCGGCACGGACAACCACCTGATCCTCATCGACGCGACCAGCCGCGGCACCCGGGGCCGGAAGCTGGCCAAGGTCCTCGACCGCTGCGGGATCGTGTGCAACATGAACACCATCCCCTTCGATCCCCGCAAGCCCTTCGACCCCAGCGGGATCCGCATCGGCACCCCGGCGATCACCTCCAGGGGCATGAAGGAGCCCGAGATGCGGGTCGTCGCGGAGTTCATCGATCGGGCCGTGGAGGTGAGGGCGGATCGCGAGGCCCAGCAGGGGATCTGCGAAGAGGTCCGCGCGTTCTGCGAGGCGTTCCCGCCCCCGGGCATCCGACTCTAGTCTTGATCATCGGGGGCCTTCGTGAGCCTGGCGGTGATCCGGGCCATCTCCCGCCGCAGGGCCTCGGTCTCCACCCGATCAATCCGCCCGTCCACAATGCGCAGGCCTCCGTGGACGGGCTCTCGAAAGCAGGATGAGGGCAACACCAGGGTCTCCGCATCCTCGTCATCCGGCTCGATGATCACCCACAGCCCCTCCACGCGATCGATCCAGCCCGTGGGCCTGCAGGTTTGATTCACGCGCCCACCTGCGGACGCGCAGCTGCAGAGGACCAGAGCCACGCTGAACCACATCCACCTCATCTTGACCCCTCCATGAGCCCCTCGTCCAGCAGGCTCGTCCAGGTGCCGGCCCCCACGATGACGTGATCCAGGATCCCGACTCCCACGAGCTCGCCCGCCGCGACGAGGCGCCGCGTGAGGGTGAGATCCTCGGCGCTGGGGGTGGGATCCCCGGAGGGGTGGTTGTGCACCAGCACCGCCTGCACCGCGCCGGCCGCAACGAGGGGTCGGAACACATCCCGGGGGAGGAGCGCGCAGAGGTTCGCCGTGCCCATCGCGATCCGCTCCTCCACGAGCACGTGGTTCCGGGCCCCGAGGCCCAGGACCCAGAAGCTCTCCCTGGGGCTTCGCGCCAGCGGAGTGAAGCGCTCGAACACGGATCGGCTCCCGGTGACCCGGCTCAGGGACGCAGGCTCGAGCGCCGTGAGGGCCCCGAGCTGTGCGGCGAGCTGGAACGAATCCACCGCGCCGGGATCCAGCCCCCACCGCGCCGCCACCACCCTCGCAGGTGTGCGGACCAGAGCCGCAGCGCCTCCGCTCCAGGCCAGGAGTTGGACAGCCAGGTCGCGCGGGCTGTCCAACGTCGGGACGGTCAACTTGAGCCAGCTGGCGAGGAGATCCGCCTTGCTGCAATCTCCAACTCGTTGTTCCTGAAACACTTTTTCATCCAGAGGCGCAATCGCCTCGTGCACGGACTCTCCCATACCTCACCTCCCTTCGGAGGTCACAAACGCAAGAGCTGTGCCAAGGTGCGAGCCCGCTTTTCTCACCAGACATCGTAGCGAAGCCGTCGAGACCCTGCTGTGTCGGACCGATCGGACCAGAGCAGCCGGAGTCGATGCAGGAGTATCGTCGAGGACTGCGGCGGGAGATACGGCCCGAGACAGCTGGAGGATCGCCGGATGTAGCAGATGGCTGGTGAGAAATGCGGGCTAGGAGGCTGTAGCGCATTGGACGCCGAAGCGAGAATTGTCAAGGTGCGACAGATGGGCACCACAAGATCTGGGTGCGTACTTGAAGTACGTACGCAGGTCTTGTGGTGGTCAGATGGCGTGCATGGGCGATTCGCAGCCGGCGGACCAATGCGCTACAGCCTCCTAGAACTTCTGGGAAACCGTGATGGCCAGGAGGTGTGCGTCGTTGGTGTACCGGGCGGGGAAGCGGTTGCCCGACCAGAGGACGTTGCCCGATGCGTCGTACGCGGGGCCACCTGCGGCCGCGGCGCATGCGGGCTCCACGCTGGCTGCGGTGCAGGGATGTCCATGGACCTCCCGGGGCAGGAAGAAGGTGTGCAGGTAGGAGAGGTCGATGCCCAGGCCGAAGTCGAACTCGTAGCCGCCGCCGATGGCAGCAAAGATCCGATCCGAGTCCGGGAGCATCGGGGAGAGGTACTTGCTCGTCGCGGGGGTCGGGTCGTAGCCGGCCCCCGCTCGAATGGCCCACTCCTGGCGCTCCCCGAGGGTGATCTCGTTTCCGAACCGGACGGTGACCGTGTCCCGCCAGTCCTGGGGGATCGCCTGGCTGAGGGACCCCGTCCCGTCGTCTGGGAAGGTGAGCGGGATGTCCTTGAAGAGGGACCAGAGCGTGTACTCCACGTCGATCTCCGCGTACCAGGCGTCCAGGATCTGGTACCCGACGGCGAGGGAGAAGATGTCCGGCAGCTGGAATTCCGTCTTCACTGCCTGGTCCGGGAAGCCACCCTGATCCGCCAGACCGTCCAGGTTGAAGTGCGCATCTCCCTCCATCTTCAGGGCGATGCGGCTGCGGTAGGCGAAGCCCAGGTAGAGGCCCTCGACCGGCCGCGCCTGGAGGCCGACGTTGGCCCCGATGCCGACCCCGAAGCCGCTCATGGTGACCGTGGAGTCGGTGAGGGGCGAGCCGTCGTCTCCAACGAGCCCGAAGTCCGGACCCAGGTACTTCTGGAGCCAGATCTGGGCGGGGGAGACCACGAGGGTGGCCCCGAAGGAGATCTGCTTCACCGGCGCGTAGGCCATACCCACGAGGATCTCGGGGATCATCATGTTGGAGCCGGCGATGAGGTGACGCCCGGCGAAATCGTCGGGCCAGGTCATCGCGAGGCCGAAGGGGAAGTTCACCCCCGCGCCCACGCCGATCCCGCCGGAGCTGCCGACGTCGGTGCCCCAGGAGAAGTAAGCGTGGGGCGGCGCAACGAGCTTGTTGGTGGTGGTGTCGCTCCCCCAGCTCTCGCCCGCAGGGACATCCCGGGCGTCGTGGGCGGTGAAGACGGGAAAGACCAGGTTGTCCCCTGCCTGGATCTGGAAACCACGCAGGTACGCAAGCCCCGCGGGATTGAAGAAGACCGTGGAGGCGTCCTCGAGGCGGGCCTTCACCGCCAGGACGCGGCCCATCGCCGCAGCAGACTGCTCCTGCAGCTCGATCCCGGCACCGAGCGCCGGAGACGCGGCGAAGGCCAGGGCCAGGATCCCGACGAAGGATTTCAACAGGTGTCGACGCATGATCCCCTCCCTAGTTCCCGAAGCTGCAGTCCAGGGCGGTGCCGGGGCTCAACCCGACCTCGTCCCCCGGAACGCCGTCGCTGTCGAAGAAGGCCAACACCTTGTCCCAGGCGTCCTGAGCCACCACCGAGTCGTCCTCCGGGTGCAGGAAGAAGCCATGGCAGGTGCCCTCGTCCGCACCCCCTCCGCACGACCCCTCGTAGTGGAAGGTGTACGGATAGTCTCCGTGCCGAGCGGCGCACGCGAACTCCATCGCAGCTCCCCAGGGCATGAAGCCGTCGCCGACCGCGTCCCCTGCGGTGAGAAGCATCAACTTCGGAGGGGCCTCCTGGGCTCCGTATTCCACGGCATGGTTCACCGGATCGCCCCGGTCCAGCAACATCTGCGCGGACTCCATGAATTGGACGTAGCCCGGGGTGCCCTTCTCCAGCCCCATGGCGGTGAGGGTGTCGGTGATCGGCTGTGAAAAACCTTCGTTCTGGGTCTCCTCCAGGATCCGCGTGAGGTGCCCCGCCATGCTCACCAGCGCGGCGGCCTCCACGGCCGGCTCGACGCCCAGGAAGAGTGCCCCCACGATGCCACCGAGGGACTCTCCCACATAGTACACCTTGTCCGTGTCGAGGATCACCTCGGGGAGGAGGGCGGCGAGGCCCGACGGGGCCTGGATGAACCGGACAAGCTGGCCCTGGTCCAGGGCCGAGGCGACCAGGTTGTCCCTCACGGAGATGGCGTCCGGGTTGAAGAAGCCCTCCCCGGAGTCGGCTCCCGCGAGGGCCCGGTCTCCGTGCAGGGGGAGATCCATGGCGACCAGGACGTAGCCCCCGGCGGCGAAATGATTCGCCACGGAGAGGAAGTCCGCGCGTCGCCCCGCGAGTCCATGCTGCACGATGGCCACCCGGAAGGGTCCCGGGCCGTGGGGGACGGAGAGGGAGAACGGGATCTCCGTGGCGGTCCACTGGGGGACACCGTCGTCGTCGAACAGCAGGTGGGAGTAGATCGGGGCCGCAGGAGCTGAGAGGTCCGGGGGAGCCAGGGCCGAGTAGCCACCGAAGCGGCCGTCCGTCGAAAGCTGGGCCACCGCGTCCATGTCCTCGTAGCCGTAGGCGGTCGGGGTCTTGAGGCTCGCGCTGACCTCCCCGGGAATCGTCAGGCCGGCCAGGGAGGAGCGGAGGTCCTTGACCCACCCGGCGACCTGCTGGGTGGTGAAGGTCCAGAACAGGCGGATCCTCGAGCGATCGAGTTTGGCCGCGTCCTCCAGGGCAGCGAAGAACATGTCGTAGTTCACACGAAGCTGCTCCAGGAGCGCGGCCGTCGGGGAATCCAGGAGGGCCGGCAGCAGGCTGGCGTCCGTCGCCGCGTCATAAAGCGGGTACGGGCTGCGGGCCAGGAAGAAGATCGGGGACACCTGGATGGGGTATGGCTCCTCGTCGGGTCCCTTCTCGAGGCTTCGGGTCGCCTCGAACACGGCGACCACGTATCGCCAACCCGGCGTCAGCGGGTGGCCGGGGCGCGGCCGGATCTCGAGCTGGCCGTTGGCGAAGACCATCTCCGCCCGGGTGTCACCGACGACATCGAGCTGGCCGTTCACCACCAGGGTCAGGAGGTCGACCTCGCCAGAGGTCAGGTCGACGTCGGGGTGGATCCCCACCACGGCCGCAGTGCTCCCCACGAGGGTGGGATCCAGGAGCTCCGTCGGCTCTGCGAGGAGCCGGAAGTTTCCCGGATCCAGGGGCCGGAGGAAGCCGGCCCGGGTCGGGGTCAATGTGGAGAAGCCGTCCAGGGTGTTCATCGCCTCGACCACGGACGCCATCACCGGATCGCTGGGAACGGGGATCGCGACGCGGTCGGGGTTCCCCATCGCGTCGAGGGACATGAGGAGGTCGTTCGGGAAGGGAATCACCCCCCCGATGGGGTCGAAGAGCGCCTCGTTGCCCGTGTGGATCCCGTAGCTCCAGATCGCGGCGACGTCCTGGCGGGCGCCATCCTGTCCTACGGCCTTCAACAGCCCGTCCACCTGGAGGCGCAGGGCCTCGAGGAGGCCGGCGAGCGCATCCTCCGCGTCCGGTTCGCCGCCCGCAAGGCCGAGCTCGCCGATCCGGCTGTGCCCCGTCTCGTCCACCAGGGGGCGGGTCAGCTTCAGGATCCCCATGGTGTCGTCCGGGGCCACGGCGAAGGCCCCGTCCGCGTTGCGGATCCCCCGACCCACGGACACCGCATAGCGGCCGCCGGCCACCACGGTCCCCGGAATGATGGTCAGGGCCCCGGTCCCTTCGTCCCAGGACCAGGCGGTGCCTGCCACGGGGGCGCCGGACACCAGATCGTGGACCTGGATCGTGTCCCCGGTGACCGTCGCCGGATCGATGGGCAGGGTGAACGACACCGACGGCAACAGGCCCGCTGGCCAACCGTCCAGGGAGTTCATGTAGGCGAAGAAGGTGTTTCCCGCGTTCTCGAACCCGGCCGCGCAGTCGATGGGGAAGCACAGGTGGTCATCGAGGCAGTCCGCCACGCCGTCCTCGTCACAATCGAAGGGGGTAGACGCGGGGCCGGTGAGCAGGAGGTCGTTTGGCGTCGGGAAGATCTGGTTCACCAGATCGTAGCGGGCGATGGCCCCCGGGCGGATGGTGAAGGTCCAGAGCTGCGCGATGTCGCCTCGACCGACGGTCTCACCGTCCACGCCGACGGTCTCCAGATGCTCGAAGATCGGCGCCCAGAGGAGCCTGAGCCCCTCGAGCTGCACCGCCGATGCGTCGGGGAGCGCACAGACGCTCCTCCCGCTCCTCGCCAGGGCCGCGGTGCTCTTGAGGAGATTGAACACGTACGACGCGCGCACGGGCTCCCCGTCAACGTCGAAGATGTCCGACGTCACCACGGCTGCGTAGGTCCGCCCCTGGGTCCATCCTCCCGCCGGGGGTGCGAACCCCAGGGACGTGCGGAGCCCACCGGCGGTTGTCTCCGGCACACCGAGGATCGGCGCCACGCCGGGGAGCCGCACCGCGCCTGCGCCCTCGAGATCCGTGACGTCCACGACCCAGGCCGTCTCCGAGGTGACGGACCCCTCCATGAGCGCCGCTCCGAGGGTCACCGTGGCGGTGCCGCCGGAGGTGGCGAAGCCGTAGAGGGTGTTGAAGTGCGAGACCATCAGCTCCGCCACGGTCTCGGTGCCGAAGTTCTGCACCGTCACCGGAGCGCCGCCGAGGACCTTGACCTGGGTCTCCACCGGGATGCTCACCCGCCCGGAGGCGGGATCCAGCAGCAGATCACTGGGCTGGGGGATCTGGGGCAGCACCAGGTGACCTTCGTCCGGGGACACGGGCGCGGGATCGAAGGCCGCCACCGTCGGCGTCTCTGCGCTCTCGGTGTCCACGCTCAGACAACCGCCTGCAAGCAAGACAACGAGGAAACAGGCCGCAAACCATCTCACCATCTTCGCCTCCCTGGGTCGGAGCGCACTCCACCCGTCGATACCAAGGGTTGGAACGGTTATCTCCTCGGAACTGGCACCGGTCAAGAATCTCGCCGGGGTCGAGCCGACCGCCGGGGCGTGGTTCAAGGATCCATGACCTGCAGGATGGCCTTCTTCCCGAGCTTGGTGGACACCCCGGTGAGGAGGATCCGGATGGCATCGGCCATGCGACCCTCGCGGCCGATGACCTTCCCGACGTCCGAGGGATCCACCTCCAACTCCACGACAACTGTGTTCGCACTCTCGAGGAGATTGGAACGGACCTGTTCGGGCACGTCCACCACCTCCCGCACCACCGCCTCCACGAACACCTGGAGCTCCTCGCCGACTGTCATGACAACTCCCCCATCCAGCGCGCGCGCGAACCGCCGCTGTTCAGCTACAGGCCCGAGAACCACAAGTGTCGCTTCGGTTACGGGGCGATTGTCCCGCGAACATTTTGGGAACGCAAATGAAATTGAAGCCCGGGTCGGGTCAGTTCGTGGTCGTCACCTGCACCGCCGGGCCCTCGAACGCGGGCACTCGGATTCCGGCCATCCCGGCGATCACGCACATGCGGATCTCCGAGTAGCCGACCTTGGGCTCGACGGTGAGACTCAGGGCGCCGAGGCTGCCGGTGGGCCGGATCTTGACCCGGGCCATCACGTCCGGCGGGACGCCGTCCTCCGCGCCACCCCTGGCAGCGCAGCTCCGAAGCACGGGCTGGAGACGACGACGCACCAGGGCCTCGACGCCGTTACCCCCCGGGTCCATGCTCCCCTCATCTGGAGCCTCATCGTCAAAGTCCATCTCCACGATTCCGCTGCCCATGGCCGCAGCCGGGCCACCTGCGTTGTCGACGGTCGCTGCGGATTTCTTCGGACCCATCTGCCGGCGGCGCTTCACCGCGATCACATCGGGGAGCTTCTTCGCGCGCACCGCGCCCGGGATCTGGTTGAGGGCTTCGATGGATCCATCGGTGGCGCCCTCCATGGTGAGCCCGAGCGCGTAGTCCTCCAGGCCCGCCTCCAGGGAGGCCTCTGCCTCGACGAACTCGGCCCCAGAGGAGCGCTTCGCCACGCCGGTCTCCGGGGCTTCGATGCTCAGACCCTCCTCCTGGGCCACGGACGCGATGTGGATCGCTCCAGGGTCCTCACCGCCGCTGGTGCTGAAGATCCGCTTCCAGAAGACCCCCACCACCACGGCGAGGACCAGGACGAGGGGCAACGCGATGTTCACCAGGTAGAACTGGACCCCTCGGGAGCGACCCAGGCGCTGGCGGGTGACCTCGAACTCCGCCTCGTCCATCTCCCGGGTGAGACGCTCGCCGAGCTCCTGCGCACGTTCCAGGAACAGGCGCACGCCACTCAGGGGGACGCGCCGGTTGGAGCCCGTCTCCATGAGATCGGTGTCCCGCCCCAGCACTCCCTCGTCGATCATGTCGAGAATCTCGTCCACGGAGAAGGGGCCGTAAGCGACTGCCTCGCGGAAATAGACCCAGCGGGTTCGTTTGCGGAACTGTTCGAGCTCCGTGCTGCCCATAGAGATGACCCCTCGCGCACGTCCACTCCACCAGGGAGTACACCACCTCGACGGAGCGCGTCAAGGCTCTCGGTTGTTCCCCCTCCCATCAATGGATATACTCCACCCATGTCCATGCGCTTCCACGTCCTCATGTTCCTGGTCCTCGTCTCCCCGGGGTGCAACCTGATCCTGCCCTCACTCCCCGAGGACGCCGTCTCCGGCGTGGACATCGGGGACGACGACGATGCGCTGGAGGACACGACCCGGGGGACGGACAGCCTCTGGGGTCCCGATCGGAACGTCAGGCCAGACTCCCCACCTTCGCCGGATCTCAGCAGCGACGGGGGCGGGTCGGACCTGCAATGGCCCGACGGCGGCGGCGACGTCGCGGCGCCGCCCGTCTGGGAGTGCCAGACGCCGATGGAGCTCCTGTCACCGTCGGTGGAGACCAGCTCGTTCACCCGCTTCGCCCAGCTGGCAGAGGGGAACTTCATCTACGTCTGGTACAGCCTCTGTGACGAGGAAGAGCCCGTCTCGGGCCCGGAGCGGGGATGGTTCCTCCAGGTGGATCAGGTCGCTTCGATGAGCCTCCAGGTGGCCTGCGAGGGGCCGTGCTGGGCGTACCTGATGAAGGACGGCTGCAACTACCAGAACATCCAGACCTGCTGGAATCCCCACGAGACGTCGACCCTCTCCTGGGATGTCCTCCCCGGGACCTGGTACGTCGCGGTGGAGCAGATGGAGCAGGCGGGGATCCCCGCACCACCGGGCTGGGTGGGCCCCCCCTTCGACATCCACGCCGCCCTCAACCGCACCCACCAGCACCCCGGCTGCGTCCCCGACGGAGTCCTCCCCCTCTCGGAGATCCTGGAGGAAGGGACCTGCGAGGTCCACGAGGGCATCGGATGGCGGGTCTGGTCCCGGCTCGGGAGCCTTCCGGCCCCCGGTGATGGCAAGGATCGGGCCTGGTTGCCCTGCGCCGCGGGCGCCGCCGACGTGGATCCCATCGGCGGCATGCCCGAGACCATCCTCCGCCTGGAGGCTGACATCCCCGGCGACGCCCGGCGGGTGGACCTCATCGCGACCCTGGACCCCGGCGTCCCGAGCGGTGTTCCGAGCTGGGCCGGGATCCTGGGGCTCGCCGGGCCCCCCTGCGGAGAGACCGCGTCGCTGGTGGATTGTGATGGCGGACAGAAGAAGGAGCTGCGGGTGCTCGGCGTGACCCTCCTCCCCGGGCAGGAGGCCTTCCTCTACCTCGACGGCGTGGGCAGCGAGGCCTTGGAAGGCCCCAAGGATCGCCCCTACCGCATCGACGTCAGGCTGGAGGATCAAGGGTGCCTCTTCCCGTCATCCTGAACGAAGTCGAAGGACCTCACCGATGTCCGCAGAGCGTTACCGAGGAGCCTTCAGCCGCGCCACCAGCGCATCCCGCCGGGTCACGCACTTGTCGACCCACTCGTTCTCGAACTTCATGCGCGCGGCCAGCTTGATGGTGCGATCGTAGTAGTCCCGGGCCTCGGCCAGGATCCCGAGGACGAAGGGCTCGAGCTCTTTGAAGTAGAGCTCCCGGGACTCCGGGTCCAGATCCTCGGGCACCTCAGCGACCTGGAGGTCCCGGGCGAACTCCTCGGCCATCATCCCGAGCCCGTGTCCGGCGCGAACCGACCAGTGGTCGTGGCGGACCCGGACGGCGATGGAGTAGTAATCCTCCGCCTGGCGGAACAGCTCCCGCCGGGTCGCCAGGTCACGCTCCATGCGGTCCTGGGGCAGACGCATCTTCATCCGCAGCGCCATGCTCCGGAAGATCTCGGCCCGGAGGAAGTAGCTCTGGGCGAGGAGCTCATGGCCCTGCTGGTCCCGAATTCGTACGGTGTCGAGGAGGATCGCCTGGGCCTCGGCGAGGCGGAGCTCCGCGCGCTTGAGGTCGTCGCGCACGATCGCACCGCGCGCGTCCCACACCAGGGCCTCCGCGCGCACCCGGGACGGGAGCGCCTCGGTGGCCAGGGCCAGCCGGAAGGCCTCCGTCGCGTCGCTCCATCGACCGAGCTTCGCCAGGCATTGCCCCAGGAGGGCCCGGGTCATCGCGTGCTCCTCGTTGGTGGCGGCCTCGCCCATGGACCGCTCGAAGAGCTCCAGCGCGCTGGCGTAGTCCTCGAGGGACATGGAGCACAGCCCGGCGTTGTGCCAGGCGTTCCGCCGGGTCTCGGAGCTCGTTGCGTTTTCACCCACCATGCGATAGAGCCTCCGCGCGTCGGAGAACTCCCGCTTGCGGAACTGCTCCTCGGCCCGGTTGAAGGCTTCGTCCGCATTCAGATCTGCGAGGCGAACATCGTCTCCGGTCTTCAGGTAGGTGATGTAGATGGGCTCCACATCGATGAGGATCTCGGGCTGGGGCCGCGGGCAACCCAGGCAGAACACGGCGAGACACAGAATCCATCCCTTGGCGACACGAAGCATGGAGCCTCCCTGGAGCTTCAGAGGACCATGCTCAGGTCCGTGACGAGGTGGGGGATGTTCCCCACGATCGGATAGGCACGGTGCCCGTCCTCGGTGACGAGCCAGCCATCGACGGTGGCGAGGTCCAGGTCTTCCGGGAGGTCCAGGCCCGCCTCCATCCTCGTCAGGATATGAGCGACGTCATCCTTGTCGGCCCGATGCAGCCGCTGTCGCGAGACCGGGCAGACCAGCCGTGTGAGCAACCACTCCTCCATCCGCGCCTCCGTATCGCTGCGGATCCCGAAGAAGGCTTCGGGAACGCCACGGACGCAGGATAACACGGTGGAGGGCGCAGTCGCCAGTTCTTGCTGGACGACGCTCCCTGTGTACACTAGTAGTCGGCGACTGAACTCATCCATCTGGAGGCCCGTCGATGCGTATGCGTCTACTGCTTGTTCTCCTCGTCGCGACGCTCGTGGGCTGTGGAACCCAGGGCGAAACCGCCTCCGGGGACGTTCCCACGGCACCACTGGACACCGGGGACGAGCTCCCGGGTTCCCCCGACGTCGCGGAGATCACCGAGGCCGAGACCCTGGACCTCCAGGGCGAGTACGTGCCCGAGCCGGGGGAGTTCATGTACCCCTGCGACAACAGTGACGAGTGCTTCAGCGGCTTCTGCGTCCCCACCGCGAACGGGAGCGTCTGCACCACCACCTGCATCGAGGACTGTCCGCCGGGCTGGGCCTGCATCACGGGCCCCACGAATCCGGACCCGATCTACATCTGCGTGCCCCGGTTCGCGCATCTCTGCGATCCCTGCACGGAGAACACGAACTGCAAGACCCCGGGGTTCGAGACCGAGGCCCTGGACCTCTGCGTCGCCAGCCCGGACTTGAACGGCAGCTTCTGCGGCGCCGCATGCGGCGAGGCGGTGCCCTGCCCCGCAGGCTACCTCTGCGAGACCGTGCAGCTCGGCGGTCAGGGCCATTGGCAGTGCGTCCCCGAGAGCGGCGAATGCACCTGCTCCCAGCTCGCCGTCCAGAACGCGGCCTTCACCACCTGCGAGGTGACCAGCGACGTCGGCACCTGCGAGGGGACCCGGGGCTGCGGCGAGGGCATCCTGAGCGACTGCGACGCGGGCACCCCCGCCGCCGAGGTCTGCGACGACCTGGACAACGACTGCGACGGGTTCACCGACGAGGGCTGCAACGACGACGGGGACGGGTTCTGCGACTGGGACCTGCAGACCATCGGCCAGCCCGCGATCTGCGGCAGCGGCGGCGAGGACTGCGACGACACCGATCCCGACACCTTCCCCGGCGCGACGGAGCTCTGTGACGGCAAGGACAACTCCTGCGACGGCCTCATCGACGAGGGCCACTGCGACGACGGCAACCCCTGCACCAACGACATCTGCAACCCGACCCTCCCCGTGGGGGACCCGAACAAGTGCGCCTACGTCCCCAACACCACGGCCTGCGACGACGGGAGCGCGTGCACGACCAACGACAAGTGCTTCGAGGGGAGCTGCCAGGGCGGTTCCATGAACTGCGACGACGGAAACCCCTGCACCGACGACTTCTGCAACCCCACCTCGGGGTGTTACTCGGTGAACAACACCATGCCGTGCGTCGACGACGGCAACCCCTGCACCACCGACACCTGTGGGGAGGGCACCTGCCACCACAACCCCGCCACGGGCACGACCTGCGACGACTCGAACCCGTGCACGAGCGGGGACAAATGCCAGAGCGGCCAGTGCACCCCCGGGTCGCCCACGAATTGCGACGACAATGTGGATTGCACCGCGGACAGCTGCGAACCTGGGGTCGGTTGTCAACATCAGGTGTTGAGCGGAACGACCTGCACAGTTGAAGTCCTCATCTGCGAGGTATCGGGTGTGTGTGGTACCAACGGCTGTGTGGTGGAGAATATGCCGAACTGCTCTTGCACCCAGCCATGCACCCTGTGCGTCTGCTGCCCCCCGATCCCCTTCGGAGTCTGCCTGTTGCAGTAGCTACCGAGCCGTCGTCCACTCCTATCGACCATCGCCGTCGCCTTCGCCGAGCATTTGTAGTTCTTCGCGATCGACGTTGGGTGGCCGGCCCCCCCCTCCCGGCGCTGCGCTCGGCTTCCGCCTCGCTTCGCACCTCCCCCCCGTGCCGGGGGGGAGGTGCCGGTACTTCCATGGCCTCGGGCAAGGACCAGGGTCTGGAGAGACCACCGGATTGGCGAGTGACCGGGAGCATGGAGTGTACGGTGCCGAGGGTCCTCCCCCTCCTCGCTGCTACGCAGCTCACCTCCCCAAAGGGGAGATTTTTTAACGTGCCAAGTGCAACCCACCGAGGGCGTCGGTGCCCTCCCGATGTACTCCCGAATGTCACAGCATGCACTGTAGAATCGCCCCCGTTGGGGGCGACGTCGCCCCAGGGCGACGGGGGGAGGTTGGCCCCTGGAAACGTGAGCTGCCGGTTCCATCAAGATCCCCCTCGCCCCCCGGGGGGGGGAGAGAAGGGAGCCCGGCGACGCCGTGCGACCGGAGCGGGGGGTTCGGTGGTGGGTGTTGGCCCCTCCCACAGATTCGGGGCTGGAAAGCCCCTCCCACAGCGAGAGATCGTTGGCTGACCGAAGGCTATAACAGCGCTTGGAATGATGGTGGGGCTCTGCCCGAGAGGCTGGGGGGTCCTTCGACTCGCTGCGCTCCCTCAGGATGACGAAGAGGGGTACAGAGCGGGGTTCCTGGGGATCTTGGGGACTTCCTTTGTTACTGACCTCGGGGCGGACCGACCCGGCCTGGTGCGGTGTACTCGAGGTGGAGGAGGGCGGCGCCGGCGGCGGAGCCTTCGTAGGACTCGGCCACCCGGCGACCGGTGCCGGTGACCAGGAAGACCATGGCGTTGCCCGCGGACCAACCGCCGCGGTCGACGATCTCCTGGAGCACCAAGGAGAGGTCCGGGGTCTCCTGGGTGAGGCCCGGGGTGAGCCAGGACCCGGGCGCCCAGGGCACCTGGGACGTGGTCTTGGGACGAGTGGAGAGGTTCTTGCTGGTTGTCGTGAAGGCCGGGCCGTTGTCCACGTCGTGGGCGTGGATCAGAAGGGACGTTGCGTCGGCGCTCGACTCGTCCACCTGGAACCGGATCCACGCGGCGGTGATCGTCGCCCCCTGGGGGACCTGGACGCCGGTGAAGCGCAGCCCCACCACCTGCTCCGCGGAGCCGTTCCAGTAGTCGAACACCAGCTCCAGGTCGCTGCTGTCCATGTACATGGCCCCGGCGGCGCTCTCCTCCGCGTCGTTGGCGCCCGCGGCGATCTTGATCTCGACCACCGTGGAGCCCCCGGGCGCGCTGACCACCACCGTCACCGTGTCGCCCCCGAGGAGCGCCCCGTCCGCCGCAACGAGCTGCAGCACGTAGGTCCCCGCCAGGCTGAAGATCGCCTGGGTCTGGGCCGCCTCGGGATCCACGAAGTCCACGGGGCCGGGCCCGGACAGCAGGGTCCAGAGGCTGGTGATCGATCCGGGCGGATCCGGCAGACCGTCGTCGGTGACGCTCCCGGAGAGGTCCACGGTGTCCTCCGGGAGGGTGATCGCCAGGTCGGACCCCGCGTCCACCTTGGGGGCCTGGTTGATGGGCTCTCCCGACATCACGTACTCCACATGGAGCAAGGGCGCCGCGTTGGCGTTTCCGTCGACGGACACCGCCACCCGATGGCCCGTGCCCGTGATGACAAGGGCCAGCGCGTTTCCGGCGAACCACCCGTCCCGGACCACGATCTCCTGGATCAACCCCGAGAGATCCGAGGTCCGCTGGGCCGGGCCCGAGACGCCCACCGCGGTCCAGGGCGCCGGCGACCAAGTCGCCAGGGCTGTGGTCAACGGCCTGGAGGACACGTTGAACCCGGCGGTGGTGAAGGCCGGCGCGTCGTCCGCATCCTGCCCGTAGAAGGCCAGGTTCGTCGCCTCGCTGCTGGCCTCGTCCACGGTGAAGTCGACCCATGCAGCGGTGATCACGGCCCCGTAGGGGACGTCGACGCCGGTGAAGCGCAGGCCCAGCACCTGATTCCCGGGCCCGTTGTAGGCGTCATAGACCAGCTCGAGGTCGCTGCTGTCGAGGTACACCGATCCTGCGGCGGCCTCCTCCGCGTCGTCGGTCCCCGACGCGACGCGCACCTCGAAGATCTCGGCGTTGGAGCCCGCCTCGAGGACGGTGATCGTCACGTCGTCCGACGCCTCCAGCGCCCCGTCCGACGCGCTGAGGCGCAGGGTGTAGACGCCGGGGACCGAGAAGGTCACCAGGGTGGCCAGCGCCGCGGGGGTCGCGATGCCCACCGCCGCGGGGCCGCCCACCGCGCTCCATTGGGACGTCAAGGTTCCTGGGGAGGGAAGGCCGTCGTCCGCCAGGGCGCCGCTCAGGAGCAATGTTGCGTCGGGCAGGGACGCCGTTCCATCGGGCCCCGCAGCCACCACGGGGGCCTTGTTCACCGGGGGACCAGTGGTGTACTCCACGTGAAGGAGGGGCGCCCCGTTCGGATCCGCATCACAGGAGACCGCGGTGCGTCGCCCGGTCCCGGTGAGGACGAAGACCATGGAGGCTCCAGGCACCCATCCGGGCCGCCCGACGATCTCCTGGACCAGGCCGGCGAGATCCGGCGTCTCCTGGGCGGGCCCCTCCTCCCCGAGGACCGACCAGACCCCGGGCGCCCACGGGACCTGGGTCACGGTGGTCGGGCGGTTGGTCAGATCGTCGTCGAAGAGGGTGAAGGCCTGGGCGTTGTCCGCTGCCTGTCCATGGATCAGGAGGGACGTGGCCCCCGCGTCCGCCTCGTCCACCTGGAACCGGATCCAGGCCTTGGTGATCGAAGCCCCGGCGGGGATCTGGACACCGGTGTAGCGCAGGCCGACGGCCTGCTCCCCGGGGCCGTTGTAGTAGTCGAAGACCAGCTCGAGATCGCTGCTGTCCAGGTACATGGCGCCCACCAGGCTCTCCTCGACGTCGTCGGCGCCCTGCTTCACCCGAAGCTCCAGGGTCTGGACACCCACAGGCTCCTCGGCCACGGTCACGGACAGGCTGTCCTTGGAGACCAGGGCGCCGTCGCCCGCGCTGAGCTGGAGCACGTAGACGCCGGCCTGGGTGACGGTCACGGTGGTCACCGCGGAGGCCGCGTTGCCGAAGATGACGGAGGCGGGGCCGCTGACGAGGGACCACTGAAGAGTGAGCGCGCCCGGCGGAGCCGGCAGCCCGTCGTCCAGCGCGGTCCCGTTCAGGGGGAGGGTCCCCGCGGGAAGGGTCGTCGACAGGTCCGCCCCGGCGTCCACCGCGGGGGCCATGTTGATGATCAGGTCCGGGACCAGGGTGACCGGGCCGCCGTTGGGCAGGACCTCGTAGTAGATCACCCGCGCGCCGCCCTCGAGGACCGCCTCGACGAGGTCGTAGCCCTCCCCCTGGAGGACGCCCACCAGGGACCACCCGCCGGGCACGACGCTCCGGATCGTGAGGGGCAGGTCGTAGATCGCCGGGTCGAGGCCGTGGGTGACCTCCAGGACGATCTGCGCGTCGCTCTTCCCCACCACGATGAGGGTCGACGCCACGCGCTCCTGCATGTACCGGAACACCGTCCCGAGGGTGTCCACCCAGACGTCTCTCAGGAGCAGGTCGTCCAGGAAGCCGGTGAGAACCGACACAGCGAGGGGATCCGTGAGGGCGTGGATGTGCGGGATGAACCAGGCGCCGTACTCCTCGGCCGAGTCCACGCGGCCCACCAGGGCCTCGAGGGTGGTGATCGCCGGCCAGTCGAAGGCGTAGCTCCCCACGGCGAAGGCGTCCATCGGGGCATAGGGATCACCGGGATAGAAGTTGAGGTAGAGCGGCGACCAGACCGTCCGGCCGGCGATGTAGTAGTCAGCGGTGACCTCCTCCACCAGATCATCGTAGTCGCCGTAGGGGTACGCGATGGTCAGGCAGGACTGGGTGGTGACCTCCGCGTCGACGATGTCCCGGGACTCCTCGAGCTCCACGCGCATCTCCGCCTCGGAGAGGGTGCTCAGCTGCGCGTGGCTCAGGGTGTGGCTCCCGATCTCGTGGCCCGCCGCGGCGAGGGCGCGCCAGTCGTCCCAGTACCCCGGCCACTCGTTCCACTCGTCCTGGGTGAGGACGTAGAACGTGCCCCGCAGGTTGCGCTCGTCCAGGAGGGGGGCGCCGACGGTGACGTGGGATGGGAGGCCGTCGTCGAAGGTCACCGACACAGCAGCGCCGCGACCATGGCGCCAGCGGGTCACCTGGTGGTCGGCACGCCCGGTCCCGGAGGACGCGACGAGGAGCACCACCATGGAAAAAAGCCGCACGAAATACTTCATTGAGTGTCTCCGATTGATCGTCATTTCAGGCGCATACGATCCCATAAAACGGGAAAAACCACAGAAACTAGAAGCGGTTGTTTTCCTGGAGCGCCAGATCGCCGCGCCCGCCCCTCGCCGGGGGTGACGGATCAGCCAAAGAGGCCGCGCCAGCGCTCGTAGAGAAAGAGGCCGGCGAAGACAGAGGCGTTGAGGCTGCCGATGCCGCTGGCGGGGGGGAGGGTGAGGAGGTGGTCGCAGCGGCCCCGGATGCCCTCCCGCATGCCCTTGGCCTCGCTGCCGATGATGAGGGCCGCCGGGCCCGTGAGGGCCGCGCCGGGGAGGGGTTCGCCGCCTTCCACCACGGAGCCGTAGAGGAAGTAGCCGGCCTCCTTGAGATCGTCGAGGGCGTTGCCGAGGTTGTTCACGCGGAAGATCCTCGCGTGGGCCAGGGCTCCTGCAGAGCGCACCGCCACGGTGCCGGTCACCGGCGCCGCCCTGCGGACCGGGAGGACGATGTCCTTCACCCCGAACCACACCGCGCTCCGGATCATCGCGCCCAGGTTCCCGGGATCCTCCACCTGGTCCAGGACCAGGACCGTGTCCCCGGCTCCCGGGGGCGTCTTCAGGAGGGCGCCGAGGCCATGAAACTCCTCGTGGCGGAACCGGGCGTAGACCTTGCGGGCCTTCTCCGGGCGGTCATGGAGCTTCTCGAAGACGGCGTAGGGCAGGGTCGTGAGGCGGATCCCCCTGGACCGGCAGAGGTCCTCAAGGGGGGTGCGCCAGCCGCCCTTGGCGGACTTGGGGAGGAGGACCTCCTCCACCCGCTCGGGGAGGACCTCGAGGAGCTCCATCACCCGGGCCGGGCCCTCCACGGGGAGGATCGTGCGCTCGGGAGCGTCCTTCATCCGCGGAGCGCGGCCAGGGCTGCGTCCACCCTGGACCTCAACTCCTCGACGAGGCCGGCGAGGGGCAGGTGCTCCAGCGCGCCAGTGGCCCGGGTCACCACCTCCGCGGTGCCCTGGTCCAGACCCCTGCGGGCGATGACCACCCGCAGGGGGATGCCCACGAGATCCGCGTCCTTGAACTTCACCCCGGGGCGCTCGTCGCGGTCGTCGAAGAGGACCTCGAGGCCCAGCGCCTCCAGGCCGTCCGACAACTCCAGGGCCCTGGCCATGACCTCCTCGTCCTTGGCCTGGAGGCCGATGACCTCCACCTGGAACGGGGCCAGGGACATGGGCCAGGCGATCCCCTTGTCGTCGTGATGCTGCTCGATCGCCGCGGCGATGATCCGGGTGACGCCGATGCCGTAGCAGCCCATGACCGCGGGCTGCTCCTTGCCGCCCTCGTCCAGGAAGGTGCAGTGCATGGCCTCGGAGTACTTGGTCCCCAGGTAGAAGACGTGGCCAACCTCGATGCCCCGGAAGAGCCGGTACCGGCCATCGTCGCACCGACCGCAGGGGTCGCCCTCCAGGGCCTCCCGGAGATCACCGAACTCGGCGACCTCGAAGTCACGGCCCAGGGCCGCGTTCCTGTGATGGTGATCGCCCTCGTTGGCGCCCACGACCAGGGGTCCCGACCCGGCCAGGGCCTGGTCGGCCAGGATCCGCAGCCCCAAGAGGCCCACGGGGCCCGCGAAGCCCACGGGGGCCTTGGTGACGGCCTCCACGGTCTCGTCGTTGGCCATGACGAGGAGATCGCAGCCCAGGACCCGCCGCAGCTTGGTCTCGCTCAGGGCGTGGTCGCCCCGCACCAGGATCGCCACGGGCTCTCCGTCCGCAACGTAGATCAGGGTCTTGGCCAGCTCCGCGGCCTCGATGCCCAGGAACCCGCAGACCTGCTCCACGGTGTGTGCGTCGGGGGTGTGGATTTTTTCAATAGCGGGCCCTGTGGGAGGGGCGTCCACGCCCCGATTTCGGCCCGTGGACGGGCCTCCCACAGCGGGGACGGGGATCGGGGCCAGCTCCTGGTTCACGGTGAAGCCGCAGCCGGGGCACTGGAAGACATAGTCCTCGCCGGTGTCGGCCACCACCTGGAACTCGTGGGAGAGGCTCCCCCCGATGTTCCCGGTGTCCGCCTCCACGGCCCGATGCTCCATGCCGCAGCGGTTGAAGATGCGGTGATAGGCGTCGTACATCGCCTGATAGGTCTCCTTGGCCGCGTCGATCGACGTGTCGAAGGAGTAGCCGTCCTTCATGATGAACTCACGCCCGCGCATGAGGCCGGCGCGGGGCTTGATCTCGTCCCGGAACTTCACCTGGATCTGGTAGAGGTTCACGGGGAGATCCCGATAGGAGCGGATGTCCCGGCGCACCAGGTCCGTGATCACCTCCTCGTGGGTGGGACCGAAGCAGAACTCCCGGTCGTGGCGGTCCCGGAAGCGCAGGAGCTCAGGCCCGTAGTAGTCCCAGCGACCGGACTCCTTCCAGAGATCCGCAGGCTGCACCGCGGGGAGGAGGACCTCCATCGCGCCGGCCCGGTTGAGCTCCTCCCGGATGATGTTCGAGACCTTCTGAAGGACCCGGGTGCCCAGGGGCAGGAAGTCGTAGATCCCCGCCGCCAGCTGGCGGATGAAGCCGCCGCGGATCAGGTAGACGTGGCTCGCCAGCTCCGCGTCGCGGGGGGCCTCTTTCAATGTCGGGGCGTGGTATCGACTCAGACGCATCGTGGTCCTCCAGGGGATTCAACGGACGGAAGTGTAGTCGCGGAGACATGGAAAGGCAACGCGGGAGGGGAAGAATGGACAATGGACAATGGATCCCGGGGACCGGCGAGCACTGCGCCGAATCCCCGGACTCCCGGCCTACAGCTGAATTTCAGTGTAGTCGTAGGTCTTGTGCATTCCGCGGATGAGCTCCAACAAGCCGATCATCCGCTGGAGCTCGCCGAACTCGTAGTCGGCCTGGAGATCCTCGAGGTTGTCGTACTTGGCCAGGATGGTGAGGGCCTCGTTCACGAGGTAGAACGCGGTGTCGAAGGTCTCGCCGTCACCGGACTTGTAGGCCACGTAGATCTTCCCGGAGAGGGGATCGCCGAACTCGACGCAGTCCGCGTCGGGGTCCGGCACCGTGGAGCAGACCATGTCCTCGGGGAGGTCGATGGCGTCCTCGTGGCCCTTGAGGAAGATCCTCGTGGTGTCCATGAACCGACGATCGTAGTCGTTGATCATCATGCTCATGCCGTAGTAGGCCGCCAGCATGGGGATCCGGTACCAGGTGGTGGGGAAGTCATAGTCCACGGGCTCCGGCTCCAGGTAGTGGCCGTCCGCGCAGAAGTCCGGATCCATGAGGTTCTGGGGATTCCGGGTCTTCAGGTACAGCGGCTTGTTGTCGTCGCCCTCGACGATGCACGGTGCGTAGTTCTCCACACGATGCGTCGTGAGGCCGCCCAGCAGACGGAGCAGCTGGTTCGGGAAGAACGTGTAGTAGCTGATGAGGTACCGGCGGTGATCCGGGAACTCGTCGATGTTGAGGAAGTCCGTGGTCGGATCCGTCAATGTGGCGAACGCGTGGAGGCGGTCGTAGATGGCGCCTCCGGAGGCCGGGAACACCATCTCAGCGAGGAACACGTAGCTCGGGTAGAGCGGCCGCGCCGCGAACTTGCCCATGTTCTCCTCGAGGACGAAGTAGTTGGACAGCTCCTGGCGGTTGTAGCTGGTCACGGTCTCGTAGCGCTGCCGCAGGGTGTTGAAGCCGTAGAACTGCACGCCCGGGTACGCACCCTGGGGGATGGAGAAGACCTCCATGAGGGTCTTGAAGCCCTCGAGGGTCGCCATGGAGCCCGTGAGGCCGCCCTTGGGATCCTCCTCCCAGGGCATCCCGAACTTCTTCTCCCACCAGTCGTCCTGGTTGTAGCGCATGTAGTCCACCGCCCACCACTGGTACTGGGCCTGGATCCGCTTGAAGGCGCCGAGGACCCGGTTGGAGTAGGTCTCGTAGTGGAACATCAGGCTCTGGCGCCAGTGGCCCCAGAAGATCCAGTACCACCAGTAGTCGTCGATGGTGTTGATGGTGATCTCGTAGGGGTCCGCGCCCGCGTCCCACACGTGGCAGGTCGGGGTCTGGGCCACGAGCTCGTCGGAGCAGAAGCGGTAGGCCACCTCTCCCGCAGGCGCAGCGTCGAAGCCGTTCCACTCCACGTCCTTGCGGTCGTACAGCGCGTCCACGCTGCCGAAGACGTTGGGCATCTCCGTGTAATGGATCCGCTTGAACAGGACCTCGAGCTCCGAGCGGTCCCGGAGCACCGGCGCGGCCAGGTCCGGATAGCCGTTCTCGTCGGGATCCTCCAGGTACGGGGACCAGGCGGCGAGGTCGGGCATGTCGTTGAAGACCTCGACGAGGCCACCGTAGCCGAACTTCAGCGCGGCCCGATCGTAGGAGCCCAGGCCGTGCCACTGGTCGTTGAACTTGGAGCCGTAGTCCATGATCGAGGAGTACTGCAGCTCCCGGATCTTGTTGCGCTGCTGGTAGTCGGTCTCCCGCATGAAGAGGTTGACCGCCTGGTAGGTGCCGTCGCCGCCCTTCTTGACCTTCAGATCCCAGAAGGCCTTGGGGAAGTTCATCGCATCGGTGGAGCCCTCGAAGTTGTGGCGGAGGCCCACGGTGTGGCCCACCTCGTGGAGGGTCACCGAGAACATGATCTCGGACATGAGGTCCTCGATCATCTCGGCGCGCAGGCCATCCAGCTCACCCTTCACCAGGTCCTGGGAGGCCATGATGACCGGCTCCTTGGTGTTGGCGTACCAGGGAGAGGGCTGCCAATAGGTCCACTGGTTGTTCTCCTTGGACTTGATGATCTGGTTGGAGACCTGGAGCCCCAGCTTCGCGACGCAGCAGGTATTCGCCCAGTAGGTGCCGGTGTACGCGCCCTGATCCACCTCGATGCAGGTGTCGCAGGCGTGGGGTGCCATGGGATCAAATGTCTTGACGTTCGAGAGCGTTGGGAACTCATTCACCCCTCGGGTCTGGCCGACCAGCGAGGGATCGCACTCGCCCTTGAGCAGCTTGAACTCGTCCAGGTTGAAGGCCAGCTCCGTGCCCGCCGCGGCCGCGGCCGCGACTGCGTCGCAGACCTCGGTGTCGTACCGTGCCTTCCACTCGTAGACGCGGCCCGCGATGGCCCCGTCCATGAACTCCTCGCGGTACATGGTCTTCTTCGCATAGTACTTGAAGAGCTCCAGCTGCCGCTTGTAGCCGGCGTGGTTGGCCCAGTTGCGCAGGGCCATGCGGTCGAGCTGGTCCGGGGAGACGTCGTCCATGGTGCCCAGGGTCGTGTCCCGCTGCAGGGCGCGGAAGGAGCGGTCCAGGAGCCGCGCCTCGAGCTCGGGATCGTTCTTCGTCATGTTCATCCGCATCTGCGCCCAGTTCTCGTCGGTGCGCTCCATGCCGATGTACTTCATCCGGCTGGCGACCTTGTCGGAGACCGCGTCGCGGATCCGATTCTGGGCGTCCTCGACGGAGGACGGCGGCGGGTTGTTGTTGATGGACAGCTGGGGACCGTAGAGATCGTCCTCCTTGTCCATGGCCTCCGCGGTGGTCATGTAGTCCTTCGCGCCGGCCAGGTACTCCACCACGTCCGCGGCGTAGTTGGCCTGCCGGAGCATGCTGGCGGTGTAGACGTGCGCGTTCCCGCTGATGATCTTCCCGGTGAGGGGATCGTAGGAGGGCGGGCCGTACCCCAGGAGGCCGTAGCCGTTGGGCTCGTTCACCGAGTGGACGTAGCTGTACCGCAGGTCGCCGTGGTACTTCACGTAGGTCATGTCCTGGCAGGCCGGGTCGTCGTACGCCGCCACGGGGAGACCCGCGTCGATCGCGTCCTGCGCGGCCAGGTTGCTGTTCTCGCAGAGCACGAACATGCCGCTCGCGGGCACCGCGTCCGCGCCCTTGAAGTGGGCCACGACGTCGTCGAGGGGCCTGGCCCACTCGTGGGCCAGCTCCACCATCTGGGGGACGAACTCCCGGGGGAAGGTGCGGTTGAGGTAGTAGGCCACGGGCTTCGGGGTCATCTTGGCGTAGTCCGGGGTCCCGTCGCCCTTGAGGATCCACTCCTCCCACATGTCGTGGCGGTTCACGAACCGGATCGCGCCGGAGTACGTGGCGTCATAGTGCTCGTCCCAGTAGGTCCGCTCGGCCCGGAAGAAGCCGAACTTGCCGATCATGTGGTCGTCGTACTTCAGGGGCACGTAGGTGTCCGCGGGATCCACCTTCATGAAGGCGGTGCGGATCTCGACCTGCTCGGAGGTGCACTCGTAGACGCCGCCGATGTACCAGGGGTAGTAGAAGCAGATCGGGATGTCGTAGCCGTAGTAGTCGTTGTAGAGCACCGGCGCGGCGAAGATGTACTTGCCCACGTAGTCGAAGTAGGTCGGCGGCGCGGTGTCCTCATCGTTCTCACGGAACATGCGGAAGTTCAGGCCCTCGGGGCCCGCGTCGCCCTCGTAGATGGCGACGTTGACGTCCTCGAGGAGCCCGCCGAGGCTGAAGGAGAAGTTGTCCACCTTGGTGTCGGCCCAGTTGACCCGCATGAACCCGCGCTCGTACCAGAACAGGTCTTCGCTGTTCTCCACCAGGACGTTGGTCCTCTCGCCGGTGCCCGAGTTGTACTCGTACCGGATGTCGAAATGGGAGTCCACGGGGAAGACCGCAATGGGCGCGCCCTTGAACACCAGCCGGGTCGGCACGACGCAGGTCGCGTTGTCCTTGGTCCGTGCCGCGTAGCCCATGGACTCCTCGTGGCCGCAGTACGCCATCGTGTTGGCGAGCTGCTCCTGGCACCAGTCATGCTTGCCCGCCCGGCGGCCGCAGGCCAGCGCGCCGCCGTCCGCGGGCGCCAGGGTGGTCCCCACCGCGAATTTCTTGTCACGGGCCTGGTACGTGTTGGGGGTCCACTCCTCCTTGGAGTCGGCCAGCCAGAGCAGGAGGGGCTGATCCACGTCGGACTTCATTCCGTACTGCTGGGAGTTCAGGCTGAACTCATAGGTCCGGTAGAAGTAGACGTAGTCCTCCTGGATCTCGAAGGTCCCGCGCTCGGTCTGCCCCGTGTCGCCCTCGAAGGTGTAGCCCGAGGAGTAGGGTGTGGAGAGCGTGGTCTGGCGGAAGTACCACTCGCCCTCGAGGTCCTGCTTGTCGAGGATGTTCGTCTGCGTGCGGTCGATCTCGCCCATGTCCTGGGCGCAGCCGGCGAGGGCCGCGGCCGCCGCGACGATGACCATGATGAACCGGATGTAGTTGATGGTCTTCATCTCTCCACCTCCTAGTAGTTGAGCTCGCCGAAGAGCTCGCCGAGGGTGTAGATCATGTCAGCGAGTTCAACGATGCGGTGGAGTTCCTCTTCGTATTCTGCCTTGGTGATGTCAGTCTCCGGCGACGCCCCCCACTCGTACTCCTCGTACAGGACCTTGATCCCGTTGGCCCGGCCGAGGAGATCATAGGCGGCGTTGATCCGGCTGGTGTCGTAGTTGCTGGTCCACGCCCGGTAGGTCTTCTTGCTCCAGGGATCGGTGAAGTTCACCACCTCCGGAGCGAACTGGCCCTCGAACATCTCGTAGCAGGAGCCGTTGCCCTCGAGGCAGATCCGCAGGGAGTCCACGAAGCCCGGGTCGAAGCCGCCGGGGATGTAGGTGAACCCGTAGGTGCCCAGGTAGGCCTTGAAGGAGATGCCGTCCACGGAGGGCATCACCTTGGGCAGGCCCTCGGCCTCCCAGGGGTGCAGGAAGTCGTAGGCCCGGACCACGCCGTCCTCGACGTAGGGACCGTAGTGCGTCATATCGTCCACCATCATCCCCGCGATGGTGTTGGTCATCGCGGTGTAGTAGGTGGTGTTGAACCCGATGGAGGTCCCCACGCCCACGTCCACCTGCTCGCCGATGTAGTCGCCGATGAAGTAGCCCGTGGAGTCCGTGAGGGTCTGGAGGGCCGCGACCTTCTCCCAGAAGGAGCCGATGAACATCGCGTGGTCGAACGCGTAGTAGCCAGCGTCCTTGTAGTAGCTGGTGTAGGGGAACTTGCCGTCGCCCAAGGGGATGTCGAGCTGGCTCCCCTCCGCGCCGGTGTCGTAGCTGAAGTTGACGTAGCGCGCCTTGGGGGTGCCCCCGTCCACCAGGACGTAGGAGCCCGGCGCCGGCGAGGCCAGCAGGGTGAAGAGCTGGGACATCGCGTAGTCGGCGGCCTCACGCACGACGCCCATCGCGTCCCGGTTGTTGAAGTAGAGCACCCGGGCCTCGGGGTACGCGCGGAACATGTTCCAGTAGAGGCCGTACATCCGACCTGCGTCCTGGAGGGGAGGCAACCAGCGCGTCAGGATCCGGTTGTAGTAGCCCATGGGGTCGCCGCCCTGGTAGGCCCAGAGACGCTCCCGCTTGAACGCGTCGAAGACGTAGTAGTCGTGGAGCTTGGACCAGGAGTGGTTGAGGATCTCCAGGAAGTCCACGCCGAGATCCCACACGTAGGTGCTGAAGGACCCGCGCCAGCCGTCGTACCGGGCCTTGTAGGGCACGATGAAGTAGGTGCGGTCGTAGAGGCCCCGGTTCCAGGAGAGGATCATCTCGTACTCGAGACGGGCCTTCTGGTAGGGCACGTTGATCCGGCTCATGTTCTCCTTCACGCCGATGAAGTCGTTGAGCGTGAGGAACTGGTGGAAGATCAGGTACGCGTGGATCTCGGTGTCGTAGACGAAGTCCGAGGTCTGCTCGAGGGTGTCGTTGGACCAGACCGCGTTGACGTCTATGAGGGCCTGCTCGAGCTGCCGCTTGTCGGTGTAGGCCTCGATGAGCTCGCCGTACCCGAACTTGATGGCCGCCACGTCGTACTTTCCGAGGCCGTGGAGGTCGAAGTTGGTCGTGCCGCCGTAGTCCATCAGGGAGCTGTACTGGTACTCGGTCCGGCCGCTCTCCGCCTCGCCCTGGGTCAACTCGGCCCGGGGTTCGAGGCCGAAGATCGGGGTGAGGACCGGGTCGGACTGGACCACCTGGAAGACCGCCTGGCAGTCCGCGTCCGCGGCGCAGGCGACCGCGCCGTCCTTTTGGCAGGTCTTGGTCGCGGTGTTGCAGGTGTCGTCCTTGATGCAGAAGCCCTTGTCGTCGGCGATGAGCCCCGCGCCGCAGGCGCCGGAGGTGGCGTCCTTGATGATCTTCGCACCGCAGCGGCCGAAGCGCTGCTCGACGCTCTTCATGCAGCGCACGTTGGCCGCGTCGTAGCCCAGCGCGTCGATGCACTCGCTGTCGGCCTTGCAGTAGGAGAACTGGGGCCTGTAGCCGTAGCAGGTGCCTGCGGGGTCACCGTGCTGGTCCATGCACAGGGTCTTCTCGACGCCCTCGATCTCCGTGGCCACGCAGGCCGACCCGGGCTGGAGGCAGTCGGTGTCGAACAGGCACTCGAGCTTGCAGGTCTGGTTGAAGAAGACGCAGCCGTTCTCGCCCTCCATCTCGCACTTCCGGTACCCTGGCTCACGGAGGCTGTAGTACTCGTCCTGGAAGTTGTGCGCGTCCGCGGAGGCGATGAAGTTGTGGCGGAGGCCCACGATGTGGCCCACCTCGTGGAGGGTCACGCCGTCCATCATCTGCTGGGTCATCTCCCAGTACTCGCACTCGTCGGTGGTCGTCGCGTCGTACTCGACCCAGTTCGCCTCGTCGGAGCAGTACGCCCGGATCTTGAGCGCGGTGCCGAGGACGTTGGCCTCGGCGGACTCCAGGGCATCCACCGAGTAATAGTTGTTCTCCGCCAGCTTGTTGAGCCGCTCGTTCTCCGCCTTGATGAAGTCCTTGCTGCCCCAGCTGAGGGGGGACATCTGGGCGGTGTCCACGGCCCCGGGCAGCATCGCGTCGCCGGTCTGCTGCATGGCCTCGAAGGCGGTGACCACCTCGTTGTTGATCATCAGGTCCTCGATCCAGGTGCCCTGGATCTTGGACATCCGCGCCTTGGCGCTGACGGGGTCGAGGCCCTCGGGGAGGCCCTCATACATCGCCTTCTGCGCGAACTCTGGATCCGTGAAGACCTTCTTGGTGAAGTCGGACTGGATCTGCAGCCTGACGAGTTCGTTCTCCTCCGGGGTCATCCAGGTCCGCCGGAGGGGCGGCCGGCGCGCGATGTTCTCCTGGGCCTTGGCCCGGACCCAGTCCCGATTGTGGGTCGGGTCCGCGAGCTCCGCGTGGAGGGAGTCGTAGGTGCCCGCAGGCGGGTGCGCCTCGATATACTCCTTGATGTACTTGCCCGTGGCGGCGTCCTCGGGGGAGATCTCGCCGGTGGCCAGGTCCAGGAGGTCCTTGGCATACTGGGAGTAGGTGACCATGGGGCCGCCGTAGAGGTTGGCGATGCCGTGGTAGATCTCGCCGGTGTCCGGGTCCGCAGCCGAGGGACCGTAGCCCAGGGGGGACGCGGTCTGGTCCTCGCCGATCCAGTAGATGAAGTTGTAGCGGATGTCGCCGTGCTTCTTGATGGCGCCGGGGGCCGGGACCTCGGCGCAGGGGTTCCGCCAGGTGGTCATGCCCTCGTCGTACCACCAGTACCTGCAGTCGTTCCAGACCGTGCGGTCCACGACGAAGTCCGGGTCGTCGTCCGAGGGACGGCAGTGGTCGCCGTTCCAGATGTTCTCGCAGACCGCGAACATCATGGGCAGGTCGGCGGCGATCTCCTCCACCCAGGTCATGTCCTCCTGGGTGAGCTCCGTGCGCCAGCCGGTGCACATGCCGATGCCGTGGTCGGAGTAGCAGGTGATGTCGCCTTTGTCTCCGGTGCGGACCAGGACCACCCGGTTCGTGCCCTCCCGGGAGCCGGTGTAGTCCGTGCCCTGAGCGTAGCGGACGTCACCGGTGCGGAGGCTGCCGTTCAGGGAGAAGTCGACGCCGCCGTGGCCCATGGCCCCGTGGACGAAGCGGACGCCCCGCCCGCCGAGGTCCTGGTGGGTGGCCTCGGTCACGAAGAGGTCGAAGCTCCCGCCGACCCCGGTGAAGACGAAGGTGTAGACGTTGGCCGCCTCGAGGGTCACGCCCTTGAGGGTCGCCAGGGTGGTGCCGCCGGCCGTGGCCGTGAACTGCACGGGATCGGCCGAGGGGGCGATGTTGCACTCGGGCGCCACGAAGAGCTCCGTGGAGGGATAGCGGAAGGTGGCGCCGGAGCAGAGCGCGCCGTCGGGACCCTCGATCTGGATGTCCTTGGACTGGGTCAGGTTCACCACCCGGATCAGGACCTGGCCCGTCACCGTCGTCATCTTCTCGTCCTGGGAGACGTGGTGGGTGAGGGCGCCGTCCTGGTCGGAGAGGAAGACGGTGTACGCGCCGGTCTGCTCCACGGTGGAGAAGACGGGGCCGCCTGCGTCCTCGCAGATGTTGGCCTTGCAGACCTGACCGAGGGGGCAGGGGATGTTCTCCTGGCACTGCTGCTTCTGGGCGCAGACGCTGGCCTGGCAGGAGAAGAGGTGCTGGATCGACTCCCCGACGCCGAGCTTGCAGTCCGCGTCTGCCACGCAGGGCTTGCCGTGGGTCGAGGTGAGGTTCCCGTCCCAGATGGCGTGGATCGCGCAGTCCGCGTTGGTCTCGCAGTACCGGGTGTCCACCAGGCCCTTCTCCGAGTAGAGCTTCAGCCAGGCGACGGTCTCTCCGTAGGCGCTGGAGTACTCGTTTGAGGTCGAGTAGGCCGTGCGCAGGAGCTGCTTCGGCCAGGTGGTGTTCATGTGGTAGACGATGGGCTTGGGGGTCCGCTGGCCGTAGGGGAGGGTGTCCCAGGTCACGCAGTGGCCCTCGGCCCACCAGTCCTCGACCAGGCAGTGGGTCTGCCCCCCCTCGTGGAGCCCCTCGCAGTCCTCGTCCCAGGTGCAGGGGATCATCTCCTCGGTCTCGGGATCCGGGATCGGGTCCGCGGTCCGGGAGTTCTGCCAGAGGTCCCAGCGGTTGGCCAGCCAGACCTTGCCCTCGAGGGTCATGCCGTTGTTGACGTCATACCCGTACTTCTCGGTCAAGAAGAAGCCGAAGCGCTCCTGGTGGTCGTACTCGGGGTACCGCAGGGGGATGTACTCGTTGTTCGGGTCCACCTTGCGGAAGGAGGTGCGGGACTTGATCACCGCGCCGGCGCAGTCGTAGGGGGCGATGCCGTAGATGGAGCAGGAGGAGGCGCTCGCCGGCTGCGCGTGGAGCTTCGTGACGAAGTTGATCGAGTCCTCGGTCATCTCGAAGGCGTCCGGGTTGTCGACCTCGTACTCCTGGACGAAGTAGTCCACATCGTTGGAGTCCACGGACGCCAGGAACATGAGGTCGGCGACCGCGGTGTCGGACCAGTCGACCCGGAGGTACTCGCGCTGGTACCAGTACTTGTCCTTCGAGTCCTCGACGATGACGTTGTCCTGGTCGCCGGTCGCCGCGTTGTACCGGCGGATCACGTCGAAGTGGCTGGTGATCTTGTAGGCCGCCACGGGCTGGCCCACATAGATCTCCAGGAACTCGTCGCTCTTGCCCTCGTCCCAGTAATTCCGGATCTGGGACTTCTTCCAGGGCTTCTCGGCGCCCTCGATGTAGACCTCGGAGATCGGGTAGGCGATGAGGTAGTCTTCCTGGATGTCGAAGATCACCTTGACGCCGCCGCCGAAGTTCATCTCGCCGTTGAACGTGAACGGCGTGGGAACCGGCGCGTCCACCACGGTCATGACCATGTACCAGACGCCCCGAAGATCCGACTTCTTGATCTTGTCGGGCTCGGTCCGGTCGATGTCACCGACCTCGGTGGCACAGGCCACCAGCCAGAGCGCCATGACCGCAAACAGCCCGACGCGCATGAAATGCCTCGCGTGCCTCATCAAAACGACCTCCTGCTTCCGATGTTCCATCGAAAAACCGTCTGATTCCTAATAGCGGGCGCCCACCGAGAGATAGATCCCGGTGTTGTTGCGCCAGTTGTCCGAGAAGTTGGCGAAGGGGAAGATGATCGCCTTGTTGTCCGCCGTCTTGGGGGCCGTGCTGGTCTGGATCCCCAGGGACGCGGACACGTACTTGTTGAAGCTGTAGCTCAGATCGATGACCCCGGTCTGGCTGTCCCGGCGCCCCTTCCCGGCGTCCGCGTACTCCGACGAGAGCTCGTCCTTCTTGTAGCTCCCGTAGGTCCACCCGTGGGTGAGGGAGTAGTAGACCGCCAGGGAGAGCTGGTCGATGATGTTCCAGCTCACCATGAGGCTGTTGGACAGGCCGAAGCTCGTGTTGAGGCCCCCCACCGCCACGAGGTCCGTGGTGAGCTGCTCGTTGCCCAGGTAGTGGGACAGGATGACCTTGTCGCCGACCCTGTCTTTGTCCAGCACCGGGCTCGTGTACCGGTTGAGGTTCTTGAAGAAGCCGAAGCCGTACGAGAGATAGACCGGGCCCAGGGCGCGGGAGAACCCCAGGTTGCCGCGGGCGCTCATGAGCAGGGTCCGGTACTGGCTCTGGAGGCTCGAGGGGAAGCCCAGGCTCACGCCGCCGCTGATCCCGATCCCCACCACGGGGATCTTGTAGATCTGGGCGTGACTGAAGGACAGCGAGGTGTCGGACACGTACCACTGGTGCGGCTGGGTGTTCCCTGAGCCGTAGTTCTCCACGATGGTGGTGGAGACGCCCACGCCGGCGGAGAGCCGCATGAGCGGGGTGATGCGCCAGTAGGGCGAGATCGACATGCTCAGGTCCACAGAAGCCCGCCGCACATAGGGGTCCTTCGTGAAGGTGCCGCCGCCGATGGTCTGGGACAGACCGCCGGACACGCCCAGGGGGAAGGGCTGCTCCGCGGCCTTGGCCTCCTGGAGGAGCCGCTCCTGCTCGGAGATGCCGAATGGATATGCGACGCTTTGTGCGTAAACGCTGGCACTCCAGCAGAGCACCGCCGCCACAATTAATAATGATTGCACCGTCTTCACAAGAACCTCCCGGTCCCACCCTCAGGCCCTATTTCGCATACAAATGCAAAACGACATTCAGCTCAGTGTACTTTGTAGGCAAACGGAGGGGCCAAGTCAAGGGAATTTACTCACTTTCCACGCGATCTCCCGCCGCCGGTCACCGTGGGATTTCGTCCTCTCGGAGCGCCGACAGCAGGGGGCCGGCCATGGATCCGGGCGTCCCCGCGGACCCCTCCCCTGCGCCTGCATTCATCTTCGGTGGAACCTGCATAAAACGCGTCTTATTGTCAGCATCAACCCCCCCGCGGTGGGCCTTGCTCCGGCCCCTGCTGTGGACTATCATGCCCGGAGCCGGGACCGCACCCCGGCGGCACCCCGAAGGAGTGTCCATGTCACGTCGTCTGGGAGTGGTCTTGCTCGTCGCGTCGGCCCTCGTCCTCACGAGCGCCGACGGGAGTGTACGCGCAGACGAGGGAGCGCGTGAGGAGGTCGTCGCTGTCCTTCAGGCCTACCAGGAGGCCATCCGCAGCTCCAACCCCCTGGGCCTCACGGCGATCCAGATGGAGGACTCCAGGGTCTTTGACCGGGTCCTTGCGCATCCCCGGTGGGACGCCATCCGCGACGCCCGGATCGTTCTGCAGGACGTGTCCATCGAGCCCGTCGGCCAGCGCTACGCGGTGCGTTTCCTCCGGGTCACCGAGGAGCTCTTCCGGAGCGGCCTCTTCGTGCGGACCCGCGCCTGGTGCACGATGGTGCTGGTGCGGAACGACGCGGGCCTGCTGCGGGTGGTGGACCACAAGGTGGATCCGGCCCCGGGAGACGGCGGAGACTCCTACACCCCCGCGGATCCCTTCACCTGGGGTGACCGGACCGCCGCCGCAGAGCGGCTGCTGATGACCGGGATCGAGCACCACCGCCGTGGGGACATGATCGAGGCGGCCCGCGTCTTCGTGGAGGCCGCGGGCCACATGGAGACCGACGGCCTCCCCGAGTTCCTCATGGGGCCCACCTGGTTCCAGGCGGAGCTCTCGTACTTCCTGGCCCTCTCGGCGCTCCACCAGGAGCGCCGGAGCGAGGCCTACGCCCGGGTGGAGGAGGCCCTGCGCTTCAACCGCAGCTTCCCCCTGGCCCTCAACCTCCTGGCGCGCCTGCGCTTCGACGACAACGAGCTCGAGGCCGCCGCGACCCTGTGGGAGGAGTCCTTCAGGGAGGACCCGCTGCAGCAGGAGATCGGCGCGCTCGCCCAGTACCTCCGGCAGACCGAAGACGGGAAGCCGAATGAGATCCGGGAGACCCTCCTCGGCCTCCTCGACGCGCCGACCTACCAGCTCATCGAGGAGCTGACCCCCCTCATGGACCGGAACCGACGCAACATTCCGCTGGAGCACCTCGCAGCGCGGGCCCACCTCACCGGGGGAGATCCCAAGGCGGCGCTCAAGATCCTCGAGGGGATCCAGCGCAAGCGCCGCAACCCCGAGACCCACTACCTCCTGGGTCGGACCCACCTGCTCATGGATCGGCCCGACCGCGCCATGACGGAGTTCCGGAGCGTCTGGGCCGATGAGCCCGGGTACCGGGACACCCTCACCTGGCTCATCGAGATCCCCGCGGCCCAGGGCCGGCGCCTGGAGGCCCTGTCCTTCGCCGAGGAGGGCCGGCGCCGCAGCGACGAGGGGGTCGACCCGGCCCTCCTGGCCGCACGCATGGGGCTCCTCGAGCTGGACGCCGGGCGGCTCTTCGAGGCAACCACGCATCTCAAGGAGGCAGCGAGGAGCCGGCTCCCCGCGACCCTCCGCCGGGCCGTGAGCGGCGCGCTCCGCCACCTCCTGTCCGAGGGGAGGTAGCGACATCACCAGGAAACTCTACGGCAACGTCAAGGGCCTCCGCTCGTCGGAGACCGAGGCGCTGCAGCGACTCTACCGCCGCCGCCTGGATCCGGGCAGGCTGGTTGGCACCGACCTGGCTTGGGAGCTCGCGGAGGTCGCGGCCACCATGCGACGCCAGGTCGGGGTCCTCATCGACCGAAAGGGCGGGATCGAGTACGTGGTCGTGGGCACACCCCAGGGCCTCGCGCTGCCGGAGATCGGCCGGTTCCGCGCCGGCCCGAGCCGCCTGCGCGGCATCCGCCTCGTCCACGTGCACCTCCACGGAGAGCCTCTCGCCGAGGACGATCTTACGGATCTCTCCCTGCTCACCCTGGACGCGGTCGCGGTGATCCGCGCGCTGCCGGGGGCCCCGGAGCCCATGGTGTCCTGGGCCCACCTCCTGCCCGAGAACCCCGAGGGCGACCGCTGGGAGATCCACGGGGATCTGCCGGCCCACCGCATCGACGTGGACTTCCCGCCGTTCATCCGGGAGATCGAGGCCGAGATCGGTCGGAAGGCCCTCCTCATGGAGGCCGACGGCGCGGGGGAGCGGGCGATCCTGGTCCACCTGGCCCGGCCCGGGGACCCCCTGGAGGCCTGGGACGTCGCGGAGCTCAGGGAGCTGGCGGCGACCGCGGGCCTCCATGTGGTGGACGTGGCGATCCAGCGGCGCAAGCCCGACCCCCGCACCTTCATCGGGCGGGGGCGGCTCACCGCGCTGATCATCGAAGCCATGCAGCGCCACGTGGACCTCCTGGTCTTCAGCCCGGACCTGACCCCTGCCCAGGTCCGGGCGATCTCCGACATCGCAGAGATCCGGGTCATCGACCGGACCCAGCTGATCCTCGACATCTTCGCACAGCGGGCCCAGAGCGCCGACGGGAAGGTCCAGGTGGAGCTGGCCCAGCTCCGGCACCTCCTCCCCCGCCTCGCGGGCTCGGGAAAGGCCATGAGCCGCCTCATGGGCGGGATCGGCGGCCGGGGACCAGGCGAGACGAAGCTCGAGGTGGACCGGCGGCGGATCAACCGGCGCATCGCGCACCTGGAGCGCGCCCTCAAGCAGCTCGCCCGGGAGCGGGCCAACCGACGGAGGCGACGCATCCGCGCCGGGATCCCGGTGATCTCCATCGTGGGCTACACCAACGCGGGGAAGTCCACCCTCCTCAACACCCTCACCAGGGCCACGGCCCTCGCGGAGGACAAGCTCTTCGCGACCCTCGATCCCTTCTCCAAGCGCCTGCGCTTCCCCGAGGATCGGGAGGTGATCCTCACGGACACCGTGGGCTTCATCCGGGAGCTCCCCAAGACCCTCGTCGAGGCCTTCCGGGCCACCCTGGAGGAGCTGGAGCAGGCGGATCTCTTCGTCCATGTCGTGGACGCGTCGAGCCCCCACCGGGACGAGCAGCGGGAGTCCGTCGAGCGCATCCTCCACGACATGGGCCTCGGGATGACGCCGAGCGTGGTGTTCTACAACAAGATCGATCAGGTCGGGGATCCCCTCGACGCGGCGGCCCTGCGCCGGGACGAGGAGGCCTTCGTGGGCTCCGCGCTGCAGCGCGACAGCCTCCGCCCCCTCCTGGAGCACCTGGAGGTGCGCATCGTCCGCGGCGCCGTCACGGAGCTGCCCCGCACCCTGGACAGCGACGGGTGATCAGGGGCTGGGGGAGCGCCTCCACGCGTCGAAGGCGACGCGCAGCCCAGGCTCCATGGACAGTCCGTCGAGTTCGTCGACCAGGGCCGTCAGCGCCGGTGCGTCGGTGCCGGCCCGGGTGTGGAGGAGCACCGCAGCGAAGAGGAGGTTCGGGTCCCGAACCCCGTCCTGGTCCACCCGGCACTGGTAGGCGGCCTCGAAGGCACGGGCGGCGGGGAGGGGACGCCCCGCCCGCCGGTGGGCCTGGGCCTCCTCCAGAGGAATCCGACAGTCCTCGAGGCCGAGATCCCGGGCCCCTGCGAGGAGCACCAGCCCCAGCTCGGGATCTCCGACGTGGGCCTCGACGATCCCGGCCAGGAGCCGGGTCATGGCCTCCTCCCGCCCCAGGGGACCCCCGTCCAGGAGCCTGCGCAGCAGGGGGCGCGCCCGCTCGTACTGCCCGGCGCGGACGTGGTGGGACGCGAGGTTGAAGTGGAGGTCGACGCCCTCCTCGCACTGCAGCTCGACGCGCCCCTCCCGCAGCCGCGCCTCGAGATCGTCCACGGGGGCGTCCCCCGCCTCCCAGAGTTCGACCAGCAGCTGTCGTTCGAAGTGCATGCAGCGATCCTGGTGGGTCCGGAAGGCCGCGGGGGTGGCCTGGTAGTCGGCCTCGTCCCGGGCCATGAGGGACCGGGCATCCCGGTACCAGTGGTGGGTCTCTCCCGACATCGCGAGGGAGACGACCACCCAGAGCGCAAGAGCCCCGGCCAGGATCCGGCCCGGCCACGGGCGCAGCCCGGCGGCGAGGTGGAGGAGGAGCAGGCTGACGGGGACGACCGCGTGGAAGAGCCACCGATCGGCCAGAGGGAATTTTTCATCGATGTTCGGGACATGGATGGCGTCGACCAGGAGCACCGGCGCCATCACCAGGGCCATCCACCCCACAAGGGGCAGCGCCTCGCGCCGCCGCACGGCCAGTCCGACGACGATCCCGAGGGCAGCGGCCCAGGCCGCTGCCCTCCACAGGATCGACCCGGTGGCCGCGGCCTCGGCCACGGGGAGGTTCCGGATCCCGGTGGTCACCCGGAAGGGCAGGAGGCCGGAGAGGTAGACCCCGCCGGTGGAGAAGAGGCGGAAGGGATCGAGGACGATCCGCGCCCCGGCGCTGTCCCCCAGGACGAGGCCCCGGGTGACCAGGTACGCCAGGACCAGGACGACCCCCGGCGCGAGGGCCAGGAGGCTGCGCCGCCACCCCCGGCGTCCGCCGCGCTCCGCCGCCCAGAAGAGGCCGAAGATCACCGGCGTCACCACCGCGACCTCCTTGCTCCCCAGGGCGACGGCCATGGCGATGAGGTGGAGGACGGTCCAGCGGACCCGGCCGGTCCTCCAGCCGATCCGCCAGAACAGGACGGCCCAGGTCATCGCCGCCATGGCGACGACGTCGGAGCGCGCCATCACGAGGCACACGGCCTCGATGACCGCCGGGTGTAGCCCGACCAGGAGCGCGGCGCACATCGCCTGGACGGGCCGGAGGCCCAGATCCCGGCCCAGGGCCTGGACCCCCGCAATCCCGATGAGGAACCAGGAGACCTGGACCAGGTGAAACACCGCGGGCGCGCCGCCGCCAGCGAGGGTCTCGACCAGCCACGAGGCCTTGGTGATGGGCCGCCAGTACCCGATGACCTCGCCGCTCGACGCCCAGAAGTACCCGTGGGTCACGAGGCCCCAGAGGTCGCTCCATTCCCGCATGAACGCGTTGTCCTGGATGAGGAAGACCGCATCCCCGACGAGGTCGAAGCCCGGGGAGGTGCGGTAAGCGATGGCGGTGAGGAGGAGGGGGAGGACCCAGGCAAGGATCGCAAGGCACTTGCGGACTTGCGGCTTCATGGGCTCAGGGTTCGAGGACAGTGCGGACCCCGGCGCCCCACCAGGAGAGGCCCGACTGGTGGAGGACCTGGACCTGTCCGGTGGTGGTGTCCACCAGGATCACGTCCCCCTCCTTGTCGAACGCGAAGGCCGTGGAGGCCCAGCCGGCCAACCCGAAGATCCCGGTGTAGCCGCTGATGGGGCCGATCTCGGCCATGATCTTCCCGTTGGAGGGGTTGACCTGCACCAGGTAGTCCTGGGCCGCGCCCGCCTTGTGGACCGCCGCGAAGGTGCCCACGCCGTCGATGGAGTAGGCGTCCCCGGCGGAGGTGTACGGCGCGCCGTACTCCCCGAGCTTCTGCGCGGAGAACTGGCCGCCATCCAGGGTGAGGCGATACCAGCCCCCGTCATCGGAGATCGCGACCAGGGTGTCCTCGTAGGGGTCCAGGTAGCCTTGGGGGACCAGGGTGAGGCCGTTGAAGTAGAACTCGCCCTCGGGCTGAGCTCCGACCCACAGGCAGCCGGCGTTCACGGGGCTGCAGATGTAGACATCCTCGAAGGTCACCGCGTAGAGGACGCCGTACCGATCCACCCCGATGTCCGTCACCAGGTGGTTGCCGCCGTCGTCGGTCCATTGGAAGTCGCCCACCTTGTCGAGCAGGTAGGTCTTGACGTTCATCACGTACAGGGCGTCCTTGGTGTGCGCGTACACCGCGTCCGGCGCGACGGTCCCCGGGAAGCCCGGGTCCAGGGGCGCGGGGTCCGCGCTGTCCGGGACGCCGTCGAGGTCCGTGTCCGGGGTGCAGGCGCCGAGGACGCAGAGGCTCCCCTGGTCACAGATCCCGCACCAGCCCCCGCAGCCGTCGGTGCCGCAGTCCTTCCCCTCGCAGGAGGGGACACAGCAGCTCCCCCCGGCGCACACGCCGTCGCCGGGGCAGTCGCCGCAGAGGCCGCCGCAGCCGTCGGGGCCACAGTCCTTCCCGGCGCAGGCGGGGATGCAGCAGGTCCCGGCCTCGCAGCTCGCGCCCTCGAGGCACTCGCCGCAGGTGCCGCCGCAGCCGTCCCATCCGCACTGGAGGCCGTCGCAGTCCGGGACACACTCCGGCGCGGCGTCGACGCTGTCCTCTTCGGGGAAGACCGTGTCCTCGCCGGGTCCGGCCGTGTCGGGGGCGGTGTCGGGGACGGTGTCCTCGGCGACGGTGGTTCCGTCGGGGGTTCCCGTCGATGGGACGTCGGTGGTGCGTGCACAGCCGACAGCCAGGACCAGGGCGACACAGGCTCCAACAACGGCTCTCATTCGCTGCCTCCGGTCTTCATGAGATAGGCCGTGATGAACCGGTCGAGGTCCCCGTCGAGCACCGAGTCCGCGTTGCCCACGTCGATGCCCGTGCGGTGATCCTTCACCAGGCGGTACGGGTGCAGGACGTAGGAGCGGATCTGGGAGCCGAAGTCGATGGCCTGCTTCGTGGACTCGAGCTTCGCCCTCTCCTCGTCCTTCTTCCGCACCTCCAGATCGTAGAGACGGGACTTGAGGACCTTCATCGCCATGTCCTTGTTCTTGAACTGGGAGCGCTCGTTCTGGCACTGGACGATGATGCCCGTAGGGAGGTGCATGAGCCGCACGGCGGAGCTGGTCTTGTTGACCTTCTGGCCCCCGGCGCCGCTGGCGCGGAACACGTCGATGCGCAGGTCCTTCTCGTCGATCTCGATCTCGATGGACTCGTCCACCTCAGCGTAGGCGAAGACCGCAGCGAAGGAGGTGTGCCGACGGTGGGCCGCGTCGAAGGGCGAGATCCGCACCAGGCGGTGGATCCCGTTCTCGGCCTTGAGGAAGCCGTACGCGTTCTCGCCGATCACGTTGATCAAGGCGCTCTTGATCCCCGCCTCCTCTCCGGCCTGATGATCCATGATCTCGGCCTTCCAGCCCTGGCGATCACAGTAGCGGAGATACATGCGCAGGAGCATCTCGGCCCAGTCCTGGGACTCGGTGCCCCCGGCGCCGGCGTTGATCACGAGGTAGGAGTTGCCCCCGTCGAGCTCCCCCGACAGCATCCGGGCCATCTCCAGGCCGTCGATGCGCCCCTCCGCGACCTCGAGGGCCTCGTCGATCTCCGGCCCCAGCCCCTCGTCGTCCTCCTCCTGGGCCATCTCGATGAGGACCTCCGCGTCGTCCAGCCCGGCCCCGACGGCCTCCATCCGAGCCAGGAGGCCCTTCAGGCGCGCCTGCTCACGCAGGACCGTGGCGGCCGCTCTCCGATCGCCCCAGAAGTCGGGTGCGGAGGTCTTCTTTTCGATGTCCGCCAGAGCTTGACGTTTTCCGTCCAGGTCAAAGACACCCCCGGAGGTTCTCGTGGCGTCGACGGAGCTCGTGGAGTCGTTCGTCCTGAATCTCGAACATCAACGGACCCCCTGGTCGAGGAGCGCCTTGATCCGCGGCTTGACGTCCGGATCTTCCAGGGCCATGGCCGCATTGGCCGCCCGAAAGCCGTCCATGCTGCCCAGATCCCAGTAGCGGTAATGAGTGACGTCGATCCCGACCATGCTGCCCTCACGGGCGAGACGGTCCAGGACCGGAGTGAGCTGGATCTCGTCGTGGACGGACGGGGTCTCGTCCCGGAGCAGGTTCATCGCGCGCCCGGGCAGCAGGTACCTGCCCATGATGGCAAGGTTGGACGGTGCAGCCTTCAAGGCGGGCTTCTCCACGGACCAGAGGATCGGCCACGGGGACGCGTCGCCCTCCACCGCAGCGATGCCGTACCGGGAGACCATGTCCGCGGGGACCTTTCGCAGGGTGAGCACCCCCTGCCCCGTGGCCTCATGGGCCGCGAGCATCGCCGTCATGAGGGAGGGGGTCCCGGAGCCCGCCGGGGTGAGGATGTCGTCGGGGAGAATCACGATGAAGGGCTCGTCCCCCACCAGGGAGGCGGCGCAGCCCACCGCGTGCCCCAGACCAAGAGGCTCCCGTTGGGTCACGGTGACGATCTCCACCCGCCCGGCCAGGTCGCGGATCTCCTCGACCCGGCGGCGCTGGGGACCGGCGGGGAGCTTGTCCAGCAGGTGATCCGGGGGAAAGAAGTAATCGACGATGGCCCACTTGGAGCCCGAGAGGACCAGGACGATCGTCTCGATCCCCGCCGCTGCCGCTTCGGCCACGACGTGGTGGATCGCTGGCCTGTCTCCCAGGGGGAGCAGCTCCTTGGGGCCGGCGAGGGAGAGCGGGAAGAGGCGTGTGCCCAATCCGCCGGCGGGGATGACCGCCTTGCGGACCGACATCAGTCTTCCTCGTTGGTCCCCAGCTTGAAGCCCTTGATGCCGCCCTTCGGGGCCTTGCGGAAACCCTTGCGCTCGACGCGGGTGAGGTCGCCCTCCACCTTCTTCAGTTCCTTGCGCTGATCACGCTTGGTCTTCTTCCGGTCGACCCGGGTCAGATCCTTGGTGTTGGCCATCTGCCTCGTCCTCCATTGAGAAACCACATCCCGCGCATTGCGCAGGCAGGGGGTCAGTATTCGGATCAGGGCCGAAAATGCAAGCGTTATTCTGGCATCCCGTCGCGCTCCCGGCCCTGCGCCCCCCTCCTTCGACACTCCCCGGTGGACTCACCTTCACACGACAGAAGTCACCCGGCGGCCCATCCCCTGTGGTGGGAGGGGCGTCCACGCCCCGATTCCCTGAACTCCATACGCTGTGGTCCCCTGCGGAGGGTCGCCTCCGATTCCGGGGCTCCATTTCAGCGTTCCGTTCCTCCCGTTGGCGACTCGACGTAACCCTCGCAAACAAGTTCGAGCCCGCCAACGGGAGGAGCCGGGTCTGAAACGGACACCCTCCACGGCGACCCCCCAGTGCCGACACGATGTAAAGATCCTGACGGGGGGTATAGGACGGGCAAATGCTGCTGCTGAACCTGTCTCGCGGCGAGCGCTCATACGCCGGATCGACTCCCCCGTCCCTACGCTCTGTTCCCCCGCCGAAGCCGGTGCGCTTGGCTTGAGGTTCGACTCCACCGTCCCTATGCTCTGTTTCGAGATCCTCGGCCCGGACCCGGAGCTGGGCGCCGACGAGCCCGCAACCGAAGGGGATCCTCAGGGACGCGGAGTGCTCGCCGTCGATGGTGCTCTCGATGCCGATGCTCTGACTCGTGTTTCGCCCTTTTCACCGGGGACGGCTGGCCCCCATCGGCCGGCGCTGCGGTGCTCGGTGTTTTCTGTCTCAACGGACAAGCAGTGCGCCTGCGACATCAAACCCCTTCGCTTCTTGCGGCGGCTCGACGGTTGCTCACCCTCGCTTCGGCGAAAAGGGCGAAACACGAGTCTGATCCGACGGCGAGGGAATCCGAGGATCTTCGGGGGTCAGGGTCGGGTGTGGGGGAAGGGGCGCCAGGGCAATCGCAAAGTCGCCGCTCCCCCAGCGGTCTATCGAACTCTGGCTCGACTCGGCTGGAAGAATGGTCCGTTGCCGTTGCCGTTGCCGTCGCCGTCGCCGTCTGACGATCGATCACATCTTTTCGCTCTTCGCGAT
>JBDRIT010000198.1:0-8318 GCA_043815665.1 Pseudomonadota bacterium
AGGCTCGATCGCGATGAGCGAAAAGATGTGATCGATCGTCAGACGGCGACGGCAACGGCAACGGACCATTCTTCCAGCCGAGTCAAGACAGAGTTCGATAGACCGCTGGGTGAGCGGCGACTTTGCGATAGCCCTGCCCCCGGACTCCCTCCGAATTGACTTCCACCTCCGTCACCGTATTTTGTATTGCCTTTCCGGGGTGTGTAGACTTTGAAGGGAGGTGAGTGATGCGAACTCTCACCGTGTTGGTTCTGACAGTGCTCGTTGCTTCCCTGACCATGGGCTGCGATTTCCTGCTGCCCGGGGACGGAGACCCTGGCTTCGGCAAGCTCTTCCAGCCCCCGCAGGTGGAGCTGCAGCAGGCGGCGCTCACCGACTACCCGGGGGTGTCGGAGCTGGGGGCCTGGTACTGTCCCGATCTCGTGGGTGCGGGCGGCGCGATCGCGTGCGACCTGCTCCTGGGGCCGGCGCCGTACGAAGAGGACATGCAGTTCCTCTTCCAGGTGGGCATCGACGTGGCCAACCCCAACAGCTACCCCCTCCCAGCGGTGGAGCTGCTGGTGTCCCTCACGCTGTTCCCCGACGTCGCGGATCAGACCCTGGGCGCGATCTGTCTGGGCTTCTGCGACGAGAACGACCTGGACTGCACCCCCGAGCCCCTCGAGGGCCAGTGCACCTCGGACGAGCCCGAGCTCGTGACCATCGAGGACTTCGGCGCGGCCGCGCTCGAGCTGGTCTTTGCGGTGGTGACCGAGGGGGGCGGCGGCATCCCTCCGGAGCTGCGGATCCGAACGATCCCCGCCGGGGAGTCAGGCACCATGTACGTCGCGCTGGGCGTCAGCCTGACGACGATGCTGGATCTCCTGGAGGTGGTCTTCTACGACCACTGGGCAGACTACGTGGACACCGGCGACCTGTCCGTGGTCATCCCCTATCGCGTCGAGGGCACCCTCTGGTTCGTCGTCGAGGGCTTCGGAAAGATCCCCATCTCCTTCGGTCCCCTGGATGGCGAGTGGGTCATCTGAGCTCGATCCTCCTCCCCGGTCGCTCCGCCGGCGTTGCCGCGGCTCGTCTCCTCAGGCATGGGCGTCCACTGCTTCGAGGGAGTCCAGGGCCTCGTGGAGCGCCCGGAGGCTCGCTTCCAGGCTGAAACACTTGCTCTCGGGCATCCCGTCCAGCTCCTCCAGGAGGTCGGCGCTGGAGATTCGCCGAGCCTCCTCCAGGGTGCGCCCCTGGACGACGACGGTCAGCGCGCTGCTCGCTGCGATGGTCGCGACGCAGCCCTGGGCCTGGAACCTTGCGTCCTCCACCCGGCCATTCCGCACCCGGAGGTGCAGCACGTAGGTGGCCTGGTGGGGCTCGTCACAGGACCGGCCCACGGCGTCGGGCGCGTCCATGGGCCCGGGATTCCTCGGGTGCAGGAAGTGATCGAGGACCCGTCGGCTGTAGAACTCCATTCCCGGTGACTCCCTCCCGCAACAGTCCCCTGCCAGTAGACAAGGAACCGGGCCCCGGGTCAAGACGCCGACGGTGGTGACCTTGATCCGTACAAGGAAACTGAACTCGCGTCCTTGCGCAGAGGCACGTGCACCCGGTAGTCTATGCTTCCGAAATGGGAGAGTTGACGATGAGCACCCGAACCACCTTCCGAGCGGTCCTGGTCCTTGCCCTCTTGCTCGCCGGTCCTCTGCGTGGGGATCCAGCGCCGGGGTGCGAGCCGTCGGACGCGCCGGGCTGCGGCGGGTGCCTGTGCGAGGACTGTGTCTGCGCGATGGACCCCTTCTGCTGCACCTCCGGGTGGGATCCCCTGTGCGCGCTGCGCTGCACGGATCAATGTGGCGGCTGCGGACCGGGCGCCCCATGTGGGGACGGGGTCTGTGGTCCCACGGAGGGGTGCGGCAGCTGTCCCTTCGACTGCGGTTCCTGTCCGGCGCCCTGTGGGGACATCACGGTGAAGGGCTGTTGTCTCGGCGGGAACCTGGCCAAGTGCGTCAACGGAGCCCTCCAGATCAACAGCTGCGACGGGAGCTGCGGCTGGTCCCTGGACACCAAGAGCTACATCTGCGGCGGGGGCGGCCCGGACCCTTCAGGGGTGGTTCCCCTCCTGTGCCCCGAGCCCGTCGTGGACGAGGACGTGATCGTCGAGTGGCCCGAGGTCTGCGAAGGGGTCACCTATGTGGGGTGCTGCAAGGGCGCGACCTTGTTCTGGTGCGACGGCGTGGGTCTCCAGAGCCTCGCCTGCGGGAACAACCCGTCGCCCCTGAACTCCTGCGGATGGATCGGCGGCGACGAAGGCCACTACGACTGCGGCGGCCAGGGTGGGGACCCGGTCGGTGCCTGGGACCTTGAGTGCGACGAGGAGCTCGGCGAGATCGTGGGGCCCCCCCCCGAGGACGAGTGCACCGTGGGCGAGACGATCCAGAACGGGTGTGTGGGGGTGTCGTTCAGCGGCTGCTGCACCGATGAGAAGGACCTCGTCTTCTGTGAGGGCGGGAAGCTCCTCTGCGCACTGCATTGTGGCCAGCTCCCGTCGCCCCTGAACACCTGCGGATGGAAGCAGGCCGGCGACACCGGGTTCTACGACTGCGGGGGCGCTGGCATCGATCCCTCGGGTCAGGACCCCATCACCTGCCCGGATTGGACCCCTGACGAGGACGTGATCACCACGGACACGGGCACTGACGTCGTTGGATCATGGGGCTGCCCGGGGCTGCCGAAGGGGGGGTGCTGCGACGGGGGGATCCTGCACTACTGCAAGGACGGCGAGGACTTGACCTTCGATTGCGCCCAAATGTCGTCGGACCCGGTGTTCGGGGCCTACGTGTACTGCGGCCTCGAGGCGGCGACCGGCGCCGCATCCTGCCTCAAGAAGGTGGACCCGGCGCCGCCCCTGTGCGTTGGCCTGGTAGAGCCTCCGGAGTCGGACATCGTGGCGCCGCCTGACGACGTGGCGGTGGACGGAGGGCTCGAGACCTTCGATGGCGGCGCACCTGACGGGACTTCAGCGGATGGCTTGTCCCCGGACGGGGTAGGGCCGGAGGGGGACGGCGCAGACAGCGGGTGGACCTGGCCTGACCAACAGGCAGACGCGGTCGCCGTCGAGGACACGGTCGGCGGCGGCGGCAGCAAGGGCTGCACAACGGCCACGGGGACCGCTGCGCCGATCTTTGCGCTCCTCTTCGCGCTGATGATTGTGCTCAGTCTTTCGCGTCTGCGAGGAGATCCTCGACGCTGAGATGCTTCCCGGGAGCGTAGCTCGCTCTCCGGACCGCCAGGGTGAGCCGGTAGGGTGCCTTGGCGCTGCTGCTGTTCCAGCCCTCGAGCACCTCACCGAACCGTCCCAGGATCTGATCCGCCGTGTCTTCTGCCGCGTCCACCGCGAGGACCGCGAAGGTGTCGTCGTCGAGCCGTCCGATGAGATCGGACTCCCGGAAGGTCTCTCGGAGCAGGGTCCCTGCGGCCCGGCGGGCATCATCCACGGTCTCCTCTCCGAGGCGGGCGGAGAGCCCCGTCGCATCCTCCAGGCCGAAGGTGAGGAGGGTCGTCGGGACCTCTCGCCGGGTGATGGCCTTGAGGCGCTGGTTGGCGATGGTGACGAAGGCCGGTCGGTTGTAGGCCCGGGTGAGGTTGTCCACCATGGAGACGCCCTCGGAGGGCACCGGCCGCGGCGTGAACCTGGCCGCGCCGGAGGGGGTCGACGAGAGATAGGCGACCTGGGTCGTCTGGCCCGTGAGACGGGCGACGGTTCGACGGAGCCTCGCGATCTCGTCCAGCAGCTCTTCCCGGGTCGGTGGATTTCTTACCATGGCGACATAGTACTGGCGGAAACGGAATTGTCCAATTTTATTTGACGCGCACCGCCGCGACGCGTCATCCGTTGGGGTCAGCCCAGGAAGATGCGGGGTTTTCCGGCGGCCTCGGGGGGCCCGACGAGGCCCTCCTTCTCCATGCGGTTCATGAGACGCGCGGCGCGGTTGTACCCGATCTCGAGGACCTGCTGGATCTTCGACGTGGAGATCCTCCCGTACTGAGCGGCGAGGGCCACCGCCCGCTCGTAGATGTCGCCGGCGTCCGAAGTGGCGGCGGTGCCCAGGTCCTCGTCGTCATTGGACACCTTGGCGTCGATGCACGCGCGCATGATCTCGTCGTTGTACCGCGGCATGCCCTGGTTCCGGAGGAACTCCACGACCCGGTTCCGCTCCTCCGTGGACACGAAGGCGCCGTGGACCCGCTGGAGCTTGGACGAGCCCGAGGGCAGGTGGAGCATGTCCCCGTAGCCCAGGAGATCGTCCGCGCCGTTCTGGTCCAGGATCACGCGGGAGTCCTGCATGGACCGGACCTTGAAGGAGATCCGGGTCGGCATGTTGGCCTTGATGATGCCGGTCACCACCTTGATGGTCGGGTTCTGGGTCGCGATCATCATGTGGATGCCGCTGGCGCGAGCGAGCTGCGCGAGGCGCGCGATGATCGTCTCCACGTGCTTCCCGGCGACCATCATGAGGTCGGCGAGCTCGTCGATGACCACCACGATGTAGGGGAGATGCTCCCGCTCCTCCCGCTGGACGGTCTCCTCCAGTCGCTCCCCGTCGGGTCCCGAGCGCACCCTGCGGATGGATGCCCGCAGGCTCGGCTGGTCCTTGTCGGCGCGCAGGAGCGCGTTGTACTCGGCGATGTTGGGGACGCCGGCTTCGGACATGAGGCGGTTCCGCCGCTCCATCTCGCTCACGGCCCAGCGCAGGGCGACCGCGGCGTCTCCGGGCTCGGTGACCACCGGGTGCAGCAGGTGGGGGATGTTCTTGTACGCGGTCAGCTCGAGCATCTTCGGGTCGATGAGGAGGAAGCGCACCTGGTCCGGGGTATATCGGAAGAGGACGCTCATGATGAACGAGTGGATCGCGATGCTCTTTCCGGAGCCCGTGGTTCCGGCGATGAGCAGGTGGGGCATCTTCGTGAGGTCGGCGACCGAGGGTTTGCCAGCGATGTCCTTGCCCAGGACCAGCGGCAGCCGCTGGCGGGCTTCGGTGAACGCCTTGTGGGCCAGGAGGTCCCGCAGGTAGACCATCTCCCGTACCCGGTTCGGCACCTCAAACCCGACCACGTCCTTGCCGGGGATCGGCGCCACGACGCGGACCTGCTCCGCGGAGAGGGCCATGGCAAGGTCCTTGGAGAGGTTCGAGATGGACGCGACCTTCACCGCGGTCTCGGGGCGGAACTCGAAGAGGCTGATCACGGGCCCCGGGTGGATTGCGGTGACCTCGCCGCCCACCTTGAACGCTCTGAGCTTCTCCATCAGGACCCGGGCAGACTCCTGGAGGAGGTCCCGGTCCAGGGTGTTCGCAATGGGCGGATGTTTGTCCAGCAGGTTGAGGCTTGGCAGCGCGTAGACCCGCTGCATCTCCGACGGATCGTCGATGAGGTCGTCCTCGTCGACGGGATCCAGCTCGAGGCCCTCGGGCAGCCGATCCTCGATCACCGGGATCACCCTGAAGACACCCGTGTCCGGGAGATTCAACAACGCAGCGGCGTCAGCGGTGCCCGGCTCTCCCGCCTCCCGGATGGACGGAGAGGTTTCGGGTCTCGCGGTGGCGCTGATCCGCTGGGCGCGGGTCTGGTCCGGATCGTCGACCTCGTCATTGACAGGATCATCTGCGGTGACCACCGGCGGCACGCTGTAGGGGTGGGCGTCGGCCAGGGTCTCGGCGTGCTCGTCATCCCCGTCCTCGAAAAGCTCCCGGGACTCGGTCTCGCGGCCCGGGCGGGCTCGCGCCCGGGAGTCCCTCCACTCCTCGTAGTCTCTCCAGAGGCCACCGAGCCCGGCCCGGAACCAGCGGCCGACGTTCACCGCGGGCGTCGCCGTCAGGACCAGGAGGCTCTGGGGCGTACGGTGCGCCAGGAGGCTTCCCCCCGCAACGGCGATCAGCAACGCAATCAGCGAGGCGCCGATTCCGCCCAGCATCGCGACCAGGAGCTCTGCCGTCAAAGCGCCAAGGAGGCCGCCGCCGCCGTGGGGCCATGGCACCTGGTAGCCGATGACCAGGTGGGACAGGATCGCCGCAGCCAGGAGCACGAGCGCGGCGCCGATGAGGCGGCGACCATGGATCCGCTTGAAGCGCTCGAGTATCAGGAGGACGCCGGCCGCGAGGCTCGTACCGATCAGCATGAACGCGCCTGTACCCAGTGAGGACAACAGCAGATCCGCCAGACTCGCCCCGACAGGGCCGATCCAGTTCCGCGGCGGGCCGGTCGGGACCGCCCGGTAGGAGACGAGGCTCAGGAGCCCCAGGGCCGAGAGCCCGGTGATGCCGAGACCCCAGAGGCCCGACTCCAACCGATGGAACACGGTGGAAGTCCGGCTCAGGGTCCAGCCGGTCCGATCGGTACGGTTCACCATGGCGACAACCTCCCGCCTCAGCATACAGCGCACGCGTGGGGAAACAAAAAACCGGGTGTGGCCTACTTCCTGGCGGCCCGGGGCCGGGCGTGCTTCAGGTCACGGCAGGCGGCGATGTAGCTCTGGAAGAGGGGATGGCAGGCGTGGGGCTTGGACTTGAACTCCGGATGGAACTGGCAGGCGAGGAACCAGGGGTGGTCCTCGAGCTCCACGATCTCCACCAAGTCACGCTCCGGGTTGCGGCCCGTGACCTTGAGCCCGGCTTTGGCCAGCCTCTCTCCGAGGTCCGGGTTGAACTCGTATCGGTGACGATGACGCTCCGAGATCCGCTTCGTGCCATAGGCCTTGTGGGCCAGGCTCCCCGGTACGAGCGCGCACGCGTATGCCCCGAGCCGCATGGTGGCGCCCTTGTCGGTGACGTTCTCCTGCTCGGGCATGAGGAAGATCACCGGGTAGGGTGACCGCTCGTTCACCTCGATGCTGTTGGCGCCGTCCATGCCGGCCACGTGGCGCGCGTAGTCGATCACCGCCATGTGCATTCCGAGGCAGATCCCGAAGTAGGGGACCTTGTTCTCCCGGGCCCACTTGACGGCCTGGATCTTCCCCTCGACGCCCCGGGAGCCGAAGCCGCCGGGGACCAGGACGCCGTCCAGACCTTCGTACCAGGGCAGGTCCGGATTTTTCTCGATCTCCTCGGAGTCGATGTGCCTGACGAGGACCTTTACGTCGTTCGCGATGCCACCGTGCACCAGGGCCTCGTTGAGGCTCTTGTAGCTGTCCACGAGCTGCACGTACTTGCCCACCATCCCGATGGTGATCTCCTCCGCAGTAGGGGACTTGAGGCTCCGCACGACCTTCTCCCAGCGGGAGAGATCCGGCTCCCGGGACCAGATGTTGAGCTGCTCGATGATCCGGGCGTCCACGCCCTCGGCATTGAGGTGGAGTGGCAGCTCGTAGATGTGATCCACGTCGGGAGCGGAGAGGACCCGATCCGGGGTGACGTTGCAGAAGAGGGAGATCTTCCGCTTCGCCTCGTTGTCGATGGGCTTGACGCTCCGGCAGATGATGATGTCCGCCTGGATGCCGATCATCCGCAAGGCCGCGACGGAGTGCTGGGTGGGCTTGGTCTTCAGCTCCCCGGCGGTCCCCAGCCAGGGAAGGAGCGTCAGGTGGATGAACATCGTGTTCTGTGGGCCCAGCTCCAGGCGGATCTGCCGGATGGCCTCCAGAAAGGGCTGGCCCTCGATGTCGCCCACGGTCCCGCCGACCTCGACCAGCAGGACGTCCACCCCCTCCGCGGCGGCGTAAATGCGATCCTTGATCTCGTTGGTGATGTGGGGGATCACCTGGACCGTTGCGCCCAGGTAGCCGCCCGCCCGCTCACGTTCGATCACCGCGCGGTACACCGTGCCCGTGGTGAAGTTGTTCCGCTGGCTCGTGGGCGTGGAGAGGAAGCGCTCGTAGTGACCCAGATCCAGGTCGGTCTCCGCCCCGTCGTCGGTGACGAACACCTCGCCGTGTTGGAAGGGGTTCATGGTCCCGGGGTCGACGTTGAGGTACGGGTCCGTCTTGAGGATGGTGACCCGGAGTCCCCGGGCCTCGAGGATTGCCCCGATGCTCGCCGCCGTGAGTCCCTTCCCCAACGAAGAGACGACGCCGCCGGTGAAGAAGATGTATTTGGTTTCCCTTGCAGAAGCCATGGAAGCCTCCATTCGCAGAAAAAAAAAAAGGGAAACCGTTCAACCCCCGGTCCGCGACGGGGCCGGGGTGATTCGTTCAGGGTCGACTAGACCCAAAACAAGCGCATCTGCCTACTGCGGCAGCCGATCTGCCAGTGCTGAACGGCGGATAGACCGTTCGCCATGCTCACTCGAACTCGACGATACTCGGCATCGCCTTCGTTCGCTATCCTTGTCAGCACCGCCAT
>JBDRIT010000199.1:0-27930 GCA_043815665.1 Pseudomonadota bacterium
GGGCCTGAAGGCCCTCCCACAAAGAATCGGGCCGTGGACGCGGGCTCCGCCCAGTCCCACAAGAAGAACCCAGGTCGCTGACCCCCGGCTGGAATCGTGTGATGCAGAGTACGGAGAGGAACCGGGCAATCTATCCCCTACGGCCTCCTAGCCCGCCTCTCTCACCAGCCATCTGCTACATCCGCCGATCCTCCAGCTGTCTCGAGCCGTTTCTCCCGCCGCAGTCCTCGACGATACCCCTGCATCGACTCCGGCTGCTCCGGTCCGATCGGTCCGACACAGCAGGGTCTCGGCGGCTTCGCTGCGATGTCTGGTGAGAAAAGCGGGCTCTAGAGGTTGGCTGCGAGGGCCTTGAAGACGGTGAGCGCGGTGGCCTTGAGCTCCTCCTCGGTAACCTTGGTCTTGAGCTCGTCGAGGCTCTTCGGGAAGACCCCCTTCCCGTTGGCCATGGCGCGGATCTGCCGGCCGCCGTCGTTCCAGTGGATGCTGAACTGATGGCTCCCGCTGCGGCTGGTGCCCATGTCGGTCGTGTTCTCGACGTAGCTCAGGATGTGTACGGTGACGAGCTTGCGGCCGTCCAGGTCCATCTCGCCGAAGTCCCAGACCAGGTCCGGGTTCTCGAGCATGGCCGAGGACATCCACATGCGCTCCGGGGTGGTGTCCCGGCTCTCGGCGAAGCTCGCTGCAGTGTTCTCTGTGCACATGATGCAGTTGCCGATCGCGGTCATGACCTCGACCGAGGCTCCCTGCTCGTTCTTCGCTTCGGTGACGTACATGGGGGCCACGTTGCCCATCGCGATCTGGCCGTCCATCGTCCGCTTGAAGCCGGGGATGTCCAGGGTCGCCGCCGCCTTGAGCTGGTCGTCGGTGAAGGTCGGCTTGGGCGGCGCCGTGGGCTTCGTCGGGGGTCCGTCGTCCTCCGTGGCCTCCTTCTTCTCCGCCTTCTTCTCGCCCTCCTTCTTCTCCCCTTCCTTCTTGTCTCCGCAGGAGGTGAGGGCGAAGGTCAACGCAACGGTCAATGCAAGAGCCTGGATCCAGATCTTCATGTTTCACTCCTTCGGTTTCGAGGCCTTCGAGAATATCATCGGAAGGGAACCATCTCTGCCGTCCAGGTGTCAAGCTCGAGAACGTCTGGGAGGTCCCCATGGCAGGCTCCCGCTCCGGTCCGGTCATCGTCCTCTGTCTTCTGGTTGCGCTCCTGGTCGGGCTCTGGTGCCTGCTCTCGCCGGATCCCGACGACGGCCCGGGCCGGACCGCGCCTCCCGTCGCGTGGGACATGGACGTGGTCGAGGAGCCCGGGCAACGCGCCGGGCGGGTGATCCCATCCCTGGGGCTGGCGCCGGATCCCATGGTCGCGGATGTCACGTGGTTGCCCAGCCCCCAGGCCGATATTCTCCTCCCCGAGTCCGACACGGTCGTCGAAGAGACGGGGGGGGCGCTCCAGATCCCCGCGGAGCCCGCGGACCTCACCCTCCTCGTGGAGAAGGCCATGCGGGACGTCCTGGGTGCGCTCTGTCGTCGGGCGGATGAGTGCTGCCCCGGGGAAGGGCTCTGTGACCTCGAGGCGATGGAGCAGATGCCCATGGACGAGGTGGCCGAGGAGATGGTCAGGCAGGGCGGGGAGGATCCCCACCTGGACGAGCAGGCCCTCGACGAGTGCCTCGTCGCGCTGCGGACTTTCCCCTGCGCTGCAGACTTCGACGGCACCGCCCGGGCGGTCTGCCACGAAGGAGACGGTGGCGAGCGGGCCTGCGACGAGGTCCCCGGGAAGCCCACGGTCCCGACAGCCTGTCGACGGCTGGTGCGGGGTGACGCCGGGCCGGGGGAGCCCTGCGAGGAGGACCAAGCCTGCGACGGCGACGCCGTCTGCGTCAAGGTCCGCGGCGCCGAAGGGCAGGGCACCTGCCGGGCCCTCGCCGCCCGGGGTGACCCCTGTACATGGAGCGCAGGCTGCCAGGGCGACATGCTCTGCGTTCGCGGCACCTGCAGCCCCCCGCGGGGGGCGGGACAGGTCTGCGACGGCGCGCAGCCGTGGTGCTCCCAAGGACGCTGTCGGGTGGGGACCTGCGCCTTCGGACTCACCTGCCGGGACGGCCTCTGCGCTCCCCAGGGGCGGGAGGGCACCGGCTGTCGCCTTGAGGAGGACTGCGCCCGGGGCATGGTCTGTGATTCCGAGGCGGGCTGCCGCTGGCCCGGGGAGGGTGAGGAGGAGTGGGTCGGCCATCCGAGGCCGGATCCAGACGCTGAGTCACCGATCTGCAAGATCTTCCGAGGGATCAACGAGCGTCGACGGAGCGAAGAGGGGCCCGGGTCTTGACCCGGCCGGCCCTCGCACCCAACCACGCGGTCGTCAACAGCACCGAGTTATGGCATCCTGTGCGGGATGTCTCGAACCGAGGAGGGGACGCCATGGGCACCCGGTCTGCGAGTTGGTTGATGGCCCTGGCCTTTCTGGTCTCGTGCAACGGCGGGACGACGATCACCCCCGGCGGGGATGTGCCCGACGGCTCCGATGGGTCCACGGACGCAGCGGAGGTGGACGCTGGTCCGGACGGCGACGCCGGTGGGAGCGGGGACATCTTCGACGATCAAGCCGCGCCCGTGGACATGATCCTGGACTCCGAGCCCCTCTGTGCGCCTGGGACGGGCTGCTTCCTGGATCCCTGTGCCGAGAACGGTGACTGCCTCTCCGGCTGGTGCGTGACCCACCTGGGCACCGGCGTCTGCACGGAGACCTGCCAGGAGGAATGCCCCGCCGGCTGGACCTGCCAGCAGGTCGCGGGGACCGACCCGGACGTCATCTTCGTCTGCATCTCGGACTTTGCGACCCTCTGTGTCCCCTGCTCCAGCGCGGCGGATTGCGGTGATGTCGGCGGGACCCAGGCTCCCTGCGTGGTGTTCGGTGAGAGCGAGGGTGCGTTCTGCGGCGGCAGCTGTGAGGCCGACGGCGACTGTCCCGGGGGATTCCGCTGCGAGGAGGTGCCGACAGTGCAGGGGGCCACCCTGGCCCAGTGCGTGCCCGAGGAGGGCGAGTGCGCCTGCACCGCGCGGTCCATCGAGCTGGGCCTCGGGACGCCCTGCGCGGTGAGCAGCGAGGAGGGGGTCTGCCCGGGCACCCGGGTCTGCCTGGAGGAGGGCCTCACCGTCTGTGACGCGCCGGAGCCCGTCGCGGAGCTCTGCAACGGCGCGGACGACGACTGCGATGGCCAGATCGATGAGGAGACCTGTGACGACGACAACCCCTGCACCGAGGATGCGTGCCTCGGCGAGGCGGGCTGCGAGCACGTCGCGCTGGAGGGCGGGGAGTGCTTCGACGGGAACCCCTGCACCGCCGCGGATCACTGCGTCGCGGGGGTCTGCGTCGGAGACCCGGTGCTCTGCGATGACCAGAACCCCTGCACCGACGACTCCTGCACCGAGACCGGTGGCTGCGCTCACGTCCCCAACGTGGCGGACTGCGACGACGGGGATCCCTGCACCGTCGCCGACGAGTGCGGGGCCGGGCTCTGCGCCGGCACCCCCGTCTCCTGTGACTGCGCGACGGACGCGGATTGCCTTCCCCTGGAGGACGGGGATCTCTGCAACGGCACCCTGGTCTGCGACACGGGCGGGCTGCCCTTCCAGTGCGTGGTCGATCCCGAGACTGTGATCGGCTGCCCCCAGGCGGAGGGTGTCGACGCGCCCTGCCTCGTCCCCGCCTGTGACGGAGAGGTGGGAGAGTGCGGGTTCGCCCCGGGACCGGACGGCGTCCCCTGTGACGACGGGGATCCCTGCACCATCGCGGACACCTGCGCTGCGGGGACCTGCGCGCCCGGCGCTGCCGCGAACTGCAACGACGGTGACCCCTGCACGGACGACGCCTGCGAGCCGGGCGTCGGGTGCACGCAGACTCCCAACATCCTGCCCTGCGAGGACGGTGACGTGTGCACCGTCGGGGATGCCTGCCAGGGGGGACTCTGCGTCGGCGGCGCCGGCCTCGCCTGCGACGACGGAAATCCGTGCACCGACGACTCCTGCGCCCCCCAGTCCGGCTGCGTCCACGTCCCCAACACGTCCCCGTGCGACGACCAGAACGCCTGCACCGCAGGGGACGCGTGCAAGAGCGGCTCATGCACCGCGGGCGCTGCGATCCCCTGCAGCGACAACGAGCTCTGCACCGACGACTCCTGTGACCCGGACGTGGGCTGCGTCTATACGGTCAACGCCGTGCCCTGCGACGACGGGGACGTGTGCACCATGGGGGACGTGTGCGCGCTCGGCTCCTGCACACCGGGGGGCTCTTTCGACTGCGGCGACGGCAACCCGTGCACCGACGACTCCTGTGATCCCGACGACGGGTGCCTCCACGTGAACAACACCGCGGGGTGTGACGACGGGAACACCTGCACCACGGGGGATGCCTGCTCCGCCGGCGTCTGTGGCTTCGAGGAGGTCGTGATCTGTGACGATGGGAACCCCTGCACGACGGACTACTGCTCGCCGATCGCGGGGTGCCTGACGTTGGCCAACACCCTCCCCTGCGACGACGGGGACGCGTGCACCACCGGCGACGTCTGCGGTGGGGGGGCCTGCGGGGGCGCGGGAGTCCTCACCTGTGACGACGGGAACCCCTGCACCGACGACGCCTGCGATCCGGAGTCGGGCTGCGAGTTCCCGAACAACGCCGACGGCTGCGACGACGGCAACGCGTGCACCACGGTGGATGTGTGCGGAGGCGGCGTGTGTCATGGCGTCGTCGCTCCGGACTGCGACGACGGAGACCTGTGCACCACGGACTCCTGTGATCCGGAGGACGGCTGCGTCCACGTGCACAACACTGCGCCCTGCGACGACTCGAACGCGTGCACCACCGTGGATCTCTGCACGAACGGTACCTGCGTGGGATCGAGCCCCATGACCTGTGAGGACGGCGATCCGTGCACCATGAACAGCTGTGATCCGGACACGGGTTGCGTCTACCCGACGATCTACCCGTGTTGCGGCAACCTCGTGGTAGAGGTGCCCGAGGGGTGCGACGACGGCAACCAGTCCGGCGGGGACGGTTGCAGCGCGAGCTGCCAGGTGGAGATCTCCGACTGCAACAACGGCGCCGCGAAGCTCAGCACCTCGCCTGGAGGGGACATGGTGATCTGTTCGAAACCCAGCACCTGTGAGCAGGACTACGAGACCCTCTGTCCCCCGGGCTGGCTCCTCTGCAGCCCCAAGCAGTTCAACGGGAGGAACACTGGCTGGTCGTACAGCGTCGGCGGTACCATGGCCCTGGGTGCGATCCGTTGCCGCAGCGGCAGCGGCGCCGGACACTTCACCGTGGACAACAGTCCCCTCAGCAATGACGAGGCGGACAACTGCTGGTACGGGTCCTCCAGACCCTCCTGTCCGTCGGGCTACGGCTGCAATGAGCAGGGCAACTATGCCCTCTGTTGTCAGATGAACCCCTCCTGCGGGAACGGCGTCGTGGACCACCCAGAAGAGGAGTGCGACGACGGGAACGCCAACGACGGCGACTCTTGCCTCAGCAACTGCGAGACCCGCTTCGGCGGCGGATGCTGATTTCGGACCTTCCGGGGGTGGCCCGGGTCGCGTGAACGAAGTCTTTGCAATCTCCGAAATGACGAGGTATGTTTTTGCCGTTCGTGCACGGGTACCTTGAGTCCGACCCCTTCGAGTGTCATCTCAATCGTCCCCGGAGAGACCACGACGGATGTACGCCCGGAGTGCGACGGACCGGGCCGTGCATGGGCAGCGACCGTCGCTAATTGGAGAAGAGAGAGAGAGACATGAGTGACAACAACAAGATCTTCGTTGGTGGGCTGGCTTGGGCGACGGATGACCAAGGCCTCATGGCCGCGTTCGAGGCCTTCGGCAATGTGACCGAGGCCAAGGTGATCACCGATCGCATGACCGGACGTTCCCGGGGCTTCGGCTTCGTGACCTTCGATACCGACGAGGCCGCCACCGAGGCGCTGGCTTTCGACGGTCAGATGCTCGACGGCCGCACGGTGCGCGTCGACAAGGCCAACCGGCGGGCCGAACGCTAGGCGATCCCCGGGGCCGCGTATCCGGACCAGGAGGACGTTCACAAGAGAGGAGTCAGGCATGGGTCGACGCAATACCTTCACGTTCGCAAAGCGCCAGCGTGAGCTGGAGAAGAAGAAGAAGAAGGAGGCCAAACTCGTGGCCCGGCTGCAGAAGAAGGATGGGGACGAGGATCCCGATCTCGAGGCAATTGACGGTTCTCTCGATCCCGAGGCAGCGCCCACCGAGGGCGAGGCCGAACTGACCTCCGAGGCTGACGACTCCACGGACTCCGATCAGGGGTCCGTCGTCTGACGCGTGTTTCGCCCTTTTCACCGGCTACGGCTGGCCCCCATCGGCCGGCGCTGCGGTTCTCAGGGCCCGTTCCGAAACAACCTGCTCGTTCGGCTTCCGCTGCATCCCGGCCTGCTGCGTAGCTCTCCCTGCGACGCACCACTGGTGCGCCTCAGTCGAGCGCCTTGCATCCCGGGCGCATCGGCACCCTCACCTTGATTACTTTGTTTCGTCACGGACCCTCAGTGTTTTCTGTCTCAACGGACAAGCAGTACGCCGTTCAAGGGCTCGACGGACGGCTCGCCTGGCGCCCTGCCCGCAGATCGTCTCGTCGTCCTCGCGCGCGAACTGGATCTGGCGCCCGAATCGGGGATACACTGGCTCCATGAGGTACTCGGGCGGAACAACTCGACGTGCGTGGATCGCCCTGGCGTTGGCCTGGGTGGCGGCGGTGGCTGCGTGCGCCGAGGACCCGGCGCCCGGCGAGGAGCTCTGCGCAGTCGAGGAGCCGGTCACGGAGCGCGCGCAGCAGGGCCTCGTGGTCGGAGGCTGCCAGTGCCAGGGATGGCAGCCCGGCGTGACCTGCGCACAGCTCTCCTACGCTGACATCCCTGCGGATGACACCTACTACGTCACCACCTTCGGCGGCCCCGGCGACGGCCAGGACATGTGGATCTGCGGGTACAAGTCCACGGCCAACGGGACCTGGGCCTACATGGCGGGGTACGAGCGCTTCGGCTGCGGCAAGGTGCTCATCAAGCACCCCAGCCAGAACAAGTACTGCGTCGCAGAGGTCGCCGACTGCGGGCCCAACAAGTGCGTCGAGCAGGCGGCCTGCACCTGCGGCTGCGGGGGGCACGTCCCGATCGTCGACGTGAGCCCCTTCATCACGAACCACCTCTTCGGCATCACGTCGTCGGGGTGGTCGGAGAAGCGGGAGGTGCTCGCGTGGCAGGTGGCTGCGTCGGAGCCCATCGGCTGCTTCAACGGGAGCGTGGGGCCCGGGACGGGGATCCTCAAGGGCGTGGTCTACGTCGCCCCCGACACCGCGGACCGGATCCCCGGGGCGACGGTGACCCTGAACACCAGTCAGAGCGCCGTGGCCAACGGGGTCGGGTACTGGGAGTTCGAGCTGGCGCCCGGTACCTACACCGCGACAGCGACCAAGGCGGGGTACCTCACGGCCTCCCAGACCCGCAGCGTGAGCGCGGGCGCCGAGGTCTGGGGGAGCATCGGCCTGAGCCCCTGCGCCTGCGGGGACGGGAACCCCTGCACCGAGGACGCGTGCACTGGCGGCCAGTGCGTCCACACGAACAACGCAAAGAGCTGCGACGACGGGAACGCCTGCACCACCGGGGACCACTGCGCCGGGGGGCAATGCAACTCCGGGGCCTCCCTGGCCTGTGGTGACGGGAATCCCTGCACCAACGACAGCTGCCAGCCGGCCTCGGGATGCCTCCACGCGCCCAACGTCCTCCCCTGCGACGACGGGAACGCATGCACCACGGGGGACCACTGCGCCGGGGGCCAGTGCGCGGGGGGACCCCCGCTCACCTGCGAGGACGGGAACCCGTGCACGGACGACGCCTGCACCATCCCCGCGGGCTGCGCGTTCACACCGAACTCCCTCCCCTGTGACGACGGGAACGCCTGCACCGTGGGGGACCACTGCGTCGGGGGGAGCTGCGCCGGAGGCCAGGGCCTGTCCTGCGACGACGGAAACCCCTGCACCGACGACGCCTGCGCAGGGAACAGCGGCTGCGTCCACACGGCCAACACCGTGCCCTGCGACGACGGCGACGCCTGCACCGGGGGGGACGTCTGCGTCGCCGGCCTCTGCGCCGGGCTGGACATCTCCATCGCCTGCGGTGACGGGAACCCCTGCACCGATGATCTCTGCGCACCGGCGACGGGATGTCTGCACCTGCCGAACGCGCTCCCCTGCGATGACGGGGACGCCTGCACCACGGGGGGATGCGTGCGCAGCGGGGACCTGCGCGGGGACCGGTGCGGTGGTCTGTGACGATGGGAACCCGTGCACCAGCGACACCTGCGGTGGTCTCGCTGGCTGCGTGTTCATTCCGAACGGGAACCCCTGCGACGACGGCGACCCCTGCACCGACGTGGACGGGTGCTGGAACGGGCAATGTACGGGCCTGGTCACCGATCCCGGGGCCTGTGACGATCAGGAACCCTGCACCGTGGATGCCTGTCAGGCCGGCGTAGGCTGCGTCCACGACCTCGACCCGGCGGCCTGCGATGACGGAAACCCCTGCACCGGAGACTCCTGCGCCGCCGGGGCCGGGTGCACCCACGCGCCCGCCCCGGGGTTCTGCGACGACGGCGACGCGTGCACCTGGAACGATCACTGCGCTGCCGGCGCCTGCACCGGGGGCCAGGTGAAGACCTGCAGCGACGGAAACCCCTGCACGGACGATCTCTGCCACCCCGGCTCCGGGGCCTGCGTCTTTCCGCCGAACTCGGCGCTCTGCGACGACGGCGACCCCTGCACCGGGGACGACGGCTGCGAGGACGGGCTCTGCGTCGGGGAGGTCCTCTCGGGATGCGAGCTCTCCGACATGATCTCCGAGGATACGACGGACATCGAGCCCGAATCGGGGCCGGAGGCCCCTCCCACAGGGGAGAATGTCGTGGCTGAAGCCCATCCCACAGGGGAGTCCGATGCCCTGTCCCTGGGCAACTCCGGTGCGGCGGCGGGTGGCTGCCGTGCGTCTGCGGAAGGTGATATACTGCCGATCTGGCTGATGCTGTGCGCCGCAGCCCTGGCGATCATCCTTCGAAGGACATCGAGGTGGACGTGAACCGAAACCGAGCCAACCGAATCGCGCTGGCGGTGATCATCTCCACCCTGGCGGCCGTCGCCACGGGACGGGCGGACGAGGCGGCGCCCCCCCCGGGGATCGGCCGCGCCAGCCTGGACCATCCCCTCACCCTGCGGTGGGACTGCGACGGTGCGTGCGATCCCTCCTTCGCGGACGGTGAGGTCGTCCTGCACCGCTCCAGGAGCCTGTGGGGCCTCGCCTCGATCGAGCGCCCCGGCATCGCCACGTGGGACCCGTCCAGCGCCGCGTGGTACGCGTCCGCCAACGGGGTCCTGGTCCGTCTCGCTCCGGACGGGGGCCTCGAGGTGCTCGCCGACGATGTCCAGGGGATCGACGTGGACGTCCGCCTCTCCGCAGGGAGGGCGGTGTCCCGGGAGCCCGACGACACCATCGTCCTCCACGATCTGGCTGCGCGGGGCGGCCGGCAGGTCCTCCTGGCCGGCCCGGGATTCTTCCACCCGCGGTTCGACCCTGCGGGGGAGCGGGTCCTGGTCCACGAGAGCCGGGCCGAGGGTGGCCGCGTCTGGCTGATCGATCCGGGCAGGGGCGACGCGAGGGTCCTCGTGGAGGGCTACGCTGCGGCCTGGCACCCGGACGGGGGCCGGGTCGTGTTCTCCCGGATCCGGGACGACGGCGAGCGGGTCACCGGCGCGGATCTCTGGGAGGTCGATGTGGTCACCGGCACGGAGCGCCGCCTGGCCGCGACGTCCCATGTCGCCGAGGTCGAGGCGGCGGTGTCCGCGGATGGGGACTGGATCATCTACAGGGACGCGCTGTCCGACACCCTCCGCGGCGCCGGCTACCCCGGTGCACACGGAGGTGCCCGATGAGGGGCGCCCGGCGGTTCCACCTCGCCGTCCTCGTCGGCGTCGTCCTGCTGGGTGCGGTCCCCGGCGCGGCCACGGCCCAGAAGGTCTACCTCAACCCCAGCAACCAGACGGCGAACATCCTTTGCGCTGGCGGCAACGAGGCGACCTACGCGCTGATCTGCGCGAACAAGGCCGAGGACATCCTCGACGCTGCGGGCTTCAACTCCGTGGTGGACCAGGACTTCTACAACGCGCCCTCCAACGCGAACTCCTGGGGCGCCGCGATCTTCGTGAGCATGCACACCAACGCGGGGGGCGGGCACGGCACCGAGACGCTCTACAAGACCAACGCGGACAAGGCCCTTGCGGGGGACGTCCAGGCGGGCCTCCTGGCCAACCTGCCCTACCAGAGCCGGGGCCTCAAGTACCGCGACAACCTCCATGTCCTCAACGCCACGAACATGACCGCGTGCCTCGAGGAGGCCCTCTTCCACGACTGCTGCACGTCCAGCGGTTACACGGGGCATCCCCCGTCGGAGTCGAGCTTCCTGAAGACCGGATCGGGGCAGAACGCGATCGCCGCGGGGGTCGCCGAGGGGGTCTGCGCGTACTTCAACTCGACCTGCACCGGCGGCGGCCCGACCACGGGGACCCTCATGGGCGTGGTCTACCTCGTCCCCAACCTGGACGACCGGATCCCCGGCGCGACGGTGACGCTGAACACCGGGCAGAGCACCACCGCGAACGGGGTGGGGTACTGGGAGTTCGAGCTGCCCCCGGGGACGTACACCGCGACGGCCTCCAAGGCGGGGTATGTCTCGGGCTCGAACACCAAGGCCGTCACCGCGGGCGCGGAGATCTGGGGGAGCATCGGGTTGACCCAGTGCAACTGCAACGACGGGAATCCCTGCACCAACGACGCCTGCGTCGGGGGGGTCTGCACCCACACCAACAACACGAGCAACTGCAACGACGGGAGCGCCTGCACCTCCGGGGACAAGTGCTCCGGCGGGACCTGCCAGGGGACGGACAGCTCCGGGACCTGCGACGACGGGAACCCCTGCACCAACGACGGCTGCGCCCCGGCCTCCGGGTGCACCCACGCCAACAACTCCAGCAACTGCAACGACGGGAACGCGTGCACCACCGGCGACAAGTGCTCCGGCGGATCCTGCCATGGGACGGACATCTCCGGGACCTGCGATGACGGGAACCCGTGCACCGATGACCTGTGCCAGCCCGCAGCGGGGTGCGTCCACCCGCCGAACACGGCGGTCTGCAACGACGCCAACGCCTGCACCGGCCCGGATCACTGCGCCGGTGGGGTCTGCCAGGGCGCGGACGTCGCGGCCGCCTGCGAGGACGGGAACCCCTGCACCGACGACTGGTGCGATCCCGGGGTCGGCTGCCAATCCCTGGTGAACAACGCGCCCTGTGACGACGGGGACTCGTGCACCGCGGGGGACCTCTGCGTGGGCGGTGTCTGCGTCGGCAATGACCTGTCGTGGATCTGCAAGGACGGGAACCCCTGCACCGACGACCTCTGTGACCCCGCCGGGGGCTGCATGTACGTCCCCAACGTGGCCACCTGTGACGACGGGGACGCGTGCACCCAGACGGATCTTTGCGCGTCGGGGATCTGCGTGGGCTCCGGGGCGCCGGCCTGTGACGACGGGAACTCCTGCACCGACGACAGCTGCGCCGCGGCCCTGGGTTGCGTCCACGCTCCCAACGGGCTGGGCTGTGACGACGGGGACGTGTGCACCGGCGTGGACGTCTGCGCGGGCAGCGCCTGCGTCGGCGTGGACACGAGCAGCGTGGACTGCGACGACGGGGATCCCTGCACCGACGACGGCTGTGCGCCCTTGACGGGCTGCACCCACGTCCCCGGGGTCGGGCCCTGCGACGACGGGGACCCCTGCACCACCGGGGACCTCTGCGCTGCGGGGATCTGCGTCGGCGGGAGCACCGACGACGAGGCCTGCGACGACGGGAACCCCTGCACGACGGATTCCTGCTCCTCGCCCGCGGGGTGTGTCCACGAACCGATCGGGGGAGCCTGCGACGACGGGGATCCCTGCACCTTCGGGGATCATTGCGTCGCGGGGCTCTGCCAGGGGTCCGGCGCGAAGACCTGCGTGGACGGGAACCCCTGCACCGATGACAGCTGCGATCCCCAGGTCGGCTGTGTCTTCTCAGCGAACGCCGCGCCTTGCGACGACGGAGATCCCTGCACCAGCGCGGACCTTTGCGTCGGGGGTGCCTGCGACGGCGCAGACGTGCCCTGCGACGACGAAAATCCCTGCACCAAGGATCTCTGTGACCGGGCCACCGGGGACTGCCTCTTCGTCCCCACCGCGGGGGTCTGCGATGACGACGATCCCTGCACCGAGACCGTCTGCCTCGGCGGGGAGTGTGTGGTCCAGGCCCTCGAGGCCGGGTGCTGCGCTGACCACACGGACTGCGAGAGCCCCGGGGAGGCCTGCGATCCTGTGGACAAGAGCTGCGTCGAGGTCCACTGCGCACCCTGCGAGGACGACGGTGACTGCGGAATCCACGGGAACCGCTGCCTCCTCCTGGACGGCGTTCGCCGATGTGTGATCGGGTGTGGGGGGGGGCCGGGGATCTGTTCCGAGGCCGCTCCCTGTACCTTCAGCGCCGGCGGCGGCTGGGTCTGTCTGCCCGCGCCGGGGGCCTGCGATGCCCCCGGCGTCGATGGGGACGGCGTCGTCCTGGGTGACGCCGCCGGGCCCTCGGACGCCGGGGACGGCGGCGAGCTCGTCACGGGGAGCGCCGGGCCCTCGGGAGGCTGCGTCGTGGGGGTCCATCCAGCGGGCCGCGCCGGCGCTGCGCTCCTGCTCCTCTTCCTCTCCCTGATCCTGAGGCTGTTCGCCGCTCCCCGCGCCCGCGGGGCGGCGGCTCGACGAACCTGGAGGTCGACATGGTGAAGTACGGACGGTTTGCCCTCATCCTGGTCCTGGCGGGGTTGCTCGGGTGCGGCGGCTCCTCGGTCTCGGACCTCGACTCCGAGGGGTTCGGCTACGACTGGCCGCCCGGGGAAGTGGATCCGCAGGACCAGGGCACCGGCGGGGAGCCCGTGCCCTGCGGGACCGCCGACGACTGTCCCTCCGGCTGGTGCATCCACACCGAGGAGTGGGGCAACGTCTGCACCACCACCTGCGCCGAGACCTGCGCCGAGGCCGGGTGGGTCTGTGTCCAGGTCCAGGACATCCCGGTGACCAGCATCTGCATCCCCGCGGCGGACCTGCTCTGCGCCGCCTGCGATGACGCCGATGACTGCCTGGGGCCGCCCTTCGACTGCGTGGCCGTGGCCGCGGACGACGCGTCCTTCTGCGCGCCGTCCTGCGGGGCGACGAGCCCCTGTCCCCCGGGGTACGAGTGCAAGGCGCCGGTCCCCGGCGCGCCGACGGTCTGTCTGCCCCCCACGGGGTCCTGCCTCTGCGCCGGGGACCAGCTGGGCGCAAAGCTGCCCTGCACCAGCGAGAACGAATACGGGACCTGCTCGGGGGAGATGAGCTGCGGCGTCGAGGGTGGCTGGACCCCCTGCTCCGCGCCGGAGCCGACGCCCGAAGTCTGCGACGGGCAGGACAACGATTGTGACGGCGAGATCGACGAGGGCCTGGAGGCCGCGCTCTGTGCAGCACAGAACATGTACGGCCTCTGCGAGGGCGTGAAGACCTGCGGGGGCGCGCAGGGGTGGCTCTGCGACGCGCCGGAACCCCAGGCCGAGATCTGCGATGACCTGGACAACGAGTGCAACGGGGTGACTGACGACGGCTTCGTGCTCAAGGGGCAGCCTTGCGACTCGGATCTGGACGACGATCTCTGTGCGCTGGGGAGCTGGGCCTGTGATGAGACGGGTACGAGCCTGGCCTGTGTCGACGACCCGCCTGCGACGGAGGTTTGCAACGGCCTCGACGACGACTGTGACGGGACCACCGACGAGGACTTCGCGGATCTCGGCCTCCCCTGCGACGGGGACGACGAGGATCTCTGCGCCCTCGGGATCTGGGCCTGCGGGGAGGACGGCGCGAGCCTGGCCTGTGGGGGCGACGTGAACCAGGAGGAGATCTGCGACGGCCTCGACAACGACTGCGACGGGATCATCGATGACGGCGCAGCCGATACCGACGGCGACGGGATCCTCGATTGCTTCGACGAGGACGACGACGACGACATCATCCCTGACGGGGAGGACAACTGCCCCCTCACAGCGAACCCGGACCAGCTGGACACCGATGAGGACGGGGCCGGGGACGCCTGTGACGAGGACGACGACGGGGACGGGGCGCTGGACGAGGAGGACTGCGATCCCCTGGATCCCACGATCCATCCCCTCGCGGAGGAGGCCTGCGACGGGATCGACAACGACTGCGACGGCGCAGTGGACCAGATGGAGATCCCCTGCGCGACCCTGTGCGGGAGCGGGTTCGTGGTCTGCACTGATGGGATCTGGAAGCCCTGCACGGCGACGGAGCCCCTCAGCTGCATGGCCTTCGACACCTGCGAGTGGTACCAGATCTGCGAGGGGCCCTGTCCCGAGGCCCCTCTCGAGGTCTGCGGCGGCGCGGACGAGGACTGCGACGGGATCGCGGACGAGGAGGACGCGGAGGGCTGCCAGCCCTGGTTCGCGGACGTGGACGAGGACGGCTTCGGCGACCCGGATGACGGCCCGTGCCTCTGCGCCTCGAAGGCGCCGTACACCGCGCAGAACGACGGCGACTGCAACGACGACGCCCCGCAGATCAATCCCCTGGCCGTGGAGATCTGCAATACCCTGGACGACGACTGCGACGGAGCCGCCGATGGCTTCTCCGAGGCCTGCGTGACCCCATGCGGGGCCGGAACCCGGACCTGCACCGTTGGGATCTGGTCCCCCTGCTCCGAGGCCAACCCCCTGGTGTGCGTGAACTACGCCACCTGCCAGACCGAGTCCATGTGCGTCGCGGTCTGCCCGACGGATCCGCCGGAGACGTGCAACGGCGTGGACGACGACTGTGACGGCGGCGTGGACGAGGGGTTCCAATGCCTCGCCGGCCAGACCCAGACCGAGGCCTGCGGGAGCTGCGGCACCCGCACCCGCTCCTGCACCGTGGGTTGCGCGTGGGGGGCCTGGAGCGCGTGCTCCGGGGAGGGCGTCTGCTCCGCGGGCCAGACCCAGTCCGCTTCCTGCGGGGACTGCGGGACCAAGACCCGGACCTGCACGGCGAGCTGCACCTGGGGGAGCTACGGGGCCTGCACCGGCGAGGGCGTCTGCTCTCCGGGGCAGACCCAGTCCGCCGCCTGCGGGGACTGCGGCACCAAGGTCCGTACCTGCACGTCTAGCTGCACCTGGGGGAGCTACGGGGCCTGCTCGGGCCAAGGGGTCTGCTCACCGGGCCAGACCCAGTCCGTGGCATGCGGGAACTGTGGCACCAAGACGCGGACCTGTACCTCAAGCTGCACCTGGGGGGCCTACGGGGCCTGTACCGGCCAGGGGGTCTGCGCCCCGGGGGCTACGACCCAGAGCGGCTGCGACGTCTGCGCGCAGAAGACCTGCAGCAGCTCCTGTCAGTGGAGCGGCTGCGGGATCCTTCCGGGGAAGAACTGCCTCTGGGAGAGCGGCACCAACTGGGAGTGCTGCGCGTACCACAAGTGGCATTTCTGCCTGCCGCCGAGCTATGGGGCCGCGGGTTGCAAGTGGAGCACCGACTGCGCCTACGTCTCCAACGCGTGTTACTGAGCCGCCGGACTGCAGGTCGTGGCGTGCCTACTCGCCCCACCGGGTCGGGTCCGCGACGACGTCGCAGTCCACGAACTTCGCACCGCTGGGGTTCTTGAAGGGCGAGTTGCAGTACTCGAGGAACATTGCGTAGGCCTCGATGTCCACGGCCTCCGGGCTGGCATTGGGCTGGTAGCCGCCGCTCCGGTTGTAGTCGCCCTCGGGGACCGAGGGATCCCAGAGGTCCCAGGTGGAGAAGGTCTTGAACTCCTCCAGCGCTGCCCGCCAGTGGGTCTGGACCAGGCGGGCCTCGAACGCGGTCAGGGGGAAGCCCACCGCGGCCTGCTGGACCAGCAGGATCGCCATGTCCCTGCCCCAGTCGGGGTGCTCCGCGCCGGGCTCCTTGGTGTTCGGGGCCAGGTAGATGTCCATGCGCTCGGCGAGGCCCCCGAGGAGGGCCAGGGCCACGTCGTGGTAAGCGAAGAGGAGCGCGTGGCCCAGCGCTGCCATGTGGTAGTTCCACACGATGGGGTAGTTGTAGTAGTGGGTGTCCACCGCGAAGAGCTCATAGATCGTCCCGTATCCCGAGCCGCAGTCCCCGGTGAGGGGCTCGTGGTACGCGATGAGGTCCGACGCCAGGCGGTGGCTGCACTCGTTGTCCTCGCCGAAGGTCAGGTACCAGACATAGCTGCCCAGGTCCTGGTCCTCGATGATGTACGCGTTCCCCTCGGGGTCCTTCGTGCGGATGTTGTAGCCGGAGTCCACGATGTCCTTGTTGAACCCCTGCATGGTCTCCAGCGTCTCCGCGCAGGCCGCCTTGACCCACTCGTAGGGCGCATCTTCGACTACGTAGTGTAGGAAGAGGGTGGTGCGGGTGATCGCGCAGACGTCGTCCTTGGAGCGCATGTTGGTGATCCAGATGTCGCCCCACGTAGGGTTCTCGGGCCATGCGAAGGACTGGGCGTTCCAGCCGATCTCGTCCTTGTAGGACTCGTGGAACTCCATCCCCTTGGTGCGGCCGTCGTCCTGCCAGGTCTCCGCGTCGAGGACCGCGGTGTTGTCGTGTGGGAAGATCGCCCGGGCCATGAGGTAGGGTGCGGGGTCGTCCTCACCCCAGACGAAGCCCTTCACCGACGCGGTGAGGCCCTTGCAGTACTGCTCCGCCAGCTTGCAGGTGGCCCAGTCACCGGTGAGGGTGCAGCCGTTCATCGCCTGGGAGAGGATCTTGGAGCCGGGGATCCACATGTTGTGGTCGCCGCCGGTCTGCTTGAAGGTCACGACGCCGTCCGCCTTCGTGGCGTGCACGTCGTTGTACCATGCCAGGAAGTCCTCCTGGCCCGAGGACGGGTCCACCCCGGTGCTGTTCCGCAGGATCCAGCGCCCCCAGTCGATGTCCTTCATGAGGCCCATGACGTCCGTGGTGAACTGGGTGACCTCGTCGTCGGGGATCGCCTCGCCCCTGGGCGGGCGGGTGAACTCCACGGGCAGCGCACGGGGGGGCCAGACCGGGGGGACGTCGACCTCCTCGGTCACGTCGAGGACGTCCTCCTGGAGGATGTCCGCGGGGGGCGCGGCGTCCGCGACCTCTGAGACCACGTCCTGGACGGTGTCCTGCGGTGGCGCCGCCTGGTCATCGCCGCCGCTGCTGCTCCTGTCCGGGCCACAAGACAGACCGGCGGCCCCGAGGGTCGCCATGAGAATCACGAACCAGCGCTTCATCGCTCCCTCCCGTGGGTCCAACGTTCCCCGCATCATGCCATCCGCGGGCGCGCATTGACAGCGCGCGCTGCCGCCGTCGATACTGGCGCAATGAGCCGCTGCCCCGTCACCGGAGATTGACCACGTGAACGATTGGATCCGACTCCGCGGCGCGCGGGAGCACAACCTGCGCGGCGTCGATCTGGACCTGCCCACGGGCCACCTCGTGGTGATCACCGGGGTCTCGGGTTCGGGGAAGTCGTCCCTGGCTCTGGACACCCTCTACCGCGAGGGCGCCCGGCGGTTCCTCGAGACCTTCTCGGCGCGGGCCCGGCAGGCCATGGGGCGGCTCGGCAGCCCTGCGGTTGACACGATCACGGGGCTCCCGCCGGCGATCGCGGTGGGACAGCGCCGGGGTTTCGCCGGGCCGCGGTCCACCGTGGGCACCCTGAGCGAGGTCATGGACGGGGTCCGTCTCCTCATGGCCCGGGCGGGGACCCTGGCCTGTCCGGGCTGCGGCGCCGGAGTCGATGCGCCGTTTTCCGTCCGCTGTCCGTCGTGCGACATCGACCTCCCGCAGATCCGGCGGAGCACCTTCTCCTTCAACTCCCCCCACGGCGCCTGTCCGATCTGTGACGGCCTGGGCGATGTGGACCGGATCGATCCGGCCCTCCTGGTGGGGGATCCCTCGAAGACCCTGCGGGAGGGATGCCTCGCGCCGACCCTCAAGCGGGGGTACATCATGTACTCCCAGGTGACCATGGACGCGCTGGACGTGGTGTGCCGTGCCCACGGGTTCGACGTGGACACCCCCTGGAGGGACCTGGCCGACGAGCAGCGCGATGTCGTCCTCCACGGCTCCGACCGGGTGCGGGTCCCCCTGGGAAAGCACACCCTGGAGTCCCGCCTCAAGTGGACCGGCATCACCGCGAAGCCCCGGCAGGAGGGGACCTACCGGGGGATCGTCACCGTCCTCGCCGAGATCCTCCGAAAGGAGCGGAACCCCGGGGTCATGCGCTTCGTGCGGTCGCAGACCTGCCCCGACTGCGCCGGGACACGGCTCGGCGCCCTGGCCACCCGGGTCACCCTCGGTGGCCTGTCCGTCGCAGAGATCGCGCAGGGCACCGTGGACGAAACCCGTCGATTCCTCGAAGGGCTCGACGGTGAGGGACCTGGCGGACAGGTCATCGCCGCCGGGGCCGGGCCGCCTCTGGAGCGCCTCGGGATGCTGTCCAGGCTGGGGCTCGGGTATCTGCGCCTGGAGCGCGCCGCGGCGGAGCTCGCGCCGGGGGAGTGGCAGCGGATCCGCCTCGCAGGCCATGTCACCACGGGCCTCAGCGGTCTCCTCGTGGTTCTCGACGAGCCCTCGGTCGGGCTCCACCCCGTGGACCGTGTCCGCCTCGCCGAGGTTCTGTTCAAGCTGCGGGACAACGGCAACACCGTGGTGGTCGTGGAGCACGACGAGGCCCTGATTCGCGCCGCTGACTGGCTGGTGGACGTGGGTCCGGGCGCGGGCTCCGAGGGCGGTCGGATCCTCTACTCGGGCCCCCCCGGGGAGTGGCTCCGTGCCGACCGGGGCGCCACGGACGGCACGCCCACCCGGGATGCCTTCCGCCGCGGCGGGGGGGTCCCGGTCCCGACGCTCCGACGGCCCGGGGACGGCACGGAGCTCCGTCTCCGTGGGGTCTGGTTCCGAAACCTGCAGGGCGTGGATCTGACCCTCCGGCTGGGCGCGTTCAACGCCGTGAGCGGGGTCTCTGGTGCGGGAAAGGCGTCCCTGGTGACCGGGGTCCTGGTGCCGGCCCTGGAAGGGGTCCCGGGAGGGGGCTTCGAGACCCTGGAGGGGGCCGACCTCGTCCACCGGGTGGTCACCGTGAGCGACGCCCCCATCGGGCGCACGCCCCGGTCCAACCCGGCGACGTACACCGGCCTCTTCGACGTGATCCGGGACCTCTTCGCTGCCCTGCCCGAGGCTCGGGAGCGGGGCTGGGGCAAGGGGCGCTTCTCCTTCAATACCGCAGGAGGGCGCTGCGAGACCTGCCAGGGCGCGGGGGTCCGGGCCCTGGGCATGCACTTCCTGGGTGCCGTGGCGGTTCCCTGTCCGGACTGCCGGGGGCGGCGCTTCGATCGGGAGACCCTGTCGGTGCGCCTCCGAGGCCGGAGCGTCCAGGAGGTCCTGGACATGACCGTCTCGGAGGGCCGGGATTTCTTCACCTCCGAGCCCAAGGCCCGCCGGATCCTCGACGCCATGGCCGAGGTGGGCCTGGAGTACCTCCCCCTGGGGCAGCCCTCGACCACGCTCTCCGGGGGGGAGGCCCAGCGAATCAAGCTCGCCACGGAGCTCGCCCGGGTCTCCACCGGTCGGACCCTGTACGTGCTCTCGGAGCCGACCACGGGGCTGCACGTCGCGGACGTGGCGCGGCTGCTGGAGGCCCTGGAGCGCCTGGTGGAAGCGGGAAACACGGTGCTGGTGATCGAGCACGACCTGGACGTGCTGAAGCGGGCAGATCACCTGGTGGACCTGGGCCCCGGGAGCGGCGTGGACGGGGGCCGGGTCGTCGCCGCCGGGACCCCCGAGGAGGTCGCCGCCACCCCGGGATCGATCACCGGCCGCGTCCTCGCCGCGGTGCTCCGTGGCGAGCCCCAGTGTCTGCCCGAGGCCCTGGGCGGCCCCCCCGCGCCGATCGCCGCCGAGATCCGACTCCGGGGCGTCCGGACGAACAACCTCCAGGGCATCGACGTGACCATCCCCCGCCGTGGTCTCACGGCGATCACCGGGGTGTCGGGCTCTGGGAAATCCTCCCTGGCCTTCGGGACCCTCTTCGCCGAGGGACAGCGCCGGTTCACGTCGAGCCTCTCGGCCCATGCACAGCAGTTCGTGGCCCGGACCCGGCGCCCTGTGCTGGACTCCGCCGAGGGACTGCCTCCCACGGTGGCGGTGGGGCAGGGAGCCCTCGCCACCACGCCGCGGTCCACCGTGGGGACCGTGACCGGGCTCCTCGCCCTCCTCCGGTTGGTCTTCGCCCGGGCCGGGACGGTGCCTTGCGGGGCCTGCGGCGGGCGGGGGTCGGCCCGGGATGTGTCATGCTCCGTCTGCGGCGAGCTCCTGGACGGTCCCTGGACCTCGGGTCGGCTCTCCTTCAACCGCCAGGAGGGCGCGTGCCCTTCGTGCGACGGCCTCGGCGCCCGCCTGGCGGCGGACCCTGCGCGCCTCGTCACGAATCCCGACAAGGCCCTGACCGACGGGGCCATGGGCGATCACGCGACGGGTCGGCACTACGGGGACCCGGGGAACCAGTACGTCCACATCCTCCGGGCCGCTGGGCGGGCCGCAGGGGTGGACTTCGACCGCCCGTGGGAGGAGCTGGACGAGGCCGCCCGGCGCCTGGCCATGGAGGGCGCCGGGGAGGAGGAGTTCGAGGCGGTCTGGAGGTTCCACCGGGGCGGAAAGGACCTGGAGCACCGCTGGCGGGCTCCCTGGCGAGGGTTCGAGTCCTACGTGACCGAGGAGTTCGAGCGGCGCCTCGAGACGAAGAAGGGTGCGAGCATGCGCCCCCTCCTGGCCTCACGTCCATGCAGCGTCTGCAAGGGCCAGCGCCTGGCGCCGGCGGCCCGGGCTGTGCGGCTCCGTGGCCGGAGCCTGCCGGAGCTCACCGCAGAGACGCCCGCCGGGGTCGCCGGCTTTCTCGACGCGGTCGCCGCGGACCTGAGCCTCGATGCCTCCGACCGGGCCGCGGTGGGAGTGGTCTCGCCGGGGATCCGGTCCCGCCTCGACGCCATGGAGGACCTGGGGCTCGGTTCCCTCGCACTTGATCGCGCCGCATCGACCCTCTCCGGCGGGGAGGCCCGCCGGGTGCGGCTGGTGAGCCAGATCGGTGGTGTTCTCGCCGGGGTGGCGCTGATCCTGGACGAGCCCACCACGGGCCTCCATCCCCGGGACACCGCGCGCCTGCTGGGGGTCCTCGCGACCCTCGTCGAGCAGGGCAACACCGTGGTCGTGGCGGAGCACGACGGGGACGTGATCCGACGCGCGGATCACGTCGTCGATCTCGGCCCCGGGCCGGGGCGGGACGGGGGCAGGGTCGTCGCCGCCGGGACGCCGGCGGAGGTCGCCGCGACCCCGGGCTCCCGGACCGGGGAGTTCCTGCGCGGGGATCTCTGCCTCCCCACACCTCCCCGCAGGGCGCCGGGACCCAGGGTGTGCTTCACCGGGGTTCGGGTCCGCAACCTCGACATCCCGCGCCTGGAGATCCCCACGGGGGTGTTCGTCGCCCTCTCCGGGGTCTCCGGGAGCGGCAAGAGCACCCTGCTCTTCGACGTCATCGAGCCCTCCCTGCGGCGCGGCCGCCCCACGGGATGTCAGAACATGATCGGCGCCGACGCGTGGGCGCGGGTCGTCCCCATCGACGCGTCCCCCATCGGTCGCACCCCCACCAGCACCCCGGCGACCTTCGTCGGCGGGATCTTCGAGAGGATCCGCAAGCGCTTCGCAGGGACGGAGGAGGCGCAGGCCCGCGGCCTCACCGCCGCTGCCTTCTCCTTCAACCACCCCGGCGGGCGCTGCGACGGGTGCAAGGGGGCCGGCGCGATCCAGGTGTCCATGGACGTCATGGCCGATGTCTGGGCCCCCTGCCCGGAGTGTGGAGGGAGTCGCTACGGCCAGCAGGCGCTGGACTGTCTGCTGGACGGGCGGTCCATCGCCGCGGTCCTCGAGCTCACCGTCGCCGAGGCCGCGGAGGTCTTTGCGGACGATCCCCGCCTCGCCCGTCCCCTGACCACCCTCCTGGACCTCGGGTTGGGATACCTCCACCTGGGCCAGGGGGCCGACACCCTGTCCGGCGGGGAGGCGCAGCGCCTCAGGCTCTGCGACGAGCTCCTTCGCGGGGCGGTCCGGGGCGGCGGCGCGTTGTACCTCCTCGATGAGCCGACCGCCGGTCTCCATCCCTGGGACGTGGGTCGCCTCGTGGACGTCCTCGACGGCCTCGTGGAGGCGGGCAACACGGTCCTCGTCATCGAGCACGAACCGGCGGTGCTCGGCTACGCGGACCACCTCATCGACCTCGGTCCGGAGGGTGGAGACGGGGGAGGGCGCCTGGTCGCCCAGGGGACGCCCGACGCGGTGATGGACACGCCGGGCTCCCACACGGGGCGGGTGCTCTCCGGGCGCGCCCGGTAGCCTCCCTCGGCTCGATCCACCGCCGGCATCCACTCGGCACGAGATCAGCACTCGACGGATGGTCCCGGGATCGCTACACTGCCCCAAAGATCGACCCCGGAACCGGTCGCCCGCGTCCAACCTGAGACGTGTTTGCGGTGCGGGCGCCACAGAGGAGGATGTGTGATGCGGAAGATGTTGTTCGCAGGGCTCGCCGTGGCCGTCGTGTTGGCCGTCTCTCTCCCAGCCAACGGCCAGGAAGGTCCCCCGCCCGAAGACGAGGTCCACTCGAAGATCGAAGGTCAGCTCGTCCCCGTGGGGGAGCACAACAAGTTCCAGTACGCATACAAGCAGCACCTCGTCTCCACGAACCCGCTCAGCTGGTTCCTGGGCAGCTTCACCGTGGGCTACACCTATGCCTTCCACAAGTACTTCGGCGTGAGGGTCGACGCGGGGTTCGTCCACTACTGGAAGACCGACCTCTACGGCGGACAGTTCTCGGCGTCGCTGCCGATCTACGTGAAGAAGATGCACGACGGCTTCTACCTCGAGCCCGGCGCGTACGTCATGGCCCTGGAGTACAATGGCGCGACAGCCGTCGCCGGCGGGCCGCAGCTCCTCCTCGGGTGGGGCTGGATCTGGGACAGCGGGTTCAACCTCAACCTCGGCCTGGGGATGACCTATACCTGGGTCTCCGCTGAAGACGGCGGCGACGCCGAAACGATCGACGGTCCCTTTCCGACGGGTCGGTTCGCCTTCGGCTACGCCTGGTAGCCGACACGATGGAATCGGCTCCCGGCTCCCGGGCGCGGTGGAAGAGCGCGTTGGTGAACGCAGGTCGGGCCAGCATGGCTGCAGGCCGCCTCATCGCCCGAAAATCTGCTGATGCCTATCTCTTCGTCGATCCCGACGTGCGGCGGCACATCGCCCAGCTGCCCCTGATGAGCTACAGCCTCTACAAGCGCAAGGGGATCCCCGTCGAGGCCGGGGTCCCCGACGGCCATCCTCCCCTGGTGTTCGTCCATGGGCTCGGTGGCGGTCGGGAGACTTCCGACCGATGGCCTGGTACCTCCGCCGCATGGGGAGGAAGCGCAGCTACGCGATCGCCTTCGAGGCCGGGCAGGACATCCCTGGCCGGGTCGCCGCCCTGGCGGCCTTCGTGGGCGAGATTCGGGAGGTCACCGGAGAGCCCCGGGTCGACATCGTCGCACACAGCCTGGGTGGCGTGGTGGCCCGGCTGGCCATCGCCGAGCACGGCCTGGCGTCCGCGGTCCGGACCCTGGTCACCATGGGCGCCCCCCATCTCGGGACGTACTCGGCCAGGTTGGGAGACTCCGAGATCACCCGGGCCCTCCGACCCGACAGCGAGCTGATGCGGACCCTGGCGAAGACCTCCCTGCCGCCCGGACTCCGTGCGGTCTCCTTCTGGAGTCGCGGCGACCTCGTGATCCTGCCGCCGGAGTCCGCCGCGATGCCCGGGAGCCGCCAGATCGAGGCGCCGCACTACACGCACTACGGATACCTCATCGTCCCCGGGTCATGGAAGGCGGTCCTGGAGGCCCTGAACGGCTGACCCCCCAGCGGGTCTGTGTGGAGCACGTGGCTGAGGGGCTACGGAAGGTGGGAATGCGTGTGCTCAGGTAACACTACTTGACATTCAAACTCCTTTTCTTCTATCCTCCTCCCGTCGCAACAGTGGGGTTTTACATACGGAGGTAACCACCACATGAAGCTGGAGAAGATCACCCTTGATGAGTTCGAGACCGTCCTGACTCAGGGCATGAAGCGCGCCCCCTACGGGCAGAACCAGTCACTCCTGCGCAAGGCCGAGTCGGAGCCGGTGAAGCTCACGTTCGAGACGGACAAGAAGGCCATCAGCAAGCAGACGGCCCTCTACGTCGTGCGCCGCAAGCTCAACGCCCAGGTTCGGATTGTTCGGAAGAAGGAACTGCTCTTCATCGGGCCCGGGGAATACACGCCTTCGGATCGGGGAGCCTCGAAATAGCCTCTCGCACGATGTCGTCGTGCACCACCCTGCCGGGATTGCTCCAGACGCGGAAAAGGGTCGAGCATGAGCCCGACTCATGGTTGACATCCACAGAGGACTGTGTGCAGGAAAATGACTTGACCTGACCTGACCTGACCTGTCCCCGCAGAAACAACGTCGCGGCTCCAGATCGCGAAGGGAAAGGGAAAGAACCGTCCCCAGTTGGCCTCCAGCCAATATTTCTATAAATTATTAATTGCTGTATCTAGCCAGTCCATTCTTTCTATGTACCAGGTTTTTAAGTGGACAACCTCTTCTTCATAGGTGTCATAGACTACTGGATTTGGCCATACATAAATGCCAATAGTGTTCCATTTGGCATTGTTTTCTTCTTGGGCTAAACTCAGGTAATCTGCATAGAAGTCCATTTTGTCCAGAATGTAATCCTTGTTGTCCATGAAATACGTAAATCTGGATTTGACCTGAGTAACAAAGTCTGGGTCTTGAAAAAGCCTGCTGTACCATGGGTTATCCTTAATCCAAAACCCTTCTGGATACTGCGAAGCAGCGTAATTCACATTTCCGAAAGACAAATCGAAATCCCACAATGGGCCCATCTTGATTTTTTCACCTGGAATGGCAGTCAGGTAAATACTTGAATAACTTTTAGAATCTACTTCTTTTGTTATTTCATTAATCAAATACCAATCGACAAAGCTGTCCATGTCGATATAGCTGGCATAGCCCGTTATGGGGTTGGCGAAATCATCGCCCATTAAGACGGCTTCAAATTCATTGATGTATTCTTCAATATAAAGGTATTCATCGCTGCCCTCTGTCAAGTCCGGCTCCTTGATTTTGATCAAGAAACTTCCAGTGTAAAAATACACATCGCCAGCTTCTATGTGATTAATATTTTCTATTTCGAGCAAATAGCCCGCATCGCCCAAATCAACCCGATTGTCAGTTTCCTCAACTTTTTGAGCGATGTTATATGTGCCGTTGTACTCATTGTTTAGAAACACTTCAGCAAAATGGCTTTCTGGCGTCCAGTCCAGATTGCTTATGTAACCCATTTCAAAGGCGATTGTAGTTCGCATCATGGTCTTATCAGAATATTCTGCCAGGAAGATCCATTTTTTGTCTTCCGGCATTCCAAGGACTTCTGTTTTGTCATCGTAATTGAGTTGATATGGCTTTTTAGGATGTACCCCCCAAGTAGAATGGCCTCTGCCACGAATTTCCATATCAGCAATTGGGCTATCTTCATAATCCAGTCCGCCAAAAATGGATGCATTCCCTTCTGTGTAGTACACCTTAGAGTTAATAGCGACTCCATTTGTATCAATGTAGAAAATAGGCAAACCCGTAAAATACCTCACCCTTACATCATAGGATGCCTGCTTGCCATCAAGGGAAATAACAGAGTACGTAACGACATGGCTAAAGTCATTATGGGAAGTTCCGCTGGTTTGAGTTAGTGAGCCGACAAGGACAGCCGAACCATTGTGGCTGTAAGTTGCGACTAGATTGTCTATGGCGCCACTGTATGGAACGTTGCCGGTAATAGTATTGTTTTGGATGTTTAGTTGGATGTCACCTTCCAAGCTTGGATTATCGTTCGCCAAAAATGAGAAGCTTGAAAGTTCAGGTGGGTCACAGACGCCGCATATCCCGCCGCATTGGTCGTCGACGCATTCGAGGTCGTCGCAGCAGAGGGGACAGCACACCGTGGCGCAAACTCCCTCCGGCTCCATGCAGAGGTTCGGATCCTCCCAGGGCCCTCCCTCCACGCCGCAGGGATCACAGGGATTGATGCAGACGCCGCAAGACCCACCGCAGCCGTCGTCCCCGCACTCCTTCGCCTCACAATCCGGAACGCAGGGAACGTCTGGTTCCGAGGCATCAAGCATGTCGGGCAGTGGAGTCGTGTCGATTGTGTCGTGGACATCTGGCGGCGGAGAGGTGTCATGGGTGTCGGGCAGTGGTTGGGTGTCAGCAACGTCGAGAGCCAGGTCGAAAGCCACATCTACCGCATCAGCAACCGGGAATGTCCCTGGCGTGGCAATCATCACAATCCCGTTGTTCTGCTCTCCACACGCAGTGACGCACACGACTATCAGCACTGTCAGCACCCACCTCGCCTTCATGGCAGACCTCGTGTTCTTCGTTGCGGTCCCATGATACCGGATTGGATGGGTGGACTCCAGCAACACAGCCGCGACGGGAGTCCACCGCGTCTTCGTTGACAATCCCCCATACATCCTTCATGTTCCGCAGCGGGTAAAACCTCTCATCCGTGTTTCTTGCCTCCAGACCAAGTATCGGAGGCAGTGGCGGAGCATGGGTCAGACCCCGCCTCTTGACAAATAACCCGATGATCCAGAGAATGACACCATGCCCAGACCACCACGCATCGATCACGCTGGAGCTTGGCACCACGTTTGGCATCGTGGGGCGAGACGAGCGCCGATATTTCGAGAGGACCGCCACTGCGACCTCTTCCTTGACGTCATCGACCGGGTGGTCCAGCGCCTCGGCCTGGAGGTCCATGCCTATTCGCTGATGCCCAATCACTATCACCTTCTGGTCTGTTCGCGACTGGGCAACCTCTCGCGCTGCATGCAGGTCATCAATGGCATCTACACCCAAGAGGTCAACCAGCTCCACTCCTGGGATGGCCCGGTGTTCCGGGGGCGGTTCAAGAACCAGCTGATCCAGGACGAGGCCTACCTGAAGGAGCTCGTGGCCTACTTGCACTTGAACCCGGTGCGGGCGCATCTTGTCTCCCGGCCCGAGGAGGAATGCTGGACCAGTCACCAGGCCTACCTCGGTCTCACTACGCGCCCACGGTGGTTGACCTGCGATGTGCTGCTCGAGATCTTCGGGGGAGTGAAGAACCTCCAGGACTTTGTGGACGATCGACACACGAGACGTACCCGGTGGCCGACGGAGATGGACCTCAAGATGGGCTGGCTTCGAATCGCACCACAGAGACCCGAGGGCCTTCACCACAGCCCGACAGAGGCCCCACCGAAGGGAGACATCGACGTGGAATCCATCCTCGTAAAGGTGGCCGAGATCGCCGGCGTCACGACCGCGGATCTGCTCCGCACCGAGAGAGGCCCGAGCGCGAATCCCCCTCGTCGCTTCGCAGCGATCGCCCTGGCCAGATGGACCCAGGCCACCCAGCGAGAGATTGGAATCCGACTCGGGATGAGCACCAACCAGGTCGCCAAGGTCCTTGCAAGGAGCCGGGGCGAAAACCCACGGGAACCGGATCAATGGAACCAGCCGTTCTGACAGCAAATTGAGTGCGATTCTGCGTGGACGTGCAGGCTTGCGAGGATCAAGCTCTGGTGAAACCGGCCGGGGCGCCCCTCACCCACATTGCAATGTCTGAGAAG
>JBDRIT010000200.1:0-14503 GCA_043815665.1 Pseudomonadota bacterium
TGGCTTTGTCGATCAGCTTCACAAGATTTGTTTCCTCCTCCCATGTGATCCAAGTTACGGGGCTGCTGACTCTTACCCCGGTGGGACTGTCTCCCACTGAAAACGCTAGCCTTATCTGGACGCACTCCCTCGTCAAAACCCGTCCGAGGCTGTCCCTCCTCATTATCCATCCGAGCCACCTGGTGAGGAGAACGAGGTTGATGTTGAGGTGGCTCGACCTGCTCTGTAACAACTTGCGATGATTTCGAAGGGCGCGGACGGACGCTGTTTTCGGACTCAAAGCCCGGATCTTGCGTACCTCGCATATGCGGAGCTCCGCATATGCGAGATTCTCGAGGGCCAGCTCCGCGCGTTCTGTGGACAGGGACCGGTTGAGGGAGAAGAGAATGTCCATGACGTGGAAAAGGACCAGTCGTCGCATCGGCTCGCTCCTCGGCTGACCGGAGAGTAGTCGATGCTGCTCGCGCGAGCAACGCGCGCGACCCTGCATCGATGAAGGATTCCTGTTGTTGCACAAAGGCTTCGGAGCTATGGTGTTTCCTGGAGCGAAGCTTGGGAAACGCGCCGGGGTGGACGGGGCTTCATGAACCTTGACGACATCAAGCGGCTGGCAACCGCCGGCGAATCGGAGACGGTGGAGTTCAAGAGGTCGACCGCGGAGCTCCCCCGGGCCGCCGAGACCCTCTGCGCGTGCCTGAGCGGCCAGGGTGGACAGGTCCTCATCGGCGTCTGGGACCTGATGGAGCATGCGGGCCGTGCGAACAGGACCAAGTTCAGGGACCAGGTGCTCAGGCCCCTCTTGAACGCCGGATGGGTCGAGATGACGATCCCCGAAAAACCGCGCAGCTCCAAGCAGCGCTACCGCACGACCCCGTCGGGGCTCGAAGTTCTCACGTCTCGGGACTGAAGATGGAACATGAAGCCCAACGGACCGTACGGATCACGCAGCTCGAGCGTGCCATCGAAGAGGCCATGCGGCCGGGCGACTTCATCGGCTACAGGCAGAGCTGGGACTTCGTGCGGGACATCGAGGAGGTCGCCGCCCGGGTGGTGAAGCTCATCCGCAGGGGCCACGCGACCGACGCGGTCCCGCTCCTCGAGACCTTCATCGCCGCCAGCTACGAGAAGGCTGAGGAGATCGACGACTCCAGCGGCAGCTACGGCATGTTCGTGCAGACCCTCTTCTGTGACTGGGTCCGTGCCCGCAACGCGGCGAAGGCGCCGCCGGAAGAGACCGCCGAGCTCCTGCTGGCGTGGATGGAGCGAGACGACCACGGCTTCTGCTACGAGCTGGAGCGCGACCTGGTCAAGGTCCTGAACAGACGGGGCCTCAGGGCCTTCGCCGCTCAGGTCCGAGCCCGCCTCGACGCGGCGGCGCCGGATGACCGTGGACCCACCGGGTTCCCCCGCCGGCGCTGGACCGCGGCGCTCAAGAGCATCCTCGCCGCGCAGGGAGACGCGGAGGCCTTCGTGGCGCTGGCCGAGGAGGGCTCGTTGGGATCCGCGGACTGCAACGTCGTCGCCGGCATCCGGGAAGCTCGCGGCGCGTTCGAGGACGCGCTGGCCTGGGTCGAGCGCGGGCTCGCGCTCGCAGAGAACGAACGCTACAGCAGCGCCACGTACGAGCTGAAGAAGCGGCAACGCGCGCTGCTGCTGCAGCTCGGACGGGCCGATGAGGCGATCGCGGCGGCATGGGCCGACTTCGAGCGCGCACCCGGGAGGTGCGGGTACGAGACGCTCATGGAGCTGGTCCCGGAGGCTGAGCGCGCTGCATGGCACGACAAGGCGATGGACGCAGCGGACCGCGGCGATCTTTCGTCGGTGATCGGACTCCTCGTGGAGACCCGCGAGGTCGATCGGCTGGCCGCGCGCATCGGCGGGGCCGGCGGCGACCAGCTCGAGAGGATGAGCCACTCCGTCAGCGTGCCCGCAGCCGAGCTGCTCTCTGAGGAGCACCCCGCCGTCGCCGCCCGTGTGTTCTGCGCGCAGGGGCTGCGCATCGTCAATGCGGGAAAGAGCCGGTACTACGACGCGGCGCTCGGTTACCTCCTGCGCGCCCGCGAGAGCTTCGCCACGGCCGGGCTGCAGCAGCGGTGGGAGGCAATCGTCGTCGAGATCCGCCGCGCCCACGGTCGCAAGCGCAGCTTCATGCCTGGCTTCGAGCGCGTGGCCGGCGGCGGCCCCGCGGCCGAGCCCCAGCCGTCGTTCCTGGAGCGCGCCCGGAGCCGATGGCCTCGTGGAGGCGGATGATGGGGAGCCGTCGGCGCTGCCGCGAGGCGACCTGCACCCGCAGGGACGACGGACGAATCGTCCCGTGGCTCTCCGTGACGGAGCCGCTGGACTACACGCCGGAGTCCCCCCCGCCGCGGGACAGGTTCTTCCAGTACACCTGGATCCTCCCTGACATCTTCGCCCCGCACACGAACCTCAGGGCGCACCACTACTTCGGCGCTCGCCACCGAGAGCAGTCCAGGGTTCTCTTCCGGTTCTGGGAGGATGCCCGTCGGGGCGACGTCGACCCCGTCGCGATCCGCATGGGCGCGGTCGACGGGTCCAGTGTGACCGCTCCCCTGGCGATCTACCGGACCCGGACGGTCCTGGGAGATCCAGCCTACCTGCTCATCCAGCACGGCACCTGACCACCTTCCTCGCCGGCGAGCACGAGGTACGGGTGCTGGATCCCCGTCTCCTCGAGGTCCACGAGACGGTGGGATGCTCCGTCAGCGCTGACGCGAGCGACGCGGAACCATCGAGGGGGACGTTGTGATGACAGAGATCCCACGTGAGTACCAGGGTTGGTGGCGCATCACCGAGACATCGCAATGGGCGAATGACTTGTCCCTCCTCAATTTCTGACGATAAATCCATTGATGAAGGCGAGGATCGCAACCAGAAGCATGATCCCCGCGCTTCCCCGCATCACCCACTCATCAAGAACCTTGTAGCCCCTCTTCGGGATGTATTCACCGAAGCTGATCATGGACATCCGTGCGTCCTCTCTGTACTCAGGCCATCACTCACGCGACCCCGGAGAGGAGCCGCCCGGGAGCAGGATAACCATCCGAGACCCATCATGCACGAGGAGCCGTAGGGAGGAGCCGTAGGGACAGGAGGAGAGAATTCCGAGTGAGGAGGAACCCAGCGAGGTCTGGCTCATGGAAGGTGTCGCAACAAAAACCCATAACCCGGGCGGGCGTTCGCTGCCGCCCGGCCGGACCGTGATATCGTGCAAGAAGTGCTTGCACAAATCTCCAGATACCACTACCTCACTCTTCAGGAGAAGTTCACAAGCCCGGAGGAGCCAGCGTGAAATCCAGCTGTGGATACTGCAACACCGCCGCAGAGAAGCGTCCCTGCCTTTCGCTGTCGGGCACGATCTGCGGCCCCTGCTGCGGGCAGCACCGCGGCCGAGAGATCGAGTGTCCACAGGACTGTCGCTACTACGGTGGGGAGTCCCGGCGAGCCGTCGAGACCACGCCCGCCTCGTTCCATGGGACTTGGGACCGGTTGCTGGAGTTCGCCGATGCACATCAGGAACAGATGTGCGCGGCGGAGGAGCGCTTCGGAACGGTTCCGAGCCATCCAGACGATGATCCCACGGAAGTCCTCATGCCTTACGCCTTCTGTTCCTCCCTCGGCTGGACCCGCGAGCGCCTGATCGACCGCTACGACTGCGAGCGCGGCCGATCCCTCCCCGCAGACCAACGGGCCGCCATGGGCGCGATCCGGGACGGCTGGTTCTCGATCTTCGAGGTCCTGAAGGTAGACCTCGACCAGGGGATGAAGCTGCAGGACCGGCTCACCGGAGAAAACATCTACGTTCAAGAGAAGTCCGGGACGCACGGGCGGGAGAAGTACGACATGCTCAACGAAGCCCTCGATGGGCTCTCCTGGGAATGATGAGCCAGCCGCCTCTCGAGAGCACGCAAGGGGCTGCGAAGTCCCTCGTCTGCCGGTTGACGCCGCGGGGTCGGATCGATGTCCGGCCCGGACCGTCCGAAGGCGTTCCGCCCGTCTCGGCAGGTGTCGCCCGGGAAATCCTCGACGCGTTCCACGCCGGCCGCGGTCACGGCGTGCTGCACCTGGCCGTCGCCCAGCTCTCCACCGACCTCCCTGCGCCGCTTTCGTACTGGCGCGACCTGGGACGGGCCTTCCTCGGCAGGGTGTGCGGTGCGCTCGACCCGAACGATCCGAGCTCGCTCGTCATCCCCGATCCGGACCCCGACGAGCTCGATGCCCTGGCCCAGGCCGTGCCACCCATGCAGGGCGCCGAGATCCTGGACGCTGCGCTCCTCGGCGACCTCTGGTCCGAGATGGGCGCGGCCCTGTCGAAAGAGGCCGATGAGTTCAAGGAAGGGGTCGAGGGCTACCTGAAAATGCACGGCTCGGTCTGGAACGTGGTCGGCAGGGTCTGCCTCCACCTCGCCGAGAACAAGCGGGATCCCGCGTACCCCTTCGCCTTCATCGCGACCTACGTGCACAAGGTCTCCAGGCAGGCCCGACCACAGCACCTGCCGCTGGGCCGGGCCCTCAAGGACTATGCCGGGGCCAGGAACCGTGAGAAGCTGCTCGCCTTGCTTGCGCCGCTCTCGCGCGCGGCCGGGCAGAGCGAGCTCATCCGCGATCTGGTCGACACCGGCGACATCTACCATCCGCTCTCCTGGACCCCCGGGGACGCCCACCGCTTCCTGCGCGAAGTCACGCTCTACGAGCAGGCCGGTCTGGTGGTGCGCATGCCCGACTGGTGGAGCGCGAAGCGCAAGCCTCGGCCCAGGATCACCGTGTCGGTCGGCGGCAAGGCGCCCTCGGCATTGGGAATGGACGCGCTGCTGGACTTCGATGTCCGCCTCACCCTGGACGGCAGGAAGCTCACCGAGCGGGAGATCAAGGAGCTGCTCAGCGCCAGCCACGGCCTGGTTCTGCTCAAGGGGAAGTGGATCGAGGTGGACCGCGACAAGCTCTCCCAGGTCCTCGACCAATGGCGCGATGTACAGAAGCGGGCGCAGGCCGACGGCGTCAGCTTCGGCGAGGCGATGCGTATGCTCGCCGGGGCCTACGTCGATGGCGACGATGAGGCCGACGAGGATGGGCACCCCGAGTGGTCGGAGGTCATCGCCGGGAAGTGGCTCTCCTCCAGGCTCGATACACTCCGCTCGCCCGCGCTTCGAGCAGACATCGAGGCCAATGCCGGCCTCGAGGCCGAGCTCCGCCCCTATCAGAAACGCGGGGTACAGTGGCTCTCGAATCTGCGCAGCCTCGAGCTGGGCGGCTGCCTCGCCGACGACATGGGCCTGGGCAAGACCATCCAGGTGCTCGGTGTCCTGAACTTGAGCCGACGTCGCGGCGAGGTGGGCACGGATCTGCTGATTGTCCCGGCTTCATTGGTGGATAACTGGCGCCTCGAGTTCGAGCGCTTCGCACCCGAACTGAAGGTGCTCATCGCTCACCCGTCGCGGATCCCCTCTCCTGAGTTGAAGACCCTCTCGAAGGACCGAATCGACGAACACGACGCCGTGATCACCACCTACGGTACAGCCATGCGCACGCCTTGGATGAAGGAGCATCCCTGGCGCCACGTCATCCTCGACGAGGCCCAGGCCATCAAGAACCCGAGCGCCAGGCAGACGAGGGCGGTCAAGGCGCTGCGGTCGAGGTGGCGCGTTGCGCTTACGGGCACGCCGGTGGAGAACCGCCTCGGGGACCTGTGGTCGATCTTCGACTTCCTGAACCCGGGTCTCCTTGGGTCGAACAAGGCCTTCACCGGACTTTGCAGGTCCATGGCGAAGAACGAACAGGGCTACGCGCCGCTGCGCCGTTTGATCAAGCCCTACATCTTGCGCAGGCTCAAGACCGACAAGGACGTCATCGCCGATCTGCCCGACAAGACTGAGGTCACCGCCCACTGCCTGCTGACCAGGCGGCAGGCCGCCCTGTACCAGCAGTCGGTCGACGAGATGAAGGAGGCCATCGAGGCGCTCGACGGCATCGCGCGGCGGGGCGTGGTCCTCGCCTACCTGATGCGCTTCAAGCAGATCTGCAACCACCCGTCCCAGTGGCTGGGAGACGGCGCGTACGAGCCAGCGGACAGCGGCAAGCTCGCCCGCCTCCGTGAGCTGTGCGAGTCCATCGCGTCGCGCCAGGACAAGGTGCTGGTGTTCACCCAGTTCCGCGAGATGACCGAGCCGCTCGCCGCCTGCCTCACCCAGGTCTTCGGTCAGCGCGGCCTCGTCCTCCACGGCGGCACGCCAGTCAAAAAACGCCAGGGCTTGGTGAAGAGCTTCCAGGAAGACGACCGTGTCCCCTTCATGGTGCTCTCGCTCAAGGCTGGCGGGACCGGCTTGAACCTGACCGCAGCCTCACACGTGATCCACTTCGACCGGTGGTGGAACCCGGCCGTGGAGAACCAGGCGACGGACCGCGCCTTCCGCATCGGCCAGGAGAAGAACGTGCTGGTCCACAAGTTCGTCTGCAGGGGCACGGTGGAGGAGCACATCGACAAGCTCATCGCGGGCAAGCAGAGGCTCTCCGACGAGGTGCTCTCCCAGGGAGCCGAATCGACCCTGACGGAGATGAGCAACGAGGAGCTGATGTCGATGGTGGCACTCGATTTGAGCAGCGCGCTCCCGGGATAGACGAGGCCGACGGGCCCTCGGGCTTGTCGGTCGAAACGAAGAGAGAGGTGAGCCCATGGGCAGGTACAACGACAGCAGCTGGCCGCGATACGTCCCGGTGGCCGAGCGGCGTCGCCGGGCGGCGCGGAAGGTCGCCAAGATGAAGAAGGCTGGCCAGCATGTCTCGCCGATTGAGATCGCCGGTCGAAAGATCACGGCGACCTTCTGGGGCGACGCCTGGTGCAAGAACCTCGAAGCCTACAGCGACTATTCCAATCGCCTGCCGCGCGGGCGCACCTACGTGAGAAACGGCTCTGTGATCGATCTGCAGATCGAGGCTGGCCTCGTTCGTGCCTTGGTCAGCGGCACGGACCTGTACACCGTGGACATCGAAGTCAAACCTCTGCCCGGAAAGAAGTGGACAGCGATCAAAGGGCAGTGTGCGGGAGAGATCGATTCACTGGTCGAGCTGCTCCAGGGAGTCATCTCCAAGAGCGTGATGGGGATCGTCACCCGGAAAGGCGAGGGGCTCTTCCCCGCACCCCGTGAGATCACGCTGGGCTGCTCTTGCCCCGATTGGGCGACCATGTGCAAACACGTGGCGGCGACCCTCTACGGCGTTGGGGCGCGCCTCGACCACGCGCCCGAGCTGCTGTTCACCCTGCGGGGGGTCGACCCGAGCGAGCTGGTGGAGGCCGCCATCGAGCGACCGAGGTCTACCGCCAGGAGAGGGACGGGCCGTGTGCTCGAGACGGACGAGCTGTCATCTGTCTTCGGCGTCGACATCGATATGGATGACGCCACGTCGGGCGCGCCGGCCCCCGCCAGGGCGAGGCCCATCGATGACGGAGCCCTGGAGCAGGTGCGTCAGGTCATCGCCAAGATCGCCGTCGGTGCGTCGCGCGCCGACGTCCAGACCGCGACCGGGCTCTCGGATGCGGAGTGGACCCGCGCGATCAAGCTGCTCCTCGACCGTGGCGACGTCCACCGGACCGGCCGGAAGCGGGGCACCCGCTACCACCCCTGACCCTGACCCCCTCACTTGTCGGGTATGCTGGCTCCACGCAACCCACGGTCATTCCGGATCGCACGGCCCTTCGCAGGTGTGCTCGATTGTTCCGTTCGGGCGGAGGAAACCGTCAATCTGCCGCATGCTGGCGTCGAGCTTGCGCAGAGCGTCGTGTCCCTCGTTGCCGTTCAGCGGGATCGTGGCCTCGGTGCCGGGGAGGGGCTCGGGCACGCCGAAGTCGAACTCTACGATCGCAGACCCATCGGTGGGAGCCTCCACGGGGTCGAGGAAGGCGATCGGCCGGGGTGACGGCTGGAGCAGCTTCACGCCCAGCGCCCTGGCCTCGAGGTGCGAGGCCAGGTTGGTCACGGCGGTGTCACCGATCGCGTTCTGCATCAGGATCCACCGCTCCAACGGGCCGTCCGGATACAGGTCACGGATCACGTGCGGCGCGTAGGTGATGGGATCGATGCGGTCGAAGGTCGTGGGCAGGAGGGCGACCCACTTCTGCGCGTCGAAGGGGCCATCCACGAAGGTCTCCAGCAGGAAGAGGAAGCTGCCGAAGTTGGCCGACCGGAACATCATGAAGGTGAAGCTGGCGCCGCCAACCCCGAGCACGACCCGGTCGGTCAGGGGCGCCAACGCCGCGTAGGTGCCGGCCAGGATGCCGCCCTGGCTGACCCCGTAGAAGTAGATCTGCGACGGATCGTACGCCGCGGCCCCGTCGATCCAGACCTCGGGGGCCTCGGCCAGCGGGCCCGCCAGAGCAAAGGCCAGCGCGATCTGGTTGGCCATGCCCTGGTGCAATCGATCCGTGAAGAGCATGAGGTCCGAGGGCTCGTAGATGATGGCATCGAGGATCGGCTCCACGTCCTCTTCGCTCATGCCCCACCAGTCCACGGCCGCCAGGACGAAGCCGAAGCGGTCCGCGAACTCCTCCAGCCAGCCGCTTCCGATCTCGTCCCTGCCGCCGAAGAAGCCGTGGCCGAACTGCAGGACCCGCGCCGACCCCTGTCCCTCGGGATCCTGAACGCTCATCGGAATCAACAGGCTGAATGGCACCTCGGTCTCACCCACCGCGATGACATGGCCCGCCGCGTCGCGGTTGAGGCGCGCGCCCGGCTCGTCTGAGTCCACGTACAGGGGCACCCGGATCGTCCCCTCGATCTCGCGCAGCACCCGGTCGTTCACGTCGTCGGTGACCGACAGGATGGTGACGACCGGCGGCGCCTTCTCCAAGCGCTCGATCAGGTCCGCCCGGATCGCCAGCATATCTCCGGTCACGAACTCCTCGGTCTCGGTGGTGAAGTCCCAGGCCAGCTGCAGGCCGCTGCGATCCAGGCCCGCCGCCTCCAGCGCCGGGAACAGGTCGCTCTCGTACCGCTGGGCGATCGGTCCCAGCACCGGATCGCCGGCGACCTCACCGTCGCGGATGCGACGGAACCCGGAGGGCGCCTCGATCTCCACGCCATCCTGATCCCGCAGCCCGCGGATCGCCACGATGTAGCGCGTCCCGTTCTGCAGTCGAACCAGCGGCCGGATGAGCAGCGCCCGGTGCGCGTCGTCCTCGGCCCGGGGGTCGAGCTCGGCGAAGTGCAGCACCCGCTCGCCGGTCTCCGCCTCCAGGAGCACCGTCGTGCAGTCCTGCCCCAGGGAGGCAGCGACGTCCCCCGTATGGAACACAAGATCATCGGGGTCCACGCCCCCCGGGAACAGGGCAAGGATCGGCGGGTGGTGCGAGAAGCCGTCCGCGGGGTGCATCAGGTAGGGCTCCACGAACTTCCCGTCCGGCCGCTCCAGGCGGGCCGCCCCGGTGATGACCACCCGCCGGCCCGACGGCAGGGACGCGTCGTCGACCAGGAAGAAATCGGAGGGATAGGGAAGGAGGCAGTCCCATGCGCTGGCCAGGGGGTTGCAGCCAGCGGGGATGTCGCCGCTGCGCACCTCCGCCTCCGTCTCCGCCTCCGGAGCCGAGTCCCAGGCGCGAAGGGTGTCCACCGGCGCGCCGACGTCGGTGTCGGGGTCGGGGTCCGGGACCGGGGCCACGCCGGACGTCGAGCCGCATCCGGCGAGGGCGACGGCCGCGACCAGGACGAAGAGCAGCAGCCACGCGCGCCAGCCCCGGGGGGTGCTGCGCGGGCCGCGTCCCGCGCACCCACACCCAGCGAGCTGTCCCGAACGATCCTCTTCCGTTGTCCCCATCCCTGCCTCCGAAGCCCCCGTGGTTCACGACGGGATCGTCCGCCTCATCGATGACGGTGTATGGACCGCGAGCACACGCTCCAGGAACGTCTCCATCCGCCGGGGATCATGGAGGCGGCCCTCCTCCTCCACCGGGAGGTCGGGAAACCGATCCATGAAGGCCCGGGCGAAGAGCCCCGAACCACCCCTCCCCGGTCTGCCCGCTGCGTCATGGACCGTCACCTGCGCCATGCCCGAGGAGGGAGACCCGGCCTTGAAGACGAAGCCACAGAGACCCTCCGTCGCGAGCTGCTCCACCCGCACGGCGCACCACGCCTTCATGCGCAGCGTGAGGTCGACGCCGGTCTCCGTCGTCACGAGGCGGGGATCCTCAGGATCACCGACGAGCCGCATGGCCTCCCGGGGAACGCCGAGCCCCAGCTCGAACTCCGGGCACACCGGGACGAAGTCGACGTGCGCTCCCAGGGCGTCGCGCACCAGGAGATCCAGCTTGTGGCCGCCGTCGTACCGCACGGTCTCACCCAGGAGGCAGGCGCTGACGCCCACCCGGGGCCCGCTGGTCATTCCACACCTCCGTCGCCAGGTCGCTGCGCCGAGTCTACCCCTCTTCGGAATCGAAGGCCAGGAGGCGCAGTCCCTGGGAACCGCCGCCCTTGACGCCCTGGAGTCCCTCTTCGATACTCCGCCCTGAGGGAGGAGACGATTTGAACCCAGAGGAGCCCACGCCCGGATACGACCACACGGCCCTGCTGGAGCTGGCCGCGGCCCGCATGCCCTTCGGGAAGTACGAAGGGAGGCGCCTCATCGACCTGCCCGAGGCCTATGTCCTCTGGTTCGCCCGGAAGGGGTTCCCGCCGGGCAAGCTCGGGCGGATGCTGGGGGCGGTGTACGAGATCAAGGTCAGCGGCCTGGAGTACCTCTTCGAACCACTGAGGTAACGCCTGAGTCCCTTCCCACCCAAACCAGGATCCGGTGTATGTTGCGCGTATGCGAGTCCCCGCACTTTGCATGGCCCGAACCAATCGAACCGAGGAGCCGAGGACATGATCACACGAAGATTCCTGCTCTGCCTGACCGCCATCGTCCTGTCCGCCTGCCAGAACCAGGCCCCCGCCGAGCAGCCCGGGGCGACCCCCGAGGCGCCCGCGGTCAAGGCCGCTGAGGCCGGTGCGCCCGCGGGGGCCGTCGGCGCTGCCGATGCCGTGGACGTCCCCCCGATCCCCGGGGTACCGAGCGAGCTCGCAGGAAAGATCGTGCCCGCAGGGGTGGACTGGTTCGGGGCCGTGGACCTGCGCGCCCTGAAGGGCACGATCCTCGATCGCCAGTTCCACCCATGGCTCCGCTACGTGGAAGCCCTGCCCGACTACCAGCGCGTCATGGGGGAGACCGGTGCGGGGAACCTGCTGGGCCACACGCTGATCCTGGGGGGCACCTTCGCTCCGGAGACCGCGCTGGGCTTCGATCTCTTCGCGGCGGTATTCGGCCTCAAGGACGAGACGAAGATGTCTTCCTGGGTCGCAGCGCGCATCGCCGAGAAGGGCCCGTCACCAGCGAAGGAGTTCAAGACCGGGAACAAGGATGGGATCGCATGGGTCGGTGGTCCGAGCCTCTCCCCCAAAGTGGAGGCCCTCCTCATCGGCGGGGGCGGGTCGGTGAACGACGACGACGCCTGGGTCGAGCTCCAGCGCGCCATCAACACGAAGGCCCCCCTCTGGGCCCTCGTGCGGATCCCGGAGCTGCTCCGCGCCCAGTTCCCCCTGCTCCATCAGGCCCTTCCGGGGCTGCAGTTCTTCCCGGGGGTGAACGAGGTCCTGGGGATGACCCACGCAGCGGTGAGCCTCGACCTCGGAGACCGCCTCGAGGTCCGGGCAGCGATCAAGCTCGGATCCGCCGAGGACGCCCAGGTGGTGCTGGAGCAGATCCAGATGGCCGCCGAGGCGACCTTGTGGGAGCCGACGCTCTTCTTCGACGCCTTCCAGCTCCACGCCGCGGGCTCCCTCGTGACCCTCAACGCCGCCACGTCGAAGAAGGCCTGGCGGGTCGCCGTCTTCTGGCTCTCCATCGCAGCCCAGGCCGCCGCCTTCGAGGAGATGCGGCCCCGGATGTGGGAGAAAGACTCTGAGATGAAAATGGAAGAGAAGGCGCCGTACTGATCTTCGCCTACTTCTTCGCCGCCCTGCGCCGCGTCTTGGGCTTGGGCACCGGCAGCGCTTCGGCGGTGATCCGGATCAGCTCGCAGAGCCGCGCATCGTCCTCGATCTCGTCGGCGCCGATCAGCATGGAGGGACGAGCCCCCGGGTAGGCCTCCCCCTCCTCGTAGCGGTCGCCGACGAAGGCCTGCCCCTGCGGAGTGATCTTGACGAAGAGCTGGTCGTCGCACACCAGCGCGACGACCTTCTCCTGGTGGTACAGCGCGTACTCGCCGAACATCTTCCGGGCGCGGACATCGGACAGGGCGCCCAGCTGGTCCAGCAGGAACTCGATGGTGCTTGTGTCTGTTGCCATGACGCTCTCTCAATGGGGTTGAGTGGCGATTCCAAAAAGCCTACCAGAGCGGCAAGAAGGTGGCCTTGATGTCGAACTGGCTGTTCACCCCATTGTCCCGCCAGGTGACGCCGACGACGCACCCGGGATCCACGCCCAGGGCCGGGTTCATCTGGTCCTCGTCGGTCTGGGGGTTGATGAGGATGTTGGCGTCGAAGCCGGGTGCGCCCGGGATGCGGCGCGCACCGTAGATGTCGTAGCCGTTGTTGGAGCGGAGGTCCTGCCAGACCACGTAGACCGTCCCCGCACAGGCCGCGCCTTCGCCGACAACGATGCTCGGGTCCTCTTGGTACCGGTAGGTGTCGTCGTTGACCATCACGTCCGCGCCGAAGTCCAGGGAGGGCCCGGCCCGGTCGTAGTAGACGTCCCCCTCGGAGTCGTCCCGGGTATCGCTCCAGACGAGATGCAGCGCGTCGTCGCCCCAGGCCATGAACGTCGACTTCCCGACGGAGGCGTGGGTGGCCACGTCGTTCACCTGGACCGCGGGGCCGAAGTTGAGCCCCCCGTCGGTGCTCTTCGCTACGTAGATGTTGCCGCCGTCGGGGCTGCCGTCCTGGAAGGACTCCCAGGCGACGTACACGTCCCCGGCGGGGCTCACCACGAGGGCAACGGCGTCGTCCTGGATCGGGGTCGCCGCTACCTGAACGGCCTGGGAGAATGCGCCGACGCCGAAGACATCGGTGTTCGTCGTCACGAAGGGATCGTACTCGAAGCCCGCGGGCGCGGCGCTGTCGATGAAGCCGGACCAGGCCACGTAGACCGTCCCCGGGGAGGGGACCGCCAGGACCGGGTACTGGCCGTTGTCGCTGGTGCTCACCGCCTCCACGGCGGGGCCGAAGTCGACCCCCGTCACCGACGACGCGAAGCCGATCTCGCCGAAGCCGCTCTTGGCCTCCCAGACCGCGTAGTAGTTCCCGGCGCTGTCACTGACCGCGGCCTGGGAGCCCCAGTAGTAGACGCTGTCCACGGGATCGTTGACGGTGAAGGGCCCCTGGGTCACCTGGCAGGTCGCGGGGTCGAGCCAGGCGAGCTTCAGATCCGCGCCGCCGGCGGTGTGCTCCACGAAGGAGACGTAGAACTTCCCCTCCCGGGCCTGGAAGATGTAGGGGTTCACCGTCCCGTCGGTCCCCGTGTTCACCAGGATGTCGCAGGGCGCCGAGGCGACGCAGTCCCCCCAGGCTCCACCGACGCAGCTGGTCGTCCCGGGATATCCGTTCCCGTCGGTGCAGGGCTGGGGCGGGACCTGGACGTGCTGGCAACCGACCCCGGAGGTGCAGGAGTCATCGGTGCAGGGGTTCGTGTCGTCGCAAGGATCCGCAGCCCCGGGCTGGCAGACGCCGCTCCCGTCGCAGGTGTCGTCCAGGGTGCAGGATTCCCCGTCCTCGCAGGAGCTCCCGACGAGGGCCGGCACCTCGACGCAGACGCCCTCCTCGCAGCTCCATGCGTGGCAGCTCGTTGCTGCTCCGTGGAGCGCCTGGCAGTCCTCCGGATCGTCGCACTCCGTCGGAATGATCTCCGGTGCGACATCCGCAACGATGTCGGGGCTGGTGTCCGGAGGACTGGTGTCCGGCGGCGGCTCGACGTCGAGATCTGCTGTCGGGGCGTCCGGCCCGGCGGAATCCTCCCCCGGCTCTCCGGTGTCGCCGTAAAGGTCCGACAGGACATCCACGCCGGGACCGCTGTCCAGGTCCGCCCCCGCGTCCTCGGCGACCACATCCTCCGACGGCGTGGACGGATCCCCGCCACCACCACCGCAGGCCCCGAGGGTCACTCCCAGGACAAGGATCAACATCCGGATCATCGCTTCGAGCTTCATGGGTCCCCCTCGTCTCGCTGACTGGTTTCGAGGATACCCCCGGACCTGCGAGACCACAAGGCGAAGGAGGGCGGTTCACGGGGCAATCGCAAAGTCGCCGCTCCCCCAGCGGTCTATCGAACTCTGGCTCGACTCGGCTGGAAGAATGGTCCGTTGCCGTTGCCGTTGCCGTCGCCGTCTGACGATCGATCACATCTTTTCGCTCTTCGCTATCGCGCCTGGGTCAACTGGAGCAGGTGATGGGTGCCATCCGCGGGAGGCGGGGCCTCCGATGCCTCAGCAGCACAGAGATGGACACAACAGAACCGGGAGTTCGCGACC
>JBDRIT010000201.1:0-5968 GCA_043815665.1 Pseudomonadota bacterium
TGGCTTTGTCGATCAGCTTCACAAGATTTGTTTCCTCCTCCCATGTGATCCAAGTTACGGGGCTGCTGACTCTTACCCCGGTGGGACTGTCTCCCACTGAAAACGCTAGCCTTATCTGGACGCACTCCCTCGTCAAAACCCATCCGAGCCTCACGGAGGCGTGAGCGAAAGGACTGATGGAGCGGATCGACCTGCTCTTTGACAACTTGCGGTGACTCTGGAGGGTTCGCGCGGGCGACGTCTTCAGTCTCAAGGTCCGGATCTCGCGCACTGCTCCCTGCGCTCAACAGGAGCGAAGGGAGCGGTCTCCAATTTGAGTTCCGGGTTCAGGCTGCGTCGCGCCACTCGTAGCGGTGGTGGATGCCGCCCACGCGTGGGAAGGCCACGACTTCCGCGTCTCCGGGTGGCCGTTCTTGAACCGGCCGCGGCTCTGGACAGTCCTTGTCGAGAGACAAGTGGCACCGGTCCTCGTGATAGTAGCCAAGGTAATCCGAGATCAGGCGCCGGACGTGGGCTTCGTTGAAGACGATGACGTGGTCGAACAAATCGGGTCTCCTTCGGCTCTTGATATTGTGTCGGCACTGGAGGGTCGCCGTGGAGGGTGTCCGTTTCAGACCCGGCTCCGAAGGAACGGAACGCTGAAATGGAGCCCCGGAATCGGAGGCGACCCTCCGCAGGGGACCACAGTGGTTGGAGTTCGGGGAATCGGGGCTGGAAAGCCCCTCCCACAAGGTAGGCGACGCGGAGCGACTTCCATCGTGTGAAGGTGGAGGCCCGTGCATGTAACACGTTCACATCATAGATTTCATTGAAATTCGATCGCTGGCTACGCTGGTAGGACTGTACGCAGATTGTACGCACTTTCGGGTTTCCGTTGGCCGATTTGCTGGCCTGAGGATACCGTCTCCTTCTTACAGACAGAGACGCGTTGCTGCGATTCTGGTGTCCATGGATCGTTCGAGCAATCTCGCCCAAACAGACGGGCCATGTCGTGTTCTCATACGCCGTAGGGCGTCCTCCCCCCGGTTTCCCCCTTCATCCGTCACCCGATGAGGGAGCGCACCACGCCCCGGCCCACCACGATCGCGCCCTCCGGGCAGAGCTCCTGGCAGACGAAGCAGTGGATGCAGCGGTTCCTGTCGAACCGCGGCAGGGGTGTGGGCGCTCCCTCGATCATCTCGATCGCTTCCGCCGGGCAAGCCGCCGCGCAACGGCCGCAACCAACGCAGGGCTCCCTCCGGACCTTGGGGCGGACCTCGACGATGCGCCGCACCAGGCGCCGGAAGGGGCCCGTCATGGAGACGTGCTGAGGCCGGGACAGGGCGAAGTCGTCCACCGCGACCTCGCCCGGCGCCGGCCCCGCCAGGAGCGGCGCGTCGATCCCCTCCTTGCCGCGGCCCGCTTCCCAGGCCACCTGGAGCACCGGAAGGGCCTCCGGCGGGAACTGGACCACCTCGCAGAGGTACTGGTCCACCAGGGCCGCGTCCGCGGACGCCACCAGGAGGCCGACGTCCCGGGGATCCCCAGCGTTCGGGCCGTTTCCCTCCATCCCCACCACCGCGTCCGCAAGGTTCAGCGCGGGGGCCACCCGGCGGTGCAGCTCGACGAGCATCCGTGCGAAGAGCGTTGCGTCCCGCCCCGCCTCCATGTGCCAGGCACCCTTCCGGGGCCCCACCACCACGCCGAAGGTGTTCTTCAGGGCCAGGGTCATGAACATCTGGCCGTGGGTCTTGAGCTTCGGGAGGTTGATGATCCGATCCGCGTCCAGCACCGCCCGCGCGATCTCGAACCGCCGGAAGACATCCGGGTCCCTCGCCGCCGCGACCACGGGGTCCTTGAGATCAATGACCTCCACCCCGATCTCGCCCAGGAGGCCCAGGAGGCCGAGCCTCTTCGCGACCGCGCGCCCGGAGCCCACAGCGGGGCTGTCTCCCACCGCCACGGACCCGGCGCCCGCGTCCAGGACCGCCTCCGCCACCGCGCGGATGATCGCGGGGTGGGTGCAGACTGCCTTGTCCACCCGGGATGAGACGAGGAAGTTCGGCTTGATCAGGACGCGATCGCCCGTGGAGACGAACGCCCGCATGCCCCCGAGGGGCGCCAGCACGTCCCGCACCGCGACCCGGACCTCATCCAGCTCGTAGGTGTGGCAACGCACCGCGGACACGCGGGGTCGTGGGGAGACGTCCATGGCGCCTATTGTGCTGGCCTTGCCCGCAACGAGCAACGGCTTTGCACCCCACCGTCGTCCTGGCCGACTGGCCGACCCTCCCCTCGACGGAGCGCCGTCAGGTGGGTACAGTGGGGCTCTGGTTCGCCTTGGCCCGGAGCTGCCCTGAGAGGCCACGTCATGACCCCGATCTGGGACCTGCACCTCCACGTCTTCCCGCACCGCATGTTCGAGGCGGTGTGGCAGTTCTTCGAGGACGGCGGATGGACGGTGCAGCGCCAGCACCTGGCCGACATCGCTGCCACCCTGGCGGCCCACGGCGTGGACCGGGCCGTGGCTCTCAACTACCCCCACAAGCCCGGTGTGGCGCGGTCGCTGAACCACTTCGGTATGGACCTTGCGGTTGAGCACCCGGTGTTTCTGCCCTTCGCTTCGTTGCACGTGGAGGACGCCGATCTGCTGGAGGCGACGGACGAGGCCATCGCCTCGCCCCATCTCCATGGCTTCAAGTTCCAGCCGCTGGTGCAGGCCTTCGACATGAACGATCTGCGCCTGGACCCTGTCTACGAGGCGTGCTTGGAGGCGGATTTTCCGCTGCTCATGCACCTGGGCACGGCCCCCTACGCCAACGACTTCGTGGGGCTGGCGCACTTCGACCGGCTCATGGAGCGGTACCCCTCCCTACGGGTCTGCGTGGCCCACATGGGCGCCTTCGAGGTGGACGGCTTCCTGGAGCGCCTGGACCGCTACCCTGCGATGGTGCTCGACACGGCAATGATCAACGTCCAGACGGATCTGTTCGACACCCGCTGGATGGGTGATGAGGCGCGGCTGCTCCGCAACGCGGATCGGGTGTGCTACGGATCGGATTGGCCCAACGTGCCTTACCCCTACCAGGAGGCGCTGGACAGCATCGGGCGCTTCCCCTTCCCCGCGTCAGCGCGCCCCGGGATCTACGCGGGCAACGCGCAACGCTTTCTCAAGCTGGAGGGCTAGCGGCGGACGTCAAGGATGCGTCGCAGGTCATCCAGATGGGTCAGGATCAGTCGTCTGAATATTTCCCGGAGAATCATCACGGGTGGGCGTGGATGGGGTAGCGCTCATGCGTCGAACCGACTCTCCCGTCCCCATGTTCGGCTCCCTCCATCATTCTTGATCCGGCACTGGTGACGTCTGTCCGTACTTGCCTTTCATGGGGTCGAGGTAGTCTCTTACGTCGCCTGATTCCGTGTATATCAAGGCGGTTGCTTCGATGTCCAGTCGGACATTCTGCCGATAGACCTCTCCTGCCACGCCGGGCAGCAGGGGACTCAGCCAGGACGCCATCGCAATGAACAGGAGCACTGCGACGAGGGCGACCGTGATCTCGAGCAATCCGTGCCTGTCAGATGAACTTCTCAAAGAGGACACCCCCGAAGGCGAGCCACGCGACGAGCAGCGTGAGGAAGATATTGAAGCTCTGTCCGACGATATAGAGAACGATCGGCTTGCCGCCGACGAGCTGTCCGGCGAGCTCCTTGAAGTTGGACTCGAGTCCGATCGACACGAAGGCCAGGCAGAAGAACCATCCCCTGAAGACCTTGGACTGGTTGAGCACCGAGCTGACGTCTTCGGCTCCCATGACGGGCATCAGGATGAAGCTGAAGACGATGGATGCCAGGACGAATCCGACGATGAATTTTGGAAAGCGGTACCAGATCTCCATCAGGCTCGGGCGGGGGGCCTTGGGGTCCCTGTCGATCTTCGTGACCCAGACGACGGCGACGACGAACGCCACGACGCCGATCAGGATGTTCTGGATCATCTTGACCACGGCGGCCACCTTCTCGGCGTTCTCTCCCAGGAACGCGCCGGCGGCGACCACGGCACCCGTCGAATCGATCGTGCCTCCGAGCCAGGCTCCTCCGACAGCGGGATCCAGGCCGATGGCTCTCGAGAGGGCAGGCATGCCGATCATCATCAGGACCGTGAAGATCATGGTCATGCCCACGACAAGCGTCAGCTCCGCCTTCTTCGCCCTGCATGCCGCCGCAACAGCGATCGCCGCGGACACACCGCAGACCGAGGTGGCGGCTGCGACGATGATGATGAGCCGCTTGGATGTCATCTTCAGCCAGCGCGTGCCGAAGTACCACATGAAGATGATCACCGTCGGAGTGACGAGCCAGGCGACCAGCAGCCCCGGCGGCCCCAGCTGGAGGATCTTCGAGAACAGGATCTCGGCCCCGAGGCAGACGAGGCCGGTCTTGATGAACATCTCGGATCTGGCTCCGGCGAGGAGCCACTCGGGTGTTCCGATCGTGTTCGAGATGAGGAGCCCCAGCCCGAGCGCCCAGATCGCATAACCGATGCCCCATGCTTTCATCGTGGTCTGGTTGGCGAAGAAATACGAAAGGCATGCGAGCAGGAAGATGACCAGGAAGCCGGACAGGTACCTCTTCCAGTCGGCCTTCATCATGATCATCCCGATGGCGGTCAACGCGCCGATGCCGACGGCGAGGAGGACCAGGGGAAGGAAGAGCTCCGAAGGGAACGCATCCATCGGATTCGAGGACCATTTTCCGACCTTGGGGACCTTGGTGATGAACCCGATGATGATGCCGAGCACCAGGAGGGAGGCAAACCACACCGCCCACCAGTCCTCGATCCTGTAGAGCTCTGCCCATCCAAGTCGCTTCGCGGTGACGGGGCTCTCAGATCCGATTGTGTCTTTCATCTTCGCTGCCATGGCATGTGTTCTTTGTCTGGAAAGTATCTCGGACAAGGCGAAAAGACGAGTGGTATTTCATGGGAGACGATCGGGACGGGAGGAACGCGCAGGACACACCAATACTGGGGCAGCGGCCAAGATGCATCTCCAAATATAGTTGAGCGGACGAAGCTCCGCTCGTACGAAATTGATGCCCTTTGGGTATGAAGTGGTAGCTGCTCTCGGGCGGCATTTGGTAGCGCCGAGGAGCTCTCATGACCAGAGAGTAATCGAAGACAGCGGCCGTGGGGGAACCGGCCTTCGAATCATCCTGCTCACCGTGTTCTACGAGATCACCGTCGCCGTGAGAGAAGAGGGGGACGCGTAGGTACCGCGAGTCTCCTGGCGGCCGCCCTGCGATACGGCGAAGCTTCTGAGCGGGTCCCGTCGTTCAACGACTCCGCCAGTTGCTGGCCGATCTCGCCGGGACATCGGCGGGACACCGTCCGGAGCGCGGCCGCAAGGCCCTCGCACAGCTCTGGATCAGCCGACAGGCGTACGAGGTCGGGGATCACGGGGACCAGCAGCTCTGGCATCTCGTCTGCGATCGCCTGCAGGACCTCGGGGGCCGTCGCTGCGTTGGTCCCCGACTCGTCGTTCATGGCCCACACGATGCGGCGGATGACACTCTGGACCAGGGCCGGGTGGTGCCTCGACGCGAGCGCAACGGCGCGTGCGGCCCGCGCACGGATCCCACGTTCTTCATGGTACGTGAGCCCCAGCGCGAACCGGACCGTCCTGGGCTCCTCCGATACCAGTTTCTCGAGTTCGTCATCCGAACCGTTCTGCACCGTGGTGCGCGTGCGCGTCTTCAGGTTCACGCTGTGCCTCCCCGGACTCCGCCTTTCGGCGCGTGAGGCAGAGTAGACCGCGGGCAGCGACTGGGTCAAGGTCGAGGAACCCTGAGAGCAGGGCTATCGCAAAGTCGCCGCTCACCCAGCGGTCTATCGAACTCTGTCTTGACTCGGCTGGAAGAATGGTCCGTTGCCGTTGCCGTCGCCGTCTGACGATCGATCACATCTTTTCGCTCATCGCGATCGAGCCTGGGT